>CAVRSS010000154.1:0-6555 GCA_963723755.1 uncultured Alphaproteobacteria bacterium | reverse complement strand
AGAAAAACCGCTGCCGCGAGCGAGGCGATCCCGCCGCCGATGAGATTGAAACGGGCCTCCTGAGTGACTGGATAATCTGAATATCCGGTTTGCTGTTCTATGGTCACCGCTCGGCTCCTTCGGTCTAAGGCCCATGCCTAGATTGTCGATCACCGGAAACAATACCTTGATTGAAGTCAAGCGCTTACATGCAGATCTTCAATGGTATGATCGGCCTGCCTTTTCTTGCGGGGGACATGCCGTGATGGCGATGGTTTTGAAAGCGCCGCGCCAGCCTTTGGAGTTGGAGATTTGCGAATTCCGCGGCCCAAGCCGGGAGAGCTTTTGTTGAAAGTGCGGGCCTGCGCGGTTTGCCGCACCGACCTGCATGTCGTCGACGGCGATCCGCCACCACGCCGTCCAGCCATCGCTCCCGGCCATAAGAAAGGCCGCCTGCCGACCTTGATGCAGCGACCATCTTCGTACCTGTGGGAGGGCTGGTCCCTGTCGCGTTAAAGGCAGTCAGGAAGGGCGGCATCGTCGTTTGCGGCGGGATCCATATGTCGGATATCCGTCTTTTCGTTACAGCATCTTGTGGGGGGAGCGCGTGTTGCGCCCGGTGGCAAACCTTACGAGACAGGATGCGCCTGAATTCCTTTGGCTCGCACCGCAGGTGCCTGTGAAATCGACGGTCCAGATTTTTCCCTGACCGAAGCCAATGAGGACCTTTCCGCGTTGCGGGACGGCAAGTTGACCAGCGCGGGCGTGCTTATCCCTTAATCAAGAGGGCTCATCGTCTTTTGTGGCGGTCGAGAGCGCATGCATCAGGTCTGTCCGCGATACAACGCCGACAAGCTTACCTTTATCGAGGACGGGGACGCCCCTTGTTCTCAGCTTGACCATGAGTTCCAGCACCCGGGTCAGCGGCGTTTCCGGTTCAGCGTGGACCACATCCTTTGTCATGATCTTCGCCACCGTCAATGTCATGACTTCGTTGTAGTGCGGGACCAGATGACCGGTATCGAAAAGAAACGCCTTAAGGAAGTCGAGCTTCGTCACCAGACCGATGAGTTCGCCATTATCGATGACGGGAAAGGAATTAAAGTCGTTTTTGTCGAACAGTTCGCCAAGCTCCCGCAAGGTCATGGTGGAGGGGACGGTCTTAACGTTCTTTGTCATGAACTGACTGGCATGCCACTCCAGGAATTTGTGCATCGGCATGAAGTCCTCCATTTCGGTCTGACGAATAAGTTTAGATTTGAGCATATCACGTAGGGCACAGCGATCCATGCCGCAATACGACATAGGGGCGAGGGCGAAACGGCAACCCCAGACAGGCTAAGGAAGATTTACCGGCGCACCGCCGTTTAATGGAACCGCCGGCCTTTCCAGTCCGTTAAGGCGGGCTTGGAAATCGGCGAAGCTCAATCCTTTACCACCGCGCTCGCGGAAATAAACGTGTTGGGCAAACCTTCGCATGGGTGGCGTGCTGAGAACAGCTGAAAGAAGGGCGTTGGGGGGGGCGAGGTCGAGAGCGAAGCGCGTTGCGTGCTGCCCCCAGAACCGCGGCATTTCCTTGGCGAGCGCGATTTCGAGTGGTGGCCCCAAATGCAGGAGGTGGTCGGCCAGAAGCTGCGCCGCCCGCCGGCCAAAGTGGAAGGCGGTTCCGATCCCGCCGCCTGTCGCCGGAGAGACCATCCCGGCAGCATCGCCGATAAGAGTGACCTCGTCCGAGGCCCAAGGCTTGACGACCCCGCCGCAGGGAATGCGTCCCATCCGCCGTGAGATGACGCGCGCGGCCTCGAAGCCGAATATACCCTCTGTCTTGCGAAGGAAGGCACGCAAATGTGGTCGCTTGCCCCGGCCTGCCGCAACGCCTGCATGGAAGACTGATGGCCCCGGGGCGACCCAGGCCAGATAGCCGGGCGCGAGAGCGGAATTGAGAAAACAATGGAGGAAGCGTGGATCAGCCTTTTCGAGGCCGTCATATTCAACCTCGATCCCGGAGAGAAAGCGCTGGTTGCGCCCAAGCCCGAAGCACCGCGCAACGGGAGACTGCGCTCCGTCGGCCCCCAGAATGTGTCTGGCCGAGATGTTGACGCCCGAAAAGATGAAAACGCCGCCTTGTCTTTCAGCACCTTCGAAAGGGGTCCGCCACAAGATGTGAGCACCCGCTCGCATCGCCTCCTGGGCCAGCCAGTTGAGGAGCCGCCCGGTCTCAGTTGTCAGAAAAAAGCTGCCCGGCGCGAACAGATCGACATGCTTCAAATTGGGCGCATAAAGGCGGACGCCGTAAACCTTGCGCGTGAGCGCATGAGGGATATCGAATTCCTCCGCTGCTTCGTTGAAGAGAATTCCCGCAGTCTTGACGCTATGCCCTGCAGACGGCTTCGCCTCAAGAACGGCGACCTTCAAGCCGCGTATGGCAGCGGTTCTGGCAGCGGTTAGTCCAGCGAAGCTGGCGCCAACAATCACAAGATCATAGGGCTGCGGGGCACGCGACATGGCAAATCTCTATCAACGAATTTCTCATTCCTGCCCGCTGAATGTGGCAGATATACAGCTTTATATCAATTTGGCTGACTCCTCTACACGCGACAGCGGCCCCTTTCAGAGGAAACTGCTATATCGCGTCCCGTCGCTTGTCCGAGGCCAGCCGATGTAAAATGCTATCAGATCGCCACCTGACGGCCAATCTCAACCACCTGATCGACAGGCAGCCGGAAGAAGTCCGTAACTTGAGCAGCATTGCGCTCCATGGCTGCGAAAATGAGTTCCTCCCATTTCGGAAGACCTTTGCCGTCCGCCCGGGAAACAACGGTTTCGCGGCCGACATAGTAAGTTATGTCGTCCAGGTCGATGTCACAGCCCCGAGCCTTTGCTTCCTTAAGGATGGGCGGGATTTCCGGCCGCTCCATGAAGCCGAAATTTACCGTGGCGCGCCAGAAATTTGGCGCTTCCGGGTGGAAACGAAGCCGATCCTCCGGACAAACAAAGGGAACGGGCTCAATCGAAACGTTAATAACCATCACGCGCTCATGGAGCGCCCGGTTGTGCTTGATGTGCCAGGACATGACCGGCGGCACGCCTTCTTTCGACCGTGTCAGAAACACTGCGGTTCCGGGCACGCGCGGCACGCTCTTCTCGGTGAGGGTCTTCAAAAACGTGTCGGTGCTCACGTATTTGGACCTCAACACCTGCATGATGGCATCGCGGCCGGAATGCCAGATCCACATCAGGGAGAAGATCACAGCTGCAAGCGCAAGCGGCACGTAGCCACCTTCCGCGATCTTGGCCGAGTTGGCGATCAGAAAGGCGCTGTCGACGATCGCAAAGCTTCCGGCTATGGCAACGCTCGCAGCCGCACCCCATTTAAGTTTTTCGACCATGGCGATGTAGAGAAGCACCGTGGTCATCAGCATGGTCGCGGACACGGCGATACCATAAGCCGCGGCCAGGTTATCCGATTTGCGAAAGGCCACCGTGAGGCCGATGGTTATGGCCATCATGAACCAGTTCACGACACCGATATAGATTTGCCCATAACCCAACGCGGATGTCTGCGTGATGCGAAGACGCGGCAGCCAGCCAAGCTGGATGGCCTGCCTCGTCATGGAGAACGCGCCGGTGATGATGGCCTGACTCGCGATGATCGTCGCCGCGGTCGCCAGAACCACGAGCGGGACAAGCAGCGGCCTCGGGCAAAGCGCGTAAAACATATTATCAGAAAGAGGAGCGCCGTTCAAAACGAGAGCCGACTGCCCGGCATAATTCAGCACGAGGCAAGGAAAGACAATAAAGGTCCAGGCCCATTGAATGGGGAGGCGGCCAAAATGGCCCATGTCCGCGTAAAGCGCTTCCGCACCGGTGACGCACAGGAACACAGCGCCCAGAACCAGGAAGGACGTCGTGCCGCCTGACACAAGATAGTACAAGCCCAAAGCCGGGTTCACCGCCTCGAGCACGGATGGATTCTGAGCGACGCCCCACAGTCCGAGAAGGCCGAGGCTCAGGAACCAGACAGCCATGATGGGTCCGAACAGCTTCCCGATGGATGCTGACCCGCGCGGCTGCACGAGAAAGAGCAGCACGAGGATGAGAACCGTCGCCGGCACCACATACGCTTCCAGGCTCGTCGTTATAATCGACAGGCCTTCCAGCGCGGACAAGACGGAGATAGCGGGGGTGATCACACCATCGCCGTAAATGAGTGCGGCGCCAAACAAGCCAACAGCTATGATTATCGAGCGCTTCCTGTTGCGAACCCGAAGACCCTTCCGGCCTCCGACCAGCGCCATCAGTGCCATGATGCCACCCTCGCCATGATTATCGACTCGCATGGCGACACCGACATATTTGAGCGACGTTACGATAATGAGCGTCCAAAAGATGAGTGAGAGGCTGCCAAGCACCATCGCTCGATCCGCGGCCTGAGCGCCGCTCGACCCGAGCACGACTTTAAGCGTGTAAAGCGGACTTGTGCCGATATCACCGAAAACCACGCCAAGCGCCGCCAATGCCAGCGCCCCGGCGCGTCCTTGAGGAATTGCTGCGACGCCTTGAGGTATGGGCGCGGCGGAGCTCTTGAAGCTCATGATCGACCCAGGTATCCTTGCTGCAAACAGTTGTGCAGCTCTAGCATGGGATCGTAACAGGTGCATTAAGTTGCTTTGTTGGTTCGATTGGGCGCTGACAGAAGGAACGTGCAGAACGGTCTTATATTCCGGTTCGCAAGTGGCGCCTCTGCGCTTCGCGTATGCGAAAAGCGGTCCTAACCGCGCTTTACTTTCATTCCTTTGTCAATTCCGCAAGAAGCTTCTTGCCGCATTGCACCAAAGTGCATCGCTATACACGACGAAAGGATAAGGGCGGTGCCACGGTTGCGCCCTCTAATCCCGCAAGCACAATGCCGCGTTTACAATAGCGCAACGGTGCGTCAAAACTGGTGCGGAATTTGCGGGAGCGAACGGAATGTCAGCCTACGATCATAAAATCGAAAGCCTCGGCTTTCAGGGTTTCGTCAATACCGTCTTTGGCCGCGTGGCCACCCGCTACGATCTCATGAACGATCTGATGTCGGGCGGCGTGCACCGGCTGTGGAAGGACGCGGCCATCAACTGGCTTGCACCCTCGCGCTCCACCGCCTCGCTCTTGATCGACGTTGCGGGCGGCACCGGCGACATAACCCGCCGCTTTCTGCGCGCTGCCGGCCCCGGTTCAAAGTCGATCATCACCGACATCAGCGGCGAGATGATGGAAGAAGGCGCGCACCGCCTCGCCGATGAGCATGCCCTCGGACATGTCCGCTTCGTGCAGGCCAATGCCGAGTCGCTGCCCTTCAAGGAAAACACCTCGGACTTCTACACCATCTCATTCGGCATCCGGAATGTACCGGGCATTCAGTCTGCGCTCAACGAGGCCTTCCGCGTGCTGAAGCCTGGCGGCCGCTTCCTATGCCTCGAATTTTCGCGGGTCGAAGTCCCGCTCCTCAACTCGATCATCATACCTACTCGGACGCCGTGATCCCCACTCTCGGCCGCTTCGTCGCTGGGGATGCCGAGCCCTACCGCTACCTCGTCGACAGTATCCGGAAGTTCCCCGAGCAGCGCCGCTTCGCCCGCATGATGGAAACGGCCGGATTTTCGCGCGTGCAGTACCGGAATCTGTCGGGTGGCATCGCCGCAATGCATTCGGGCATCAAGATTTAGCGTCCCTCATCCTTTCCACCATGGGCGGCGCCTCTTTTCAGCGGCCGGACAGATGGCAGGGGTCAGGCCCCGGGGCGTGGTGACGCGGCCGCGGCGATTGCGGGCTTGCCGTTGCGTGCCAGAGCGGCACAATAACGGAACCCGCAACCAGGATACGAACCCAAATGCACAACCACCTGAAGCCGCGCGCATCTGTCCTTGCGCTCCTATTCGCCGCCCTCACCGGCCTGCTCCTGGCGGGCAGCCCGTCCCGGGCCGCGTTCAACTGCCTGCCGCTTTACGGCAACTGGTGCGGCCCCGGTCATCCCGCCGGCCGGCCGCTGCCGCCGGTCGATGCCTACGACGCGGCGTGTATGCGACACGACCTCTGCACCGGCGGTTCCATGTCGAACCCTGCCTGCGACCGCGCCTTCGTCGATGAGATTCATTTCCTGGCCGTCCAGACCGGCTACCTGCCCCGCCCGCTGCAATGGGCCGAGTATCTGATCCGGGTCAAGGCAGGCGGCGGATGGGGCGGAATGCCGATGCCGACGCCGGGCGACGCCATGGGGCTGATGTCGAGCATCGCTTCGCCCTGCTGGTAGGCCAGGAGCCGATCGCCGCGGGCGCGTCCGTCACTGGCAGGCCCCAGGTTCGGAGCGCCGGACCCTGGATTGGCCGGCACCGCTCGCAATGACGGGAAGCAAAGCGCTGGGTTTGCGGCAGATCCCGGGCGCGTTTCGCTTGGCCGGCACGACGATTTGCCGGCGAACTGAGCCGCAGATGAGAGACGCATGGCGCACAGGTTCTCGATGTCTTCCTGAGTTCGACGGCGAGAGAGCGTTCCGCGATGACCGCCTCAAACGGAGGGGCGATCAATTTGCGCTAA
>CAVRSS010000153.1:0-15410 GCA_963723755.1 uncultured Alphaproteobacteria bacterium | reverse complement strand
CGCGGAAATGCAGGCCCTCGTCGGCACGCTCCTCCCGGCGATCCCGAACCTCTACATCACCGATAAGCCGGGTATCCCTATGCGGCCGAGACGCAATTCTCGATCACGGTGGAGCCGATCGCGGCTTCGCGCAAGGAGGCCAACCGCATCAAGCGCGAGCAACCGATCACGGTCGTGATCGGCAATCCGCCTTATAAGGAGAAAGCGAGGCCGCGGCGGCTGGATCGAGGGGCGGAAGGATTGCAAGCCCTGCGTGCTCGCCGGTCGGGCGCCGGACGCCAGCGCCGATGGCCCTGTGGTCGCCGCCGGTGTTGGGGCATCGGCGCACACGCTCAACATCTGAAGAACCTCTACGTCTATTTCTGGCGGTGGGCGACGCTGAAGGTTTTCGGCTCGGGCATCGACAGGCGGTTGGCGGCAACAAGGACGGCTCGGGCATCATCTGCTTCATCACGGTCGCCGGCTTCCTGAACGGGCCCGGCTTCAGAAGATGCGGGAGGAGTTGCGCCGCGACTGTGCGCGCGATCTGGGTCATCGATTGCTCGCCGGAAGGACACCAGCCAGACGTCAACACGCGCATCTTTCAGGGCGTGCAGCAGCCGGTCTGCATCGTGCTCGCCGCGCGAACGCCGACAAGGATCGCAGCACGCCCGCGGTACGCTAAATTCCTGGCCTGCCGGAAGGGCACCGCGAGCAGGTGAAGTTCGCCGCGCTGGCGAAGCGCGCTGAAGCGGAGGCGTGGGTCGATGGGCGCTAGCGACTGGCGCGCGCCTTTCCTCCCGGAGCGCCAAGGTCTTGGGTCAGTTACCTTCCTTTCTAGAATCTTTTTTACAGTGGTCCATTCCCGGCGTTATAGCCGGGTCGCACCTGGGTGATCGCGCCGGACGACTCAGCCTTGATGAGCGCTTGAGGCGGAGTCCAATGATCGGCGAAAAACCTATTTCACCCGCCACAGGAAGCATTATTCCACGCCGAGCGAGATCGCAACATTAGAACAGATTGGGAGTCGTGCGTTTGGGCAACTGCACGAATCGCGTAAGCTTACAGTCGCGAATGACGCAGCGATCGGTAGTACGGATCCAGACGGTACGCGTTTCGCTCACTCGATCGGCAATGGATAATTCCAGATCATCGGCTTATCAGTATGGGGCGACCGAAGCTTTGGAGCTACATCACTCCGATATTCCAGATTTATCTGACCGGCCTGATGCGCATTCGCCCACCTCCGGCCCGGCTCTCACTTTCACCTCACTTGTTCCCGATCTTCATCATTACCATGGCCGCTTTGGCGGTCGAGTTTTCCCCTCTGGCGAAACGCCGAAGCCACGGTCTCCAACATCAAGCCGTCACTCCTTGCCCATCTGTCGCTCGCCTACGGCCGCACGATCACGCCCGAGGACATGATGGCCTATATCGCGGGCGTGATGGCGCATCCCGCTTTCACGGCACGCTTCCGCGCCGACCTCGTTCGCCCCGGCCTGCGGTTGCCGATCACGGCCGAAGCCGAGCTGTTCGACCGCGCCGCCGCGCTCGGCCGCGAGGTGATCTGGCTGCACACCTATGGCGAGCGCATGGTGGACGAGGACGCCGGCCGCCCGCCGGGACCGCCACGCATGGCGCAAGACGGACCGACCATCCCCCGCGCGGGTACGATCCCATCGACCCCCGAGGACTTCCCCAACGAGCTACGCTACGACGCGGCCGCCCGCCGGCTGTTCGTCGGCAAGGGCTATGTCGAGAACGTATCGCAGGCCATGGTCGACTACGACGTCTCGGGCATGAACGTGCTCAACCAGTGGTTCAGCTATCGCAAGAAGGATCGCCGCCGCCCGATCATCGGCGACCGCCGACCGCCCTCGCCATTGTCCGACATCCAGCCCGACCATTGGCTCGCCGAGTACACCAGCGACTTGCTCGACCTCCTGCACGTGCTCGGCCGCCTCGTCGCCCTCGAGCCCGCGCAAGCCGAGGTGCTGCAGGGTATCCTGGGCGCGACACTACTCGAGCATGAGCTACTGCTCGCCGCGGGCGCGCTCGGCACGACGGAGACAGCGCAGGAGACAGGGGAAAACTAGCGCGCGCATGCGCATTTGCGGACGTGGTGAGGCAAAATATGAAACGATTCGCAATAGTCTCGTGGAGCCCTATGTCACAAACTGACCTCTTCGGCACGCAGTCCGATCTTTTCGGACCGCCGCCGCGAAAGTCTTACGCGCCCTCGCTCACCACCGTGCGCGCCGAGGTCAACAAGGTTCTGGAGAAAGCCCGCATCGCCAGGGAGATGCCGTGGACGGCGAAAGAGGTCGCCTTCTGGAAGACCGTCTTCCCGCAGATGACCAACTGGCTTCCGGAGGAAGAAGCCGCGCAACTGCGCTCCGCGTTCATGGAGGAAATTTGCAGACTGGAGGCGGCCGCGTCGGTTAATGACACGGCGCGCGTTCCTGCGGCTTCGCAACGCAATAGAAAGTCCGCTTCTGGATAGGCAGAATATTGTACGGCGCACCCGTCGCGTCCTTTGATTCATCTGCTCCTGGCCGAAGTTCCTCGTCACGCGGGCTCCTGAGCTTCTCCTACTATCTGAACAGAAAGCGGGCATGGCCCCCGTTAAGCATTTTTCGCGGCCTGTAGAGTCCGCAACTGGCCTAATCTGGCGTTTCGCTAAGATCATCCGCGCCTTCGTGGCGCACCGTTAACGCAATATGGTTAACAGCGGCGTATAAGCATTTATTTCCGGTCCAAATTCGCGTTAAAAAATCCCTAACGATGATAACGGCGCATGTCCGGTCGGATGCAAACAGCCTCATCAACCCATTGAAAATGAACAACTTACTTGCGCCTTTCGGCATGGTTAACCGAGTTCTATTTTTGGACGAAATGGGACGCGCAAAAGTCCGTTAAATATAATGTGTTAACGAGCGCCACGTCTTTCGTCAGCACGGCGCGCGCCAACCAGCGTCCTCGTGCATAAAACTACCTATATTGTTAGATATAGCCGTTCTACGAAACGAACCCAATTTCAACCCTTTGTAAACCGTAACGCCGAGCGGAGCGTCGGCCGCGCCTCAAGACCTCGGACGAGCATCCGGCGCTCTCAACTTTTGGAGGTCACCCCAGCTTCCGCCGGAACAGCCAACTCGCCGCCGTCAGCGTGAAGACCGCGATGACCATCATCGGCCAGATGCGCTCCGCCACAAGCGCCATCGGCATGTCGCGCAGGAACACCCCGCGCACGATCACGAGGAAATGCGTGAGCGGGTTCAGGAGCGCCACGGGTTGCAGCCAGTCGGGCATGTTCTGCACGGGGCTCGTGAAGCCCGACAGCATCATGGCGGGCATCATATAGACCATCGCTCCGAGCATGGCCTGCTGCTGCGTCGAGACGAGCGACGAGATGAACAGCCCGACGCCGATGATCGCCAGCGTGAAGACGATAAGCCCCGCATAAAGCACGAAAATCGAGCCGGTCAGCGGAATGCCGAACACCAGCGTGACGATCCCCGTTATGACCGTCCCCAGAACCACGCCGATGATAAGCCCCGGCACCGCCTTGCCGATCATGATTTCCGTTGGTTGCAATGGCGAGACGAGAAGCTGCTCGAAGGTGCCCAGCTCCCGCTCGCGCGAAACCGACATCACCATCACCATGAGCACCGTCGTCATGGTCAGTGTGCCCACAAGGCCCGGCACCATCGTGTTGCGGTACTCCCGGTTCGGGTTGAACCAGGAGCGGTCCATGACCGCGCTGACCTCCGGCCGCTCCTCGCCCAGAACCACATCGGCGGCGAACCTCGCCACGATGCTGCTGATGTAGCTGTTGAGGATCTGCGCGCTGTTCGACTTCCGCCCATCGAGAAGCACCTGCACACTCACGGGCTCGCGCGCCGCGACCTTCCGCGAAAAATCCTGCGGGATACGGACGACCGCCAGCACGCTCTGGCTGTCGATCGCGGGCTGGATTTCCTTCTCGCTCTTGAAATAGTCGATCGTCGAAAAGGCCGAGGCCTGCTCGAACCGGCTGATGAGCTGCCGCGAACTCTGCCCCCAGTCTTCGTTATAAACGCCGATCGGTGCGTTCGTGACGTCCAACGTCGCGGCATAGGCATAGAGGAACACCTGCATGATCGGCGGCACGATGAACGCAATGCGCGTGCGAGGATCACGGAAGGCTGAGAGAAGCTCCTTGATGATGAGCGCGATCAGTTTGGGCGGCATCGCTAGTCGAGCCTCATTCTTGAGTTGCGCCAGGTCAGTGCCATCACGACGACGCTCATAAAAGCGAGGATGAGAATGCTCGGCACGAGCACCGAGGCGATGTCACCCGCCAGGAAGATGGTCTGCAGGGCCTGCACGAAATAACGCGCCGGCACGATCGCCGAGAAAGCGCGCAGCGGCGCGGGCATGCTCGACAGCTCGAAGATGAAGCCGGAGAAGAACAGGCCCGGCAGAAAGGACGCCATCATCGCGATCTGGCTCGCGAGGAACTGCGTCCGCGCCACGGTTGAGATGAGAAGCCCGGCGCTCAGCGCCACGAGAAGAAACGCCGTTGTTGCCGCGAGCAGACTAGATCGAGCCTCGCAATGGCATGTCGAAAACGAACACGGAAAAAATGACTGAGATCGCCATCGCGACCAAGCCCAGGAAGAAGTTCGGAACGACTTTACCGACGAGAAACTCAGGCACGCTGGCAGGCGTCGCGAGCAGCGCCTCGATAGTGCCGCGCTCCCATTCCCGCGCGACCACAAGTGCGGTCAAGAGCGATCCGATCATCATGAGTATGAGAGCGATGGACCCCGGCACGAGGAACCGCCGGCTTTCAAGCTCGGGATTGAACCAGACGCGCGGCTCGGTCGAGATGAGCGGCTTTGCCTTGTAAGCCGCTGCTTAACGCACGCTGAGCCAGCCAGGTCTGCCACGCGCCTTGCACATAGGCGGTGACGAGGCTCGCGGTGTTCGGATCGGTGCCGTCGGTGATAATTTGCACGCCCGCCGTATCGCCCCGCCCGATGCGCTGGGTGAAATCGCCTGCCAGGATGACGACTCCTTCGATGCGCGAGGCTGTAAGATCGTCCAGGAAAGCGCGGCGGTCATGCGCAACCCGAACCTTGAAGAACGGCGTGTTCGCAAGCGATGCCTCAAACATCTCCGTCTCTGGATTGGGGTTCTCGATCACGACGCCGATGCGCATGTTCGTCACGTCGAAGGAGACACCAAAGCCGAACAGGAAAAGCAGGAGCAACGGAAACACGACCGCGATCACCAGGCTGCTCGGATCGCGGATGATCTGCAGCATCTCCTTGCGGGTCAGCGCGCGCATGCGGCGGACGCTGCCGCCTTTGTCGATGCCGTCACCCCTCACCCTGTCCCTCTCCCGCAAGGGGAGAGGGGACGGCGCTTCAACGGTCGCAGGGGGCTGCGGTGCGGGAAGTGCCTTCTCAAGCGTTTCTAAATCGCTCATGCCGCCTCCCTTCTATCCTGGGCTTCGATCAGGGCAATGAACGCATCTTCGAGTGTGGGGTTGGGCAATGCCGGCGTCCGCACGCTCGCCTGCAAGGCGTCCGGCGTATCGATGGCGATGCTCTTGCCGCGATAGATCAGCGCCACGCGGTCGCAATATTCGGCCTCGTCCATGAAGTGGGTCGTCACCATAACCGTTACACCGGTGGCGATCATGGAGTTGATGTAGCCCCAGAACTCCCGCCGCGTGATCGGGTCGACGCCGGAGGTCGGCTCGTCGAGGAACAGCACCGGCGGGTTGTGAAGAATGGCGCAAGAGAGCGCGAGCCTCTGCTTGAAGCCGAGCGGCAACGTGCCCGCATTCACGCCAAGATGCGGGCCAAGATCGAAGGCCGCCACCACGCGGTCGATGGCATCGCGTTTCTTCGCACCCCAAAGCCCATAGGCGCCCCCGAAGAAGTCGAGGTTCTGGCGCACGCTGAGATCGCCATAGAGCGAGAATTTCTGCGCCATGTATCCAAGCCGCCCGCGAGCGGCGGAGGGTGCGCGGTAAAGATCGTAGCCATCCACAAGCGCCATTCCCCCGGTCGGGCGTAGGAGGCCGCACATCATCTTGAAGGTGGTGGACTTCCCTGCCCCATTCGGGCCGAGCAGGCCGAAAATCTCGCCCCTCTTGATGCTGAACGAGATCCGGTCGGCGGCGGTGAAGTCCCCGAACTTCTTCGTCAGGTTTACGGCTTCGACTGCCGCCCTCCCCTCGCTGGCTGCTTGCCGGGCCGCCTTCAGATCCAGGGTGCGCTTTGGCTGGCCGCCGAGCATGGCCACGAAGGCATCCTCGAAGCGGGGCTTCGCGGGCGCAACCGTGACCCTCCCAACACTCTCCAGTTCGGCTGCAGTCGGCGCAGGGGCGTCCTCTCTCACGACAAGGCGAACCGAGTCACCTTGCAGCACACCGTCGATAATTTCCGGCCGCGAAAGCGCTCGCGCCAGCAGCGCGCGCCGTTCGCCGCCCGCGCCTTCAACCAGGAAAACACGATCGCCAATATGCGCCGTCATGACCTTGGGGTCGCCCTTGTAAAGAAGGGCGCCATTGTTGAGGACGATGACCTCGGAGCAATTCTCCGCCTCATCGAGATACGCGGTCGTCCAGACGACGGCGACGCCTTCGTGGGTCAGCGCATGCACCATCCGCCACAGCTCACGCCTTGATATCGGGTCGACACCCACGCTCGGCTCATCAAGAAGGAGAAGCCGCGGCGACTTCAGCATCGCGCAGGCGAGGCCGAGTTTCTGCTTCATGCCACCCGAGAGATTGCCCGCGAGCCGACCCGTGAATTGCCTGAGGTCGGTGAAGGCAAGCAGCCGCTCAAAGGTTTCGGTTCTCATCTTGCCAATGACGCCGCGCAAATCGGCGTAGAGCGTAAGGTTTTCGAGCACCGTCAGGTCTTCATAGAGCCCGAAGCGCTGGGGCATATAGCCAATGGCGTGATGGAGCGCGATGCTGTCCTTGATGGTATCGTAGCCGCAAACCGTAAGGCTGCCTTCGGTCGGGACGAGCAGCCCTGCCATCAGTCGCATCACGGTCGTCTTGCCGGCGCCGTCCGGACCCGCCACGCCAGTGACCTGCCCGCTCTTGATCGAAAAACTGATCGCATCGAGTGCAGGCGGCGCGTCCGGCGCGAAGCGCTTCGTCAGCTTGTCGACAATGGCGACGGCTTCGCCGCTCATGGCGTACTGCTCGCAACAGGGGTTCTTTCAGGCCCGGGGGTGAGGTCGACCGTGACCGGCATGCCCTGGCGCAGCTCGTCCGCCGTGCCATCTACGACCACGCGGATGCGGTAGACGAGTGCGGTTCTCAGCTCTGTTGTTTCCACCGTTTTAGGGGTGAACTCCGCAGCCGTAGAGATGAACCCGACCTTGCCCTTGTACACTTTCCCACCCGGCGTATCGGTGTGCACACTCACCTCCATGCCCGGCTTGATGCGCCCGAGGTCCGGCTCCGAAACATAGGTGCGGACCCAGACTGGCGACGTGAGGCTCAGGACATAGACCGTCTCTCCCGCCTGAACGATGGCCCCGTCCTCGCGCACGCGGCTCAAGACTGTGCCGTCGCTCGGCGCGATCAGATCGGCGTCCGCCAACTGGCGCTCGACCACCTGCAAGTTCGCTTTCCGCTCGTCGAACTGCGATTTCGCAAGCGCGATGTCCTCGGCGCGGAAGCCGATCTCCTGAAGCCGCAGCGCCTCGCGCGCGGAATTGAGCGAGGCGTCGGCCTGCCGTTCGGCAGCCATTGCGTCGTCCATAATTTTCTGTGATCCAGCCGGCGACTTCAGCAGGGCTTCCGCACGGCTCTTGATGATCTTCGCATTCGTCAGCGTCGCTTGCCGCTCCGCAACGAGAGCCCTGGCCTGCGCGATCTCTTCGGGCCGGTTGCCAGCCTTCAGCTTGGTATAATTTGCCTCCGACTGACCGAGCTGCGCCCGCATCTGGGCGAGCGTGTCCTGGAAATAGATTTTCTCGAGCGACGCCAGCACCTGGCCGGTGCGCACGCGGTCACCTTCATCGACGTTCAAGGTCTCGATGCGGCCCGGAACCTTGAAGCCGAGATTGACTTGCCGGACCTCGACGTTGCCTTGCAAAACGAGTTCGCCGCTGCCTGTGTGCCGGGTCTTGTACCACCATGCGCCTGCCAGCCCGCCTGCGACGAGAAGGGCGATGAGAACC
This sequence comes from uncultured Alphaproteobacteria bacterium, assembly GCA_963723755.1. Classification (GTDB taxonomy): domain Bacteria; phylum Pseudomonadota; class Alphaproteobacteria; order Rhizobiales; family Rhodomicrobiaceae; genus Rhodomicrobium. The sequence continues at coordinate 7,232 of CAVRSS010000153.1, read as the reverse complement.
GCTTTCGGGGGGCGTTTCATTTGGGAGTCTCCTCATCCTTGAGGCCGAGCATGAGCTTGCGATGGCATTCGATCATGGCGTTCACATCGAGAGGGTCGAACTGCGAGAACAGCGAACGCCAAAGCACCGCGGTCAGGAGCGGCGCGAAAAAGAGCTGTGGAAACCGCGTCATCGCATCGGACGGAAGCTCACCGCGCTCATAGCCTCGGGCGGCGATGGCGCGGATGATTTCGCGACCCTTGCTGATGATTTCGCGATGGTAAAATTCTGCGATCCTCGGGAAGCGCGGCCCTTCCGTGATGATGAGGCGCAGGATGCGCTCCCGATTCGTGCCGATGATCTCGGTTTGAAAAAGCGTAAGGATGCCTCCGAGCATCGCGCCCGCAGGCAATTCAGGATCGGATGACAGCGCCTGGAAACGCCGAAGGACAGGGCTTGCGAGACCCTGGAGGAGCGCTTCGAACAGCGCCTCTTTGTCCGGAAAATACAGATAAAGAGTACCCTTCGCGACGCCTGCCTTTTGAGCAACATCGTCGAGCCTCGCAGCGGCAAAGCCGTTCTCAGCGAATACATCGAGGGCGGCAGCGAGGATGGCCGCGCGGCGCTCGTCCTGTGTGGGCCGCTTTCTCTCGAGGTCCGGAGCGCCCTTTTTCGGGGCGGCCTCAACTTTCGTTGCTGGCTTCGGTATCATCGCGCCCATCAAAATGACTGACTGGCCAGTCAGTGTAAGCCGATAAGCTTCCAGCGCAAGGGAAATTGTCTTGTGAGCGGCCGGAGCGGGACCGATATCCAAGGTAGGGATTTAGCTTTGCCACCGCTTTCAGCGGCAGCTCGACGCGAGGGCCTCTTCCATGGATGCGAAGCCAATGGACATTCTTCAGGAAGCAAACCTCGCACAGGATCGCGGCGACGAAAGGCGCTGCGCCATCAGGGCAGCCTACCGCGTGCCGGAGCCGGTCTGCGTCCCCCCGCTGGTCGACGAAGCGCAGCTCGATCCCTCCTTGTCGGCCGAGGTTCAAAGCCTCGCCCACCGCCTCGTCTCCAAGATGCGCGCCGAACGCGGTCATACCTTCGGGATCGAGGCGCTGATGAAAGAGTTCTCGCTCTCGACACCCGAGGGCATGGCGCTGATGTGCCTCGCGGAGTTGCTTTTACGCATTCCCGACGACGAGACACGCGACGTTCTCATTCGCGACAAGCTCTCGCAGGGCGACTGGCGCGCCCATGTCGGCGCGAGCCGGTCCTGGTTCGTGAACGCATCCGCCTGGGGCTTGCTGATCACCGGCAAACTCGTCGCGACGAGCAGCGAGCATGGCATGGGGGCTTCTCTGAGCCGAGCCCTGGCTCGGGGTGGCGAGCCGGTCATAAGGAAGGCCATGGATCTCGCCATGCGGCTTCTCGGCCGCCAATTCGTGACCGGCAAGACGATCGAGGAAGCGCTCGAACACGCCAAGCCCTTTGAGGAACGCGGGTTCCTCTACTCCTTCGACATGCTGGGCGAGGCCGCGCTTACCGAAAAAGACGCCGCCAATTACATGGACTCTTACGAGCATGCCATCCACGCTATCGGCAGCGCGAGCGACGAGCCGGGCATCCATGAATCCGCCGGCATCTCGGTAAAGCTGTCGGCATTGCATCCGCGCTACAGCTACACGCAGATGGATCGCGTAAAAACCGAGCTTTATCCCAGGCTCAGAAAACTTGCCCTGCTTTCAATTCAGCAAGGCATCGGCTTCAATATCGACGCCGAGGAGGCAGACCGACTGGAGCCGTCGCTCGATCTTTTCGAAGCGCTCGCGAATGACAGCGCGCTTGGGCGCTGGCAGGGGCTAGGTTTCGTCGTGCAAGCCTACCAAAAGCGCGCGTCTTTCGTGATCGACTATCTTATCGATCTCGCCGAGCGGACGAAGCGCCGTCTCATGATCCGCCTCGTCAAGGGCGCATATTGGGACAGCGAGATCAAGCGCGCCCAAGTCGATGGCTTGAGCGGCTATCCGGTTTATACGCAAAAGTCTTATACCGACGTCTGCTATCTCGGATGCGCAAAGCGCCTGCTCGCGCGCCGCGACGTCGTGTTCCCCCAGTTCGCGACGCACAATGCCCAAACGCTCGCGGCGATCTATCATGTGGCTGGGCCGGAGTTTCGGGTCGGCGATTACGAATTTCAGTGCCTGCATGGCATGGGCGAGACGCTTTATGGGCACGTGGTCGGCGAGAAAAACCTCAACCGGCCCTGCCGTATCTACGCGCCGGTTGGGACACACGAGACGCTGCTCGCTTATCTCGTCCGGCGTCTTCTGGAAAACGGGGCAAATACATCCTTCGTCCATCAACTCGTGGACGAAAGAATTCCCATAGAGGAACTGATCGCCGATCCGGTCGCCGAGGCACGGCGGCAGGGTGGCGCGCCGCATGCGCAGATCGTCTTGCCAGGAGATTTGTTCGCGCCGGAACGCAAAAATTCGAAGGGGCTCGATCTCTCCGACGCGGGTGCGCGCACCGAACTTGAGCGCACCGTCGCTGACAGCGCTGGCGCTTCGTATCAGGCCGAGCCTATCCTCGCGACACCCGCCACAGCAGGGCAACCCTGGAAGGCGATCTGCAATCCGGCCAACCACGCGGATATTGTGGGCCGCGCTGCTGCGGCAACCGCAATGGATATTGAAGCGGCGATGGCCTCCGCCGCTGCCGCCTCGCCGCGCTGGGCGAACACAAGCGCGGGCGAACGCGCCGCCATCCTCGAACGCGGCGGCGACCTCCTTGAACAATCGATGGGGCAACTCAGCGCCCTTCTGATCCGAGAGGCGGGCAAGTCCATGCCAAACGCCGTCTCGGAAGTGCGCGAGGCCGTCGATTATTGCTGGTATTACGCGGCGCAGGCCCGCAATGAACTCAGCGCCCCGCATGCGCCGCTTGGCCCCACCGTCTGCATCAGTCCGTGGAACTTTCCGCTTGCGATCTTCACGGGGCAGATCGTGGCGGCGTTGGCGGCGGGGAACCCGGTTCTGGCAAAACCAGCAGAGCAAACCCCCTTGATTGCGGCCGAGGCCGTACGGCTGCTTCATCAGGCTGGCATTCCGCGCGATGTTCTCCAGCTTGTTCCCGGGCGCGGCTCCGTTGTCGGCGCGGCGCTCGTCGCCGACCCGCGTACGCAAGCCGTCGTTTTCACGGGTTCGACAGAAGTGGCGCGCTCGATCCAGGGCACGCTTGCCGAGCGCGGCAATATCCCACTGGTCGCAGAGACGGGCGGTCAGAACGCCATGATCGTGGATTCATCCGCGCTTCCCGAGCAGGTTGTGGGCGATGTGCTTGCCTCCGCTTTCGACTCCGCGGGGCAGCGCTGCTCCGCTCTTCGCGTGCTGTGCCTTCAGGACGCCATTGCCGATCCTGTGCTCGATATGCTGAAGGGCGCAATGGCGGAACTGAAGATGGGCGATCCGGCACATTTGGAAACGGATGTCGGGCCGGTCATCGATGCGACCGCCCAGACTGCCCTCAACGCCTATGTCGAGTCCAAACGCAGCAATATTCTGTTTCAGACGCCTCTCACTCCTACCTCCACGGGCGGCACTTTCGTTGCCCCTACGCTCCTTCGCATCGACTCGATCAACGAACTCACGCACGAGGTCTTCGGCCCGATCCTGCATGTGATCCGCTTCAAGCGCGACGACCTGCCAAGTCTCATCGACGCCATCAACGGCACCGGCTACGGGCTGACGCTCGGCATTCACTCCCGCATCGACGAAACCATCGACTTCATCGTGAACCGCGCCCGCGTTGGAAACATCTATGTGAACCGGAACATGATTGGCGCGGTGGTCGGCGTTCAGCCCTTTGGCGGCGAGGGCCTTTCCGGAACGGGGCCGAAGGCTGGCGGACCTCTCTATATCCACAGGCTGCTTCGGGATGGGCCACCTCCCCAGCTGGAGGGCGTGCGGGATGACCAGAAACTCGAACATCTGGCCGCGCTCACAAAATGGATCGAGCGCGGTGCAAGCGGCCTCTTGAGCAAAGCCGAAGGCGCGCAGCTTGCCGAAACCTTCGAACGCTACCGCAAAGACTCCCCTCTGCCGGTTGAGATGACGCTCAAGGGGCCGGTCGGAGAAGACAACCGGCTCCGCTTCCTCCCGCGCGGGACCGTTCTTGGCATCGCGAACTCTATCCCCGAGGCGCTCCATCAGTTCGGCGCTGCGCTTGCGACCGGCAATCGCTTTCTTCTGTATGACAATGAGGCGGCAAGGCGCGTGCTCGATGGTCTCCCGAAGCCTTTGCGCACTCGCATTGCAAGCGCCGCCGCGTGGGAAACCTCCAGCTTCGATGCGGTGCTTGTTTCCGATGAGGCAAGGCTCAGACAGATCGCGCAAAGCCTAGCGCGTTGCCGAGGTCCGATCATCCCGGTTCTCCACGGCAATCCTGAATACAGCCTTGAGATGCTGGTGAAAGAGCGAACAGTCTCCATCAACACCGCCGCCGCGGGCGGCAACGCAAGCCTTATGACGCTTGGAAAGTGATCTCACCAACAGCCACCGGCTGTTACACAGACTACGAAATGCGGCATTTCGTTTCATCCCCCGGACCGGCCGGAACTCCCCGATTGCTTGACCCTGAGATGGTAAGAATAAGCGCCTTGCCGGGAGGTTAACGGCGATAAGCACCGCGATCATGCCAGCCGCTGAAAGCGCCGCGCGCTTCAATGAGGTCAAAGCCCCCGGATCGCATGAGCCGCGATACGCCGACGGGAATGGGCAAAAGCGTCATGGCCGATGACGGAAGCGCGAGCGTGAACAAGCCGTTAAAATTGGGTTTGTTTGGCAAAAAGCACCACAAATACCTATGTAAGTAACTTTGACAAAAAGGGCTGGCATGATTAACGCCTTCGTGCCGAGCCATAATTAACGGACATTTGCGCGCCCAATCTTGCGCAAACAGGAGCGGTTTTGCGCCCAAAATCGCACAATTGGCTTTGTTATTGGGTTCGCTCCGGCCAAAATGGGTCCTTTGCGCGCCCATGTTAACCATCATGGGTTAACGGAAGAACCGCTGGATAAGGGCGAAGGGTAGATCATGCCGACAGTCTTGCGGGTTGGCCCTTATCGCTTTTTCTTTTATTCTTCCGATGGAGGAGAGCCCGCCCATATTCATGTCGAGCGGGGACGAGTGCGTCGCGGCTTGCGCGGAGCGGAGGTTTCCGGGCCAAGGAGATTGCCGCCGTCGCCGCGCTTGTGAGCGATCACAAAGACACGTTTTTGGAGGCATGGCATGCCGCATTCGGCGATTGAGCGTCAGGTCCCCCGGGCGATTTCGGTAACGGTTACGCCGGACATGCTGGAAGTCATCCTTGATGATGGGCGCGTCGTCTCGGCGCCGCTCGCCTGGTTTCCGAGGCTGCTTCACGTCGCGCCGCAGGAGCGCGCAAACTATCGGCCCATCGGTGCTGGCGACGGCTTTCATTGGCCCGACCTCGATGAGGATGTGAGCGTAGAGTTGCTGCTGGCGGGACGGGCATCGGCAGAAAGCGCCGCCTCCCTGAAACGCTGGCTTGCAGGCCGGCAGACAGCAGGCGAAGGAAAGGCTAGCGCTTAACAAGCGTGGGGCGCATCAGCGGCTCAGCAAACGGCCGCCGTCTTGAGGATGGCGTCCGAGACATTCGCTCCGACGGAGGCGCGCAAGAGAGCGTCATGCTGCTTCCGTGGTGTGCCGCCGGCAAGGTGCTTGCGCACGATGGGATAAAGAATGTTGCGCTCCCACGAACAATGGCGGCGGTAATTCTCGAAGAACGCCCGCAGAAGATAGCCCAGCATCTGCGTTTCGAGACGAGATTCGCCGCAAGCGCGGCCCATGAAAGCAGACGTGATTTCCACAATCAGGCCACGGTCGGCGGCGTGCTCGAATTCCAGCTCGCGAAGGATGAGTTCAACGCATTCCTTCTTGTCTTCCAGGCTGCTGATGAGGGGAAAGAGACACTTCTCATGAAGAAAGACATGCCTTGCAAAGGCGCTATCGAGAAAGGCAAGCACCTTTCCGGTCCTTCGATGCCGGCCCGTACCGGGCAGGCCGTCGGCGATCTTTTCTAGCGCAGCGCAAAGTCGCAGCAGGCGCGTTTGGTCCCGCTCCAAAAGCGTCAAAAACGCCTCCCCCAAGGGCTGCGGCCTGTGGCTCACATGCGGGCCGAAGTGTTGATTCACCTTTTCATCCACTTTGCGTTCATATCCAGATGCCTGTCATGCAGAGAATGCGCATTAGCCATTCGTATGCCTTGATCAAGATCAACGGGCTTCGCTGCACGTTTATTGTTCACGAGAATCAATCAAATCAGAAGCGTGGCTGCGGCGAAATGCCCCCCGCCCAACTATTCGATGTCCGAAACCTTTGATCGATGTCAAAGCTCATGCGCGGTTGTGGGCGCATGTCTCTCTCCCGCGGATCGCACGCAAAAGGCTCGGCTGCGCCGGGATTTACGGGAGATCATTTATGGAAGTTGCGAGCACGAAAGGGACCGGCGCCGCTCTCTCAGATTGGGGCACGCTGATCGCTGCGCTTGGCGGTTTGATTCTTGGATTGTTTATCGCGGTCGAGGCGGTCGATGGGGTCATGGCGTTTCACGCCGTCGTCTTTTCGCTGTTCGCTCTCGCTGGCGTCGCATTCCTCTCCAGAAAGGCTTTCTCAAGCAGCCCCGGCATCCCAGCAGGCTACTACGCCGACAACGTGGTGAAAGCGGCAACGATCGCCACTGTCGTTTGGGGCGTCGTCGGCTTCACGATGGGCGACCTGATTGCATGGCAGCTCGCATTTCCGGCGCTGAACTTCGATACGCCGTGGACCAATTTCGGACGGCTGCGTCCCGTTCACACGTCAGCGGTCGTTTTCGCCTTTGGCGGCAATGCCCTCCTGGCGACCTCGATGTACGTCGTCCAACGGACTTCGAAAGCGCGATTGTGGGGCCGCTGGCTGCCGTGGTTTGTCTTCTGGGGCTATCAGCTTTTCATCGTGATGGCGGCCACCGGCTATGTGATGGGCGTGACCCAGAGCAGGGAGTATGCGGAGCCGGAGTGGTATGTCGACGTGTGGCTGACCGTCGTCTGGGTCGCCTATCTGCTGGTGTTCGTCGGCACCCTCATGCGCCGCCAGGAGCAGCATATCTATGTCGCGAACTGGTTCTACCTCGCCTTCATCGTCACGATTGCGATGCTTCATATCGTGAACAATCTGGCGGTGCCGGTCTCCTACTTTGG
>CAVRSS010000152.1:0-8412 GCA_963723755.1 uncultured Alphaproteobacteria bacterium | reverse complement strand
CTCTACATCGGAATGCGACCCGAAGTAATCCACCCGGGACAGCTGCCTCCCCGAGGCAGGATCCGCGAGGATGGCGGCGAAGCTGTCGGCGAGAAGCTCGGCCCACTCCCGCTGCCCCTTGGCGTCGCGAATGAGGTCTTGCCGGACTTCGATCAGCGCGTTGGGCAGGCCGCGAACCGTCGCGTGGCGGAAAATGCTGTCGTTGCGCAGATGCCCGGTATAGGGCTCGTTATCGCCGATCTCGAACCCGGTGCGTTCGCGAAGTTCCCGCAGGAGAGGCACGGCGAGGCGCGGGTCTTTGTCCCATAGCACCGAGGCGTGCCACTTCCTGGGGACGCCGCGCCAATTCTCGGTGAAGCTGTGGATCGACACGATGACCGGGATCACGCCCTGGCTAAGCATGGCCTCGATTTCGCTGGCGATGGCGGCGTGATAGGGCACAAGGAACCGGGCAATGCGCTCTTGCCGCTCCGCTTCATCGACGCGCGCATTGCCGGGGACGAGCGCGCCGTCCGAAATCTGCATGATGAGCGTCGGGTCGTCCTCGCCGCGATTGGGATCGATGAGGAGGCGCGAGAAGCACGAAGAGATCACGGTCGCCTGCAAACGTCGCCCGATCTGCAGCGCGACGCCGAGAGCGCCGATATCGTAGGCGATGTGCCGCTTTAGCTGCTCGTGGCCGAGGCCCAGCGTCCCATATTCGGGTGGCAGCCTGTTCGTGGCGTGATCGCATAGAATAAGAAACTGTGAGCCGCCGGGCGAGCCGTGGACAATCTCGAAGCTCGCGGATTGACCGCGCTGCGGCTCCGGTGGAGTGGATATCAGTTGCATCGATGCATCATTTGGTGGGGACAGTCGAAATTTTGGAGGAATTGGCGGTGAGCTCCCGCATGAGTGAACGGCTCGCTGGCATCACACGCGATGTTAATGCCACCTCTGGGTGTGGAAGTTCAAGCCTTTTGGCCAGGCGTCCCCCGCTAACGCAAAGCCATGCCATACTTTCAGGTTAGCGACTTAATTCCAATATCAGCCGCGTCAGAGACGCAGTAGTTTCCGCGGTGCTGAAGCCGGGTCAACGCAGCGAGTGTTTGTCGTGCCGCTAAACACCAGACGCTTTCTCCAAACCCTTTTCGAGGCCGCCGTCGCGGCTGCCCTGCCCGCAAAATGCCTGCCACGCCACTTCCCGGAAGCTCCTGCAAACGGGAAAATCATTGTGATCGCCTGCGGCAAGGCGGCGGCGGGCATGGCGAGCGCCGCGGAAAAACACTATGGGCAGCAAGAAAAGTCTCTCCTGTCGGGCGTCGCCATCACGCGGTACGGGTTCGGCGAACCGTTGAAAACGCTCCGGCTCATCGAGGCCGGTCATCCCGTTCCCGACGGGGCGAGCGAACACGCGGCAGTCGAAGCCATGAAGCTGGCGCGCTCGGCGAAGCCCGGCGATCTGGTTCTTTTCCTGATATCCGGCGGCGCATCGGCGCTTTGCGCGGCGCCTGCGGGGGACGTCACCCTCTCAGAGAAACAAGCGCTCACAAAGGCGCTTCTCAAGTCCGGAGCACGCATTTACGAGATGAATTGCGTGAGAAAGCACATCTCGCGTTTCAAGGGCGGCCGTCTTGCCGCCTGCGCCGGTGCCGCGACGCTCGTCACGCTTGCGATTTCGGATACGCCCGGCGACGAGCCCGACGCGATCGGGTCAGGGCCTACATGCCCCGATCCGACAACGCTTGCCGAGGCGCGGAGGATCATTGCCAAGTACGGGATCAGCGTTCCCCCATCGATCCAGGCGGCGCTGACCGATCCCGCAAATGAGACGCCCAAACCCGGCGATCCCATTTTTGCCAATGCCCGTTTCGAACTCGTCGCAACGGGCCGCGACTCGCTTCTCGCTGCCGGCGATTTGGCGCGGAGCCTCGGCTATGACGTCATCATGCTTGGCGACTTTCTCGAGGGCGAGGCGCGCGATGTGGCGCAGCTGCACGCCCAGCTCGCGAAGCGCTGCCTCGCCGGCGGCCGCCGCGCCGTGATCCTGTCGGGCGGCGAGCTTACGGTCACCGTCAAGGGCGACGGCCGGGGCGGACCAAATCAGGAATACGCGCTTGCGCTCGCCATCGCGCTTGACGGCGAGAAAGGCATTGCCGCTCTCGCGGGCGATACCGACGGCACCGACGGCGGCACGGGCAGCGCTCTCGACCCGGCCGGGGCCTTCATCGACTGGGGTACAATAAGCCGCGCCGCCACACACAATCTCCTTCCAGCCACATTTCTCGCCAATAACGACTCAACCGGATTTTTTCGGTTAACAAATGATCTGCTCGTTTGCGGTCCCACGGGAACAAATGTAAACGATTTCAGAGCCATTGTTGTGGATAGCTCGATCAGAGATTAGAGTGCGCGTAAAACTCACTTAATTTCTGGACTCCAGGGATGACTTTGCGACAGCTCATTATATCAGCATGGCCTGCTCGCGCCGTGACTGTAGCAATTGCTTTTTGCGTGGCGTTGGCAATGCCCAGTCTTGCGAGTGCGGAACTCAAACTTTGCAACAGCACCTCAAGCCGCATTGGCGTTGCCATCGGCTATAAGGACAAGGAAGGTTGGGTCAGCGAGGGCTGGTGGAACGTCGACAGCCAATCCTGCGCTCTTCTGATCCAGGACAAGCTTCGCGCGCGTTTCTACTACGTCTATGCCTTCGATTACGACAAAGGCGGCGAGTGGGGGGGCACCATTAATATGTGCACGAACGACGTCGAGTTCACGATCAAGGGAATTGACAATTGCGATAGTCGCGGCTTCAAAAAGAGCGGCTTTTTCGAGGTCGACACCCAGGAACAGATAGATTGGACCGTGAAGTTGACCGACCAATCGGATCCTTCGCAAGCACAAGCGCCCGCCGATAATTCAAATCAGACACAAGCTCCCTCCCAGGCTGCCGTCACAACCGCGCCTGGGACGCGTCATCGATGAAGCGCCAGCGGCGAACGAAAATCATCGCCACGCTCGGGCCGTCGAGCTGCCAACCGGATCAGCTTGAGAAGCTCGTGGTTGCGGGAGCCGATGTCTTCCGCATCAACATGAGTCACTCAAGCCACGAGGACATGCGGGCTTACGTCGCCGCGCTCCGCACGCTTGAAAACAAATTCGGCCCCATCGCCATTCTGGCCGATCTGCAGGGTCCAAAGCTCCGCATCAGTTCCTTGGCTGAGGGACAGATCCGGATCGAAAAGGGCCAGCGCATCGTCCTCGACGCCAACCACACGCCCGGCACGGCAAAACGCGTCGGGCTGCTTCATCCCGAAATCTACGCGGCATCGGAACCGGGGCATACGCTTCTCATCGATGACGGGAAGCTGAACCTGCGCATCTTGGAGGTCCACCCCGGCCGCATGATCGCCGAAGTCGTGACAGGCGGCATTCTCTCCAGCCGGAAGGGTGTGAACATGCCCGACGCCATCCTGCCGCTTGGCTCCATGACGATCAAGGATCGCGAAGATTGCGAGGCCGCGATCGAAGCAGGCGTCGATTGGATTGCCATTTCCTTCGTTCAGCGCGCCCAGGATATTCTCGACGTCAAGGCGATTGTGCAAGGCCGCGCCGCGGTCATGGCGAAGATCGAGCGGCGGGCTGCGGTCGTGGCGATCGAAGACATTCTCACCGAATGCGATGGCATCATGGTTGCCCGCGGCGATCTTGGCGTCGAACTGCCGCTTGAGCAGGTGCCGGGGTTGCAGAAGCAGCTTTTGACCGCGGCGCGCGACCGGGGCAAACCCGTCGTTGTCGCCACACAGATGCTGGAAAGCATGACCGCCGCACCCGTCCCCACGCGCGCCGAGGTGTCGGACGTTGCGACGGCCGTATTCGAAGGCGCGGACGCTGTCATGCTTTCCGCGGAGTTGGCGACAGGCGCCTATCCTGTCGAAGCCGTGGCAACCATGGATCGCGTCGCCCGGGAGGTTGAGAATGATCAAAATTACGAAGACATTCTGCGCTTCCGGAAGCCCTCTTCTCAGCATACAACCGCCGACGCGATCAGCGCGGCAGCGGCGTCAATCGCGGAAACACTCCAACTCAAGGCTATCGTCTGCTACACGGCAACCGGCACCACGGGCATTCGCGTCGCCCGCCAGCGCCCGCATCAGCCCATCCTGGTGCTGACGCCTGTGAGGGAAACGGCGCGCCGGTTGAACCTTGTCTGGGGGCTGCATTGCGTTCAGACTGCCGATCCGGCGAATACAACGCAAATGGTGAAGGGCGCGGAAGCGGTCGTGCGAGCCGAAGGCTACGCGGTTAACGGCGACAGCGTCATTGTTTGCGCCGGCGTTCCCTTTAAGAGACCCGGTACGACCAACATGCTGCGCATCTTCAAAATCGGCGAATTGGCCGGCGCGATCTAGCTGGCTGCTGAAAAGCCTGAAAACGTGGCTTCATCCTTCGACAAGCTCAGGATGAGGCCTTCGACGGGCTTCAGGATGAGGTCTTCGACGGGCTCAGGATGAGGTCTTCGACAAGCTCAGGATGAGGTCTTCGACAAGCTCAGGAGGAGGCCTTCGACGGGCTCAGGATGAGGTCTTCGACAAGCTCAGGATGAGGTCTTCGACAAGCTCAGGAGGAGGCCTTCGACAAGCTCAGGATGAGGTCTTCGACGGGCTCAGGATGAGGTCTTCGACGGGCTTCAGGATGAGGTCTTCGACGGGCTTCAGGATGAGGCCTTCGACAAGCTCAGGAGGAGGCCTTCGACAAGCTCAGGATGAGGTCTTCGACGGGCTCAGGAGGAGGCCTTCGACAGGCTCAGGAGGAGGTCGAGTGTTTTCATGAGTTGATCCTCATGGTGAGCTTGTCGAACCATGGGCAACATCGTCTTTCAGCGGCCTGCTAGAGTGCGTCCAGACAACTGCGGATCGGTTTTCTGATGAAGACGCACGACAAAACACACCTGTCCGCTCAAAAGCGGACAGCGAAATCGCGCAGTTTAGCAGATGACGCGGGGCCTAGCCTTGCCGGGCCTTATAACGCCGCACCTTCTTGTTGATGATGTAAAGCCTGCCTCGGCGGCGCACGACCTGGTTAGCGCGGTGCCGCAAGCGAAGGGTCTTGATCGAGTTCTTGACTTTCATAGCAAAATTCCAAGCGGTCCACGCAGTCGCCGGTTGGGCCGGTGGAAGCGCAAGCCAATAAGTTGAGGTTTGCGAAGCGCGCGGGTCTGAAGCGCCGTCAGGCAAACTTGCTATCACGCTTTTTCACCGTTTCCAACCCTTTCCCGACTTAAAGAAAAAGCATAAGCCGCACCGATCCCCATCAAATTGATGGCGACTGCAGACGCAAGGAGCGTTATTGTCCGGAAATAAGTGTGTTTGCGTCTTCGATGCGTTGCGTGCTCCGTACCATGATTTTATCCCGCGTTTTTTTCGCCGTGATCGTCTCGGCTGCCGCTACCACGGCGGCGAGTGCAGCGAACGTTCCGGCGTGCATTCAGCCAGGCCCGCCCGACCCCGTTCAAGCGCTGATCCCTTTGCAAAGCCAGGGCGTCCACAGCGGCGGCGTTTGCGATGCACCCTCCACCTTTTCCCGGCGCTTTCGGTCCAAGAAGGAAAATGCATTAGCGCCAGCGATTGTCAGAAACCCGTTCCTGCCAGCCAATGCAATCACGTCCGGCCACTAGAGTGCGTCCGTAAAGGTGCTGTTTGCCGTGCGTCTTTATCGAAAAGCCGATGTTGCCCATGGTTCGACAAGCTCACCATGAGGTTTAACTCATCGAAAACACTCGACCTCATCCTGAGCCTGTCGAAGACCTCATCCTGAGCCTGTCGAAGGATGAAGCCAAGATTTCATGCCTTTTCAGCCCGAGGCTGAACGCATCTTCCGGCTCAATGAAACCTGTCGCGCAGTGTCTTCCTTCGGATTGCCCGCGTGACCGGCCTTCCGGACCTTCGTGCCGCGTTCTGCAACTCCGTCCGGAATACATCCCGCATCTCGTGGATCGAAGCGATCACCGGCCCCGGCGGCAGACCAAGCCCAACGAGCGACGCCTCTGAAAGCTGAAGGCTCGCTTCTATGGTTTCGGGCACGGCATCCGTGACGCCTATTTCATAAAGGTGGCTGGCGTGCGCCGCGTCTCGCGCACGGGACACGATCAGAATATCGGGCCGTGCCAGGCGCGCGGCTTTCACGATCGCATCGATGTCTTTGCACCCCGTGGCGGTTACGATCAGCGCCTTGGCGTGGTCGATCCCGCAAGCTTTGAGGAAGGCCGGATTGGTCGCGTCGCCAAAGTAGACGTCACGGCCGCTGCGTCTGTGTTCCGTAACGAGGTCGGGGTCTCTGTCGCTTGCAATGAAGGGATACACGTGCCGCTCCAGGAGCGAGCAAAGCACCTGCCCTACCCGCCCGTGGCCAACCACGATGGCGTGCCCTTGACGCTTGCGCGGGACAGCGGAAAGGATGGGATCGGAATGCCGTTCCCTTTCCTGCAGCTTCAGCGAAATTCGCCTGCCCGCCATGCTGAGAACAGGGATGAAGGCCATGGATAGCGAAGTCACCGCGAGTGTAAAGCTCGACAGGCTTGGGCTCAACAACCCGAGCTTGGCCGCCAGGCCGATGCCCACAAAGGCGAACTCGCCCGCGGGGCCAAGCAGGAGCGCGGTCTCAAGCGTCGCCCCCCTCGACACGCCGAACAGAGTGGCGAGCCCGGTGAGCAAAATCGCCTTGATGAAAACCAGAGTTGCGATCGCCCCAAGCGTCAGAAGCGGCTGATTGACGATCTCACGGACGTCGATCTGCATGCCGACGGTGAAGAAGAAGAGGCCGAGGAGCACGCCCTTGAATGGCTCGATCGCGATCTCGATCGATTTTCTGTATTCGGTCTCGGCGAGAAGGATGCCGGCGATGAAGGCTCCCAGCGCCATGGATAACCCCGCCGAGTTCGCCACGACGCCCATCGCAACAATGACAAACAAGGTCGCCGCCATGAACGGTTCGCTTGCGCCGGTGGACGCAACGAGCCTGAACAGCGGCCTGAGCAAAACGCGGCCTGAAAGGACGATCAGGCCGAGGCCAAGGAGAGCATTTGCGCCCGCCAAGGCAAGAACCGTCCAGACCGAAGCGCCGGTTCCCGTGCTAAGAATGAAAAGGAAAAGCAGGAGCGGCACGACAGCCAAATCCTGCGCCAAGAGAACGGCGAGGCTGGTCCGGCCCGCGACGGTCGCCAGACGCCCCTGCCCCGCCAGAACTTCGACGACGATCGCCGTCGAGGATAAGGCGAGACACCCGCCGATGATGATCGAGGGCGCCGGTGCAACGCCAAGAAGCGCGGCAAGGGCGGCAAGCACCCCCGTTGACACCGCGACTTGCAAGCTCCCCAGGCCGAAAACGAGGCGGCGCATCGCGTGGAGCCGGCCATAGGAAAGCTCCAAGCCAATCATGAACAGAAGAAAAACCACGCCGAGTTCGGCGATGCCGGCAACGCCCTTGGCGTCGGATATTGTAACCCAATGGAAAAGCCCCAGGTCGCCCCGAAGCGAGCCGAGCCCAAAAGGCCCCAGCGCAGCGCCCATGCCGAGATAACCCAGCACCGGGCTCATCCCAAAGCGGCTCAACAACGGAACAACGACGCCCGCTATACCAAGCACCACAAGCGCATCGCTGTAGTGTACGACGTTCGCCAGCGCTGCCATGCCGTCCTTATCCTCTTAGAGACGCACGTCGCGAGATCCTGCCGCGGCTCGCCCTAGACTGGCTCGCCCAGCACGCATCCCGCTTCCGGCAGCAAAAAGCATACCAATTGTGGGGGATAGCTCAAGTGCGTCCTGCAAGCACTGTGGTTAGCTCGTGATCTGTCCGGCGTTTGTAGCTCGTGAGTTGTCCGGTTCTAGTGTGCCCAACAGGGGGGCAGGATGAACCGGGCAGCGCTTCACGAGGGATTGCGCCGGATGCGCTTTTAAAGTAGGCCGCTGCAATACGATGCGGCTCATGGTTCGACAAGCTCATGGTTCGACAAAGCTCACCATGAGTAACAGGGGCAAAAATCCGGGCGGTTAGGCGTGTGCAGACCTGCCGATGAGGTCGGCGAGCCTTGGGACGGCGGGCGCGTCGGTCACTGCAAGCCGGTCTCCAAGATAGTCCCAGAAGCTGATGGCTTGCTTGAGGTCTAAAGCGTTGAAATCGCTCTGCCTCATCCTGAGCTTGTCGAAGGATGAAGCCCGGATCTCCGCCTTTTCCAGCATCCTGCTAACGGATGTTACCCGGTGGCAGTGCCCACGCGCCGGGTGCAATCACGATGACATCCCGGATGTACGGTATACCCAATACGATTTCTTTGCAGGCCGTTGCCCCAAACAAACGAAGCGGCGCTCTAATCCTGTCTTTTGATGCCGGGTCAATAAACTGCAGGCACAAAGCGCTGGTTCGACTTCTTGGGCC
>CAVRSS010000151.1:0-65046 GCA_963723755.1 uncultured Alphaproteobacteria bacterium | reverse complement strand
GTGCGTCCGGAAAGGTGCGAAGCGGTTTTCCGGTGAAGACGCACGGCAAACAAAAACTGTGCGCGTCCGGAAAGGTGCGAAGCGGTAGAGCCCCGCTTTTGAGTCCATCAAAAGTGGATAGGCTTCTCTTGTGTGCAACCGTCTTTTTTCTTTTCCAAAAGCTGCTACGAAGGGATTGGCGTAGCTTGTGCGAGTCGGACCAATTTTTGTGTGGGGAAACGGCTATGACGAGAACGTTCATCAAGGCAGCTATGATCGCCGTTACCGCGAGCGGGCTGGCTGCCGCTTCACCAGCCGCCGCTGGCGAAACTCTGGCTGTCGGGCATCTGGATTGCGGCGTCAAGGGCGGCGTCAGTTTCATCTTCGGTTCGACGAGAGAGCTACGCTGCGTCTTCCGGCCCCGTCTAGCCACCGAAGGCGAACTCTACGAGGGACAGATCAAGAAATACGGCCTCGATATCGGCATGACGAACAAGGCTCGTCTCACCTGGGTCGTTTTGGCTCCGACCGACCTCCCGGTCAACCAGGGTGTTCTGATGGGGCATTATGTTGGTGTCGCAGCCGACGCCTCACTCGGCGTGGGCGGGGGGGCAAACGTGCTGATAGGCGGGTCGAATAACACCGTTTCGCTGCAGCCCCTCCGCGTCCAGGGGCAGACGGCCCTCAACGCCGCACTCGGCGTAGCCGAAGTCGAACTCGTTCCATTCCACGAAGATCACTAAAGATGGGCCGAGCAAACAGCACGGCGCGAAAGTTAGCGGTAGCCGCCTGCGCAATCGCCTGCTGCGTCGCGGCGCGCCGCGTCGGCAGACCTGTATTGCGCGGACAGCCGCTGCGCAGAGTTTCGGCTGGTTCCACCGCCCAAGGCGGGCCGCCACGGCCATCATAAGCAAGCCCGCTGCTGCGAGGCGCCCCCCGGATGGGGATGGTCCCGCCGCCAGAAATTCTATCACGATTGCAGCCAGCCTCTCGTCGTCTTCGACGAGCTTGGCGGCATAGTCTCGGTGCGCCAGAACTGGTAAGGCGTCGATTAACTCAGGCTCGAAACCTTACTCCGCAGCCCTCGCAAGCGTGGAGGATGGATTGCGGGTGTCACCGCGCTTGTTCTGCCGCCTCACATAGGTAATGGCCAAGTCCGGCTGCTGTGCCTTGGCCTTCAGCGCAGCGATAAGCGCGTCCTCGGCACCAACGGTGATGTGTCCGGTTTTACCCTTAAGCTTCAACCCAACGATATACTGCATAGACGCTCCTCTCGTGCCCCGGCGTTAACCATTGTACAAGCCTTTACTGAATGTCCTAAGCGCAAAAGCTTGGTATACTGAATACAAGGGTGACATGATAGAGTTCTGCAGGTGACGCTCCCGGAGCAGCCCGCCTCCACTTGGACGCGAATAAGCTGCTCTAGCTAGCAGCGACGCGTTTCGCGCGGCATCCGAAGGTCTGTGCCCTGAGCCAGGGGCGGTCGCGCGCGATCGGGCCGATATCCTCCGCGACGCCGGAATGTGCGCCGGAACGTCCACCTTCCCTTGCCGCCTCGAAACCCACTCTCAGGCTTCTTTCCCGCGGTTGGGAACGATCGGCGGGGCGGCGTTCTTGACAGAATGGATGTTGCGAAGCGCTAGCGGAAAGCCGCGGTGCGCACCTGTCAAGAGCGAGACATTGAATGGCTGAGGACCTCGGCAGATCATCGACCCAAGCGGTCGATAATAATTTCGACCAGGATGCCCCCCAACCCGCCACCAAAGACGCCGACATCGTCGTCACGAGCGAAGAAGCCTCTCCAGCGCCAAAGACCGAGGAAGGACGCAAACTCACCAAGTCGACGAGCTTCGAGCCTTATCCGGGTCCGGTGGGAGGCTGGGGTTCGATCAGGTCTGTCGCCGCGCACCTCTTTCGCGAAGAGGTTCCGGTCGGCCGCGACCTCGTCCTGTGGAAGCAGAACAAGGCGGACGGTTTCATGTGCGTATCCTGTGCCTGGGCCAAGCCGCGCGACCCTTACCCTTTCGAGTTCTGCGAAAACGGCGCAAAGGCGACCGCCTGGGAGATCACATCGGAGCGGATCGGGCGCGAATTTTTCGCTGAACATACGTGCACGGAACTCGAAGCCTGGAGCGATTTCGACCTGGAAAAAGAGGGCCGCCTCACCGAGCCGCTTCGATGGGACCCTACGACGGACAAATACGTCCCGGTGCTATGGGCGGAAGCCTTCCGCGATATCGGCGCGCGGTTAAAGGCGTGCGACCCGAAAAAGACGGTGTTCTACACTTCAGGCCGCGCCTCGCTCGAAACATCTTACATGTTCCAGCTTTTTGCACGCATGTACGGGCACAACAACCTGCCCGACAGCTCGAACATGTGCCACGAAAGCACGTCCGTGGGCCTGCCGAAGAGCATCGGCGCAGGCGTAGGGACCGGGACCCTGGAAGATTTCAAGCATTGCGACCTTATCATTCACATTGGCCAGAACCCTGGCACGAATTCTCCCCGCATCCTGCATGAGTTTCAGCATGCAAGACAGCGCGGGGCGCAGTTCATCGTGTTCAATCCGATGCGCGAGCGCGGGCTGGAACGGTTCACCAATCCGCAAAATCCGGTCGAGATGCTGACGCTGTCGGAAACGCAGATCGCGACGCAGTATTGCCTGATCAAATCCGGCGGCGACATTCCGGCGCTGACAGGCCTGTGCAAGGCGGTCATTGCGCTCGACGACGAGGCCAAGGCCAAGGGTGGCGAGCGCGTTCTCGATGTGGCGTTCATCGACGAGCACACGCACGGCTTCGAGGACTTCGCGAACTACTGCCGCACGACAAACTGGGAAACCATAGAACAGGGCTCGGGGCTTAGCCGCGAGGAGATCGAGAAGGCCGCCGCCACTTACGCGAAAAGCAAGGCTTGCCTTGGCATTTACGGCATGGGCATCACCCAGCAGCTTCAGGGAACGCAGAATGTCCAGATGGTCGCGAACCTGCTCCTCCTGCGCGGAAATATCGGCAGGCCGGGCGGAAACATCCTGCCTGTGCGCGGCCATTCCAATGTTCAGGGCCAGCGCACCGTTGGCATCACGGAGAAGCCGGAGCTTGCGCCGCTCGATCAGCTAGAGAAGCAATTCGAGTTCAAGGCGCCGCGCGAGAAAGGCCTGAACATCATGGGCGCGGCGATGGCGCTGATGAAGGGGGAGCTGGAGGCGTTCCTTTGCCTTGGCGGGAACCTGGCGCGCGCCTTGCCGGACGGCCCGCAGGTTGAAGAGGCTTGGCGCAAACTTCCGCTCACCGTTCAGATCGCGACCAAGCTCAATCGAAACCACGTCATCCATGGCAAGGTGGCCTATCTCCTCCCCTGCCTTGGCCGCATCGAAATCGACAGACAGGCGAGCGGCGAGCAGGCTGTCTCCATGGAGGATTCGACGGCGTTCTTCCACGGCTCGCGAGGACAGGTAGAACCGGCGAGCCCCAATCTTCTATCCGAACCGGCCATCGTCGCAGAACTCGCCAAGGCGACGCTCATGCCAAATTCGAAAGTCCCCTGGGACGAATGGGTCGGCGACTACGGCAAGGTCCGGGACGCCATGGAGGAGACCTGGCCCGAGATGTTCCAGGACTTCAACAAAAGGCTGTTCACGCCCGGCGGCTTCGAGCGGCCGATCCCGGCGCGGAACCGGCAATGGAAAACCGAGACGGGGCGCGCAAACTTTCTCGTGCCTGAGAACCCGGCCGGAGACAAATTGGCGACCAAGCTCTCTTCCGATGACGTTCTTCGGTTGACCACGGTTCGAAGCAACGATCAGTTCAACACCACCGTCTACGGTTTTCACGACAGGCTGCGCGGCATCAATGGCACACGAATGGTCCTTTTCATGAATGAGGAGGACATGGGCCGTCTTGGTTTCGACGAGGGCGAAACGGTGAACCTGGAAACGGTATCGGAGGACGCTATCCGGCGCGAGGTCCAGGGCTTTCGTATTGTGAAACATCCGATAGCCAAGGGGTGCGCCGCGGCCTATTTCCCAGAAGCGTCGCCGCTCGTGCCACTTTCGCATCATGAACCGAAAAGCTGCACGCCAGCCTACAAGGCCATCCCCGTTCGCGTAAATCGGGCGGCCATGGCGTGAGCGCTTACGCGGCAGAGCTAGCTAGCGGGCTTCAGCTGGCTCGACACACCGTGCTCCGTCTTCTCCCAATAGAACGGGGCGCGGATGAGCTGCCACACGGCGCGGTACGCCGCCGCAGACACGAAAAGCCAATAGACCGGAATAAATATGACATGCGGCCATAGCCCTTTGTGCCGGGTGCCCCGCAGGCTCAGCGCGCCAAGCACGAGGTTGACGGCATAGCCGCCGATAAAATTGAGGAGCGCGATGCCAAGCATAAGGTCGTCGTTCAGGCCAACCCCTCGCTGAAACAGCGTGCCGTGGATCGCGTCGTAGGCGAGCAGAAAATAAAAGAGAGGATGCGCGAGCGAGGAAACGATAATGCCCGCGAAATAGGCGTGGAAGGTGAGGAATCCGGTTGGCCCAGTTTCGCGCAGCGTGGCAGAGGGCGTGCGCATGTGGACGCCGAAAGTCTGCATCCATCCCTTCAGCCACCGCGTCCGCTGTTTCACCCAGGGCATCGTCTGGCAGCACGCCTCCTCATAGGTCGTCGAATCGAGTGTTTCGACATTGTAGCCGGCGCGGTGCAGCCGCATGCCCAGATCGGCATCCTCGGTGACGTTGAAGGGGTCCCACGCGCCAAGCTCGCGAAGAACGCGGATGCGAAAATGGTTGGATGTGCCGCCAAGCGGCAGCGGGAGACCGAAACGGCCGAACAGCGGCAGAAGGCCCCGAAACAGCGTCGCGTATTCGATCGTGAATTGGCGGGCTAGCCAATTTTCCTTGGCGTTGAAATAGTCGAGTCGCGCCTGCAGGCAGGCAAGTTTCGGCGATGCGTTGTGGAAAACGGTGGCGGCCTTGCGGAGTTGGTCCGGCTCCGGGCGGTCCTCGGCGTCGTAGATGACGGCAAGATCCCCGGTCGCAAATTGCAGCGCATAATTGAGAGCTTTCGGCTTCGTGCGCGGCTGACGGTCGGGAACCACGATGAGATCGACGTTACCAGGGAAATCGAGCTTCGAAGCGGCCTCGATCGTAGCCTTATCAACGGCTTCCAGCACGATCTTGATGTCGAGTTTTGCCGGGGGGTAATCGAGGTTCCGCAGCGCTTTGGCGAGATGCGGCAGGATTTCCACCTCTTTGAAGAGGGGGACGAACACGGTGTATTGCGGTAATTCGGCGTCGGATAGAAGCGCTCGCGGGCGCCGTCTTTGGCCCGCCGCCGGCGCCAGAAGGCTTACGATCGCCGCGAAACGCAACAGGATCGCAAGCAGGAAAAACACGGAAAGCGCGATCGATCCAAGCGTGAGCGTTTCCTTCGGCGCAAATGCCAGCGCCCCCAGGGCGAGCCCGGTTATGACCGCGCCGAAATAGACTTGCCATGAAACGAGGCCAGTTTTTGCGCTCCAATCGGGATGCGCTTTCATCAACTCCGCCACGGCCCGGCCAACAAGGACGCGTCCGTGGGTTCGCGTCACAAGGTCGATAAGCTCTTGGCGGGTGACGAGTTTCAGGCGCTTTCGCCTCTCGCCAAGCTTGACGGCAAGCGTGATGAGCGTCTGCATCGAGGATGTCTGCCCATTGAGCGCGACCACATCGTCGCCATGAGCGGCAAGCGGAACGGGCTTTTCGAGCAACGTCCAGGCCCGGTCCGGGGCGGATGGCAGATGCAATCGGCAGGGCGTGCCGCTCTCCGCGAGAGAAAGCTTCCTGGCAATATGCTCGTAGACGTCTCCGGCCCTGTAGACGCCAGACGCGATAGCGGCCTGGATGAGCCCAACGCGGGCCTCGCGTGCCTGAAACTCGAGCTTTCGGATGACGTTTGGAGGACACTGAAGGGAGCGGAGAAGGGCGCTCTCGAAATCCGGTGCTGAAAGCGGTGACCGGGACCGACCGCCGCTTGCGCCATCGTTTTCGAAAAGGTTATGGTCTCGGCGGAAAGACCGGACCTGGGCGCGATCACAATCGATTTGTTCCATATACGCAAAACTCTTGAGCACTACGGCAAACGACCCTGCCGCGGCTCTTTTGTCTACGAACCGGAGGTTGCGGGTGAAGTTTAGTGACATCCTGTTTCTCGCGCGCGGCTTGCTTCTTGCCTTCCTGCTTTCGCTTTGCGCGCTAACCGTCATCGCACCGCCGACAAAGGCGGACGATGGACAGAGGGTTCAGAAATGGCGTGACATGCAGGTCGGACCGAAGCCCGACTGGTCGTGGCTTCCCCGTTTGCGCGTGCTCACGGAAGCCGATTACCCGCCTTTCAACTATTATGACGAGGAGGCCCGGCTCACCGGCTTCAATATCGATCTCGCCCGCGCGATCTGCCGTGAACTTTCGGTGGATTGCGACATCAACACCGCCGAATGGAGCACGCTCGTCCCCTCTCTCAAGAACAATGAGGCGGACGCGGTCATCGCCTCGATGGCGATCACAGGCAAAGCGCTCGCCGATGTGGATTTCACCAGCCGCTATTACACGACGCCTGCGCGTTTCGTGGGCAAGGCAGGCAACGGCTTCAAGGAGATTTCCGTGGAGACGCTCCGAGGCGAGCGGATCGCCGTCGTTCGCGGCTCCTCGCATGAGGCCTTTTTGCGCGACTTCTTCGAACGCGCAAAGATCCTCCCTATAATTCGGCGGAACAGGCGCGCGTAGCCCTCAAGAACGGCGACGCGGATTTGCTTTTCGGCGACGGCATTTCGCTGATGTTCTGGATACAGGGAACGAGTTCGAGCCGGTGCTGCGAGTTCAAGGGCGAGGGCTACACGGAGCCGCGCTATTTCGGGGACGGCGTCGGAATTGCGATCAAGAAAGGGAACGGGCGCTTGCGCGAGGTGCTGGATTATGCGCTGGCGCGTGTGAAGGCATCCGGCCGTTATGAGGAATTGATGCTACGCTATTTCCCGCTACCACTTTATTAGGCCAGTAAAGTCGAAAGTTAGAGAGGACCGATCATGAAACTCGATAGGAAGGTTGCGATCGTTACCGGCGCTGCAAGCGGAATCGGCTATGCGATTGCCAAGCGCTATGTCGAGGCAGGCGGCCGCGTCGTCATTGCCGACATCAAAATGGATCAGGCTGAAAAGGCCGCGCGCCAGCTCGGCGGACCGGATACGATCATCGCGATCGAGATGGATGTGACAAGCGAGGAAGCGGTCAACGCAGGCGTCGCGAAGACGGTTTCGACCTTTGGAACGGTCGACATTCTCGTGTCGAACGCGGGCGTTCAGATCGTTCATCCCATCCATGAATTCCCCTACGCCGAGTGGAAGAAGATGCTCGCCATTCATCTGGACGGCGCATTCCTGACAACGAAGGCCTGCCTGCCGCATATGTACAAACAGAAATCCGGCTCGGTCATCCTCATGGGATCGGTGCATTCCAAAGAGGCATCCCCCCTCAAAGCCCCTTATGTGACGGCGAAGCATGGTCTCTTGGGGCTTTCCCGCGTGCTGGCGAAGGAGGGCGCGGCTCATGGCGTGCGGTCGAACGTGATCTGCCCCGGCTTCGTGTTAACGCCGCTTGTCGAGAAGCAGATCCCCGAACAGGCGAAGACGTTTGGCATTTCCGAGGAAGAAGTCGTGAAAAAAATCATGCTCGGCCAGACGGTCGACGGCGAATTCACGACCATGGAGGACGTCGCCGAGGTCGCGCTTTTCTTCGCCGCTTTCCCGACCAATGCGCTCACCGGACAGTCGCTCGTCGTGAGCCATGGCTGGTCCATGAATTAGGCTGTGCTGGCTGCGCGTATCGGAATAGGACCAGCCCCGCTCATCAAGGGGAGCGGGCTGAAGTGAAAGGTCTCTCTCAGATTTCGCCACTGAGCCTGTTCATGCCGACCAACATTCGAGCTGCCATCCACACGAGCCTTATTCGAGACGCCAAACGCTGAGAATAGTATCGACTCAAAGGCTATTTCGAAGCGGGAGATAAGAGATGTCGAAAGGGCGGGCAGGCGCAGACAGTTCGGACCTTGTCACGAGCCAGATCGGCGGGCGAAGCCTTGTCGATCTTGCCACCGAAACGCTTGGCGAAAAGCCGGCATTTTGGGGCCGCTATTTCACGAGCGCCGCGACCACCGGCCTCGTCGAATACCGCCAATTGAAAGAAGGCCAACTGCTGCGCGATAGAGACATTCGCGTTTTGCCCATCGCGCGGCAGACCAAGAGGGTCGCGGGAACGGCTGCGCAAGGGGCGGCCGACGCCAAGCTCAATGCCAGGGATATACTCCTGACGTTCGGGGCGGATTACCTGAAATCGCTCGGCGGCAAGTTTTTGATGTTTCTCGATGTTGAAAGCACGCCGCCGCTATCCTTGTCTTATTATAGGGGTTGGGCGAGCACGCTCGTCGACTACACCCAGACCGCAACGAAAGGCGACGTAACGCTCCTGCCCTGCGTCTATGGCGTGCAATCGGATAACGCCACATGGCAGGCCATTGCCTCGGCTGCAGATCAGGGCGTTTCCTGCCACGGCGTCTGGATCGCGCGCTGGAAGTGGCGGGGCTGCAGCCCCGTCCCGAATTGGAACAAGGCAGCCGTCACTCCGAGCGTCGCCCTTCCTTGCGACGTGCTGGTCTGGCAATATTCCGATGAGTGTCATGGCGGTGATGGCTATGATTGCAACACGTCCAATCCGGGGATCGATTTCGATGCCTTCATTAAGCAGCTCATCCTGCCACCGGAGATGCTCGTTTCTTGAGGCAGCCAGGCTGAGAGGTCTCCTCCTTGCCTGCGCGCTCGCTCTGGCGCCGGGTTTTGCCCGAGCGGAGGCTGGGCAAGACTGCACCATGCTTGATCCGCATCGAACGGTGCATGTCGAGCTTTCAGCCAGCAAGCCCGAAAGAACATATTGCGTTCAGGCGGATAAGGGGCAGCATCTCCTGGCCGAGATCACGAATGCGCAAGGAGTCGATCCTTCCGGCAGGGTGATCTCGCCTGCGGGAGATATGGATGGCGGCCCCGGCGGCCCCTTCTACCGAGGAGAAGTCCGCGAGAGCGGCATCTACCAGATAGAGGTCGGACAGCGCGGCACGAAGCGCGCGGGCTCCTGCGATCTGACCATCAAACTTACGCCGGGGCGCTAAGCAGACTGGCTGATCCGGCCAGCGGAAGAACGGCCGGCATCATGCCCAAAAGGGCGCGTGAACACACCGCACGCGCCTGTATTTCCAATCACGATATTCAGTACTTCACTAAAGGAAAACAAGCTTAATAAAACATTAGAGAACAAAGTCTATATTGATGGAAGTCGTCCGTCCTTATAAACGGAACTTCCCCCGCATGAAAAATTTGCTTACTTCGCAGCACACCGACTTTTGGTGGAACCCGGATGCCGCCAAGCCTTCGGATGCCGCTCAAAAAACCTTTGGCGCGTCAGGGCATGGGCAACAGGACATTTCGCAAAATCCTGTCATACTTGCTCTGCGCTCCATCGATCCCTCGCCGCCCAAAATCGATAGACACGGAGCCGACAGGCTCAGAATTGCCAATGAGGTCATCTTGCAACTCGAATTGTCGCACGTGGTTGCCCCAAATAGCTGGGGTGGAGCCGCGGTGCTGGCCGCCAGAGAACGCGGCGGCAAGGAGCAGGTTCGAGCAGGCGCGGAGCTTGAGGCGTATCTCGATCGACGTGGAGAAGAGATAGACCGCAGAGCCGATCTCGGGCAGGAAGCTGGCCCGCCGCGCACCTTGCTGATGCGGAATCCGATCTTGGCTGCACTCGCCCGGAGTGAAAGTTGAACGGGGCGGTCGGCTTTGGCGAGCGCCTGCGCCAATGCCCTGAATGCCCCTCTCCACCCCGACGATGGAGCCATGGATCGAGCCGCCTCAACACCGCCATAATGCTTTCTTTGTTGCGTTTTGGGCATCGTCGCAGGTCGATGCAGTAACCTGCAATTCCGAAGACAGGCCAGGATCTAACGTCCAGCAGGAGTGGGGGCATCGATGGTTGACTATAAGGAGATTCCGGAATCCGTTCTGCTTCAATCCAATATGCCGGCGGTCATACAAAAATTTCGTAACAAAGCCCTCGCATTCAAGCTTCTCAAAGATGCCGATCTGAAATTCGAGTCCGTGAAAGGGGCCAGAGTTTCGGCCGATCGCTTCCTTTTCGACAGCCTGGGCGAAGTGTCCCTCGATCTGTCGGGGATGCCAGGCCTCGTCCTGAAAATCTCCGCGACCGGAGAGTACAAGCGGGAAGAACGCCGCGTTTATCTGACCGGTTTCAAGGTTTTGAACGATGTCACCGGGCTCGCGAATAGGTTGATCGAGGCGACGGGAATCAGCGTCGGCCGGTCTCTCAGTGTGACCGAGCAGGATGACGAACTTCTTCTCTCCCTTTTTCCCGAGGCAAGCGCTTAGGTCTTCGGCCAGTGCGCAAGTCATACCAATAGTCAAAGAACCATGCGTATGACACAGAAACAAAATCACCGAAGTTGGGCCGTTATGCATCGTGCGTGTCATCGGACGCGGGCATCCGGGTGGCTGAAAAGGCCTGGATTCTTGGCTTCATCCTTCGACAGGCTCAGGATGAGGCTCCGACAGGCTCAGGATGAGGCTCCGACAGGCTCAGGATGAGGCTCCGATAGGCTCAGGATGAGGCCTCGACGGGCTCAGGATGATACGCCTGGAAAAGCTCCAATGGTTGATATGTTGACCGCTCCGACGACTGGTATAGGTCCGAGTTCTTAGCTTTGCGCAAGCCCGTGCATAATGATCTCAGCGGTCGTCCATTCAAAAGCGGCGTCGCGAAGACAGCCCCACTCCGTCCAATCCATTGGGCTTATGCCTTCGGGAATGGGGATCGCGAAGCATTGCGAGGCCGGTGCCGGAAGGTTGGTCGGCGTTTTGCTTGAAACTGCCCCCAGCACCGTTTCGAGACGGACGCGTTTTTCTGGCGCGAAAAGGCCTTGAAATGGGGCCAAGCGGAAGGAAGGTCCGGCCAGCTGCCGGTATGTCATGTGTGACGGTCCGAGCGCAGGAGCGCTGGGATAGAGAAACACAAGGGGGGACGCGGAGAGCTTTCCGGCAGCGGCGGCGAGTGCCTCCACCTCGCTTTCGCCGCTGACGAGAATATCGTTATCGTCGGAAATGAACGGCGGCAGCACGCCAGGCGGTGTCAATCCGGCGCGGACTGCGCTGTGGAGGCGGCCCTCGCGGTGGAACCTGGGTGCATTCTCCGATAGCGAAAGCGATACGGCAATGAACGGACGTGGTGTGAGGCCGATGTTGCATTCCGGCAAGGCCAGCGCGAGCATGGCGTCGATGCCCGCAGCCTCGAACAATCCCGTGTCCGGCTTTGCGGCTCGCTTCCAGGGCAACGGTTCGGCCAATTCGCGGAACGCCGCCTCGGTCTCGGCAAGGCTCGCGCCGCTCGCAAGCAAACCGGCGGGAAGAATGGCACTCCCCGCGGCCGCCAGGCATGAAGGCGGGGCGCCGCTCGCCTCGAAGGCCTGGAGAGCGCCCAGTATCGCGGCCGCGTAAACGCCGCAGCTTGTGGCTGCCACGGTGATTCCCTTGCCGAGAAGCGCCGATGCCATCAGTGCGGCTTCTTTTGGCGACGTGAAATCGATGAGTTGCGTGGAGCGATAAGGCCGTGGCGCGATCCAATCGGCGGCGTGCTTCAGCGAGATGCCCATGTCCTTCGCGATGAAAAGGCGGCAACGGTCTTTTCCGCGCCGGTCGAGCGCGTATTGTTCGAGAGACGACAAAGCGGGGCTGCCGCTCGATGCGACGAAAACGATTTCGTCGCCTTCCTCGATGGCATCCTTCGCGAACGTCGCGTCGGCTCCATCTGCGACCACAATGGTGACCTCGAACTCAAGTTCCTGCTCCTGAAGCCAATGAGCAGTGTCCGGTGCGTCCAGGGCAAGGGAGCCAAAGCTTTCCCGGCGAAGAATTCTGACGTCCGCCAAGCTTTCCAAGGCGGCGACAAAGGAGTCCTTCATCGCGGGATCGAGTCGTCCTTTGGCGCCAGCTGCGCACAGGACCAGGCGGGAGGGCTGCAGATGCGGTTGCCCGGCGGTTACACCATCCATGAAAAACGTTGCGAAGCATGTTTCGAGAAGATCGGGATGGGCGCGAAACGCCGCTGTGAGATCGGCCCAGGAAATCGTCAGAAGCACTGTCTCTCGCAAAGCGATCAGGGTTGCCGAAGCCGGGCGCCGGGCAAAAAAAGCCTCTGCCGCAAGCGCCGCTCCTTGACCGAACTCTTGCGCCTCCGGTCCCATTCCGTGCTGAGCGACCCGGCCCGATACGACAATGCGAAGGTCATCGAGTACGCCGCCTGCCACCGTGGCAGGCTCGCCCTTGGCCAGCACCTTGAGCGCCGTCAGGCCGAAGAGGTGCGTCAGCTGTTGAGCGTCCATGGCTGAGAACTGCGGGACCCCAGCGAGAAACGTGATGATGCGGGAAGACAAATCCATGGCGTTTCCATAGCGCGTGGATTGGCCCAAAAGAATGGCAGCGCCGAAACCATTGTTTCCCTACGGCGCAACGCCTTAACAATGAAACGTCCACAGCGCGAGAGGCCATCTACACATGGGAAAAGGCACTCGACGCTTGACCCGCGCGGCGCTCAGCGTTACATGAACGTGAACTCGGCGAATGCGCCTTCTTTTCCATTCACTGTTAGGTCCGATCATGTCGCGCCAGTGCGAACTCACAGGCAAGGGTGGCCTCGTTGGTCATCTCGTCAGCCACTCGAACATCAAGACAAAGCGGCGCTATCTGCCGAACCTTTGCAACGTCACGCTTTTGAGCGATGCGCTCGGCCGTGGCGTGCGTTTCAAAATCTGCGCCAACGCGCTCCGTACGGTGGAGCATCGCGGCGGGCTGGATGCGTTCCTTCTCAAGTCTAGGGATGAGGAGCTTTCTCTCAAGGCTCGCCGTCTGAAGCGCGAGGTTGTGAAGGCGCGCGCCCGGACTGAAGGCGCGGCAGGCGCTGCTTAAAGCAGCGTTCAAGCGACTCGCCAGATTTTCGAGGCGTGCAGCATGAAGATTTTGGGCTCCGCCCTGTGAAGGGAGCGGAGCTTTTGTGTTGCGCAATTCAAGCCGCCCGTATATGCGCCAAAAGCCGGCATAATCAGCAGATCGTCTGATATGCAGAAGCAGGGGCCTGAAAAGCGGCGGCCAGCCGTTGACACGCTCGCCTTCGGATGAAAATGGCCTGCAATCTCCGGTGTCTTTCGAACAGCGTTCGGTTCATGGCGGAGGATGACGCCCTCGATCCGAAGGTCGTTCTGCGCTTCGCCATCGCAGAATTCGGGCACCTCCGGATCGTGATTCCCGCCGATCCAGACCCATTCTTTGGCGAGAGCGCAAAGCGAGGCGAGCGCCTGTCGGTCGGCCCCCGCCATGCGTTCGCCCGCGCGTCCGTCATGAAAGCTATCGCCGAGGCAAACAACCCGCGCCGGCTGATAGGCCTCGACGATTGTTCTAAGGCGCACCAGCGTGTCGTGGCTGTCGAACGCAGGGATGAGTCTGCCTCTTGCCGCTGCGCCGGAACCCTTCTCCAGATGCAAGTCGGAGACGATGAGCGTTTGCTCAGTGGATAGCCAAGCTGCTCCACTGCGGTCGAGGGTCAAGGCAAGGCCTGCAAAAATGATCGGGATCGAGGAGCGGCCCGGACCTAAAGCCTCTGCTGCCGGATGGCCCGTGCTCGTGATCTCAGGCTTCGATGGTATGCGCTCGATGCTCACGCCGCTTTCCAACCCCGTCCAAATCCAACTGCTCTTGGGACGATGAACGCATAAGAAATCGAGCAAATTGCGGGCGTGGCCATATGCCTTTTCGGTGGCTGTTCAGCCATTCTCAGGCTTACGAAAGAGTAGTGTCTTGCACCCACCAGCCGGGATAGCTGCGCTCGATCTCACGGGCGGCTTGGGCCGCGGTAGCTTCGGACGAAAAGATGCCGAAACAGGTGGGCCCGCTTCCCGATAACCGGCTGAGCAGGCAGCCGTCCAATCGGCGCAGTGTGTCCAGAACGCTTTGAACAGCGGGTTCAAGCGCGATGGCGGGCGCTTCCAAATCGTTGCGCCCCTCTTTTAGCCAGGCGGCGGCTTCTACAGGGTCTTTCCAACCCGGGAAGGAGGGCGGAGGCCCGGCCACATCCGGCTGCAGAGGCTTCGCATTCAAGGTCTTGAAGACGGCCGCAGTCGATAGCTTGATGCGCGGGTTGACCATAACGGCAGGTAATGCCCTAAGGCCGGACACGGGCGTTACACGCTCGCCAAGGCCGCACATCCAGGCAGCGCTATTCCCAAGGCAGACGGGAACGTCGGCTCCGATCGCAGCGGATTGCTTGATGAACGTCTTGGCGTTCGAGACGCTGTCATAGACCTTCAGCAGCGCGCGGATGGCGGCGGCGGCATCCGCGGAGCCTCCGCCAAGACCGGCTGCGACTGGGATGTTTTTCGTAAGCCGGAAATGCCCGCTGATCGGAACGCCAAGCCACGAAGCCACGGCGCGCTTTGCTTTCAGGACGAGATTTTCGCCATCGACAAGACCCGCAAAAGGCCCTTCAAGGCCGAGGCTGTCTTCTGTGTCGGGGGTGAAGGCAAGCTTGTCGCAGACACCCGCAAAGACAACGAGGCTTTCCAACTCATGATAGCCGTCGGAGCGCTTCCCCTTGATGTGAAGCGTCAGGTTGACCTTAGCCCGGGCTTTTTCACAAACGGGACCGGCCACAAAGCTTTCATGCGCGGAGTCGCGCGAATTACTGGCTGAAGGAGATGTCATTGCAAACCCGGCTTCGCTCAAACCTGGGTAACGTCAATAGGCGGCTTGAGCGCGATTGTCGACCCCGCTGAGACAAGAAGCACACCGCTTGCGTCAGGCTCCTTCCGGAAGTCGCCGCTCTTGGCTGAGCCGGACGCGTCAACGGGGATATCCGCCGCCGCAATCCCGGAAGGCGAAACCTGATCCGGGATTGTAACAAATTGAAGTGTGCACCTTTTTGCTACCCCAGCTCACGCTTCGCTTGGCCGGGATGCCGAAGAGCCGCCTACGGGTTGGCGGTCGCAGCCGGTGTTGCGCCGGGCGCTGTCTGAGGCGGCACAGGCTGCTGAAGCTCGGCCCGGGGGCCAAAGTCGTCAGGCAACCCAACTTCGAGCTTCTTCTTGATCTTCTCGGCGTCCTCAGGCTCCGGGCTCAACGTCAGGGCCTGGTTCCATTGAAACTTCGCTTCAACCTTTCGGCCGAGGCGCCAATAGACGTCTCCAAGATGGTCGTTCAATGTGGAATCTTCGGGACGGAGTTCGACGGCCTTGTCGAGATGTTTGACGGCCTGTTCGTAGTCTTTTTGGATGTAGTATCCCCAGCCGAGACTATCGATGATGTAGCCGTCGTTTGGTTTGAGCTTGACCGCCTTCTTGATAAGATCAAAGGCTTGCGGGATATTCATGTTCTGGTCCAGCCACGAATAGCCCAGATAGTTCAAAACCGCTCCCTGCTCGGGATCGAGTTCGAGCGCTCTCTTGAAATCCTTCTCCGCCTTCGCCCACTTTTTCGTGCGCTCATACGCAATCCCACGCGCATAAAAGAGGCCCCAGTGCTTCTTTTCTTGCTTTCCGATCAAGTCGATGGCGCGGTCGTAGTAGGGAATGGCCGCTTCGTATTTCTTGCGGGCGCTTTCAATGGAAGCCAGTGTCTGCAGGAGCGTTTCCTCTTTCGGATTCTTCTCCGTCACTCCCGTCAGCAGCGCGACCGCCTCGTCGGATTTCTGAAGCGAATTCAGGTAAAGCGCTTTGCGCACTCTTGAATTGATCCAGAATGGGGAGCCTTCGCGAACGGTGTCGATAACTGCGATTGCCTTTTCATACTGCTCAAGATTTCCGTAAAGCTCTCCCAACTCCAGCTTTGTGATGTCAGAGGCCGGATTGAGGAAAAGCGCAAGCCTCAGGTAAATCTGGGCGGCATCCACGCCGTTGTTCGTGGCCAGAACCTGGCCAATGCCGAGAAAGGATTCCGCAAGCCCCTCTTCAACGGTCGAGACCATGAGCTTCGGTGTTCTGCCGGCCTTCAATTCGGCCAGGAACTGCTTGCCGAGAGGGGTAGTATCCGCCCCGGCTTCCTTCAGCACGCTTTCGGCTTTCTCTCTGTCGCCCCAGAAAGCCAGATGCCGGGCAAAGGCCTCCGCGATGCGCGTATTCGGCGGCTTCTTCTCGGTGACGGCGCGATAGGCATCGAGAGCCGCCGTCCTCTTTCTCGCGACATCGCCGATGAAAGCGCGCTGCACCGTCTCGAAATGGGTCGCCCAAGCCGCTTTGCTGGGAGACAGCAAGGCAGCAATGGCTTTGTCGGCATGGCCTTGCGCGACGGCCACCCAGGCGCGCGCCAGCTTTATTGTCGGCTCTTCGGTAGAGGTTCCGCGCTCGGCATCGCGGAAATGTTCGTCCGCCTTCGCGTAGTCTTTGTGCTTAAACGCGTCGAGCCCGAGAAAGACGTGGGCGATCGTATTGTCGGTTTGGCGTTTCACGAGGCGCTGGGCAAGGCCGCGAGCCGAGTCAAACTCGCCAGCCGCGAGGTCAAGCTGGAAAGCTTCATCGATGATGTCTTGATTGGCCGGGTCCCTGGCCAGGGCGCGCCTATAGTAAAGCACGGCGTTATCATTATCCCGCGAGGAACGCGCGACGTGCCCGGCGAGATAGCTGCCAAGCAACGAGTTGACTTCCGGGACATCGGCCCGCAGCGGTGATCTGCTCCTGTTCGCTCCGAGTGCCGACGGGTCCATGCCTAAACTGGCGGCGATGAAGCAAATCGGGACGAGGAAAGCCATCGGCCTCCATGACGAAGGCACGGCCGCCGGAGCGAATTTTAAGAAGGGCATATCAAAACCTGTCTTTCGATCCTGGATTGTGACATCAAGGTTACACTACTTGGCTGGCGCTCGCACAGCCCCTGGCGCTTGACAGCGACCCGATCATGAGAGTTGCTTCGGGGGAAGAGGTTGCTTTCTCAGACGCCTGCATTGTCGCCTGTAAATTCGGCTGACAATAAGACGGAAAAACGGCGGCAGGCCAAGCTAAAAGATGATTAGCGGCTAGGAGATCTCAGGTCTCGCGATCGCGGGAAGCTTTAGCCTTTGCGGCATTGGCGTCACGCTTGAGCTTCACAAGCTCGTAAATTGCGAAGGCGAGCACCGGCCCGGCAACCAAGACAAGTTCAACCAACCCGCCCAACGCAATACTCCTTTATAAAATGCTACTCTGCTGGCTCGGGGACATCTTCCCTGGACAGGATGCCGTAGCGCGCGGCTTCGGAAAAGACGTATTCCGCAACCTCGGCGGGTTTTTCTTCGTGCGCAAGATGGCCGACGCCGCGAAGGAGAATAGCTTTCGAGCCGGGGACCATATCCTGCACCTTGAACGCTACATCCGAAGGAATGGCCTTATCATTGGCCGCCGCAATCAGCGTGAGCTTGGTTTTGAGCTTCGGCAAGTCCTGGGACAAGGTCTCGAGATCCCAGTTCGCCATCATGCCAAGAGCCGATGCGACGTGGGTCGAATTGCGGAAGAGACGCCCATAGAGCGCGAGGCCCTCAGGGTCGATCTCGGAGCCGGTGCCCTTGATCAGGCGGCGGACCATGCCCGCATCGGCGCTCCAGGTAAACATGCTGGGCACGAACGGATTGAGGAACAAGAGCCGGGCAATCCCGCCGAAGAACTGGCTTGCGGGACCGCCAAAGGGCAGGTAAGCGCCGTTCAGGCTTATGATCGCTTTCGCGTCCAGCCGATGATCCAGCGCCATCCTGCAAAGGATTGCGGCCCCGGCGGAGTGCCCGACACCGATGTCCGGCTTGATGTTCAGAATGCCGAGCAGCGTCGCGATCGACTGGGACATTTGCTGAATGGAAAGATGGGAGGCTCGGGGGGCTTCGGTGAAACCATGGCCCGGCAAATCCACCGCGATGACCCTGAAACGGCTGGCCAAAATTGGCCCGAACCGCCGCCACGAGTGCGTTGATGCGCCCGTCCCGTGAAGCAGGAGCACAATTGGCCCGCTGCCCATATCTTCTATGTGCCAGCGTAGACCGCCGGCCGATACAAACCTGCTGGCGGCTCGGTTAGGCCAATCGAGCCCCTCCCGGTCCCAGTGTAATGCGCTCATGCTTTCGCAGCCATCCTTGCAGCCTTCGAGATCGCCGCCGCGTTTGCATAAGGAAGCGGCAAATATCTCGCCGCCATCTCTTGTGCAAGCCGCTCTGCCTGAAGTTGCGGCCGCGGAGACGTATCTACTAACATTGTAGCGATACCTTCCGCGCGCAACCGGCGTCCGGCAATGCTCGCGTCATTTTGAGCGCGGTCACGCCCAGGCTTGCCTTCTGCGGTGATGTTGGCGCGGCCGTCGGTCATAAGGACGATAAGAGGGGAGATGCCCCTGCGGCGGATGTTGAGGGCAAGGGCTGCTGCTGCGTTGATGCCCGAGGCGAGAGGCGTGCCGCCGCCGCCAGCGAGCGCGGCGAGGCTGCGCTTGGCGCGCGTCAGCGAGCGCGTTGGCGGCAGGAGCATCTCCGCGCCCTTGCCTCGGAAGGCGATCAGCGCCACCTGGTCGCGGCGGATGTAGCACTCGGCAAGCAGGAGTTCGATCGCGCCCTTGGTTTCGGCAAGGCGCTGCATCGCGGTCGAGCCGGAAGCGTCCACGGCGAAGATGGTCGCCGTTTGCGAGCGCGCCTTCAGCCGCTTCACACGGAAATCATCGCTGCGAACCTCGATCTTTTCCAGGGTTCGAAGGACGCCTTCCTCTTCGGTTCTGTGGTGAGCGTTGGCGAATACGCGGCGGATCTTCTGCCAGGGCGCGGCGGCGCGCAGCGTTTCGATCAGGCTTATGGGAGAGCCGGGACGCGGCTCGCCGCGCCGCACGCCTGCGGGTCGTCCGCGGGTCGCATTCGATCGCTCGCTCCCGCTTTTCCCCGCGGGCGCATTCGCCGGAACCTTGACCGTCTTGCCGGACCGGTTCGAGAGGACGTGCTTCGGAATGGCGGCCTCGGCGGCGGCGATGATCATGTCGGTCAGCGGCTTATCTTCCTCCGCGGCCTTTTGCTCCTCGCTATCCTTATCCTTGTCGTCCGGCGGTGGCTCGTCCTTCTCCTGCTCCTCAGGGGGCGGCGGCGGCGCAGGCGTCATGGTTGCACGAGGCGCGAGCACGAACAGGGCCGCAAGGGCTGCGTCTTCGTCCGCTGCCTCGGTTCGCCCGGCAAGAGCCGCGGCGGCGCGAGTGGCGCGCACCGCGAAGATCGGCGCGCGTAGCGAGTAAACGCCGAACGCAGAGGCCGCTGCGCAAAGGCTTGCGATGATTTTGTCGGGGACTTCGACGCTTGGAAGCAGCGCCCGCGCCGCTGCGATTTCCTCCTCAGAGGTGGTCGCGAGCGTAACGTCGCGATAGCTGAGGTCGGTGAGATCAATCCTAAGCCCTAGCCGCTCCAGCAGCGCAAGCGGCGGCGCTTCGTCCGCGCCCTCGCTTTCATCGAGCGCAATCACGCCGAACCGTGCGGGATGCGTGACGGAAGCCGCCTCGCGCTCGACATGGACCGCGCCCGCGTCCATAACGAGGCCCAGCCTTGACGCAAGAGCCGGTTCCATGCGTTCGCAGGACGGCACGATCAAATAACCGCCGTCCATATCGGCGAGCAGGCCGCGCTCCGCGATGGGCTTGCCATGCGCAAGCGTTGCGGCGAGGTCGAGACCGCCAAACAGCCGCTCGTCGGCGGCGTAGAGTGGAAGCTT
Organism: uncultured Alphaproteobacteria bacterium; assembly: GCA_963723755.1. Lineage (GTDB taxonomy): Bacteria > Pseudomonadota > Alphaproteobacteria > Rhizobiales > Rhodomicrobiaceae > Rhodomicrobium. Next base: position 45,241 of record CAVRSS010000151.1, on the reverse strand, counting down.
ACGGAAGGGAACGTGATCCGGCAGGATGCTGCGCAGGAATTCGATCCATTGATCGCGCACCGGCCCATATTTTGAGAGCACGACAATGCCGCCGAGGCCGACAGGGTCCACGGCGAATAGCGAGGCCGCCAGGACGGCCTCTTCCCAGAGCGACCGTTCCTCCGGCGCCGCTTCTCCGCCGCCGTTCAACATCACCCGAACGTCTTCTGTAAAGCGAGTTCGACGCGGACCGTGGATCCAGCCTCGTCAAGCGGATCGCGGCGCAGGCGATGCCTGAGCGAGGAAGGCGCGACCACCTTGAGATGGCCCGTGTTGACGATTTCAGAGCCTTCGTAAGCCGCAAGCGCGCGCGCAGCCCGCATCAGCGTCAGCTCTCCACGCAAGCCATCCGTCCCAAGGGCAAGGCAAAGCCTGGCAGCCTGCTCCAGGATGGGTTCGGGAACAGCGATAAGATTGACGCGGCTTCGCGCAGCGCTCAGCTTCCGGCGGAGCTTGCGGTTTTCATTCCGCCACTGAGCGACGAAGGCCACAGGATCGCGCTCGAACGCATCACGGCGGCGAACGACTTCAATGCGAGATGGCAAGTCTTGCGGCGTGCGAACCTCGACGGAAAGCCCGAAGCGGTCGAGAAGCTGAGGCCTGAGTTCGCCTTCCTCGGGGTTGCCGCTGCCGATGAGGACGAAGCGCGCGGGATGGCGAAGGCTCATGCCCTCGCGCTCGACCACGTTTTCGCCGGATGCCGCGACGTCGAGGAGGAGGTCGACGAGGAAGTCTTCAAGAAGGTTGACTTCGTCGATATAGAGAAAGCCCCGGTTGGCGCGCGCAAGAAGACCTGTCTCAAAGGCCTTTTCGCCCCGCGTCAGCGCTCGCTCAAGATCGAGAGCGCCCACTACGCGGTCCTCGGTTGCGCCGAGCGGAAGGTCCACCACGGGCACCCTGATGAAATGCGAGGCGAGCTTCCCATGTCGCGTGCGGGCCTTGCACTCTTCGCAAGGATCGCTGCCGTCGGGGTCGCAATTGTAGCGGCATCCCCTGATGGCGCGGACGGGAGGAAGAAGCGCGGCAAGCGCCCGGACGGTGGTCGACTTGCCGGTTCCACGGTCGCCGAAAGCCAGCACGCCGCCGATGGTTGGGTCGATGGCGGAGATGATCAGGGCGAGCTTCAGCTCGTCTTGACCAACGATAGCGGAGAAAGGATAAATGGGGCGGGTCATTTGCGTTCTTCTAGCGCGGTTTGGATTTGCATGTCTAGTTCTGCTCCCATCAGTGCGGCAAAAGCTGTCAGCCAAAGCCAGTAGAGCAGAATAACCACGGCTCCGAATGAGCCATAAACTTTGTCATACGAGTTGAAGTAGGACACATACCACGAAAAGCCTGTCGATCCTGCAAGCCACAAAATGGTTCCCGCGATCGAGCCGATCGAAACCCACCGCCAATGCGCATCCTTGCGATCCGGCCCATACCGGTACACCAGTGCGAGGCTCAAAGCCATGATTATGGCGAGGACCGGCCACCGCATTGTGTGCACGATGCTGTTGGAGAGTTCCGTAAGACCAATACCGTCGAGAACGCGTGGGACGGCTATAACAGCGTATATGTTGAAGACCAAGACACAAAGCGCCGCGATTGTAAACATGAACGCGATAAGGTTGGAGCGTGTGAAGCTGCGCGTCTCGGGCGTGTTGTAGACAACGTTCAATGCGCTCATCATTGAATAGGCCCCGAGGCGGGCGTTGATGAAGGCGAGCAGCAAGCTGAAAACCGAGGCGAGAGACAGTGAGGCGCTGTTTTGTCCCGTCAGAACGAGGAGTTGAGCGTCGATCGCGTTCCAGGCTTCACTGGGAAGCACGCCCTTCAGGGACACAAGCCACTGCCGCACCTGATCGGGATCGGTGAGAAGACCGAACATCGCAACAATGAACACGAGGGCGGGGAAGATCGCCAGCAGCATATAGAAAGCGACACCTGCCGCAAGCAAACTGATGTTATCGGCGGATATCGACTTCCATACGCAAATGAGAACTCGAAGAGGCAAGAACTGCCGCCGCTTCCTTGCGAAAGACGCCGCCAGCCTCCGTTTCGAAGTCGTTTTCAGATTGAGCAACGGCGCCATAGTCCGGACATGGTTGGAAAACTGGCCTTTGGCGAATGCGAGGACCAGCGATTGAGGGTATGACACTTATACGGGGTAAAGCGCTCCCGTGATACCAAATGTTGCTTGGCCTTGACGGCTGCCGGGGTCTTCAATAGTCGAGGGTGAGCCACCTGAACCCAGCTCAAAAAAGCTGGCGTTCTCCTGCGAAGGACAAGCGAACGTGAAACGCATAAAAGCGGCCTTGGCCGTGGCCACCCTTGCAGCAACAACCCTCTTTTGGGCTGGCCATCCCGTGCGCGCCGAAGAACGCCCCTGCAAGCCTTATAGTTTCGAAGGCAACGCTTACACCCTGTGCGAGGCGCCCCTGAACCGCTTCTCGATCAGGCTGTTCTGGCAGCGTCCGGATGGCGCGCCCTATTCGTATCTCAGCGCGCTGCCGAAAACGGACGCAACGGGCGGCCGGCTCGCCTTTGCCTTGAACGGCGGCATGTTTCACCCCGACTACAAGCCGGTTGGGCTTTATATCGAGGACGGTCGCGAATTGGTGCGCGCGAATACCAGGTCCGGCCCAGGCAACTTTCACCTGAAGCCGAACGGCATTTTTTACGCGGGCGATGGGGAGGCTGGGGTTCTTGAGACCAATGCATTCCTGAAGAAGAAACCGAATTCGCTGTTTGCGACGCAATCAGGGCCGATGCTCGTGGTCGACGGCAAGCTGCATCCCAGGATCGCGAAGGCAAACGTATCGGCAAAGGCGCGCGATGGGGTTTGCGTCCGGGGGGCGCGCGTTGTGCTGTTCGCGATTTCAGAGGGCGAAGTGCCGTTCGACACGTTCGAGCGTTTGTTCCGGGATGGCCTCAAATGCCGGAACGCGCTGTTTCTTGATGGAGGGACAGCCCCGGCGCTCTATGTGCCGTCTGCCTCTCGCGCCGGAAACATGCTGCTCGGACTGGGGCCGATGATCGCGGTCTACGAAAGAACGCGGCCCTGACTTGGAGTGCGTCCGGAAAAGTCCGAAGCGATGAAGACGCACGGCAAAACAAAAACTTAGAGCCCGTTTTTGTTTCCATCAAAAGCGGGGTCTAGACTAGCAGGCTGCTGAAACAACGCTGTTGCCCATGGTTCGACAAGCTCACCATGAGGTTTAAACGACAAGCTCACCATGAGGCTCAACTCATTGAAAACACTCAACCTCATCTTCAGCTGTCGAAGCCTCTCCTGAGCTTGTCGAAGCCTCATCCTGAGCCTGTCGAAGCCCTCATCCTGAGCTTGTCGAAGGCCTCATCCTGAGCTTGTCGAAGGCCTCATCCTGAGCTTGTCGAAGGCCTCATCCTGAGCCTGTCGAAGGCCTCATCCTGAGCTTGTCGAAGGATGAAGCCAAGATTTCATGCTTTTTCGTCAGCCTGCTCGTCCTCGCCGGACCGCGGCGCGCATTCTATCGATTCAGGAAGTGCTTGAGATTGTCGATCCGCACCTTGGCCGTCTGGTATGCCCCGCCATCCATCGCTTTGCGATACCAGTCGAAAGCCTTCGCGGCATCCGGCTCCGCATTCTTTTTGTCGATGCGTGCAAAGTAGATGGGGTCATAGGAACGGCCCATCGCCAAGGCTGCTTCCGGGTCTCCGAGCGCGACAGCCTTCTGATAGAGTTGGCGCGCTTCAAGAATGTCGCCGTCCCGCATTCGCTTATTGCCTTCCCGTATCAAGTCCTCGATCTCGGCCTTGGGCGCGACTTTTTGCTGGTCGGACGACGCGTTAGGGGCTTGAAGCGCGGCTTGCCGCAGAGCGGTTTGCGAGCCTGCGCCATTCGGATTTGCCGGCTTGGCTTGAGGCTGGGGTGATATCGCGGACGCTGAAGCCGGCACCGTCTCCGTGCTGAAGAAGGTTGCAGCGGCCTTTGCAGGCTTCGGCGTCTCCGGGACGGAAGCCGGTTCCGGCTGTGGAGGCTTGATGGCCACGATTTCAGGCTGTGTCCGCTGAACAACGGTCGTTTGCGCCTCGGGCTCTGCTTTTGGCGCGCTCACACGGATGGTAAACAGCTTCTTCTCAGACAAAGGCGTTCGAACGTTGCCGTCGAGCACTTGTACGGCGAGGAAAGCCGTATCGGGCGCACCCGCTGGCACGTTGATCGTGAGACCGTCCAGCCGGCGCGGCGGCAACAGCCAGTTTCCGCCCCCTGCGTCGACGCCAGCATTCAGTCGCGCACCTTCCGGGATGCCGGTAATGCTTACAAGCGTCTTCTCATTCGCTTGCTCCGGCTTGACCCTAATCGCGAGTGGAGAAGGCTGACCCGAGATCACGAGGACATCGGAGGCGGCAATCATGGGCGCTGTATCCGGAAGGGATGCCACCGCGCCAGCTTTTGACGCATCCATATCCGCGCCGTTCTTGCCCCATCGCCCATATCCGGCCGGGCTGGGATCCGCTGTCTGGGCCGACGCGCCGGGCGCCGCGCGACCGCCTGGGCCATAGGAATTGATGACGAAAACCGCTAGTGACGCTGCAATTGCGATGCCGCCCATCAGGCCGATGGCGGCCGCGCCGAGAAGCCGGCTGCTCTCGCGGTCGGATGCGTTTGCGGCTTTCGAAGCTTCGCCATGGCCCGCAGGATAGGGCTGACGATCATCATATTCGGTATGCGCGGCAGGCGAACTCGCCCATTGCGGCCGATACTGAGGCGGCGGGTAGTCATGAGGCTGGCTAAAAGCGCCGGGAGTGTCGCCGCTGTAGCCGGTATCGGCATGATCCGGGATGGTTCCGCGGCCTTTTCCTGCGCTCGGCTGATAATCAAAGTAATTCAGGATCACGTCCTGGGGGGACAGGCTGTCCTCGCTTGCCCAGCCGGGGCCGGAGTCCTGCATGTCCGTCGGCGGCAAGCTTCCTCTGTCGGGAATGGCGGATGGCGCCTCGTCATAGACGCTCCTCAGCGCGGCTTGGACGGCTTCGGCGAGTTCGTCGTGCTTGCTGGAGAGACCCGGGCCGGCGTCGCTTGAGCCTTCCAATGTGTGAAGTGTGCCGGAAGCGAGCGCGATCTCTGAAAGAGTGCGATGGCCAACGTCGCCTTCGAAAGGCTGGGTCTGCTCTTCGTCATTAAAAAGCTCCTCATCGGCGCCGAGCTCCTCGTCGGTGCTCAACTCATGGATTTCGTCGAAGCCATCCCAACCGGCGAAGAAACCCTCCTCGTCCTCTTGATTTGAACTGTCTTCTCCCCCGTTCAGATCGTCGTTCTCCTGGAACTCGACAGGGGAGGCCGGCTCGCGCGCAACGTCGCCGGCGAACGTGGCGGTGTTCTTTTCTTCCGATTTCTTGGGCTTCGGATCAATGGCGCCTCCAAGCTCTTGAGAAGCTTTTCCAGGACCGGGCGACAGAGCCAGCAACTCGGCGGAGGTCTCAATCAGATTTGAGGGGTCCTCTGCAATATAGTCCGCTGTTTTTTTTGCGCCAATGCCCGGTTCTTCCGTTTTGGAAGTACCCTCACCGTGCCCACTGACCTTGGCTGTATCCGGCATTTTCTGCTCCTGTCGGGCATCTCGCATCACTGAACCTGCCGGTTGCTAATGCTGCGGCATGTTTTGATGCTGATACCAGCGGACGAACTTGTTGAAGAGCTCATCCTGGTTAGCGGAGCTTCCGCGCTGAACTCTTGACAAATTTGTTGACCATTGTTTTCAGCTTTTGGCCGCCGGGCGCTGCCACGGGCTCTATCCGAGGCTCGGAATTCGCAAACAGCCATCTCTCGGCGGGCTGAAATCGCTGCCAGCCCCTGAGCGGCGCCCTTATATCGACCTCACGCCATTTCGAACTATAGGCGCCCGTTTTGAACTTATCGATGCTCGCGAAAAATCGCTCGGTAAACCGGGATAGAATACGAAAGCGTTCGGATTGAGGAGGCAAAGAGTGGACCGCCATGACCGTGGAGACGGCGATGGTCCCCACGCTTTCGTTCGAAGCTATGAGACCCGGATAATCTTCCGCGGTCATAATCGCCGGCAGGTAAGCGGCCTGAAGCCCAGGCAAATATTCGACATCCAGGAAATGAACCTTGTCCTTATGGCCAATCTTGTCGAACGCCCGTGATGGCTTGCCGCCAACATAGACAAGCGCGTCCAGTTCGCCGCGCTTGAGCCGCTCGATGGCTTCTTCATGGTCGAGATAAAGCGGGTTGACCGCAATTCCGTTGGCCTCGAAAACGGTTTCGGCTGTAATCGCCATACCGCTGTCCTTCGGGCCAAAACTCACCCGCCGTCCCGTCAAATCCTGCAGACACAGGAACTGCATCCGCGATAAGATGTGAAATTCTTCGGAATAAAGCTTCGCCACATATTGCATGTGCGTTTGGAAGCCGGGCTGTCTGCTTATTTTGGCAAAGCGCGTTAGAACATCGGACTGGACGATCGCAACATCGACCGACTTGAGGGTCGTAAGATCGTTGATGTTTTGTATAGATCCTTTTCCGGCCATGGGAATGATCCGCAGCTCATTTCCGTTGTCTAAGACGCGAGCGAGATCACTGGCGATTCGCAATCCGGTACTGTCGACGTCACCGGTAAGCATGCCCACAGTTCCAATCGCCGGCGGCGGGGGAGGCGCCATTGCGGTTCGAGGCGGCGGGCCAAACGGCCGGGCAGGGCCGGGGCCTTGAGCCATCGTGCTGCCGATCGTAGAATAAAGAATAAAAAGGCTTATGGCGAGAAGCCTGACCACTATTCATCACCCTCTAACTGATGACGGACGCCAAACCGAATGGGCGCAGCGGATAAGATACCATCGACGGCAAAAGATTCGAAACGTGCGGACCACCAAAAAGAAGTACGCTCGCCACGGTCGATGACTGAGAGAAGAAAGCGGCAAAACTGTGCCACCAAGCGTTGTCTCGCTTGACAACCCGGCAGGCAAATCGAAGCGGTTCCGCAGGAGAAAAATTCCTTTGAAATTCAGGAATAACGATCGGAAACAGGTAAGCGCGCCGGACGGGGTCCGGCTTTACGCCGTTGGAGACATTCATGGGCGCCTCGATCTGCTTGAGGCCGTGTTGAGCCTGATCGACCTGGACCAGGAAGGCCGCGCCGACCTGCCGGTCACGCTCATTTTTCTTGGCGACTACGTTGATCGCGGCCCTGATTCGAGCGGCGTCGTCGAGCGGTTGATCCGCGGTTTTTCGCCGCCATACGCGCCGGTATTTCTCAAAGGAAACCACGAGGATTTGCTTCTCTCTTTCCTCAACGACCCGATTACCGGTCCGCACTGGCTCTACAACGGCGGAGACGCTGCGCTTCGGTCTTACGGTATCGAACCCGAGACTGTTCAACTTGCGGCATGGGGCGGTCCGGAAGGGGTGGCCGAAGTGGCTCGGCAATTCCGTGCTGCGCTGCCGCAGGCTCATCTTGATTTCTACGAAGGGTTGAAGCTCTCCTGCCGCATCGGGGACTATTTTTTTACTCACGCAGGCGTCAGGCCCAAGGTTCCGCTCGATCAACAAAGTGAACAGGACCTGCTTTGGATCAGGAAGGAATTTCTGAACTCGAAGGAAGATTTCGGGGCGGTCGTCGTCCATGGTCATACCCCCACTCGCGCTCCAGAAAATCTTCGCAACAGGATAGGATTGGACACGTTCGCTGTTCGCTCCGGCAAGCTCACGGCGGCCGGTTTCGAAGGCTCCGAGCGCTGGTTCCTATCGACTTAGACAACCCGCCGTCAACTGAATCGATTAAGGGCGGTAAACTCGATCGATTTTAGAGAGTTAGAGCAGCTTATTCGCATCCAGGTGGATGAGGGCCACTCTCTAGGCTCGCGGAGGCGACGATGACTTGTCGCTCTCGGCATGATCATCCCCAATGCTCCGTAGCCTTTCAAGGAGTGTTGGAAGATGCGGGCCAATTTTTTCGTCGACAGGGTAGGCCGGCAAGGACTTGAGATCGATATCCTCCGACAAATTCGCCTCTGCCGCCTCACCGTTCTGGCGGGGGGCACGGTGCACCCCATTTCCCGTTGCAGTCTGCTCAGCATCAGACTGGGCAACCCGAGCGGTCTCTGCACCGCCGGCAGACACACCCTCGTCTTCTGCGCCATGTCCGTTTGCGGCGATGAGCACCGGCGGCTTCTGCTCTTGATCATCCCCTTTTGTTTCGCTGTCCGCGGGCGGCTCCGCCTCCTCGGCGTTGTTCGCCGTCACCACCTCCTGCAAAATCTTTGGCCGGTCGCTATCTTCTCGATGACCCTTCCTCGGCGAAACCGTTTCATCCGGGAGAACGGTTAGCACAGGAGATGTCAGGCTCGGGGCTTCTGAGGCCGGCGCCGTTTCCGGAAGACCGCCCGATTTCGCCGAAGCCAGCAGTGGAGTGGCACCCGGAATCTGCTCCGCGGGCGGTGTGTCGACGCCGAGCTTCAGCCTTGCGGCGAGCGGAACGGGCGGTTGCGCACTCTGACGCCACGGCATCGGCCTTTCCCGGCGCGGGTCCCGCTTTACGGATGGCTCGATGCGCTCTGCTTGCGAGGATCCGCCTTTTGCCTGCGCCGATGTAAGGATCAACTCGGCAAGCTTCTGCAACTCGCCTTTGATGACGCCAACCTGCTGCGAATCGCGATCCTGAAACTGCACAAGTTGCTGACGCAACTTCGACAGTTCGAGATTCAGACGGTCATACTCGGCCCGGTAGTCTTCCAAATCCCATTGGGAGGCCCGGCGAACACGTCTTCCACTCCGGTCGGCGGCGCTCCTTTCGAGAACCTGATGGAGCCGTTGCAGCTCTTCCTGATAGCTCGCGGCGGCCTCTTGCGTGGCGGCGAGTTCCTCATCGCGGCGGCCCAGCTTGCTCGTCAAATCCTGGAGTTCGTAAGAACGCTCCTGAAGTTGGGCCTTCACGGCGGTGATCTCGCGGTCAAGCTCAGGAAAGCGCTTTGTTATGGTTTGCTCGAGCACCGTGGCCGCGTTGCGCCTTTCGGAAAGCTGGAGATCAAGGTCGGCGATCTGATCCTTCAGGGCCACAATCTGCATTTGCAGGCGGCTGTTATCCACAAGTTGATTCGCGGCCTTCTGTTTCGCGCCCGCGAGCGAGCTTTCAAGACGCCTTACGCGAACCGCGAAGGTCGCGCGCAACTGGTCTTGCGTCGCCTCGATCTCGGCAAGCGTAAGAGGCAGCGTGCTTTCAAGCCTTTTCTTCGAGAGGCGGGACGCGCGGGTCCAAAAGGACGGTGCGATCAGCACGCCGAACAAGCTCGCGATCAAAAATCCGAGTGCGATCAGCATAATCGCTTGGATCATTGAACTGAGCTCCCTTAGCTTCGACCCGTCGGGCGCATGCCTGACGTGCTAGAAAGATTGGGGCTGATGGCAGCCACGGCAACTTTCTGCTGCGTTGCATCCGCCGAAAGGTATCCGGCATGGCTTCTCGAACCCGCCGGGACCAGCGTCCGTTCAACCGATCGCGCGACAAGGCCCCTAAAAAGGGTTCCAGGTAGGCGAGGGCGTATATTTGAGATAACCGACATTGGCTCCCAAACGCAACCCTAACCCCGCGCGAATGGGCGCGAGAATGACATCGTCGTGTTGCTGGTACGTTATTCCCACACCTCCAACGAGATAAGCGGAACCGTCGATACCCGCAAAGCGCTCGTAAATCTGCGATGGGTATTGAATATTGTATACGAGGGTGAACGATCTCGAACCGTTCGCGCCCAAATCGTAACCGATCGACGGCCCTTGCCAATAGACCTTCTGCGGCGGGAACCCCTTCGTGTGGAGCGTTCCTTCGCCGTACCTCAAGCCTGCGATAATGGCCCCGCTTCCCTCCTCGCCAAGGATGTAGCCATTCGGGTGCCCGTTGCGCTGAAAGGAATGCTCGACGACCTTGGCTAGCCCTTCCGAAGCGCCGCCGAAGAAGCCGCGTCCGGCATCCAGGATCTCGTTCGGTGAATAAGCGCCTTGCGGCGGGGGTGGCCCCCAGGTCTGGCCGGGAGGCGGAGCGCTGGTTTCAGTCGCGGCATTGGCGCTCGCAGGCGGGGGCGCGCTGTAGGGCTGCCCGTAGCCAGGATTGTCGCTCCCACTGCGAGAGTAGTCCGAGCCGCTCGTGGGAGGAGGCGCGGAAGCCGGGCCGTCGCCGGCGCGCGGCGGCAATATCGACCGGGGTGCGTCGCCTTGTTGCGGCGGAAGGTAATCTTGCGATTTTGCGAAGGGCGGGTTGAGGCTCGCGGCCAGCGCCGATAGGGGCAGGGAGGCCAGAGTCAAAAGCAGCATGCGGTGGCGGGTCATAGGTGATTCCGGTTTCTGGCATCGAGCCAGCCGTCATGGTGTGGAAGAAGTGAGTCTCCGTACGCAGCACCATGCTTAGGTGTGCGCCCAATGAGGGCCAAATTTTGGCTGCATTTTTCTCAAGGGCGCCGTCAATGCCCGAGGAGTGTTCACTCTACGTCCTGCGGAGGCCGACTAAGTAAGCATTCCTTGGTCAGCCAACGAATGTTTACTAAGATTTTTTTGTTTACGAGTTTCTTCCCAAGACCGGTAAGCCACATTTGGGAACGCGGCTTAGGTCCTTTCACAACGGATGCCATGAAACCGGATTCTCAAATTTCGTCCGATGTGCTGGGAGGTCTGGTCCTATTGATGGCTGCCATAGCGGCGCTCCTGTTCGTCAACTTCGGTGGGGCGAGAATTTATAAGGAGGTGCTCGAATTCCCGCTGGGACTTGGCATTGCCCCCTTCGCGATCGAGAAAAGCTTTCACCACTGGGTCAACGATGGATTGATGGTGCTATTTTTCCTGTTGGTAGGGATCGAGATCAACAAGGAACTCCGCACCGGGAGCCTCAGCGATCCACGCCAGGCCGTTGTCCCGGTTGTAGCCGCGATCGCAGGCTTCATAGCTCCGGCGGTGGTGTATCTCGCTTTAACGAAAGGCGCTCCAGAAAGTCTGCCAGGCTGGAGTATTCCCGCCGCAACCGACATCGCCTTTGCCGTGGCGCTGATTGCCGCGCTGAAAGACTACGTGCCTGTCAGCCTGCGGGGTTTCCTGCTCGCGCTGGCTGTTACCGACGACCTGCTCGCCATTGCGGTCATCGCCCTTTTTTATACGGCGGAGCTGGTATGGATGAACCTGTTTCTGGCCGGCATGGGGGCAGCAATCATGGTGGTCAAAAACCGCCTGAATGTGCAGGCCATCTGGTTCTACGCCGTGGTCGGGGTCTTCATGTGGCTGTGCGTGCTGAAAAGCGGTGTGCACGCCACTGTTGCCGGGGTGGTGATCGGTCTGCTTCTCCCCCTTGTGGGCAAGAACGGAAAGAGCGCCCCGGCAGATGTGGTCGAACATGCCCTGCAGCCCTTTGTGCGTTGGCTCATTCTGCCGGTCTTCGCCTTCGCCAATGTGGGTGTCGATCTGCGCGCCCTCACCTGGGAAATGGCCTTTACGCCTCTGACGATTGCAATAGCGCTAGGCTTGCTGGCCGGTAAGCAGATCGGAGTGTTTGGCATCGTTTGGGTGTTGGAGAAGACCTTCGGGCTTCTCCGTCCAGCAGGCGCCAGTTGGCGGCAGGTCTATGGCGTCGCCTGCCTCTGCGGGATCGGTTTCACCATGAGCTTGTTCATCGGAGCCTTGGCCTTGCCGGACGAAAAGCAACACGCCGTGCGGCTGGGCGTGCTGCTTGGCAGCAGCCTTTCCGCAATTCTCGCAGTATTCGTGCTCAGAGTTGGAGCTATGCAGCGGGTTCCAGGCGCGTTTCGCAAATCATCGAGCCCGCCCAGCGCGCGCGGCTGATGATCGCGAGCAATGGAACGGCAGGCGCCTGCAAGGAGCGAGGGAGCGCCTCTCACTCCGCCCCGAGCGCCTGCTCCAGGTCGCCGATGATGTCGGCGCTGTCCTCGATGCCGACCGAGAGCCGAACAACATCGTCGCCCGCGCCTGCGAGCGCGCGCTGCTCCGGCGTGAGCTGGCTGTGCGTTGTCGAGGCCGGGTGGATGATGAGGCTGCGGACATCCCCGATATTGGCGAGGTGCGAAAACAGCTTCACGTTCGAGACGAGCTTCACGCCCGCGCCGTAGCCGCCCTTCAGGCCGAAGGTGAAGACCGCGCCTGCGCCCTTCGGCGTGAGCCTCTTCGCAAGCTCATAGTAGCGGTTGCCGGGCAGCCCGGCGTAATTCACCCATGCGACCTGCGGATGCTTCTCCAGCCAGCTTGCGACGGCGAGCGCGTTCTCGCAGTGGCGCGCGACGCGCAAGGGCAGCGTCTCGATGCCATTGATGAAGAGGAAGGCGTTCAAGGGCGCGATAGCGGGGCCGAGGTCGCGCAAGGAGAGCACGCGCGCCGCGATGGCGAAGGCGAAATTGCCGAAGGTCTCGCCGAGGACCACGCCATTGTAGGACGGGTTCGGCTGCGAAAGCATGGGATAACGGCCGCTCTTGAGCCAATCGAAGGTGCCGCAATCGACAAGAATGCCGCCAATCGAGTTGCCGTGGCCGCCGAGGAACTTCGTCAGCGAATGCACGATGATGTCGGCGCCGTGGTCTTTCGGCCGGAACAGGTAGGGCGTAGCGAGCGTGTTGTCGACAATGAGCGGGATGCCGGCCTTTTTCGCAACCGCCGCAATCGCCGGCACATCGACGAGAATGCCGCCCGGATTGGCGATGGACTCGATGAAAATGAGTTTGGTCTTCGGCGTGATCGCGGCCTCGAAGCTCGCCGGATCGTTGCCGTCAGCCCAAACAACGTTCCAGCCGAACTTCTTGAAAGCGTGATTGAACTGGTTGATCGAGCCGCCATAGAGCTGGCGCGCCGCGATGAATTCGTCGCCCGGTTCGAGGAGGACGTGGAACGCGAGGAGCTGCGCCGCATGGCCCGATGCCGCCGCCAGCGCCGCAGTGCCGCCTTCCAGCGCCGCGACGCGCGCTTCGAGCACCGCCTGCGTGGGGTTCATGATGCGCGTATAGATGTTGCCGAACGCCTCCAGGCTGAACAGCGAGGCGGCATGCTCCACATTGTCGAACACGTAGGAGGTCGTCTGATAGATCGGCGTGACCCGCGCGCCCGTCGCGGGGTCGGGCTGAGCGCCTGCATGGATGGCGAGCGTGTTGAAGCCTGGGGCGGGTGCGTCGGTCATGGGCGTCTCCTCGATTTTGCGGATTCAAAAACGCGTTCCGCGAGAGAATGCAATCGGATTGGATATCGAATGAGCCGGTTCTTCGAGACCGTCGGAACCACTCACCCTTCATTAGAAGCGATGTGTTTGTAGAGACCGGCGATCTCGTCGGCGCTTGCGTCCGGGTCGTTGGAGAGGATGCGTAAAATTCCTTCGTGAGGCCCGGCCCTAACGGAAAGCTTACGCAAGCCCCTCGAAAAGCGCTGTCGACAGATAGCGCTCGGCGAATGACGGGATGATAATCACGATGTTTTTGCCCTCGGACGAGGGACGCAAGCCAACTTCGATGGCGGCGGCAACGGCGGCGCCCGAAGAGATGCCAACCGGAATGCCCTCAAGCCTTGCCAAGTGCCGCGCCGTATCGAGCGCCGTCTGGCTGTTCACCGTTACGACTTCGTCGATGACGCCGCGGTCGAGCACGCCCGGCACGAAGCCCGCTCCGATGCCCTGGATCTTGTGCGGCCCGGGCGTCCCACCCGACAGCACGGGCGATTCTTCCGGCTCGACGGCGATGACTTTCAGGCTCGGCTTGCGGGGCTTCAGCACCTGGCCGACGCCGGTGATGGTGCCGCCTGTCCCGACCCCGGATATGATGATGTCCACCGCGTGGGCTGTGTCGTTCCAGATTTCCTCGGCTGTCGTGCGCCGGTGGATCTCGGGGTTGGCCGGGTTCTCGAATTGCTGGGGAATGACGGCGCCCGGATGTTCAGCCAGAAGCTCCTGCGCCTTGGCGATGGCGCCCTTCATGCCGAGCGGCCCCGGCGTCAGAACGAGTTCCGCGCCAAGAAGCGCGAGCAGCTTGCGGCGCTCGACCGACATCGTTTCGGGCATGGTCAGGATGAGGCGGTATCCCTTCTGGGCGGCCACGAAGGCGAGCGCGATGCCGGTATTGCCCGACGTCGGCTCGATGATGATGGACTTGCCGGGCTCGATTTTCCCGGCCCTTTCGAGAGACTCGATCATCCAGACGCCAATGCGGTCCTTCACGCTCGCGATCGGATTGAAGAATTCGAGTTTCGCCAGGAGGTTGGCCTTGACGCCTTTTTCCTTGGCGAGCTTGTCCAGACGAACAATGGGCGTATCGCCGATGGTTTCGAGGATGGAACCGTAGATGCGGCCCCGGCCTGGAGTGCGATTGGTTTTCTGGAGGTCGTTCTCAGCCATGACAGCCTTTGGGTCCTTGTTGCTGGATCTCATCCGCCGCCGCTAAATAATCGCGACAACGTCCATCCGCTCCATCGAGAGCGGGCATGAGACACGCGATCACGCATGTCTCTTAAATACTTACGCTGTTGCTGAATGAGACGCCAGGGGCCGCAGCATCTGCGGCAACGAAAAGAATAAGCGCATTGTCAGGGTTTCAAAGCACGAAAAGTTCGCTCACCCCTGCGCGTGAATGGAGAAATTAATTCCAGTCAAAGAGCGTTTTCTTACAAAAAGCACAAAAAGAGCCGCTGTTTTGAAAAATTCGAACTGAGGAGTTTGGCTCTAGGTGCTGCCCTGCAGTTCATCTCGTGCTTTATTATAGGCGGCCACGAGCGGAGAGTTCGCCGCCGCAGCGGCGACGATCCCATGCGAGACGAAGGGCGCGCAGGCGCGCGCCCTGAGCTCTGTTAAACGTGTGCGCCGTAAAGCCAATCGTTTCGCTCAAGCAAGCTCGATGCCGATGCGTGCTTGATGGCGAGATCGCGGACCGCATCGAAAGGCTGCGGGCAGTGGTAAATCCTGCCCATCAGCGCCGAGCGCTCCGCCACTTGCCATACACGAGGGCCGCGCTTCTCCCGGAACCGCTTCAGCCCTTCTTCGATCGTGGCGCCCTCGAGGTAGGACGCCAGCGCGGCGCCGTCCTCGATAGCCATGACGCCGCCCGAGGCCAGGAAGGGGCGCATGGCATGCCATGCGTCGCCGATGGTTTGGACGCGGCCGTGGCCGCCATCCCATTTCTCGACGCCATAAAGCGGCCAGGGGTGCCAGACATTTGTCAAGCTGATGACGCGGCGTGGAAGTTCGGCCCAACTGCTCAGCCGTTCGAGAAGCTGAGGCCGCTGGTCGGAGGCCGCGCCGTCGACTGAATATTTGTAGTCGTCGTCGAGGACCAGAACGGCGTTGAGGGCGGAGCCGCCTGACACGGGATAGTGGACAAGATGGCCGCCCGAAGCCATCCACAGGACGACGTCACTCCTGAGTTCTGGCGGCACCGAGGTGATCGGCACGATGCCGCGCCAAACCACGGTTTGCGTCGAAAATGGCGCCGTCGAGCACCATGCCAGCTTTCGCACGGCCGAGTTGATGCCATCGGCGCCAATGAGAGCCCCGACCGTGAAGGTTCTGCCTCCAGCGGTAATCTCAAGGCCCTCGGGCTTTTTTACCGCGTCTGTCACCGGTGAGGCGTAGCGGATCGGTATGCCGAGGTCTCGTGCGCGGTTGAGCAGCCCGGTCTGCAAGTCCTTGCGCAAAAGCGTTAGGTAAGGCGCGCCATAGCGCGTGCGCGATGTAGAGCGAAGCGGGACAGTATTAAGGAGAGCGCCGCTTCGCGCGTTGCGAAGCTCAATGGCGTCGGGCTCGAAGGCCGTCCCAACCAACGAGACTTTCCAGCTTTCCACGATGCGCGTGGCGTTTGGACCGAGCTGGATTCCTGCCCCGATGGGCTGCAAATTCTGCTCCCGCTCGAAGATCTCCACAGGATAGCCAGCGAGCTTCAGCGCCACGGCGGCGCTCAAGCCAGCAAGGCCAGCGCCTGCGATCGCGATAATTTCCTTGGGTAGTGCGCCGTTTTTCATCGCGCGTCGGCCTCCTGTGGCTCGAATAGGCAATAGGGTGGATCGGTTTGGTCAGGCCGCAAATTAGCGTCGTGAATGAAGAGGGTAGAGCAGTAAGGGCAAACGATTTGATCGTCGCCGCCCATATCGAGATAGACGTGGGGATGATCCATCGGCGGCGTTGCCCCCATACATTGAAACTCCCTGACGCCGATATGTATTTTTTCGACCCCAATATCGTTGTGAAAGTGGGGGACCCCGATTTTCGCCATACAAGACCGCCTGTCTACCGCGCCGCGGCACGATACCCTAAAGAGCGCGCCTTGCAAGGGGTGACTTGCATGCCGCCGCAATACGCCGCGCCCTCGCCTATCCTGTTTGGAATGAACGAGCTTTTCCAGATCCGGCGGATGTTCAGCATCCAGCCGCGCATGCGCCTTGGCGCGCATCCTCTCCCCTCCCCATTGGCCCTGTTTTTATCGGTCGGCGAAACGCTTCTGCCGTATTAACGACGTATAAGACCAGAGAAACCACGCGCGGTCCAGCGCTGTGCTTTCGCTGGTTCGCAAGGCCGCACCGCCTCCTTATGGCGGCGCGGGCTCAGTGAAGCTTGGCGGCCATTTTCAGGGCGTAAGAGACGGTCATGGTCAGGCCGCTTCCGGCAAGAAGAAAGAAGACGGCGCGGACGAAGCGGCCAAACGTTAGCCAGACATTGCCGCGCACCCGAACCTTGATTGTCTGGTCCGGCAATGCGGTTTCAGGCCCGGGTCCGTTCGGGGTCACCTCTCGCGTGGAAATCGAGGCTTTCAGGTAGTGCAAACCGCTGGCCCCCGGAACAGCCGTCCAGGCCCAGGTTCCGAAGGCTTCGCTGGCGGAGCGGTTCAGGAGCCACTGGGTTTCGGGGGTCAGCGCTTCCAGGGTGAATGCGCCCTGAGGCGCGGTCAGGCGGACGGTAATGGCGCGACAGGCAGGCTCGGTTCCCGTCATGTGCTGGGGTGATTGCCGTGTATGCCTGCATAAGAGAAGTCCCGCTTCCTCTTTCGACATCGAGATCTGAAACTTCTGGGGCGTGGCAACGCGCGCCTTGCGGGGAACGTTCTCCAGAATCTTGGCCAACAGAGCGACGTTTCCTGCCTTGCCGCGCGCGGCGGCCCTTGGCGGCGCAACTCGTTTTTCCGGTTTGGGAGGCTTCTCAAGATCGAATGCGGGTGCGGCGCCTTCGGCAAATCCGTTGAGACGGGCTGCATCGTGGAGGGGACGCTTCGCGGGCTGCGATGGTCCAATTCTCGGCTCCGGGCGCGCGGCCGCTTCACCGGCGGCCTCGGCGGGCCTCATTGCCGCGCCATTTCCTTTCGCGTGGGGTTCGGAGCGAGGCGCAGGCGCAACCCTTTGAGAGTGCGCGCGCTCTTTTATTTCCTCGGCTTCCAAAATCGTGCGAACGCTCGCAACCATGGCCTCCATGCTTTCGCCGCCCTCCGTCAGTTTGGCAGCTAGCGGCAGGCCTGGACCTTTCGAAAAATCGCCATTCGAGGGTTTCTGGTCCCCCTTTGGATTGCGAGCCGCCACCTCCGGCTTGGGGACGCTTCTTGCAGGCATCGGCGCGGTCTGCGGCGCTCGCTGCGTCGGAAGCGGCCTTTTCATCAGCGCCAACGCGGCCCGTGGATTGAAGCCGTTCGCAGCCAGGATTCCGGAGGCATTGCTTTCCGCGTCTTTTGCGATGGCGATAAGAACGAGCGCTCCGTCGACCTCGAGGCGCCCCATACCTCTTGCATCCTCGTTCGCGCACTGAAACAGCCAGTCGAACCGGTAGCTGAAACTCGGCTGCTGCCCGTCGGGCGCAACGAGGGACGTCATGCGATTGTTAACGGCATCGGCCACGGTGCTATGGATCACGGCGACATCGGCCCCGGTGATCTGAAGAAGTTTTCCGGCATCCGGATCGTCGAGCAAGGCGAGAAGCAGATGCTCGAGGGTTACGAATCGATGGGACCGCTGCTCGGCTGCCGTTCTGGCGCGCCTCAACGTATGATCCAGATATGTGGTGCGCGGAAGCTCCTCCTGCCCCGCAGTCTGCTCGTTCATGGCCCCCACCACCTGCTTTCGAGCGCAAGCCTTTACACGGCGCAACGTGTGCCGCGTGCAATTTGCTGAAAGCTGGAGCTTAATCAGGAACTCTTACGAAAGAACAACGCTCTTTCCTGATGCGCACTTTTCCCGCAGGAGCGAGGCCATTTTACATTCCGGAATAATTCGGGCCGCCGCCGCCCTCCGGAGGCTGCCAGTTGATGTTCTGGGCGGGGTCCTTGATGTCGCAGGTCTTGCAGTGAACGCAGTTCTGCGCGTTGATCTGAAAGCGCGGCTTGCCTTCCGCGGTCGTCACAATCTCATAGACCGCCGCTGGGCAGTAACGCTGCGCAGGTTCGGCGAAGGCCGGCAGGTTGTCTCGGACCGGCACCTCGGGATCGGTCAACACGAGGTGGACCGGCTGATCTTCCTCGTGGTTCGTGCCGGACAGGAACAGCGAGGACGGGATATCGAAGGTGAGCTTTCCGTCCGGCTTCAGATACTGGATCGGCTTGAACTCTTTCGCCCGCTTTAGCGCCGCATAGTCGGGCTTGGTGTGCTTGAGCGTGGGCGACAGCGAGGTCGAGATCGTGTTCAGCCACATGTCGAGCCCGGAGATCAGCGTGCCGTAAAGCGTGCCGAAACGTGACAGCAGCGGTTTGACGTTGCGAACGGGCTTCAGGTCGCGCGCGATCGGCCCCCTGCGAACGCTCTCCTCATAAGTGAGCAGTTCATCGCCGCTTCGCCCCGCCTGAAGCGCGGCGAACGCACTTTCCGCGGCCGCGACGCCGGACAGCATGGCGTTGTGCGACCCTTTGATGCGGGGAACATTGACGAAGCCGGCGCTGCATCCGATCAGCGCGCCGCCTGGGAAGGTCAGCTTCGGAATGGACTGCCAGCCGCCCTCGACGATGGCGCGCGCGCCATAGCCGATGCGCTTGCCGCCTTCGAGGACCGCCGCAATGAGGGGGTGCGTCTTGAGGCGCTGGAATTCGTGGAACGGGCTTGTGTACGGGTTCTCATAGTTGAGATGAACGACGAACCCCAGCGAGACGAGGTTCTCGCCGTAGTGATACATGAACGAGCCGCCGCCCGTGCGGTCTTCGAGCGGCCAGCCCAGCGTGTGCTGCACCAATCCGGGCTTGTGCTTTTCCGGCTTGACCTGCCAAAGCTCTTTCAGGCCGATGCCGTATTTCTGGGGCATGGCGTTCGTATCGAGGCCGAAATCGCGGACGAGCTTCTTGGCGAGCGATCCGCGCGCGCCTTCGGCGATCAGCGTGTATTTGCCGAGAAGCGCCATGCCGCGCACGAATTCATCCTTCGGCTTGCCGTCGCGGCCAACGCCGAGATCGCCCGTGGCGACGCCGATGACGCGTCCCTCGCCGTCCTTCAGCAACTCCGCCGCCGGGAAGCCCGGGTAGATTTCGACGCCCAGCGCCTCGGCCTGCTCGCCAAGCCACCGCACCACATTGCCGAGGCTGACGATATAACTGCCCTTGTTCGACATCAAGGGCGGCATCAGGATATGCGGGATGCTTGTCGCGCCGCGCTCGCCGAGATAGTAGAACTTGTCCTTCGTCACATGCTGGGTGAGGGGCGCGCCCTTTTCTTTCCAGTCGGGAAACAAGGCGTTCAGGCCGACCGGATCGATGACGGCGCCTGAAAGAATATGCGCGCCGACTTCCGAGCCCTTTTCGAGGACGACAACCGAAATATCGGCGCCTTTCGCCGCGGCAAGCTCCTTCAGCCGGATCGCGGCTGCGAGCCCTGCAGGCCCCGCCCCGACGATGACGACGTCGAATTCCATCGTCTCCCGCTCCGGAAGCTCAAGCTCCTCGGCGATCACGTCTACACCGTTTGCTTTCATATCGTCGTCCCCTGCTTCGGACGTTATGCGGCTGGCAAGTCTTGTGTACATTTAAACGCCCGGCTGCGCCAACTTGATTAATCCGCGCACCGTGCCATTGTGCCCCGATGAGCGCGTTTGCGGATAAGGCTTTGGTCCTGCTCGAATGGCACAGGGCGATGGGCGTCGACGAGGCCATCGCCGACGCGCCGCAGGATTGGTTTGCCCGCGAACCCCAGGCGGACGCCAGCCCCGCTCCCTCAGGTGGGGCCGCCGGGCAGGAGATCAAACGGAAACCTTTGGAGCGGGCCAGGGCTCCGCTGCCGCAGCCGCCCCCCGCACTCGAAACCTCCACCGGCGTGATGGGCGCTCGCGAACTTGCCAGAAGCGCCGCGAGCCTGGATGAGCTGCGCGCGCTGTTGGAAAATTTCGAGGGCTGCGGGCTGAAGAAAACGGCCTCGCGCCTGTGCCTTTCGCGCGGCTCCCCGAAGGCGCGCCTCATGCTGATCGGAGAGGCGCCGGGAAAGGATGAGGACATCCAGGGCGAGCCTTTCGTTGGACGAGCCGGGCAGCTTCTCGACCGCATGCTCGCGGCGGTCAGCCTCACCGAGGCCGATGTCTACATCACCAACCTCGTGTTCTGGCGGCCGCCCGGAAACCGCACGCCTTCGCCCGAAGAGGTGCAGGTCTGCCAGCCTTTCGTCGAGCGCCAGATCGAGCTTCTAAGCCCGAAAATCCTCGTCTTCCTTGGCAACGCCGCCGCCAAGCAGCTCACCGGCGCGACCGAGGGCATTATGAAATTGCGCGGGAAGTGGCTGGATTATTCGGGGGTGCGGGCGATGGCGACGCTGCATCCTGCCTATCTCTTACGAAACCCCATCGCGAAACGGCACGTCTGGCGCGATCTCCTCGCCATCCGCGATGCGCTCGACGGTTAGAGTGTTGCAAGCAAGCGCGATTGGGAGAAGGACAGGATGAGGGGTGTCGACCTTGCATTATCAAGCACGTACCCCTCACCCGGATCGCAAGCGATCCGACCTCTCCCAGGGGAGAGGTAGCGCTGCGATTCAATATATCGCCGGGTCTGATCTACAATGCCTGGAACGGCTAGAAATTTGAACGTCGCCAGGTGGCTGGCGACGTACCGAAAGCCTTTTTGAACGCGCGGGAGAATGCGGCCTCCAAATCGTAGCCGACCATTTCGGCAACCTGCGCGAGGGAGACGCGGGTGTTGCGAAGCAGATCGGTTGCCACCTGCATGCGCCAATTGGTGAGATAGTGCATCGGCGGCACACCAAGCAGACGAGTGAAGCGATCGGCCAGGGCCGAACGCGACAAGCCGACCTCCCGGCCAAGGTCGTCTACGGTCCAGCGCCGGGCGATGTCACGGTGGAGCAGCGACAGCGACCGCGCAACGTAAGTGTCGCGCAGACCGGCAAACCATCCGGTTTGACCCTCGGGTAAGGTCTCCGCGTAGCGCCGCACCGTCTCTACGAATAATAGCTCGGAAAGCTTGGCCAGCACAGTTTCTGATCCTGGACGACCAATGGAAACTTCCTGGGCGGCGTATTGGAACGTCGAACGGATCCATTCCGCGGCTCCACCTTCCTCAATGTTGAGCTTGAGCACGGGTGGGAGGGTGGATATCACCGGATTGCCTTTGCCGCTGTCGCAACCGAGGAAGCCGCAGATCATCCGCGTCCGGCTGCCGTTTCCACCATGATGGATGGAGAACAGGCCCCCATCCCTGGGCGGATGAATAACGTCGCTGCCCGCCACTGGCGGCAGGCCCAGGTCGCTGCCCATCAGATGCAGATCGTTGCGGGGCAGCAGGACGATCTCGCCTGCCCCGATCAAGAGGCTTTCTCCCTCCTCACCTTCAATTCGGATAAGAAACTCGCCCTCCACGACGTAGTGATAAATAATCAGGTGGGACGCCCGCCCGAGAGCAGGCGCGCAATGCTCGGGCGCGAGCCGTGCCGCGATGCACCACGGGGCGAAGAACTCCGCGTGCAGAAACACACCGCCGGTCAAATGCGCGACCCTTAAGACGTCGGATAACGCGTCCATCCCCCCATCTTACCACTATACGGTGTTTCGGTCATGTCGTCCGGCGGACCGGCCATCGACCTCGACCGCATGGCGACCTAAGGTGACTGCATGAGCCGAAGCAGTTCGGGCCGCCATAAGGAAACTGGCGGCGAAGACAGAGAGCATACGGGACGCACATTGGGTAAGACACGCCGTGATACACGGAGACTCGCGGCGGGGTGGAGCGGTGGCCTCGTTCTCTTCCTTTCGGCTTTGGCCCGATATGTCGGCGAGGACAAAGTCATGATCGTCTGCTCTTGTAACGTGTTAAGTGACCATCAGCTTCGGTCCACGCTTGCGAACGCTACACAAAGGCTGCGGATGAGTCAGATCTATGACCATCTCGGCAGCAGTCCCCGGTGTGGCCGCTGCGCTCACACTATCAATCAGATCATGAGGGAAATGACGAAGGGCGCGATCGGCCCTGGTGCCGAAGTGCAAGTCTGCACGTTGCCGAAGCAACGAGAGTTCTAAAAGACATTTCCATAGAAAAGACTGAACCGGGGCGCTGCAGCAAGAACCCTATCTGCCTGGAAATTCAGTGCGATATTGATAAATCCAGCGCGTTTCCCCAACAAAACCCGCTTTGCTTTGCTTTGCTTTCGAACACCCGAGTTTTTCGCTGCCGTCGTTCATCGCGGGGCGCCTTGTGCCCGACCGCAGCGAGCCACACCCCAATTCGGTGTTTTGGTCAAATCTCCCGGTGGGCCGGCCATAGACCCTCAACCGACTGGCAATCTACAAATGACTGTATGAGCCGATCATTTGTCGGCACGCCAGTTCCAGAAAGGAGACGGAACATGAATGCGATGAGCAAAATCTCTTCTAGCGAACGCTATGCACGCGCCGTAGAGACGTCGAAGCGTGTACGCTGGGACGTCGAGCAGGACGTCATCCGGGGGCGCCGCTTCGATGCCACCCACAAATTCCTCCCGGATGGGCTTTCGCTGGCCGAGTCGTTCACGACGCTATCAGTTGATGAGAAACGGTTCGTGAGCCAGATACAGGGCCGCACCTACGCCAATATCTTTGGGCTGGTCGAGCGTTTTATCAACGCCAAGGTCTTGGAACTGAGCCACGATCACTGGTTCGGCGACCAAGTTGCGCTCGAAGCGCTGGTTCGGTTCAGCGACGAGGAACTGAAGCACCAGGCGCTGTTCCGCCGCATCGACAAAATGGTCGGCGACGTGCTGCCGAAGGGCTATCGTTTTGACGTCGACGCCAATGCCGTCGCGCATGCCGTGCTCGGCAAGAGCACCTGGGCCGTGTTGGGGTTGACGCTCGATATCGAGTTGTTCACGCAACTCCACTATCGCCAGAGCATCGAGCCCGACACCGGACTCTCCGAGCTGTTCAAGGACGTGTTCCTCTATCACTGGAGGGAGGAAAGCCAACACGCTATCCTCGACGAACTCGAATGGATGCGCCACGACGCTCAGTTGATGGGGGAACAACGCGACCGGGCGGTCGACGAATTCATTGAGCTGGTCGCCGCGGTGGATGGCATCCTGCAAGCCCAGGCCAAAGCCGACGCGAGATACTTCGCGCAGACGTGTGGCCGGGCGGTCGACGAGGCCGAGGCTCGGGCGATCGAAGCCGGGTTCCTCAAGGCTTATCGCTGGCAATACATCCACTCGGGCGCCCAACACCCGCGCTTCGCGGAAGTCCTTTCCAGCCTGATCACCCAGAGCCAGGGTAAGCGTATCCAGGCCGCGCTCGCCACGCTCCATTAGCCCACCCGAGACGCCAACCATCATCCGAGTAAGGAGATTTGTCATGCATGGAAATACCACGACCACTCAGCCGAAAGTCGTCAACGGCATCAACGTCGACGACCTGTTCGCCTTGATCGACGGCGTCAGGATGGACGCTGCAAAAGGCAAAACAACCTGGCGCGTCACCACGTCCTGGCAAGGCCAGACGCGAAGCCGTTCGCACGTCGAGGGATTTGGGATCGGCGGGCAACAGGTTCCGCGTCAATTCTCGATTGATATCGACGAGCCTTGCGAACTGGGCGGATCGAACCGGTTCGCCAATCCGCAAGAATATCTGTTGGCAGCGCTCAACGGCTGCATCGCGGTGGGCTACGTGGCGCAGTGCGCGGTGCGCGGAATCACCCTCGAAAGCCTCGAGATCGAGACCGATGGTGAGATCGACCTTCGTGGCTTCCTTGGAATCGATTCCACCGTTCGGCCGGGCTACGAGACTCTGAGCTACGTCGTCCGCATCAAGGGTAGCGGCACCAAGGAGCAGTTCGCCGAGATCCACGAAGCGGTGATGGCGACCTCGCCCAACTTCTACAATGTGTCCCAGCCAGTGACCCTCAAACCGACCCTCGTCGTCGAGTGATCGGCGGCTTATACCAGCGGGGCGCCGCAGGCAAGCGGCTGCCTCGCTTCTTGCTTCCAAACGAGGCGGAGACTGCGCGTCGCTCACAGTCCAGCGCAGGCGTCAAACCGGGCTAAGTTTGTGAACGGCTCGTCGCCACGCCGAGGTGTTAAGCCATCCATGCCGGCGCCCCAGCCCGGCCCCGCGACGGGCGCGCGGGCTAAACCGCGGCGGCGTGACGCTCTATCCAGGACAGACCTTCGCGCGCGTAATAAAAGCCGTTGACGAAGGGGATGTCGTCCGACATTTGCAACAAGCGCGCTTCGGCGTCTTTCGGCGCGAGCTTGCCGTCCAGCACGTCGCGATAAATCGACGTGACGGCGACCATGTCCATGTGCTGCGGCGATACGCGAAAGTGCGTCACGCCCATTTTGCGCAACGCTTCCAACTCGTTCAACAGCACGACATAGCCGTGCGATTGGGTCGAGGTGCCGCTGATCGTCAACAGGTCTTCGCCTGTAACGGTCGTCGCCGACAAGCCATTGGGATCGAGGCCGCAAACGTACTGGCATGTGTCCTTGGTGAGGCCGTGGCTTCGCGCGTGATAGCAGCGCATCGCCACCGAAAGCGTCTGGCGTCCGAAAACCATGACCTCGATTTCGGCGGGCGTATCGGCCAGCACCTTGATGGAGGTGGCCGGAGCCTCGACCGGGAGCACGATGCGGAACGCGCCGTGGCGGAGCACGAACTCCCTCGCGCCTTCGTTGAAGACGTTGACGAAGGGGCCGATCACATGCGGCTTGCCGTGGAGCGACTGGAGGCAGGCGACGTCATTCGCTTCGACCAAGGCGTCTTCGCTGGCGTGCTTTCTGATGTCGGTCATCTCGCGCGGCGACGTGACGAGCGCGTTCGTCGAAATGACGACCTGCTTGCCGGCGCTGCGCAGCCGGTCGGCAACCTGATAGAAATAGTCCTCGAAATAGGGCTCCCGCTTCGAGCAGATGACCTCGCCGAGATAGACGCAATCGACAGGCGCTTCGTCGGCGACCTTGAAGTAGAAGTCGCGGCGCTTCTCGGCGTCCCAATGATAAAGGAGCGGCCCCAAGGTCAGTTGCGCCTTGGCCGTCTTCGCAGTTGCGGCTTCCATCAGCGCCAGCCCTTCTTATACGCACCCGTTGTTTGCCGCTTGCCTTCGGAAAGGCTGGAGAGATCGGTTGTCGCGCGCTCGCCTTCGGCCAACGCATCGACCGCCTTGCGGAAAGCGCTCACCACTTCGCTCACATAGGCGCGGCTGCGCTGGCGGCCCTCGATCTTGAGCGCCGTCACGCCCGCCTTTTGCAGTTCGGCGAGAATGTCGATGGCGTTGAGCGCGACCGGCTCCTCGAACAGGTAGGAGGCTGTGCCCCGCGTCACGTAGCGCGCTTTGCAAGGCGTTGGGTAGGCGGCGGGTTCGTTCTTGCTCACGCGGTTCAGCACAACGTCGCCGAGGCAGGACAGCACATGATCGCCGTCTTCCTTGTAGGTGACGTGGCTCGCGGGCGCGCAGGCGCCTTCGCTCGTGGGGGAAAGACCCGTCATGTAGGACGACAGGAAGCAGCGGCCTTCGGACATCGGCCCGACGCTGCCGTAAGCGAACACCTCGATCTCGATGCCGGTCTCCTCCACGGCCTTGGCGACTTCATCGACCGAGAGCACGCGCGGAAGCACCACGCGCTTTACGTCGAACTGGTCGCGGAAGAAGTTGA
Organism: uncultured Alphaproteobacteria bacterium; assembly: GCA_963723755.1. GTDB lineage: Bacteria > Pseudomonadota > Alphaproteobacteria > Rhizobiales > Rhodomicrobiaceae > Rhodomicrobium. Next base: position 19,191 of record CAVRSS010000151.1, on the reverse strand, counting down.
TCGACAACGAACTTGCGGCCGACCCCTGGACCGAGAGATGGCGGCGCAAATTGGGATGCTTGCGCATTGCGTAATCGAGCACGCCGAGATCGGCGAGGATCACCGCGTCGGCGCCAGCCGCGGCCGCGTTATCGACGGCGGCCTGCCAATCCTTCATCTGGCCGGCGGGCGGGAAGGTGTTGATCGCGATGAGGACCTTGCAGCCCTTCTTATGCGCATACGCGACGCCTTCGGCCATCTCCTCGACGTCGAAGTTCAGGCCGGGATAATTGCGGGCGTTGGTGCGGTCGTTGTAGCTGCAATAGACGGTGTCCGCGCCTGCCTCGATGGCGGCCCGCAAGGCTGCGGGCGAACCGGCGGGACAGACGAGCTCAAGAGACTGGGTCATGTTCGGTTGCTTTTTTCTTCTCCCGGACTTCCAGCTTGGCAAGTCGGGTCTTGAGGGTCTTGATCTCGGCGTTAAGGCCTTCGCGCTCGGCTTTCCAGTCGGCTGCGCCTGCATCGGCGTCGTGGAACAACTCATGAACGGCGGCCACGCGGTTTCTCGCGGCCTCGCGAGCGCGTCCAAGCGCCGTCAGAACGCGTCCGGCAGGTTTTGCGAACGGGCCGAAAATGCCCGTGATGTCCGCGAACAAATCGATCTCTTCGCGGTCGAGAGTGTTGCGAAGCCCGACGATCGCCGAAGTGTCGCCGGTGATCACGAGGCCGCGCGTGAAGAACAGGGCATCGCCGTCGATGCGGCCTTCGAGCAGGTTCAAGAGGGTGTCAAGATTGCCTTTGATATAGGCATCCGCGGCTCCCTGGCCGCTCCGGTCCAGAACACGGACCGTCGGCTTCTCGTCGCCGCCGAACTTCAGCTCGAAACGATGCGGAAGATCGGTCGGCTCGACATAGATGATGGACGGCTTCAGCCGGGCCAGATTCTGAAAAAGCTTGGGGTGGGCGCGTTCCATGCCGCGCAGCAGCATGGCCACGGCGCGCGCCAGAACGAACGGCGGCGTGACATGCATCGCCCCGCGGACGATCGGCGTCGGCAAATTTGATGGCTTCATGTGGGGGATGATGTGTAAAGATGAAGCGCGGGTCAAGCTCGACTTTGCGCGTCATCTGGAAGCGGTTTTTCGCTTTGAGGCGAGCCAGGCGCCTCGCGGCCCCGGATGCCATCTGGTCGTTGATGAAATCTGCGCAGCCATGAACGCTCAGGTTCCGCCGGTGGTCTCGATGGCGTGCCGGCCCAGCCCTACCCCTCAACCTGCACCGGCGCCGTCAGCGCCGTTTCGATCTTCGCCAGCGCCGGGTCGAGCGCCACGGCGGCCAGGCGCGTGTCGTTCGATGTTGCGGTCAGCGCCATTCTCTGGCCGTGCGTCGTGAACAGGCGGCACAGCGTGGTCGAGTCGGCAGCGTCGCGGATCACGACGGCCAGCGCGCCGCCGCGGCGGGCGGCAAACTGGTCGGCGACGCCGGTCAGGCGGACGGTGGCCGCCGCCATGGCGTCGAAGTCCGGCGCCGTCCCGGCGGAAGCGACCACGAGGCCGTCCTCGTTGCTCAAAAGGACCGAGCCGAAATTGCCCACGCTCGCGACTTGTTCGAGCAGCGGGGAAAGGTCGCGGCGTTCGCCGGCGCTGCCGACCCTTGCCAGGTCGAGCGACACGCGTTCGCGTTCCACCAGCGGCGCCAGCGCCTGTTCGATGGAAGATTTCACATCCAGCGCGCTGGCGTTGCGCTGCTTCCAGCCTTGCAGGATCGCGGCCTGCTGCTCGGCCGCTCCCCGCAGCCGCGTGCGTTCCCTCAAACCCCGCCAGAGGCCGGCGAGGTAGCCCGCCAGCAGCAGAAGCACAGCGGCGCCAAGGCCGATGAGAAGGGCGGGTATGTTCATGGATGCTCCGTGGCGCCGGTGGCGCTTTTGCAGGCGGTAAGGCCCTCGATGCCGACGACGACGCGGCGGTCCCGCGCGTCGCTTGCGCCGATGATCCTGTGGCCGACTCTCGTAACCCACTCGCGGTTCGCCGCGGCCTCCGCGGCGCCGGCGGCGCGCACGGTGATGCGGCCGGCGGGGATGCCGTTGCGGGCGAGGGCGGAGGCGACGGACTTGGCCCGGGCGAAGCTGAGCGCGAGGTTGTGTGCCTCGCTGCCGCGGCTGTCGGCGTGGCCTTCGATGAGCACCCTTGCATCCTCATGATTGCCGAGCCATTCGCGCAGCCGGGCAATGCCCGCGACCGTCCCGGCCTGCGGCGCGGCGCTGTTTGGCGCGAACGTGAGCGTCAGGTGCTCGAAACAGGGCGGCGGGGCTGCTGGCGCCGGCACTTCAATGATGATCGGCGGGGGCGCCGGCGTTGGCACCGGCACCTCAATGATGGTGGGGGGCGGCGCCGGCAACATTTTGCGCACCACGATGGTCACCGGTTCCGGCGGCAGCGCCTGCCAGATCGAGGCGGAAACGACCGCCAGCGTGGCGCCCATGGCGGCGAGCACGGCGACGAGCAGGATTGGCGCGCCTTCGCCGGCCAGTGGCAGGGCGGGCGGGAAGGCTTCGGAAAGTTCGGCGTTCACGGAAGCGCTTTCCATCTAAGCAGAGTCCCCAAAAGTGGCCGTCCCGTTCTTGGGAGAAACTCGCAAGGCCGGTGGCGAACTAAGCAGGCGTTCGTTGGCTGGCCAAGGGCTGTCGGCTTAGCCTGCGCAGCGGCCGGTCGGCTGCTATGCCGGCACCTTGAACAGCGGCGTGATCAGATCGATGCCGCAATCGAGGTTGGCGCACCAATCGATGAATTTCTCGACCATCGGCTTGCCGCGGAACAGCGCGCCATGCTGCGGGGCGATGATTTCGATGTCCAGCGTGCGAACCATGTCGGCCCAGGCGCTCATGACGCGTTTACTGGTCATGTAGCGGCGGTGGAAGCCTTCCATGTATTTCAGGTGCGCATCGAAGTCGGTGACTTCGATGTAGTCCATGCCGAGCGAGGCGCCGAGGTCGCCGGTATACAGGATCTTCGCGACCGGGTCGTAGAGCTGGAAGTTGCCTTCGCTGTGCAGGAAGTGTGCTGGCACGGCGATCAGCCTTTCGCCGCCCATTTCGAACACCCCGCCCTCGTCAGGGATGGGCAGCAGCCGGTGCTCGAGCAGGTGGTCCAGGCCGAAATGCGGCACGAAGCGCACCCACAGTGCGGATATGTAGGCCGTGGCGTCGGTGGTCATCAGCCAGCCATTGACGGCGGCGACGATATCCGGGTCCTGGTGCGAGAGGAACAGGTAGCGCAGGTTGCCGCCGCCAAGCGCCGAGAAGGTCTTCGCCATCACTTTGGAATAGACCTTGTGGCCGCCGGGATCCAGCAGCATGGCCTCGCCATTGTGCACAATGAGGTGCTGGTTCGCCTGCACCGAGAGGCCGGCGTCGCCCGAATCCGCGAGCAGGATGTTACGGTGGGTGCCGTTGTCGAATAGCACTGCATCCGTCATGAGCGGCTCCTAACAACGATGCGGCGAAAAGCGCGGGTTACGGGAAGAGGCTTACAGCAACCGTCAGAGCGTTTGACACATATCATCACGTGCAGCTTCTCAGGCGCATCAGCCTGTGAGAGTTAACGATCGGCTAAGATTGGGTTCGTTTGGTAAAACGGCCCTAAGTAAATATATAAGCACCTTTTTTGCCGCCGAGGGCAGCCCAAGGCGTTGGGACATTTGGCGGTTCCTATTAGAGGACTTGCTGAAGCGCCCGGATCGCTTCGCGCATGTCGAAGAAGACAAGGCCGAGCTTACTGGTTTCGTTCGTGACGGCGAGCAGCAGGGCGCCGCGGCCGGCGCTGATTACCACGGCGTAGCCCTGTTCGCCCCGCACGATCACTTCCTGCACAGGGCCGCGGGACAGTTCGGCAGCCGCACGAGTGCCCAGGTTGAGCAGCGTGGCGGTCATGCCGGCAACACGCGTTTCTTCCATGTTGACGGTATCGGCGCGGGCGATCATCAGCCCGTCCTCGGAAATCAGCGCGCTGAACTCGATCCCGGGTGAGTCGGTCTGCAGCTTGCGGAGGATCCTGTTCAGCTCATTGAGGCGGGACATGCCGCTCTCCTGCCGTACCTGCCCGTACTTCTGGGCCTCGATCCGCTTTGTGAATGTCGTGTTGATCTGGTTCATGTGAGCCCGGTTCTGCGGTGAAGCTGATGCTTAACTAGTAAATCAACCAGGTCCACGACCGTTGATCTAAATCAAAGTGAGGCCAAGATTTACACAACTTCAATATGATTGTGTGCACTAAGGACAGCCGCAACATTAAGTGAATCGCTTCCCGACGACATTGTCCCGCCGTTGGCGTGTCAAAGCGACGAAAGTGAAGCAGTTATTTTTGCGCCTGTCCTAAGCGAATTTTGGTGCTCGATGTTTCGATAGTCTGGTACCGCGTCCAAGGCGAGGTTGTGACTCTCAAAGCAGGGCCCAGGTGCCCGCGGCAATCACGGCAAGCGATCGCCAGCGAGACCATCGGGTTTAGCCAAAGTCACTTCACGCCGCACTTGCGCAACGAAGCAAACCCGAACCAGAATTAAATAAAATCGCGGAACCACGTTTGTAAATCCGCGTTCAGTTGTTACGGGGAGCGTGATTTGCGAGGCTGCCCCAAGCTTTATATAAGGAAACGAAATGGACAAGAAGCTCTCAGGTCTTCTTGGGACAGTAGCTGCTGTAGCCATGTGCCATGTAGTCCCCGCCACAGCTCAAGCGGCCGGGCAACACGACCCGCTTGAGGTTCATTCCTACGCAGAACTGCTGGATCCTATTCCGAACGCCATGGCGTTATTGGTCATGGATGACAGTAAAAAGAGCGAAGAGGCCGGAATCCAAACGGCCCAGTATTATCATCACCACCACCACCATCACCATAGACATTGGCAAAGACCTAGACTTCCTTGGTGGGGCCGTCACCATCATCACCACCACCACCATCACCACCATCACCATCGCTATTACAGGGCATGAGGCGAGGGGCATCGTGGCTATGAGGCAGACCGTGTTCGCGCGGCTCAGGGCGCTTCGCCGCCCTCGCCTTAGCGATGCGAAGGAGATGCCGGTAAGTGCCGTCAAAGACCGTATTAGTAGAAGAAATCCACGTCGTGTCTTTCGCCAGCGTGTCGCGGCTTTTGTGAATTCTGCGTCCGCGCATTTCGCGTTCGGCGGCTTCTTCCTCATCCATGGGAACTAAATCGAATTGCGGTTCCGCGGGTATGATCAACATCTGCATGAACGGCTCTCCCGGGCGAAAAACGTGGGTGCGGCCTTCTGCGGGGGTCTTGAAGACTACAAAGGAAATGATTGGCCACCAGCTTGTGCGCAAAAGGGCGGGCACGGCGACCGGCACGCTCTCGTTAGGGTCGGTATACAAACGCGGGTGCGGCTGAGTGAGAACAGCGAAGTCATCGCCGACTTTGAGATCGATGAGGATCTGATAAGTATAGAAGTCTTCGCCGAAGCTGCGAAAGGGCGGCCACTGCAAGCCGCTTTCCGGAGCCGGGCCAAAATCGCCATCGAGGATGAGCCTGCCATCGCGTTTCGACACGTGCAGTTCATTGTCAAAGGGATAGAAGACCTCGATGCCGTAGTTCGCCGCCTCCGTGAAAGGCAGGCAGTGCCAGGCGTATTCGTGCGAGCCATCTTTCCGAGGCTCGGGATCACCCGCCCATCCGGGAATCTCCAACTTTGTTCTTCGCGGGCTAAGCCGTGGTTCGAACAGTCTGTATGATATTTTCTGCATCAACGTTATTTCCCTGGAACGTGACCTCTACGCGTTCATCGCGGGAACACTTCGATAAGGATTCAGGCTACTTCTATGTCTTACATTTGAAGTTTGCACTGAGGCTGGCGTCATCTTCGACCGGCGGCCGTATTGTGCAGCCGACACACGCCGCAAGGAAAAGCCGTCCGCGGAAGCTCGTCAAGCGCGTCGCCGCAGATGTCGTGGAAAGGAACGCGCGTTTTGATCGGGGCCATTCATGCGCTCCGCCAGTGCGATGTAGTCCAGAGCAGATTGGGCGCTGGGTGAGGAAAAACCTGATCGATCCCCGCCTGTCATCAGGTCGCCCGCAAGAAAAAGCTTGACCACGGGCTGCCACCATCATTCAGCCGGTACTCTCTCCCTTTCCCGCGTGCGCCTGGCGAAAAGCTTGGCCTTGACCGTCTCGCGAAGCCACTGGAAGACGAGATAGAGCATGGGAATGATAAATATACCGATGGTGCTGGCGGCGATCATGCCGAAAAAGACCGGCGTGCCCACGTCCCGCCTCGTGATCTGGGCAGCCCCCGTCGCAATGACGAGCGGCAAAAGACCAAAGATGAAGGCGATCGAGGTCATCATCACGGCGCGGAACCGGGTCCGAGCGCCGCGTTCGGCCGCTTGTGCGATGGGCACGCCGCGCTCATGCTCATCCTTCGCGAATTCCACGATCAGGATTGCGTTCTTGGCGGCAAGGGCGATCAGCACCACGAGGCCGATCTGGGCGAAAAGGTCGAGCGTCAGTCCCGCCAGATAGACCCCGGCGAATGCGCCAAGGATCGCGACCGTGACAGACAAAAGAACCGAAATCGGGATGGACCAGCTTTCGTAAAGCGCCACGAGGAAAAGGTAAGCGAACAGGATAGCGAGCCCCAGAATGACGCCGGTTTTGCCTTGCGCTTCGTGCTCCTGATAAGCGGTGCCAGTCCATTCATAGGCGAAACCGGCGGGCAGGGTTTTGCGCGAAATCTCGTCCATCGCCTGCAAGGCGGTGCCGGAGGAGACGCCGGGCTTGGGGCTGCCGGTGATGGTCACAGAGCGGTAGTTGTTGTAGCGCGAGATTACCTGCGGTCCCTGAACGATGCGCGCCGACGCGATTGCTCGCAGCGGAACCACGGTCCCGGTCTTGTTCCTGATGTAAATCTTCCAGAGCGATGAGATATCGCGGCGGTCTTGGGGCAAGCCTTCAATGTTGACCTGCCAGGTACGGCCATAAAGGTTGAAGTCGTTGACGTAGAATCCGCCAAGCGTCGATTGCAGCGTCGTGAAGATTTCGCTGATCGTAAGCCCGAGCGCCTGCGCCTTGTCCCGGTCGATGTCGAGGTAAATGGAAGGGTTGCTCGCCGTGAATGTGGAAAAGACTCGGGTCAAACGCGGGTCCTGGTTCCCCGCCGCGATCACGCCCTGCACAACGCTTGCAATCTTAGCCGGCTCCTGTCCCTCAAGCGCTTCGAGCTGGTACTCGAACCCGCCGCTCGTCGAAAGGCCGATGATGGGCGGCAGGTTGAAGGCGAACACGTTCCCGGTCCGGACGCCCTGCGTCATGGCCGCGGTGCGCGCGATTAGCGCCTGCGCGGAGTCCTCCGGCCGCGTGCGTTCGGCGAACGGCTTCAGGCGCACGACCATGAATGCCGCGTTAGGCTCGGCGCTTTGATCCAGGAAGGAATAGCCGATGACGGCGAAAGTCTGCGCGACCTGCGGCTGGCTCAGCATCAGTTTCTCGATTTGCGCGGCAGTTTCGCTGGTGCGCGCGACGGAAGCGCCGTCGGGGAGCTGGACCACGACAAAGAATGCGCCCTGGTCTTCTTCGGGCAGAAAGCCGGTCGGCGTCCGAAGCGAAAGCCAATAGGCTCCGCCCGTGAAGCCCACTACCAGGAAGACGGCGAGCACCGCGATCCTCAGCAGGAGCCTCACCGTCACGCCATAGCCATTGCGCACCATGTCGATGCCGCGAAGGATGCGCCCGATGATTCCGCGCTTCGCGCCGGGTCGCAGAAACACCGCGCAGAGCGCAGGCGACAAGGTGAGCGCGTTCAGCGCCGAGATCAGCATCGCCGTTGTGATAGTGACCGCGAACTGCCGGAAAAGCTGTCCCGTTATGCCCGGCAGGAACGCGGTCGGGATGAACACCGAAAGCAGCACCAGCGTTATGGCGATAATCGGTCCCGTGATCTGGCTCATCGCCTTTTTGGTGGCATCGGCGGGCGAAAGGTTCGGCTCCTCCTCCATCACCCGCTCGACGTTCTCGACGACGACGATGGCGTCATCGACGACGATGCCGATGGCGAGCACCAGGGCGAGAAGGGAGATCGTGTTCGCGGAATAGCCCACGAGAAGCAGCACGGCGAAGGCGCCGATGAGGCTGACCGGAACGGCGATCGCCGGGATGATGGTGGCGCGAAGGTTGCCAAGGAAGAGAAAGACGACGATCACGACGAGGATGAAGGCCTCGCCGAGCGTCTTCAAGACTTCGTGGATGGTGTCGTTGATGAAGGTCGTGGAGTCGTAGACGACGGTATAGTTCAACCCTTCGGGGAACCGCTTTTTCAGCTTCTCCATCGTGTTCCGGACCGCTGTCGCTGTCTGCACCGCATTCGCGCCCGGCGAGAGGTAAAGCCCCATCGCGACCGCGGGCTTCCCGTTGAGGCGGCTCTCCGCGTCTTCGTTCTGGGCGCCGATCTCCACGCGCGCCACATCGTGAATGCGCAGCGTCGAGCCGTCCGGATTCGCGCGAAGCACGATATTTCCGAATTGCTCGGGCGTCGTCAGCCGCCCCTGCGTCTGCAAATTCAACTGGAACTGCTGATCGGAGCCAATGGGCCTGGCGCCAATCCGCCCGATGGGCGCCTGGACGTTCTGCGCCTGGATGGCCGATATCACATCCGAGGGCATCAGGTTGAGGCTGACGAGCTTCTGGATGTCGAACCAGATTCGCATCGAGTAGTTCAGCCGCCCGAAAAGAGATGCCTGCCCGATGCCCGGGGTGCGCGAAAGCTCGTCGAGCACGTTGATGGTCGCGTAATTCGTGATGAACAGCGGGTCCTGCTTGCCGGTCTCGCTATAGAGCATCATGAACTGCAGGACAGCGTGAGGAGCGCTTGCGCGTCGTCACCCCTTGCTGCGTCACGATGGATGGCAATTGCGACAGCGAGGATTGCACCCGGTTCGTGACATTCGACGGTGTCAATGTCCGCATCGGAGCCGAGGTCGAAGGTGACGGTGAGCGTGTAGCTCCCGTCATTGGCGCTGTTGGACTTCATGTAGATCATGCGGTCCACGCCCACCATCTGCGCTTCGAGCGGCTGGGCGACGCTCTTCTCCACCACTTCCGCCGATGCCCCCGGATAGGTGGCGGAAACCTGCACCTGCGGCGGCACGATGTCGGGGAACTGGGAGACCGGGATCCCTATGATGGCCAGGGCGCCTGCGAGGGTGATCACGATCGCAATGACGATCGCGAGGCGCGGCCTGTCGATGAAAGTGGACGAGATCATTGGCTAGCAGCCCCGTCCGAGGGCTGCGGCGAGGCAGGCGCTGGGGATACCGGCTGCCCTGGCTTAACGCGTTGCAGGCCCTCCAGGACGACGCGCTCGCCCTGTTGCAGGCCCTTCAAGATGAAGGCCGTCGCAGGCGTCGATTGGCCTAGCTGAATGCGGCGCACCTCAGCCTTATTGTCCGGGCCGACCACATAGACGTAATCGCCCTGCTGATCGGAAAGCACCGCGGCGCGGGGGATCGCGATGGCTGTAATCGGTTGCACGCCTTCCAGGATCACCCTGACGAATTGGCCGTCAAACAGCTCTCGCAGCGGCTTATCTATGGCGCTTGAAATCGGAAGCAGCCGGTTGGCAATCGAGCCACGAAGATCAATGGTCTCGGTCTCGGGGGCGACGGTATTGTCGACGAAGTTGAGTTCGCCCTCCTCGCCATATATGCGGCCGTTGGGGAGGCGGATCTTGATGCGAACCGCCTTGAAGCCGCCACGCGGGACAAACCTCTGGCGAAGCGCGTTGAGCGCGCGCACCGCAACGGGAAACACCACATACATCGGGTTCTGGCTGACGATGGTCGCCAGCGTGCCGGAAGTTGGCCCGACGACGTTGCCCTCCGTGATGGCGGTACGCCCGATCTTGCCCGCGATGGCAGCGCGGATTTCGGTGTAGCCGAGATTGATCTTCGATTGCTCAAGTTGTGCTTCCGCGCCCAGCACCTGGGCCGAGAGGCTCTTCTCGGAAGCAAGCGCGGCGTCATAGGTCGATTGCTGGCCTGCCGGACCTTTCAAAAGCGACTTGGCTCGCTCCAGCGTCTGCTTGGCGTTGTCAAGCTGCGCCTTGAGCTGATCGACCACCGATTGTTTCGCGTCGACGTCCGCCTTGAACGGAGGCTGCTCGATGCGGTAGAGCAGATCGCCCTCCTTGACCTCTGCCCCTTCATCGAAGAAGCGCTTCTCAAGGAAGCCCGTGACGCGCGCGAGAAGATTGACCCGGCCGACAGCCTGAATGCGGCCGAGGAACTCGCTTGTCTCCGTCAGCGGTTTTTCTTCGGCCCGGACAACGCCAACCGCAGGCGGTCCGGCCGAAGGGGTCTGCGCCGACACCTCGGCGGCGGCAGTGAGAACCAAAAAGAGCAGCAGGAAACACCAGGCCCAAAATGCTCTGTCACACTTTAAATCCAAGGTGTACTGCCTCTCGCGCTGCCACTCGGGAAGATCAAGGCTCAGACCGCCCAGCCCGTTCCGAGTGAGAACGCTTTTGCTTCGTGAGAGTTTCAGCAAGAGCGCACGGCATGACGCGAACCACTGGCTTACGGATGGGCGAAGCCAGACACTTCGTCACAAGCTTGGGGTCACCTGGATTTGTGACGCGGTTGCCTTGAAAAAGGTCCGGTCATGCCGAAAATCCGCCGCGCCAATGAACGAAGCGGGGGGCTGGCACGGGGAATTCGATGATGAACGAAAAGCGCAGGCGGATTAGTTCGCTGCTTGCAGGGGCTGTTTTGCTTGCCTCGCTATCCGCAGTGCGCGCCGAAGACAAGTTTCCCGCGGGGGAGATGCTGTCGAGTTGCCAGCCGATCCTGGACTCGGCGAAAACGGCAAAAAATCTGGACGAACTCGAACTCGATAATACGTTTACGTCGGGAACCTGCTGGGGCGCGTTCTTGAGCATTCAGCAGTTCATTGTCACGAAGGTCGAAGGCGGGAAAAACCCGTTGCTGCAAACTTGCGTCCCGCCAGAAATCACTCTGGTGCAGATCATTCAGATTTTCGACCTGTTCGTCCGGTCCAATCCCAAACGGGTGGACGAGCCGTTTACGAAGGTCGCGATTGCGGCGTTGAGATCAGCGTTTCCATGTAAGTAAAGCGGCTATCCCCGCGCCGAAGCCATTACGCCTCTGTTCCCGTCAGATCACGATAGGCATGCCATGTCGCATAGCCGATCAGCGGGAACGCAATGGCAAGCCCTGCGAAAAGCGCCGCGAAACCCATCGCAATAAGCCCGACGATGAGCACTGCCCATAGGATCATGGCTGGGCGGTTCAAATCGACGGCCCTGACGCTGGTGGTTACGGCCGTGATCACATCGACCTTCCGGTCGAGGAGCATTGGCACCGCAATCGCGGATACGCCGAATGCGACCGAGGCGAAGACGGCCCCAACCGCTGTTCCCATCACGAGAAGGCCGAGGCCGTGCGGCGTGAAAAGAAGGGTCGGAACGAAGTTTTCGACGGGCGGAATGTCCGAATTGCCGAAGAAGAGCATGAACAGGAGGGACGCAACCTGCATCCAGAAAAAATAGAGGAGCAGAAGCAGAACGCCGAAGAATGCCAGCTGGCCGCCGGATTGCCTTAGAGCCGAGACGAAGTCCTGAAAGGATGCGCGCTCATTGCGCTCCCTTCGGCGGCTGATCTCATAAAGGCCAACCGCAAGCAAGGGCCCGACCAGCAGGAAGCCTCCCGCAAGCGGCAGCATCAGAGGCAGCGCATTGGTCTGTGATAGTTGAAAAACGAAGGCGTAGGCGGCAGCGGCGAAAGCAGCGCCGTAGCTCAGGCTTACGACCGGAGCCGACCAAAGGTCTCTCCATCCAGCGCCAAGCCATGCCCATGGGGCATCAAAAGCGACACGCCGGATTGCAGGCGCTTGGGTTAACGATTGTGTGAGTGTCGACGCGTAGGGGCTGGCGGTCATGGACGATCTCCCAGAGTAGCCGCCCCCTAGGACGATTTTACAGGTGCGGCTTTATCTTTCCCTTGATATAAGTCAAATTTGCTGGCTGCCACAAGAGGCTTTCGTTAAGCTCTTCTTCCACCGGGCGAAAACAGCGTTCGGCCAGCGAGGAGATTTGTGTGTCGTACGTCGAAAACGTGACCCGCTGCAGCACATGCGCCATCCGACACAGGGCGATTTGCGATGCGCTCAGCGCGACGGAAATCCAGGCCCTGAACCGCTTATCGAGAAAGCGCACCGTGACAGCCGGCCAGATGATCCTTGGGGAAGGTGAAGCGCGCTCTATTTTCGCGAATATCGTCTCAGGCGTTGTGAAGCTCACCAAGACCCTTGATGACGGACGGCAGCACATCATCGGCCTGCTTTTCGCGTCCGATTTCCTCGGGCAGGGCCTACCGCCAGGACAATCCTTATTTCGCCGAAGCCGCGACGGACGTGGAGCTTTGCGTATTTCCGACCGCTGGTTTCGAGAGGCTGTTGAACGAGCATCCGGGCCTGGAGCATCGCTTGTTCCAGTTCACGCTCACGGAACTTGACGCCTGCCAGGAATGGATGCTGCTGCTGGCCCGCAAGAAAGCGGAGGAAAGGGTTGCGAGCTTCCTGCTCATGATCGCGAAGCGCGTCCCGAACCTCGGCGACGGCGTCTCGCAGAAGGAGAATGAGGTCCGTTTCGTTCTTCCCTTATCGCGCTCCGAGATCTCGGACTGCCTCGGCCTTACCATCGAGACGGTCAGCCGCCAGATCACGCGACTGAAAACCAAAGGAATTATCGAGCTGATGAATTATCGCGAAATCCTCATTCCCGACACTCGCCGCCTTCAGCAGGCCGCGTACGACAGCACGGCCGCCTGACACCTCGCAGGGCTTCTCCGCGCGCTGCCAGGTATCCGGTCGCATGCTCCAAGGCTACCCCGGCTCGAAGCCGGGGTAGCCTGATGGTTACTCACAAGAATTGATGTGGCGTCCCCAAACGGTGCAATTGTCTCGATCATTGAAATTGAGAGACGATGTTGCCCATGGTTCGACAAGCTCACCATGAGGGTCAACTTGTTGAAAACGCAACCTCATCCTGAGCTGTTCGAAGCCTCATCCTGAGCTTGTCGAAGCCTCATCCTGAGCTTGTCGAAGCCTCATCCTGAGCTTTTCGAAGCCTCATCCTGAGCTTGTCGAAGGATGCAGCCAAGTTTCATGCTTTTTCAGCATCCTGCTGGAAAAGTGGATCGCGAGGCTCTTCGCCGGCCCTGGTTTGATTTTGCCCCGACGAACGCCAGAGGCAGCCCGTTCGTTCTGGGCTGTTCAGCGCAATCGTACAAAGTGTCGCACACATACAAAATATTGTGGTATCGGGAGCGTCCGATACGCTATATTGCGGTATTCAGGCATGAGAGCTTTGCCGCGCCAACCCTTAGAGGCGCGGCTTTTTTTTCGGTGCAATCAGACCGGGTAGACTTACGCGTCGTTGCGGCTACCGAATTCCGGGAGCGCCCGCTACTCGCGCGAGAAGTAATGCCAGACGCCGTCCCGGCCCATACCAACGCTGTAAAACGAATATTTCCCCGCGTCGGTCATCTCTTTCACGCGCGCCGGGCTCAGGAACCGGTAAATTTCGACTTCCTGGCCCGGGGTAAGCCCGCTCATGGGAATGGCCGCATGATAGGGCCAGACGATCATCTCGTTCTTCGTCCCCGCGTTCTTGATCGCGTAGCCGGTCGTGAGGAGATTGAAAAGAACAGCAAGCATTTCGCGTCCATTTCCGTCGGCGGAAACCGACTTCAGGTAGGCAATCGGATCGGGCGTGCGGTCCTTGGAGAAAATAGGGTGAAGCTCGTTCATGTCGATGGGGATGCGAAGCTCTTCGATATTCCCGCTCATGGCGGCCTGCAGGATGGCTTGCCGCATGCGCTGCACCTCGGGAGGCAGCTTCGAAACGTCGCGCCCTAGCTGAACCTCTTCCGCAATCGACGCCGTTGCCGCAAACATAGCGGTTACGAGCACCAGGGCTGCGGCGAAAGCGCAGATGGCGTTGCGAACGCGTTTCAGACCGTCGAAGAAAATTGCGCTTGGCAACGTTTTCACATTCGTCTCCTGTTGCAAGACATGACCGTTTCACGGCATGGATGGATCTTCGGTGCTGAGTCCATGCACCTCTCTTCCATTTTTAGGCGTGATCATGGCGCAGTAGGTCGCGTCTTGCGCATCAGAACATGAGGGCTCAGAAGGTCAATGTTGGCACAGTCGATCATCGATCCGACGAGATTTGCCATCATTGGCCTCATTATCGGCGTGCTCATCGCCGCGCCTGTCGGTCCGGTCAACATCGTCTGCATCCAACGGACGCTTGAGCGTGGTTTCTGGGGCGGCTTCGCGGCCGGTCTGGGCGCTGTCTTTGCCGATGGGCTTATCGCGACCGTGGCAGCCTTTGGCGCTTCCGCCATCTCGGGCTTCATGCGCGATCACCAGCTGAAGATCGAGCTCATTGGCGGGTTCATCATGACCGGCTTCGGTCTCAATGTTTTTCTCGCGCAGCCAAAGATCGTCGCCACGGCAACGACAAACATTGCGCGGCTGAGACGTCTTTCGAACGTCATACCTCGACCGTTGCGGCCCGCGCTCCGCCTCAAAGTCTGGCGGATCATGCCGCATTTAAGCATCGTGCCACAGACCTTTTTCCTGACTATCACCAACCCGGGCGCCATCCTTGGGCTGTTCGCTCTTTTCGGCGGCGCGACATCGGTGCTGGGTGGCATCGATAACCGGCTCCAGGCAGTCACCGTGGTAACGTCCATCATGGCGGGCAGTTTGATGTGGTGGGCGGGCCTCTCCCGCCTGATCGCTCGCGTAAGGCACAAGATCACCGAAGGCCGGTTGAAGCGGATCAACCAGGTCTCGGGCGTGGTGCTGGTTATGTTCGGGGCGGTTCTGTTTGTGCAGTTCGCCTATGGCTTGGCCGGACATCGGATGGTGTGGCGGGAGCCGGCCTCGTTCCTCGCATCGTGCGGCTTTTGCCGAACAGATTGACCTGATCAAGACGAGGATCGGTCAATCAACATAACGCTCAATTCCCACCGATGCACGGTTGACGTCCATTTCAGTAAAAATCTGCCGTCAGGGTCATAAAAGTTGCCACCACGTTTTCGATTTCGAGTCAGCCGCCGTTATTTCCCAATCGGAAGAGAAGCGTGGTATCGTGCGCGACGGTCCGGGGCACATGTTCGAGGTTGTGCCTGTGAAATGCGGTCGAAGCCCTGACCCTGGATTTTAGTTTGTGCCTGGGACAAATGCTGACACGGGCGTTTTCCGATCAATGACGAGTTCACTTGTCGCCCGCGCCTTTGACAAGGCCGCTCCCAGCTATGACGCCGCCGCCCGCATGCAGGCCCAGGTAGCCGAAACGCTGGTGGCTGGCGCGACTTTCCCGGCGCCGCGAAGCGTTCTTGATATTGGCTGCGGCACAGGCTTCGTGCTCGCTGAAGCGGCGGCGCGCTGGCCGGCGGCAGAGTTTACGGGACTTGATATCGCACCGGCGATGTTGAGCGAGGCAAAGCGAAAAATAGCGCGCCTTACGATCCTTCGCGCTGATGCTGGTGTGTGTGATTTGCCGCAGAGATTCGATCTTATCTTTTCCAGCATGATGCTTCACTGGTTCCCCCAACCGGCGCAGATCCTGCGGCGCTGGCAACGATGGCTGAAGCCGCACGGGGAGCTCTGTGTGGCCGTTCCGGTCGCGGGGAGCCTTGGCTCTTGGCGCGAACTCTGCGAAGAGGCGGGCGTTCGTCACGGCCTTTGGTCTTTTCCGCCTCGCGATTTCGCAGATGGCGTTACCTATGACAGTACGCTGCGGCAACACGCAGCAAACTACGGCTCCGTGCTTGAATTCTTGCGTTCTCTTAAAAAATCAGGCGGCGGCACGGCGAGGCACGATCACCGCCCGGTTTCCTCGGCAGCGCTGCGTTGCTTGTTCCGCAAAGCCCCGCGCCCTTTCAGGGTCAGCTACCACGTGCTGTATGCGCAGATAAGTGGCCCCCCACCTAGCGCCACTCTATAAGAACATCTGGTTTCAACTCTAACCCTCTGTTTTTCGAGATTGAACCGCACGCTTCGTTGTGCATAGTTCAACAGCGAACGCTTCCGCGTATCGGGGCAGATCTGCGCGCGGAAATGTGCGCTCCGCAAGCTCGCACGGGATTCCCCGCAGCTAAGGCGTACTTGCAACTATTTGATCTAGGAAAGCTTATCGGAGGCAAGTTCGCTTGAGAGCGTGCGGCGAAGTGACTGCGAACTTGCCTCCGGCTGTGCTAGCAATTGCTTACTGAGCGAGTTCTGGCCGCTGATCGCGACGCTCGTTCAGCGCCGGCCATTTCCCGCTTTCGCGCGGGTTCCCTCTATTCCCTGATTGGGGGCTCGGTCGGAAACGTATGTTTGAAGCAAGGTGAGTGGACGACACTGTCTCACTCTTTTCGCTGATGCAACTTATAGTGCTGGACAGTGGTGACCGTTTCCCAGATACAAGGAAACGGCGTTGGAAAATTGGGCGCATCCTTCTCTATCTTCTTTCTGTGCCCTCGATAATGGTCTGGAACAAGATTATGGATGACGGTGAACTCGATCTAATCTCCTGCGCTACCGATATCGTGTCGGCCTATGTGGCTCACAATGCGATTGGCGCCGACAAGCTTCCCGAGTTAATCGGCTCTGTTTATGCTGCGTTGAGCAGGGCCTCCGTACAAGGCGTTGAACCGGAAAAGCCCGAATTGATACCCGCTATTTCCGTCAAGAAATCCGTGACACCGGACTACCTTATCTGCCTTGAAGACGGCAAGAAGTTCAAATCCCTCAAGCGGCACCTGCGCACCCACTACGACATCTCACCCGAAGAATATCGGGCAAAGTGGGGGCTTTCGCACGATTATCCCATGGTGGCTCCGGCCTATGCCGCCACCCGTTCGAATTTGGCTAAAAGCATGGGACTGGGCCAGCGCAACGCAAAGGCAGCGGCCAGGAAGGCTGAGCTGGTTGCACCTTCCAAGCCGGGAAAAAAAGCGGCGAAGGATGGTCGGAAACTGAACGGGGCAGCAACGGCAGGCGCGCGGAATTAGTCTAGCGTTATTAGGCAGAGTCGCAGGTTTAACGCTGCACGCCACGATCTTGAGCTCAAAAACTACAAAACAGCGCCGACGCAAATGATAGAAGAGAAGATCACGGCAATAGTCTTGGTCGCCTACCTACAATGGATGTCTCTCCAGAGAGCCGACTGATGGGCTTGCCGTTATTTTGCTGTTGCAATTGTTTCTACCGAATGGACTAGGCGAGCTCAAGAAATCGCCGATATAAGAGCGACCCTTGCCGGGCCTAACATCTGCTCGTGCAAGCAGTCTCTGGAAGAACCTGTTTCATATTTCAGATAGTTAAGCTCCCTTCCAAGGATGGATCTTATCTACGATTTTCGACGCCCTCGCCCTCCGGGACGACATCATTCAAAAAGCGCGTGAGATTATCCGTCTCGAAGTGGATGTAGCGCGGAAGCGCTTCCGCCCCCTTGAGCGCGTGCTGCGAGGGATGATCGCAATAGTCTGAGCGGACGAGCACGGTGACGATGCCCAGATCGTGGGCCGCTTCGAGATTGTGCGGCAAATCTTCGAACATGGCGGCCTTGCACTTGCCGCCCGCACAAAAATCGAGAAACCGCGTGAAGGACTCGCGCTTCGGCTTCGGCACGTAGCCTCCCGCCGCGATGTCGAAGATGCCGTCGAACGCATTGAGCACGCCGAGCTTTCCGGCGACCCGCTCGGCATGGCGCGCCGAACCGTTTGTGAAAATGAATTTGCGTCCATCGAGCCGCGAGATCGCTTCCGCGAGTTCCGGCATGTGCGAGATGGGGGCGAGATCGATGTCATGCACGAAATCCATGAAGACGTCCGGCTTCACATCGTGCTTCGCCATGAGGCCGGACAGCGTGGTGCCGTGCTCGTAGTACAGGTCCTTTTGCACCTTCCGCGCCGCCACCGAGTCGAGCCCGAGCAAATTCTGGATGAACGCGGTCATGCGCTGGTCGATCTGCGCAAACAGATTGCATTCGGCGGGGTAGAGCGTGTTGTCGAGGTCGAAAATCCAGAGCTGCGTCCCGGCGAAGGCTTCCGCGACGCCAGCAGCTTCGCCGTTCTCTTTATGAGCCATCGGCATCGCGCTCGATCAGCGTGCCGACGCCGTGCTCGGTGAAGAGTTCGAGAAGAACGGCGTGGGGCACACGCCCATCGAGAATGACAACGCCCTCCACGCCTTGCTCGATCACGCTCAGGCAGCTTTCGATCTTGGGGATCATGCCGCCCGTGATCGAGCCGTCCGCCATCATCGCCTTGGCCTCCGAAACGGTCAGGCGGTGGATAAGCTTCTTGTCCTTGCCGAGCACCCCTGCAACATCGGTCAGAAGGAGAAGGCGCTTCGCCTTGAGCGCGCCCGCAAGCGCGCTTGCAAAGGTGTCGGCGTTGATATTGTACGTGGTGCCATCACGGCCGACGCCCAGAGGGGAAACGACCGGGATGAACTCTTTGGCCGAAAGCACCTGAACGATGCGAGGGTTCACCTCCTCCGGCTCGCCCACAAAGCCGAGATCGACCACGCGCTCGATGTTCGAATCCGGATCGACCTCCGTTCTCGCCAGTTTTCTCGCGATCAAGAGATTGCCGTCCTTGCCGGAGATGCCGCAGGCGTGGCCGCCGAGCTGGTTGATCTGGCAGACGATCTGCTTGTTGATGGTGCCCGCGAGGACCATTTCCACGACTTCGACCGTCGCCTCGTCCGTCACGCGCAGGCCGCCCGAAAATTGGCTCTTGATGCCGAGCCTGCCGAGCAAGCTGGCGATCTGCGGTCCACCGCCGTGCACGACCACCGGCTTAACGCTCGCCTGTTCGAGCATCACAATGTCGCGCGCGAAGCTTTCGGCGAGTTTCGCATCTCCCATGGCGTGGCCGCCATATTTGATGACCACGGTGGCCTGATCGTAGCGTTGCATATAGGGCAACGCCTCGGAGAGTAATCTCCGCCGCGATGCTTGGTTTCCGCAGGCTCTTGTAGAAGTCTTCGTTAGGATCGGCAGCAGTCATTCTCCCTCCCAGGTCGAGCTTGTCAGCTGCGCAGAAAATACGGTGCGGGGTGCCGAAGTTGCAAGGCCGCTTTCATACCGCCTTGCCGTGACACGGCTGCCATGCTGGCCCC
>CAVRSS010000150.1:0-14540 GCA_963723755.1 uncultured Alphaproteobacteria bacterium | reverse complement strand
CGGCTCAGCCGCGAAACTCTAGAACCTCAGGCGGACGCCGGTTACAAAGTCGAAAGTATCGACACTGGTTGCCGTTCCAGTCGCGCGGCAGGGTGCCGTTCCGGAAACACCGCAGGTATTGGTCGTGCCTGGCGCGCCGGAAAATCCAGCGGCAAGCCCATCATTGGCCACTGCATAGGTCACACCGGCATAGACATCCAAGTGCTTGTTAAACGCGTAGTCCACCAGGAAGGCCCCCTGATCAAAAGCGCCCGCGCACTGCGTCCTGCTCGCTCCCCCAGCCGTGCAAGCAACGTCATTAGCGACGTAAGAGTTCTGATCGATGTGATAGTAGGCGCCCGTGAAGCTCCAGCCAGACGGCAACTCGTATTTCGCGCCTGTCCAATAGAACTGAAAAATTTTGTCCGTGGTAAACGCATTGTTGGCTGGCGGGATCGTTATCGGGTATCCGCCCTGAGTGTCTCCGTAGAAAACAGGATCATGCGGATTCGATTGATCGGTGTGGGTGTATCCAGCGAAGAACGTCAGTTTGACTGGAGGCGGACAGGCGGCGTCCTTCAGGCCGCCGCATGAGCCTCCATCCTTAAGGCCGCCATCACCGAACTCGTAGGTGTATTTACCGGCAACAGTCCAGCCTTCGTTATCCGATATGTTGACCGCTAATGTCTGACTTAGGAATGCATTATTGGCTGCACTCTGCAGGTTAACGACGCCATGTTCCTGGGTCCATACCCCGTCTACCGAGAAACCACGATAGGTGAAGCCAACATTTGCTCCGTAGGCGTTGCCGAACATGCCCGTGTCGCTACCGCCATCGGCATACATGCCTGCTGCATGGAACGGGCCGTATGTAAAGATGTATTTGACAGAGTCATCCCAGCGCGTGCCTTGCGTGCTACCCATGCCGGCAGCCGCGCCTGAATAGCCAAGGACCGAAAAGGCATAGGAAAGGCTCATTGGATCGTAGGCGCCGAGGGTCTCGAGTTGCAGCGACTGCTGGCGTCCAACAGTCAGCGTGCCAAAGAGAGGGCTGCTGAGACCACCATAAGCCACGTTGTTAAAGGCCTGGCCGCAGCGCGCGCTATCGGAATTCGATGTTTGCCTGGCATAGGGTATGCCGGAATTCACGAGAACCGACTTGCAGCCGTCGGAGAGCTCGCCCGTCATGGGATCGAAGCCGGTATCGAGCTTACCAACCGCCTGGAGCCCGTAGCCGATATCTTCCTCTATCTTCAGGCCGACCTTGGATTGCTCCAACGCGCTTGCGGTCAGAGTTGAAAGCGACTGGCCAGTTAGGTTCCTCGTTACCAGCCCGAAGGGCATGTATTCGAGGTCAGACACGATGTATCCAAGCGGGCGGCCATTGGTCTGATAGGCATAACCAACGTCGATCGTTCCGTAGAACGTCACGCCGTGCCAGGATATCGGGCCGTCAGGTACGGCAGGCAGCGCATCCTTTACGCTGTCTACACTAAGGTCTGCTGCATGAGCCGCTGCTGTGAAGCCAGCAAGCACGGCTGCGCAGGCTAAAACTTTCCTCATAATTCCCCCAAAAGACGGCGATGAGCCGATCTGTGATCACCCATGCTATAAACAATTAAATATAGCTGATTCGACGCTGTCCACAGTTGTAACGGGGCCACGGGGTGCCTGAAATGCCCGCCGCCACAGGCATTTGCTTGCAATTATCCTTCCATTATGCACAGCCGGACCAGGACGCCCTCTCCTCGGCGATGTCGCCGTCAACACTGGGCATTGCGCGTTGTTTCATTGCCGCGACAACCCCCTTCATTCCGATTTCGGACTTTCGAAGAGATTGTCGACTTTCGTGAATCGGAAGATAAACCGTCAGCGGAGGGGGTAAGGTCATGTCAACGCGCGCACGCGCTTCAGAGCGGCGGGTGCTTGAGCCACAATATAGGGCGCATGCCCGCATTGCCCTTTTGGCCGCCATGGCCGTTACTTTTGCTGGTCTGACGTGCGCCGCCGCACAGCAAACCGCGAGAACTCGCAGGAAGAGTTCGGACTTGGCAACTCGGTTTTTCAGGCGGTTCTCATCCGCTCTCTGAGTGACCGCTTGGCGTATGGCTTCGGCGCGCGGCTCGCTGCGCCGACGCTTCGGACGACATCGGGAATGGGAAGTGGCAGATCATGCCCGGTTTCGGCGTCCGCTATACCTTCACGGAGCTAAGCCAGGACACTTATTTCGTCCCGGCGATGCGTTACGCCGTGAGCTTTGCCGGAAACCCCACAAAACGCAATATCAGCGAACCTCAGATCGCACCTACATTCAACCTGAACCTGCCGGGTCCTTGGTCTCTCACGTTCTATCCTAGCTACGACAGCCGCATCAATTATGGCGATCCTGTTTCGGGCCAGACGGGACGCCTGTTCCTGCCCGCAGACCTCGCCGTCGGCTACGCGCTGAGCGATAAGGTTACGATGTCGCTGGAAGTCAGCGTACCGATCATCAAGGATTACCCGGTCTACGACTTCAAGACCGAGTTCCGGGTGGTGATCAAAAACTGATGCGACCTCAGCTTTGTGCCGTAAGCCTCACCCCCTCGGCTCGCCGTGTACGAAGCAGGGCGGAGCAATTTGAGGCTTGATCGCTCGGCCTGGCGGTCAGGTGAACTTGGGACCTTGCTGTATTCTCCCCCGCCGGACGGCGCGAGATGATCGAGCCGGCGCGGCGGGTGGGGGGGTCTTCGTAGTCGTCCGAGGGCGGGATGTTCGCCGACATGGCGAAGGGAGACAGCCAAACCAGATCAAACGCCTCGTCGCCAACATCCAAGCCTCGGCTACAACGTTGAGATCAAGCCACTGGCCGTATGCCTCGCGGCCAGTTTCTTCAGGCGCGTGAGCACGTGCTCAAGCCGATCAGCCGATAGGCCGGGCAGAAACCCACGATCGCCGACATAAGCGGGATAATGCCGATCCAGCCCCACGGCGTTAGCGGTCCGACGAAGACTAGCGAGATAAGTCCCAGCCCAACGATGATGCGCAGTATGCGGTCAACGCCGCCAACGTTTTTTTCCATAACAGCCTCCAAGTTTCAGGTCGTGGAGCTTAAGCAGGGGATCAAGGCGGCGTCTGTGACTTTGTCACGTATCGTTCTAAGCTTCCCGCGTGCCGTATTCTTGGCCATGGTCTCTCTTTCGCTCCGGCCCAAGCCCAAGGCTGCACCTATGACTTTTTGCGGCGGCCCTAAACAAATTCCGCAGCGCCCCTCTCCGTTCTAAAAGCGAGTGGCATTTGAGCCGGATGCCGCAGGGTGTGACCGTTCGCCGGGTTGTGCGCTGGCATACGTTGACCGCGAAAACGGTAGTGTGATTAGCTTTGCTGATCATGGCGAATGCGCAACGCGGCCCACTTCGGCATGGTGAACGAAGAGATGACGCTTTACGAAGGTCTACCCTTGAACCCGATCACATCCGCCGAGGCGTGGACAGGCGTTGCCGACTGCCTGAATTGTAAGATCAGGCAGTCGGTGCTTTTTGCGCATTTGACTGAATCCGATTTTCGCGATCTTCACCGGCCCATCGATCAGCTCAATTACGCGGCCGGCGCAACCGTTTACCGAGCAGGCGATGAAGGTCTATCGCTCTTCACCGTTCGAACGGGTCTGGTGAAACTGACACAATACCTTCCGGACGGAACCCAGCGGATTGTCCGCCTCCTGGGTAATGCCGATGTTCTGGGATTGGAATGCATGCACGACACGGTGTACCTGCATTCCGCGATTGCCCTTCAGCCTACCGAAGTTTGCAGGTTGCCAGTCACAAGCGTGAAGCGACTGATTGGTGGCAACCCCCAACTCTTTCATACGCTGATGGCACACTGGTACCGCGCATTGAGCGACGCCGACCGCTGGATCGCCGAGCTGTTGGCGGGAACGGCGCGTGAGCGCGTGATCCGCCTTCTTCTTTGGCTTTCGGAACGTGAAGCAGGCGAGAGCTGCAGCTTGTTCAGCAGGGAAAATCTCGGAGCCGTGCTTGGGCTCACAACAGAGACCGCGAGCCGGACGATGGCCGAAATGAAACGCCAAGGCTTGATCCATGAACACAGCCCCAACCACTTTTCCTTCGACATCGCGCAAGCTTCGAATGATCGTCTCACTGTGAACGGCGCCACTTTCAAACTACGAGAACCCGAAAGAAGGGCCATGTTTATTGGGAGACGATCCCGCCGGGCCTGCAGCAGACGATCGCGTCATCGTATCGCTCCCGTCCAATCGTGATCACCTCATCGGTGACCACTCCCGCGCTTCCGCGCCGCTGGAAGGAGCATTTCCATAGCATCACAACCGGAAATGCCTTTGAAAAGGCGCATTAGAGAGGGAGCAGTAATCGCGGTTGCAACAAAAAGTCGAAGAGAAGAGTATGCGTATAACTACTTTAGTTTTAGTTTTCTATGTAATAACAGCGCATGCTGCACCCGTTACTACTGAAAAGCATCTCGTTACTGAAGCGTATCTCCACGCCGGTTCGCTCAGTGGGACCATGCTCCGCCCAGAAACAAGCACCGCTTCTATTCTGATCATCCCCGGCTCAGGCCCCACCGACCGCAACGGCAACAACCGGCTCGGTGTGAAAGGAGCTCCCTACAAGCTCCTTGCAGAAGGCCTTGCCCAAAGGGGTGTTACCACCATCCGGGTCGACAAGCGCGGCATGTTTGGCAGTTCGCGCGCTGCCGCAGATCCCAATGCCGTTACGATAAGCGACTATGCTGGCGACGTTCATGCATGGATCAAGGTTATTCGCGAACAGACAAGTGTGCCTTGTGTGTGGGTGGCGGGCCATAGCGAAGGCGCCCTCGTGGCGCTCGCCTCAAGCCAAAACCCCGACGGCCTTTGCGGTCTGATCTTGCTGGCCTCGCCGGGGCGGCGGGTCGGGGATGTCCTGCGTGAACAGCTGCAGCTGGCGCTGGGCAATGGACCAATGCTGCAGCAGGCAACATTAACCATCAAAGCGCTCGAAGCCGGCCGCCACCCCAATGTCTATTCCTTGCATCCCTCGCTTCAGCAGATTTTTGCTCCACCTATCCAAGGCTTCTTGATCAGCATGCTTTCATACGATCCTGCCCGGCTGATAGCGGACTTTCACAAGCCGGTCCTAATTCTACAGGGCGAGCGGGATCTGCAGGTCAGCGTAGCCGATGCGAAGCGGTTGAAACAGGCGGCGCCGACGGCAAAACTCGTCTTGCTGCCGGATGCCAATCATTTCTTTAAAGTTGTGAAATCCGCGGATAAGGCTGCCAACGCGGCTGCTTATTCGAAGCTGGTTCCGCTTGCGCCGCACACCGCGGATGAGATCGCCGATTTCGTATCGGCATCCGATAGCACGCAGTAGCTTGCTACCTTTCGCGGCGGGGCAGCAGGAAGGGCAAGCAAAGCCTGCAAACGTGGACCCCGGCGGCGAAAATCGCCTGCCGGGGGGTTTTTTTGCCTCACCAACCGCAGCTGCAGCGTCCGTAGCCATAGCTGGGATAATAGCCGCCCCCATAATAAGGATAGGTCGTAGCGGCTGCTAAGCCGAGCCCGAGCCCAAGCGGCCATCCCCAGCCATAGCCACCCCATCCACCGTAGCCTCCGCCCCAGCCAAAACCGCGGCCAAGACCAACGCCACCCCAGCCACGGCCACCCCAACCGATACCGCGGCCAAATCCAATGCCACGGCCGCCCCAGCCACGGCCGCCCCAACCGCCACCGAAATGCCCACCTCCCCATCTCACGGGGATGGATGCGCTGCTGGATGCGGTTTGAGTGTAGGCTTTTCCTGTGCCGGCTGCCGCCGGGAATGCGGATGCAGCTTTCGGGCTTGTCAGTGAAAGACCGAGAGCCGCCACTGCACAAACGAATACGTAGGTTTTGGTTCGCATGTCGAGACCTGCATTACTGTTTCTACTTCATCCAGATCCAGAAAGATTTCTCGCGAGGGCCTTTTGTTCCAGACCGCTCATCCAGCACGCACCAATTCAATTGATCTTGACTATGGCTCCCAACGCTATTCGAAATCCTGGCCCGCAACCTTAGTCAGGACCTGTCCGTGAACAAGTAAATCAAGTCTGCCGCAGTTGCCATCAATGTGACATGAGGGGATTCACAAGCCGACGCGACGCAGATAGATGCCGGTCGCATGGCAGACGCAGGAGCCGGGATCAGACAGCGGTTCGAGGCGCTTTCGCCGTTGCTCGACGAGCAAATTGCTGCGGCGGTTTGTGGCGGCTGAAGCGATTGCAGCCGGATATGGCGGCGTCCGTGTCGAACTCGACCAAAACTTTTATCCCAAGGGTATCGAGGTAACCGATGCTGAAGGAAGACCTTCGCCGCCACGATTCCACGGCGACTGGAACTACACTATCAGCCCGCGCTCGTTGAGGTAGCCAGGACCAGCCGGAGCCATTATTGATGGACAGGCTCTTAGCGCCAAGCCCGCGGGCTTTTGCGCTCCTGCCCTTCCCCTTTGCAGAAGATCTCGTAAAGCACGGCGATAACCCGTTTAATATCATCGTCTGCAATGCTGTAGTAGACGGTCTTGCCCTCTCGTCTGGTGGTCACAAGGCCGTCAAGCCGCAGGCGGCCTAGCTGTTGCGACACTGTCGGCTGTCGCAGCGACAAGAGATTTTCGAGATCTGTGACGGAGCGCTCTTTTTCGGAGAGAAGACAAAGAAGGAGCAGCCTCGTCTCATGGGAGAGGGCTTTCAGGAAGTCGCTCGCGAGACGGGCGTTGTGTACCATCCGATCGAGTTCAGGCGATACCTCGGCGGGAGTCGCCAATTCCTCAGCATCCGAGGCCACCTCTTGGCTTGTCATGGATTTCTTTCCGCGTTCGATTGAGATGTCTTGTTGACTGACATTGCAATATATGAATACGATTTGCTCGATCAATATTGCGCCCCTTTTTTTAGTGGCGCAAGGGCTCTGGCAACATGCCGATCCGAGCCTTGAGCTTGGGCCAGTGGGGCGGAAGAAGGACAGGATGCAGGATTGTGAAGTAAAATGCGCCGCATCGTATACCTGCCGCCTATCCAATTCCAGCTGCGCTCCAATAGGATGCTCGAGCCGGGCCGCCCGATGATATCGGAGGTCCTAACGATCGCGTCGGGTTCGCTTGTTGGCTTCGTTCTCGGGCTCATCGGCGGCGGAGGATTTGTTCTTGCCGTACCGTTGCTCGTTTATGTCGTCGGCGTTGAATCTCCACACATTGCCATCGGTACGAGCGCCATCGCTGTCGCCTTGAGCGCGCTTGCAAATCTTATTCAGCACGCTCGAGCCCAAAACGTGAAATGGCCATGCGCGGGCGTTTTTGCAACGGCGGGCGTGGGTGGCGCATTCCTGGGTTCAAGCATCGGCAAAGCCTTTGACGGGCAGAAGCTCCTTCTGCTCTTCGGCCTGTTGATGATCGTGATCGCCGTCTTCATGGTGAGCCGGAAAGGAAATCTCGGAAGCCCCGGTGTAAGGCTCACGATAAGCTCTTCCCGCAGGCTTTTGCCACGACTGACAGGCTACGGCTTAGGCGTGGGAATGCTTTCCGGCTTTTTCGGCATAGGCGGCGGCTTTCTGGTGGTTCCGGGGCTGATGGCAGCCACGGATATGCCGATGCTTGCAGCGGTCGGCTCATCCCTTGTCTCCGTCACTGCATTCGGTTTCACGACGGCCGCGAATTATGCGGTCTCGGGCCTCATCGACTGGACGCTCGCAGGCTTGTTTATCGGTGGAGCAATTGCAGGCGGATTTTTCGGAAGCCGGCTCGCCAGAGGTCTTTCGGGAAGAAAAAAATCAACTCAGGCTCATCTTTGCCGGCATCGTTGCAGCTGTCGGCGTCTACGTGACCGCGCGCGGCATCATCACCATTACGCGCGGCGCTATAACTTAAGCAAAAAATGGGGGTAACGAGAAAACATGGTCGATACGAGCGCAAGTGTGTGGAGCGAACGGCGCTCCCGTGTCGGAGCTTATTTGCCGGGTTTTATGCTCAGCCTTGTTTTGGCCATGGCAGGCAATTTCATCTCCATCGGTTATGGCGGCCCGACCATTCTGTTCGCGCTTCTCCTTGGCATGGCCTTCAATTTCGTTACGGAAGATAAGCGTTTCGCGCCAGGACTGCAGTTCACCGCCAAGGAAGTCCTGAGAATAGGCGTTGCGCTTCTCGGCGCGCGCATCACGGCCTCGCAGATCACCGGGCTTGGCTGGTCGACGCTTGCAGGTGTAACCGCCGCAGTCGTTTTGACCGTCGCGGTTGGCTTTCTTGCGGCTCCGCTCGCGGGCATGACAAGGCGCTTTGGCGTACTGACCGCAGGCGCAGTGGCTATTTGCGGCGCATCCGCTGCGGCTGCCATTGCGGCCGTCCTGAAACGCGATGAAACGCACGAGCGCGATACGGCCTTCACCATCATCGGGGTGACGACGCTCAGCACGGTCTGCATGGTGCTCTACCCGCTCATCACAAAGCTCTTCCATCTCGACCACGCAGAGTTCGGGCGTCTTCCTCGGCGGCACGATCCACGACGTAGCCCAGGTTGTAGGCGCGGGCTACAGCGTTTCGCCTGAGACAGGCGACGTGGCGACAATCGTGAAGCTCTTGCGCGTCTCTTTGCTGCTGCCCGTCGTTCTGGTTGTCTCGCTGGTCGAGCGAAAGGCGAACCAGGGCGCAGCCAGCGGCGGAGGCGCGAAGCTCATCCCGAACTTCCTCCTGGTTTTCATCGCGATCGTGACTCTCAATAGCTTCGGTCTGGTTCCCGGGTTCCTGCAATCGGCGATGAGCGGCGCGTCGCGCTGGTGCATCGTAATTTCTATCGCGGCATTGGGCATCAAGACATCGCTAGCCGCGCTTGCGAATGTGGGGCATCGCGCCATCCTCTTGATGGTAGGAGAGACCGTCTTCATCGCCTGCCTGGTGATGACGCTGGTAAGACTCGGTTGAATTGGGAACGCCGCGGCCGTACCCACGGTAGGTCGGCCGCAGGGCTCCCGCAAAGCTCATGAAAAGGCCCGTCAGGACGCAGGCGAAAAGCGCGCGCCCATCGCAGTGGTATCCTCGTAACCAGGCTTGGTTGCAAGCCCACGGAAATCTACATCGCTTCAGACAAGAGAAAAAACGCACCAAGTCTGACGAGCAGACGGCCGAAAATACGCAACAGGCGCGTGCCCCAGCCTTTGAACCTAAAAAACTGGTTTCAACCGCTCTTTCTGGGTCAAAAATCCAGACAACCAGACCGGCAAGCCCGACAAATGGATTGACCAGCGGTGGCGATCGTTCCCATTTGAAATGGCGAGCTTTTCCTGTGCCCGGTAACAGTACGAAATTTTAGCTCGTGACGCCAATCTTCATGCGTATGAGTTTCGCCGAAGCGACCAAGCGCTTAGGCTAAGGCCGCTTGCGGCAATCCGAAATCGTCAAAAACACAAACCGCAAATAGTTTGGTACAACCCCGGACACGCGTAAGGCGTTTCCGGGGTGACGACTGAGCGGGATCAATACTTATATAGCTCGGACTTGTACGGCCCATCAACCGGCACGCCTATGTAGTCCGCCTGCTCCGGCGTCAGTTCTGTGAGCTTCGCGCCGAGCTTCGCCAGATGCATCCGCGCCACACCCTCGTCGAGATGCTTCGGCAGCGTATAGACGCGGTTCTCATACTTGCCCTTGCCGGCGTTCGTCCAAAGCTCGATCTGCGCGAGCACCTGGTTCGTGAACGAGGCGCTCATCACGAAGCTCGGATGTCCGGTGGCGTTGCCGAGGTTCACGAGCCGTCCTTCCGACAGAAGCAGGATGCGGTTGCCGCCGGGGAACTCGATCAGGTCCACCTGCGGCTTCACATTCGTCCATTTGAGGTTCTTGAGCGTGGCGACCTGAATTTCGTTGTCGAAATGGCCTATGTTGCAGACAATGGACATATCCTTCATCTTGCGCATGTGCTCGAGCGTGATCACGTCGCGGTTGCCGGTCGCGGTGACGAAGATATCAGCGTTTCCGACAACATCGTCGAGGGGCAGCACCTCGTGGCCGTCCATCGCCGCCTGCAATGCGCAGATCGGATCGATCTCGGTGACAACCACACGCGCGCCAGCGCCGCGCAACGATTGCGCCGAGCCCTTGCCCACATCGCCATAACCGCAAACGACGGCGACTTTGCCCGCCATCATCACGTCGGTGGCGCGGCGGATGCCGTCCACGAGGCTTTCGCGGCAGCCATAGCGGTTGTCGAACTTCGACTTCGTCACGCTGTCGTTGACGTTGATGCAGGGGAAGGACAGCACGCCCTTCTTCTCCATCTGGTAGAGGCGAAGCACGCCTGTCGTCGTCTCCTCGGACACGCCCTTGATGCTGGCCTTGACCTTGGAATACCAGCCCGGCGTGCGATCGAGCCGCGCCTTGATGGTCTTGAACAGGCTCTCCTCTTCCTCGCTTTTCGGATTCTTCAGCACGGAGGGGTTCGTCTCGGCCTCCGCGCCAAGCTGCACGATCAGCGTGGCGTCGCCGCCATCGTCGAGGATCATGTTTGCGGGCTTGCCATCGGGCCATTCCAGGATGCGGTCCACAAACTCCCAATATTCGTCGAGGTTCTCGCCCTTAAAGGCGAAGACCGGCGTCCCTCGATCAGCGATAGCTGCGGCGGCGTGGTCTTGCGTCGAGAAGATGTTACACGACGCCCAACGAACATCCGCGCCAACCGCCTGCAGGCTCTCGATCAGCACGGCCGTCTGGATCGTCATGTGCAGGCAGCCCGCGATGCGCGCGCCCTTCAACGGCTGTTGCTTGCCAAACTGCTCGCGCACGGCCATCAGGCCCGGCATCTCAGTTTCGGCGATATCCATCTCCTTGCGGCCCCATTCCGCAAGGCTGATGTCTTTCACGTAAAAATCGGACGAGCCGGATGACGATTTGTGGACTGCGGACACAGATTTCTCCCAAAGTTGATTGCAATAGGGGTCAGATTTGACCCCTTGGTAGCCTGTGTGAAAGCGAAAGGCAATAAAGATATAAACATTGCTTTATATCTTTATTGCCTGCTTCGCTTCCGGGGAACTAAACTTCCGGCTAGCGGGCTGATAGGCTCAAGCAATCCAGGTCGCAAACGCAAGCTCAACTTGAGAAGCAAGATGCCGCATACTGCAAGATGCACACAAAAAGCCAGCCGCTCACTCAACAAGCGCGCCGTAAAGCTCCGGGCGGCGGTCGCGGAAGAAGCCCCAATCGGCTCGATAGGATTCGATCTCGGCCAAGTCGAAGGAATGGACAAGTACGCCTTCGTCCCGTGCTCCGAAGTTCTCGACAAGCGCGCCGGTGTGATCGGATATGAAGGAATGACCGTAGAAGAGTTGGGTCGCCGCGCCGTTCTCCTCCAGCCCGATACGGTTTGCGGCGACGACCGGCACCGCATTGGCGACGGCGTGCCCTTGCATGGCGCGTTGCCACCTCTTGTGCGTATCGAGCGCGGTGTCATAGGGTTCGGAGCCGATGGCCGTTGGATAGAACAGGACATCGGCTCCGGCAAGCACCATGGCGCGGGCGCATTCGGGGAACCACTGATCCCAGCAGATGCCGACGCCGATCACGCCATGCTTCGTCTTCCATGACTTGAAGCCGGTATTGCCGGGGCGAAAGTAATATTTCTCCTGATAGCCGGGACCGTCCGGAATGTGGCTCTTGCGATAGACGCCCAGGATTTCGCCATCGGCGTCGGCCACCGCCACGCTGTTGAAATAGTGCGGGCCATCATTCTCGAAGAACGAAACAGGAATGACGACGCGGAGTTCTTTCGCCAGCTTCCCAAGCGCAAGCACGCAAGGGTGCTCGGCGCGGGGTAGGCGGTCTCGAACCATCTCGGGTCCTGCTGCGTGCAGAAATAGATACCCTGAAACAGTTCCGACGGCAGAATGATTTGCGCGCCGCGGCCCGCAGCCTCGCGGATCAAGGCCTCGGTCTTCGCAATATTGGCCGCCATGTCCTCTCCATAGGAGGTTTGGATGGCGGCGACTGTCAGCGTGGTCTTTGTCATCAAGCCGGTTCTTGCTGGGTGATGCAGTGGAAGGATCCGCCCCCGGCGTCACCGGAACCAAGGAGGCCGGTGGATGGCATCCCGATGACATCCCGATCCGGGAACACCGTCTGCAAAGCCTCGATGGCGGCAACCTCAGTCCCGGTGCCGTAAACGGGCACGGCCACGACGCCGTTCGCAATGATGAAATTCATGTGCGAGGCCGGTGAAACCTCTCCCAAGGCGTTGAGATACAAGCCAACGCCTGGAATGCGGACGACGTCCAGCTTGCGGCCCGCCGCATCGGTCGCATTTTCCAGCGCCTCGGCGATCGCGTTCAAGGTTTCTGCGTTGGGATCGTCAGGCCCTGCCGGTGACTGGCACACCACGCACCCCGGCGCCACGAAACGCGCGATGTTGTCGATGTGGCCGTCCGTGTGGTCGTTCGCGAGCCCCTCGTCGATCCAGATCACCGTCTTCGCGCCAAGAGCCTGCGCAAGCGCCTTCTCCGCTTCTTCCTTCGTCCAGCCGTTGCGGTTCGGGTTCAGAAGTGTCTGCCGGGTGGTGAGGATCGTGCCCTGGCCGTCATGATCGATCGCGCCCCCTTCCAGGACGAAGTCGAACCTGACAATGCGCGTGCCCGAAAAGCGAGCGACCTCGTCGCCAACCGTGGCGTCGTCGGGAAGATCGAATTTCCCGCCCCAACTATTCGTCTGGAAGCGCAGCGCAAGCGGACAATCGGGCGAGCGGGCAAAAATTGGGCCGGTGTCGCGGAGCCAGATGTCGCCATAAGTTGCCTGGATGATATCAGCGGCGGCGCCGATAGCGGCTCTGGCGGACGCTTCAGCCTCAGAGCCATGCACAAGCATTCGAACTTTGTTGGCGCCCGCTAGGGCATGCACCAAGGCAGCAACGTCGCGGCGCGGGGCCTCGAGATCGCCATTCCATTCGCGGGAATTAGCGGGCCACGCCGTCCAGATTGCCTTTTGCGGTTCCCACTCGGCCGGTATCGAGATTGCTTGACCGGACATGCCTGTATAGATCCCTCACCAGCAACGCATCGCTCCGAACGAGCCATGCATCATGATCTATACAACTGCTCCGGGACTTCAAGCGCGGCAACAAGGACCCGCTTAAGATCCGGAGGAAACGGCGGTCTCGACGCGATCGATCGTGACGGTGCCGAGGTCGGTTGGAAGCGACACCTGCTCGACCAGCCACAGTTTAGGCTTGTTGAGTTTCTGGAAGTTCACTCCCCACTGAATGGCCTGAAGCTGTGCCGCATTCGCCGTGGAATTTGCGTTCGGGGCAAATTGTACACGGCAGCTCACGAGCCTGGGATCTTGTTGCTCAACGGGGTGCAGGCTGGCGTCGATCTTCGCGCGGCTCATCAGGACGGTGAGGACCTTATCGCAAGGCGTAGCGGTATCCGATGCGGGCCGGATGGAAGCTGCGAGCAGCGCCGACAACGGATCGAGAACGCCGCGCAATGGGTTCGAGGTCTTCGCGCCTGCTGCGGCCGAGGCTGAGAAATCGACAGAACTCTGCTGCCCATCGGACATAACGAGCTTGTAACGCTCCGGCGTCAGCTTTTGACCCGCACGTGAGCCGGACGCTTCTCCCTGGACCCTCGTGTTGTTGAGAAGCGTGCCCACGTCGGCCGTGATCTCCACCTTGTAGTGCTTGGCATCGATTGTGGCGTGAAGAATGGCCTCTCCCATGCGAACGCCGCCAAGGCTCACAGCGTAGCGCGAAACAAGCAGTTCAGCCTGCGCCTGCGCGCAAAACGCCACCGAGGCGGCCAGGATCGAGAAAGTGGCAAACCCTCTGAAGGCCGAGGCTCGTCCCTTGGAGGGGATAGAATGACCTTGTTTCGTTCTTGATCTCATCCGACAAACTTTACGGTTACAACCCTAAGGGACCGGCGCCAATAAGAGCGAGTTGCGCCGTGACTCGCTATTCCATATATTAATGTTCGAAATATGAATAAATTGGAGTATTGCTTCACTGGTTTCAGCAACCAATGCAAAAATAGAGTTACGGAATAAACCGGACCACCACGCGTTGTGATCTCATACATTTGAACCAATTGCTAATATGCCCCAAATAAAAGCCGCACCGCTGCATGGTGCGGCTTTACCATTTCCTCTGACGTCATCTTAAAATGAGCGACGCACGCGCCCGAAGGTCTTTCCCCGAAATTTTCCGATTGTTGTCGCGGCCGGGGCACTACCGCCGGCCGAGGTTTGCCGGCTCTCCGCAGCTTGCGTAAAGCGGTGCTGCGTTCCAATTAGCCCCTCTTCCATAAGCTTATGGCGCATTGGTATCGCGTTATCCGGCTTGTTCTTTGGTTTCCAGAGTTCGAAACGGGCAAATCTTGCAGGCCTATTCAGCCGCGAAGGTTTGGGGGCCGTGCTCGAGTTGACCGCTGAAACCCCGAGCCGGACGATAGCAGAATTGAAGCGGCAGGCCTTTATCGGGGGAGAACAGCTCGAACCGCTTTCCTGCAATATCATTGGGGTCCGAAATCGCGGCGCCTGAATCCTCGGAGACTCAAA
>CAVRSS010000149.1:0-27054 GCA_963723755.1 uncultured Alphaproteobacteria bacterium | reverse complement strand
ACGCATTGCTCCAGGCCCGCAAGCAAAACCTCTCCATTTACGACATCAGCCTGGCAGGAGCAAGATCATCCGCTCAGCCCGGTTTCCATCGCCCACATCCTCAAGGAAGAAGGTTTTGCTCGCCTGCCGCGACGGGCCGATGAAGAGCGGCCCTCCCACCCCCATCCTGAAACCGCCCCGGTCGCCGATGCCCGCCTGTTGGACTTGTCCCGCCCGCCAGTTCCGCACCCAATTTGGCGGCCTGTTCCTGTTCGTGCCCGACCCTGACAATGGCCGTGCCCTGGGACCGTATCCTGGAGCAGAGCCAGTTCCCCGGCACCCAGCAGATTCCCGCCGCGTCCGTCCAAAGCCGGTCATCACCTCGTCGGCGATGAACAAAACGCCGAATGCCTCGCAGATGCGTTTCAATTCGCGCAAGACCGACGCGCGTGCTATAGATCAGCATGCCGCCCGCGCCGAGGATCAGCGGCTCCAGGATAAGCGCGGCGGGGGGATCGCGGCGGCAGAGGGCCTCGAAAGCGTCCAGGGTTGGCTGCTCGGCATCCGGGACGGGAAAAGGAATGCGCTCCACCTCGAACAGAAGCGGCTCATAAGGCGCGTTGAACACGCCCCGCGCGCCGACCGACATGCAGCCTATGGTGTCGCCGTGATACCCGTGCTCAAGCGCAACAATGCGAGAGCGCGGCTGGCCTCTATTGCGAAAGAAGCCGAGCGCCATCTTAAGCGCGACCTCGACCGAGGTTCAGCCGCTATCCGAAAAAACCCCGTGCGCCAGACCCGGCGGGGTGATCGCAAGAAGCCGCCGCGCCGCCTCTTCCGCCGGCTCATGCGTGAAGCCTGCGAAAATGACCTGACCGAGCACGCCGGCCTGTTTCTGGATGGCTTCGACGATGGGCGGGTAATTGTGGCCGTGTGTGATAACCCACCACGAGGAGATCGCGTCAAAGATCCGCGTGCCATCCGCCGCCGTGAGCCACGCGCCCTTCGCCGCGGCGATTTTCGTCATCACCGGCTGGAGCGCGTGCTGAGTGAAGGGATGCCAGACCGGCGATTGCCGCTGTTCAACCATGGATGCCCCCGAAATCCCGCACATCGAAATTCGCTCGAAAGGCTTCCGCGAGCCACACTGCGTTCAATGGCTCAATGATCGGCAGGCGGCCCAGCGGCGCGCTCTGCCAACTCTCGTGATCGTGCTCTCCACATCGTCGTCCGGATTGCCGATGAAGACGACGCCGTGGACGCTCATGGCGCGCTTTGTCAGCGCTTCGAGAGAAAGCAAGGTGTGATTGATCGTGCCAAGTTCAGTGCGGGCGCAGAGGATGACAGGCAGCCCCCAGGATGCGAATTGGTCGATCTGCAATAAGTCATCCGATAAGGGCACAAGCAGCCCGCCCGCGCCTTCGATCACCAGTGGCCTTGCGCCCCAGGGCAGCGGAAGCCGTTCTGCCTTTATCTCTATGCCCTGGCGTTCTGCTGCGATATGCGGCGATGCCGGAAGCTTCAAACGATAGGCCTCGGGCAAGACCCGATCAGGAGCCAGACCCGAGAGGCGGCGCACCACGTCACTGTCCGTTTCGCCCTCAAGTCCGGCCTGGATCGGTTTCCAATAGTAGCCGCCAAGAGCGCCAGCCAGCGCCGCGCTGAATACGGTCTTTCCGATCCCGGTGTCCGTTCCGGTTACGATGAAGCCGGAACTCATGGCTCCAAGCGCTCCAGCTCGAAGCGCAACGCCTCGATCATCTCGCTGACAAGCTCCTGGCTCGCATGAAGCGTGAGCGCAATGCGCAGCCGCGCCGTGCCTTCCGGCACCGTGGGCGGCCTGATGGCGCGGATGTCGTAGCCGTAACCGCGCATCGCAGACGCAAGCGCTGTCGCACGCTTGTCGGAGCCGACGACCACGGGGATGATCTGCGATCCGCTCGGCGTGACGCCGCAACGCGCCTCGATCGCCGTATTTGCGAATGAAATCAGCGCCGCAAGCTGCTCCCGTCGCTGAGGCTGCTCTTTGCAAAGCTGCAACGCCGCACGAACGGAGGCGGCGATGATCGGCGAAGGCGCCGTCGAAAAGATGAATGGCCGCGAATAGTTGACCATGAAATCGCGCAGGATTCTCGGCCCGCAGATGAGAGCGCCCGAAGTGCCGAGCGCTTTCCCGCATGTGTGAAGCGAGACGACGTTCCCTCGCCCTTCCAGCCAACCGCCGAGGCCCCGGCCATCGGGTCCGAACACGCCCGTGGCGTGAGCCTCGTCGATGACAAGAATGCCGTCATGGCGTTCGGCGATGGCGGCAAGATCGCCGAGCGGCGCGCGGTCGCCATCCATACTATAAAGACTTCTCGACGGCGATCCACGGGCGGCCCCTATGGCCCGCAGCCCGCCAGCCGTAGATTTTATCCTCGACGGCGTTGGCGTCGTTGTGCGCCACTTCCGCCATCTCGGCCCGTCCCGCGCGCATCCCGTCGTGGGCGCTTGCATGGATGAGCGCGTCGTAGACGACGAGATCGCCGCGCTGCGGCAAGGCCGCGAAAAGCGCAGTGTTCGCCGAAAAGCCGCTGCTGAAATAGAGGGCCGTCTCGGAGCCGAAAAATGCCGCGGCATCGGCCTCCAGGCTTTCATGTTCCGGGCAATTGCCGCGCAAAAGGCGTGACCCGCCCGCGCCTACGCCGACGCCACGGTCAAGCGCGGATCGCACCGCGTCTTTCAAGGCCTGCGAATCCGCCAGCGCGATGTAATCGTTGGACGTGAAATCGTGGCCTGCCGGAAGAGCGAGCTGCCGCAGCCGCCCGCGCTCCTTCAAGGCCGCTAGCGCGTCCTCATACGGCTTCAGCATGAGCTTCTGCCTGCTCTTCGAGCGGCATCGGCGACAGGCCAAGCTTCGAAAAAAGCGCCGTGTCCTTGTCCTCGCCGGGGTTTTCCGTCGTGAGGAGCGTATCTCCCATGAAGATCGAGTTCGCGCCCGCGAAGAAGCACAGCGCCTGAAGTTCGTCGGTCATCGCCGACCGGCCCGCCGAAAGCCGCACCATGGATCGCGGCATCATGATGCGGGCGAGCGCTACGGTGCGAACGAAAGCGATCGGGTCGAGCGGTGGCGCGTTCTCCAGCGGCGTGCCATCGATGGGGATAAGGAGGTTGATCGGAACGCTTTCGGGATGCTGCGGCAAATTCGCGAGCGTCATCAGCATATCAACCCGGTCAACCGGCTCCTCGCCCATGCCGAGGATGCCGCCGCAGCAAACCTTGATGCCCGCTTACCGCACATGATCGAGCGTCTCCAGCCGGTCGGCGAAAGTCCTCGTCTTGATGATCTCGCTGTAATAGCGCTCGGAGGTATCGATGTTGTGATTGTAGTAATCGAGGCCCGCGAATTTGAGGCGCTCGGCGTCGCGGCTCGTGAGCATGCCAAGCGTCATGCAGGTTTCCATCCCGAGCGCTTTCACGCCGCGAACCATCGCGCACAGCACATCGAGGTCGCGTTCCTTGGGGCTTCGCCATGCCGCCCCCATGCAATAGCGGGTCGCGCCGGACGCTTTCGCCTTCCGCGCCTCCCCGAGGACGCGCTCGACCTCCATGAGCTTCGAGGCTGACAACCCCGTGCTGTAATGGGAGGATTGGCTGCAATAGGAGCAATCCTCCGCGCAGCCGCCGGTCTTGACGTTCAACAGACGGCTCAGCTGGACCTGGTTCGGATCGAAATGGCGGCGGTGAACCGTCTGGGCCTGGAAGAGAAGGTCGTTGAAAGGCTGGCTGTAAAGTTTTTCTGCCTCCGCACGCGTCCAATCGTGCCGGTCATCGTCGTATTTCGACACGGTCAGCCCAACCCTCCATTACAAATTGAGCCTCGTATTTAGAACGGCTTCGCCGGCTGCGCAATGCCGGACGTGATGCGCATGACTGTCCGTCGCAGCCTGGGATATTGTATGCACCGCACGGCGGGAAGAAATCCGGTCCAATTTTTTCCTGTCACTGTCCGCGTCTGCTGCCACCAATGATGTATTTTACATCAATGCGCTTTATCGAGGCGTTAATGGGAGGGGCTAAGCAAATCTCCCGTATTTACAGGGAAATTCTGGCGGGCCGCCTTCGCCGGAAGCAGGCCCGCGGCGGTCGCCCCTCCAGCGCCGGGAGGGGCCGCGCGCGTGGTAAATGTGCGAACCCGAAACATATTTAACGGACTTTAGCGAGCCCAGTTAATGCGGAAATTCCGGCATTTAGTTCTATTTAATGGGAGGCCATGGGTTGAAGAAAATTCTTTTTTTTCAATTGCCTAACTGAATTACTTCCCGCCGGAAATGTGGCACGGGGCGAAGTAATTGTGGCAGGAACTAATTGGTTGTTAAGCATGATGGTGACCGGGAAAAATGCAGGCGCGCCTCTGTTAACCAATTGCAGGTAAATGCGCCGCCAGCGCGGAAAACGGCAACGATGTATTTACCGTTGAAGAGCGGTTTTGCGCCGTCATTGGGTCCTAAGCAACCATTCTGAGCGGGTCAAACCGCCTTACATTTTTGGCAAGCGGGTATTGGTCATTTTAAGGAAGCCAAGGGCATGGCAACACTCCACCTCATTCACGGGATTGTGGGAGCGGGAAAGACCACATTTTCTAAGAGGCTCGAAAACGAATTGAACGCCATTCGCTTCACTCCGGACGAATGGATGGTTGCACTCTACAGCAGCAATGCGCCCGCCGAAGATTTTGAACACTTAGAGGAAAGGATCAAAGGCCTGATCTGGAAGCTTACGGAAAGGGCACTTCAACTTGGCATCGACGTTATTCTGGATTTTGGCTTCTGGAAGCGGTGCGACCGAGATCAGGCTCGGGAGCGGGGGCGGCGCTTTAATGTCTCTGTAAAGCTATACGATGTTCAATGTCCCGAAGAGGAGATAACGGCCAGGGTGCTCAAAAGAACCGAGCAAATGCCGGAAGGCGCGCTCTATATAGACGAGAACGCCATAGAGGAATTCAAGCGCCGGTTTGAGCCCTTGGATCGGAATTCGGAGGATAGCATCTTGGTCACAAGTGTTCAGTCCACCGAAAATGCTACTCAAGGTAAGGGGCTCGGTTGGGAATGAATGCTCGCGAGCATCAGTATTGAACCGACGCCAAGGAACGCAGTCGTTGCTCGCTAAAGGTAGCGGTTGGGGCCGGGCTTGACCAGGCTCAGGATGCGTATTTGTAAGGAACGTCTTCCTGCGGCGTCTTAGGCATTGCGGCCGAATCCCAGATGATGCGGCTGGCAGGCAGATAAACCGAAACCGTCGTCCCCCGGCGCGGCGCGCTTCCAACCTCAAGCCTTCCGCCGTGCAATTCCGTGAGCTTCACGGCAAGGGGCAGTCCCAGGCCCGCGCCTTCGAACCGGCGGGAAAGACTGTTGTCTACCTGCCGGAAGAGTTCGAGCGCCTGGCGGATCTCGTCGCCGCTCATTCCGATCCCTGTGTCCCGGACCCAAAAACACAGGCCATCCCCATCGCGCTCGGCCTCCGCGCCTATCTCGACCCGGCCCCCCGGAGGGTGAATTTGATGGCGTTGGACAGAAGATTGATCAGGATTTGCTTGAGCTTGGTCTTGTCGCCATAGATCGAGGCGCCGAGATCGTGCGCCGGGCCTTCGAGATGGACGCCACTGGAGGCAGCCAACTCCCTCAGCGTGATCACGCATCGATGAATGAGAGCCGTCACGGTGACCCGCTCCTCCCGCAACTCGAGCTTTCCCGCCTCGATCCGCGTGACATCGAGAATATCGTTCACAATGCCAAGGAGGTGCGCTCCCGAGCGATGAATGTCCGCCGCATAGGCTGCGTAGCGATCGACATCCTTGCCGAGAAGTTTGTCGCGTATGATTTCCGAGAACCCCAGGATGGCATTCAGCGGCGTCCTCAGCTCGTGGCTCATGTTCGCCAGAAAAATGGACTTCGCCTGGTTCGCCTCCTCGGCGCGGCGTTTTTCCCGGACAAGCTCGACATTCATTCTTCGAAGCTTTATCCGCTCTTGGGCAAGCTCTTCGCTGATCGAAAGCAAGGCTGTATGTTCCTGCCGGACTTTCTCGCTTTCCTGGTCGAGCGCAATCGCGTTTTCGACGCGGCGCGAAATCTCGCGGCTAAGCATGACCATCATGATGAGCGGAAGGCTGAGAGCAGCGACACCAAGGCCGCTAATGATCCTCGCCTGCCGGTTTGCGGGAGCTAAAACCTCGTCTCTTCCCAAACCAACTGCTACGATCAAAGGATAATCGGAGACTTTTCGCCATCGGTAAAGCCGCGCGACACCATCGGCCGTGTCTGCCGAGAAATAAGCCCCATCCGCCGCCGTTTGCGCAGCGCCGAGTATGGCGGCAGGAACTTCCGTCGCCCGATGAGTTGCCGTATCAAAGCCGCTTCTGGCTGTGTAGCGGGCAAGCCTCACGCCATCGGATCGAATAAGATCGACTGCCGCAGCTTCGCCAAGAAAGGCCTTTGGCTGATTGTTGAAAAGATCAAGAGCGACACTCTTCCACTCTTCCGGGCGAAACGTCGGTGTTCTAGCCTCCAACCTTGGCTTCGAATCCGGGGACGCATCGAGCGTGCTTCGAATTCGCTCCTCGAATCTTGCGGCCAAATTCGCGGCATCGGCGCCTGCGCGATCGATCGCGGCCTCGCGTTCGTTGAGGACTGCCTCGGCGACGATCGCGCCAATCGCGACTATGGTCGCAACGCTGAACGCGGCGATGCGGCGTTTCAGTATCGCACCAGCCCCGCGCCGATTTTCGTCGCCTGATCGGAATCGCGTCGTATGCACAGTAAACGGACCTAACTGCGTCGATTGTCAGCTACAAACAAGGTACATTTGCTACAAATGTCTGCAGGTTCGCAGCATTACGATAATCCTTTCCGGTTTATGATGTACAGTGGATAAATTTTATAGGCTAGCAAATAACCCATCATCAACGCTTATTGGCCCATAAACGAGATATTAATCTTTTAAATAAAATAATATATTTAGGTATATTGTGTTTTAGTTTTTATACTATAGCTTAACTTTAACGCTCCTGCAGCAAAAGTTGGCAAGTTGGCGCGTCAATCAAAAACGGCGATTGCCCTCGTTCGAGCAAAGGACTGCCTTCGCCGTGGATGTATTGCGCAGCTAGATATTTGATTATAATCAAAGTGTCACTTCCTGCGTCAGTTTGACTGTGCTTCGCTCAGAGATTGTGACGGCGCGGGGAAGGTCAGGCCTCCCAGTGTATTAACCATAGGGGGCGCCGCCGATAGACGTCTTCTGATCGAGAACATGCCATCGGTTATGCAATTACTCAGAGGCCTCGAAAGATTAAAAATCTCATTTTCAGATACGGCGCGGAGAAACGACAGCTCCTAATCCAAAGGGCTTGGCATCAACATACCCTAAGCTTAAAGAGTTACAGTCATCATTCTTCCTGAACCGGTGCTTAGATTGATGCGTTGACACTTTTTCTACAGCCAGTGATTGCATTGGATGCGCGTTAGCACTTCGCGATGGCACTCCATCGGGCTTCGGCGCCTTGCTTCTTACCCAAGTACAAGCTAGGCTCTCACCGGTCACCAGGCTTGGACGGGGACGTCTTCCTCAGATGTCAAATACGGTTGCGGCCACCCGCCAATGAGAAACACTGAACAGACTCAAAATCAGTTGACGATGTGGCAAGGTCACTTGGGCCAGGGCGCTCTTGTGGCTGAAGACTCGTTTGCGGATCGAAGGTGACAAATCGATAAGGACCGGAAAACGGCCAAGGAAGACCAGCAACTTAAGAATCAAGGACGACCCATGGAAAACAACGGCAAAAAGACCTCGCGGCGCGAAATCCTGAAACTCGGCGCTTTCGGCCTCGGCGCGATCGGCGCAATGAGCCTTGCCAGCAGCGCGAATGCTCAAGGCCAGGTGGCGAAGAAGGCCGCGCAGAAAGCGGTCATGTACATTCAGACCCCGAAAGACGGCAAGCAGTGCTCCGGCTGCCAGCATTTCATTGCCCCATCTTCCTGCCGGATTGTTGACGGCGAGATCAACCCCAACGGTTATTGCATTCTCTTCGCCAAGAAGCCCGCCTAAACAGCAGGGTTTCCCGAAAGCTGCGGCTCTATCGCCGCAGCGAAAGCGATCATTCAGGCGGCTTCATCGAACCATTGAGCCGCCTCTTTATATTTCGGCGCCGCGAAACGCGGTCTCCCGATGGACCCGGCATCCCGCTTTTCATCTTATCCGAATGGTAACCTTGGACCGTCTTAACTCCCCAGTCGGGCAGAGTAGTGTCGCATCGCGATGATTTGGCTGATTTTTGCAGTGCTGACGGCTGGCGTGATCCTTGGGATAACACGCTCGCTTCGTCGCGCCTCGTCGTCTGAGGGCGCCCGGGCTTCCGAAATCGAGGCATACAAGTTGCAGCTCTACGAGCTTGAGCGTGAGGAAGAGCGCGGGGTCCTCGGCAAAGTGGAAGCGCAACAAACACGCGCCGAGGTGTCGCGCCGGTTGCTGAGGGCGAGCCGGCAAAGCGTCGAGGCCTCGTCAAAAAAGCCGAGAGTTTTAAGCGCCGCAATTTCTTTCATCGTGGTGGCGGCGCTGGTTTCCCTCGGTTCGATCGGCACTTACGTTTATTATGGCAAGCCCGGCATTCCGGATCAGCCGCTGGAGGCGCGTTTGAGCGCCCCATTCGGAGAGCAATCCCTCGATGTCCAGGTCGCCAATATGGAGCGCCGCCTGAGACAGAACCCGGCGGATGCGACCGGGTGGGCGGCTCTCGCCTCCATCTATTTCAAAAACGGTGTGTTTGAGAAGGCGGCTGACACCTATCAAAGGGCGATCGACGCGGGCGGCGAAAACGAAAACATCCTCCTCGGTCTCTCGGAATCACTGACTTTCGCCAATGACGGCTTCATCTCGGAGCAGGCTGCCCAAGCGCTGCAAACGGCGCTCAAGCGCAATCCGAGTTCGACGCGCGGCCGCTTCTGGAGTGCGCTTCTGGCCGAGCAGGATGGAAAGAAAGCTGAAGCGGAGAAGATATACCGCGACCTGCTTGCAGCGCAAATCCATCCGACTTTGAGAAACATCGTGACCCAGCGCCTGGAAGCGCTTTCGGCTGTTGCGGATAACGGCGCCGCATCCGAAGAGAGGAAATCTGCCGCCCAGGATGCGGTGACAGACCGCGGCGAAGAACAAAAGATGATTCGCGGCATGGTCGAAAAACTTGCCGCCCGATTGGAGAAAGATAAGTCGGATTTAAACGGCTGGCTGATGCTGATCCGATCCTACGCCGTCTTGAAGGATGTCCATAAGGCCAAGGCCACGATGGCCGCTGTCCGCGAGCAGTTCGCTTCGGATCCGAGCGCACTCGAACAAATCGACGCGATCAACAAAGAGTTGAGCTTTGCGCTCGCTGGCGGGAACGCGAGCGCCCCTCAGCCGGAGAACGCCGCCCCTCCGCAGGCGGGGCCCATCCCGCTTGAGGGCGAGCAAGGCAAGATGATCCGTGGCATGGTCGAGCGGCTTGCCGAGCGGCTGAAAAATAATAAATCGGATCTCGAAGGGTGGTTGAGGCTCATCCGCTCTTATGCCGTGTTGAAAGAAACGGATAAGGCTCAAGACGCCGCAGCGACCGCCAGACAGCAATTCGCATCCGACGCGAAGGCACTCGAACAGATCGATGCGCTGGCTCAGGGGCT
The DNA here is from genome assembly GCA_963723755.1 of uncultured Alphaproteobacteria bacterium. GTDB lineage: Bacteria > Pseudomonadota > Alphaproteobacteria > Rhizobiales > Rhodomicrobiaceae > Rhodomicrobium. The sequence continues at coordinate 17,389 of CAVRSS010000149.1, read as the reverse complement.
GGGTCTGGCCTCGCCAAGCGCCAATGGAGGACAGCCAAAAACATGACGCGAAAGCAACGCCGCGCGGTTGTCATCGTGGTTGGGCTTGCCATGATCGGGCTCGCCTCCGGGCTCGTGTTGAGCGCGCTCAGGACGCAAGTCACGTTCTTTATGAGCCCGGTGGAAGTCGAGAAGAACATGCCGAAGCCGGGAACGCGCTTCCGGCTCGGCGGTCTTGTGAAGTCAGGCAGCATCCGCCACGAGGGAGATGCCGTGACAGCATTTACCGTCACCGACAATGCTGCGTCGCTCCCGGTGACCTATAAGGGGATTCTTCCCGATCTGTTCCGCGAAGGTCAGGGTGTCGTGACCGAAGGCAAGATTGGCGCGGATGGCGTGTTCGTCGCCGATACGGTGCTTGCAAAGCACGATGAAAAATACATGCCGCCCGAGGTGGCTGCCGCGCTGAAGAAGAACGGCCGCTGGCAGGAGCAGGGCGGCCAGCAAAAAGCGCCGGGTACCTGAAGGCTGGAGTGAGAAGCCGTGATCGTTGAATTGGGCCACTTCGCCCTTATCCTTGCTTTGTTCGTTTCGCTCATCCAATTCGGCGCGCCCCTGATCGGGCTTCGCACGCGGGACGCGCGGCTCATGGCGATGGCGGACGCTGCCGCTCCGATGCTCTTTGCGCTGATCGCGGGTTCGTTCCTCGCGCTGATCTGGGCGCATGTCGCATCCGACTTCTCGGTGGTCAACGTCTACGAGAACTCGCATTCCGCGAAGCCGCTCATTTACAAAATCTCGGGCGTTTGGGGCAACCACGAAGGCTCCATGCTCCTATGGGTGCTGATCCTTTCGCTTTTCGGCGCGGCGGTCTGGCTTTTCGGCGCAAACCTGCCGCTTGATTTGCGGTCCGCGGTGCTGGCGATTTAGGGCGCGATCTCGGCCACATTCGTGCTCTTTATCATCGCGACCTCGAACCCGTTTGCGCGCATCGCTCAGCCGCCGCTTGAAGGGCAGGGGCTGAATCCGATCCTCCAAGACCCCGCGCTCGCGATCCATCCGCCGCTGCTCTATACCGGATATGTCGGCTTCTCGATGGCCTTTTCCTTTGCCATCGCGGCGCTTCTTCTCGGCCGCATCGATTCGGCATGGGCGCGCTGGGTGCGCCCCTGGACGCTTGCCGCCTGGATCTTTCTCACCGTCGGCATCGCGGTCGGCTCGTGGTGGGCCTATTACACGCTGGGCTGGGGCGGCTGGTGGTTCTGGGATCCGGTTGAAAACGCCTCGCTGATGCCTTGGCTCACGGGAACGGCGCTTCTCCATTCCGCCATCGTGATGGAGAAGCGGGACAGCCTGAAGGCTTGGACGATCCTGCTCGCGATCCTTACCTTCAGCTTCAGCCTCCTGGGAACGTTCCTCGTCCGCTCCGGCGTGCTGACTTCGGTGCACTCCTTCGCGTCGGACCCCGCGCGCGGCGTCTTTATTCTTGTCATCGTCAGCGCGTTCACGGCCGGTGGGTTGGCGCTGTTCGCCTGGCGGTCCAGCGCGCTTTCCGGCAGCACTGCATTTTCCATTATCTCCCGCGAGTCGAGCCTCGTCCTCAACAACCTGTTTTTGACGGTGTCGTGCGGAATCGTGCTCGTCGGAACGCTCTACCCAATGGCGCTTGAGGCCTTGACGGGAGACAAGATCTCCGTCGGCGGACCGTTCTTCAATTCCACGGTGGTCTGGATTTTCATGCCGCTGCTGCTCGCGGTTCCATTCGGCCTTTTCCTCTCCTGGAAGCGCGGCAACCTCGGTGAAGCGGCAAAGCGTCTTGCCGTTGCCGCCATCATCGCCGTGATCGCGGGCGCCACAGCCATCGCGTTTGGCGCAGATGGAAAGGAAGGCCTGGCGATGACGCTCGGAGCCTGGGTTTTCGCGGGCTCGGTTTGGGAAGTTTTGTGGCGGGCGCGTTTCCTGTCCGCGCCCTTATCGGAGACAGCGCGCCGGATCTGGAACATGCGCCGCGGACAATTCGGGTCGACGCTGGGACATGTCGGCCTTGCCGTTACCGTCATCGGCATCGCCGGGGCCACCGCCTGGAATGTCGAGCGTCTTGCCGTCATGAAAATCGGCGACACCATCGATCTCGGCACGTACCAGCTGACGTTCAAGAAAGTCTATGAGCAGGCCGGTCCGAACTACGCCGAGTTTGCAGGCGATTTCGATTTGATGAGCGGCGGCACGCAGATCGGCACGATCACAACCTCGAAGCGTAAGTACGATGCACCGCCGCAGGTCACGACCGCGGCCGGCATTTCGTCGCGGCCCATGGGCGACGTTTACGTCGTTCTCGGCAACGAGGATAAGGGAGCGTTCTCGATCCGAGCCTATTACCACCCCTTTGTGCGGTGGATATGGGGAGGCGCGCTCATTATGTTTTTCGGTGGCCTTGTCTCGCTGCTCGACCGGAGGCTGAGGATCGGCTTGCCTCAAAGGGCCGCAAAAGCGCCATTCCCCTCAGCGCCCGCACCAGCGGAGTAAGAAATGCGCCGGACTATCCTCTTCTCGATTGCTGGCTTGCTTTTCGCGCTTGTCGCGGGATCAGCCCTCGCGGTCGATCCTCAGGAGCAGCTTAAAGACCCAAATCTCGAAGCGCGAGCGAGAGAGATATCGGCGGGGCTCCGCTGCCTCGTCTGCCAGAACCAATCGATCGATGATTCCGACGCGCCGCTTGCCAAAGACCTGCGCCTTCTCGTGAGGCGACAGCTGAAAAAGGGCGAGAGCAACGAGCAAGTGATCGACTACATCGTCGCGCGCTACGGGGATTTTGTGCTGCTGAAGCCGAGGCTTCGTTTCAATACAATTCTGCTTTGGTTTGCGCCAATCGTGCTCATCGCCGGAGGCATTCTCCTCGCCTCGCGCGTTGTGAGACGCCCGCCGCCTGAAAGCCCCGCGCGGCCCCTTACGCCTGATGAGCAAGCGGAACTGGAGTCTCTGCTCTCTCCAACAGCGGACAAGCCAAAGCAGGCCCGCTAAAAATTTTATTCATACTTTCATGTACTTTTGCACGGGATTTTGATCCCTCGTGCTGGATCCGAATCAGAAAAGCCCGCTTATGTCCTAGATCAGGGCGCAAGCGGTTGGATTTTACATGGCCATTTTTCGTGTGTTGGTTGTCTTTCTCGTGGTTGTTTTGACCGCAGAGCTGGCGAGTGCCGAGCCCGCTAACGAGAGCAGGAGTTCCAGCGGAAAACCGGAGGGGGTTGCCCCGGCCGCATCTGTATTTGGCGATTGGCGTGCAGACCGTCCCGGTCTCCGGCACCGAATAACGATCGAAGATCTGCCGCCTCCCTACACCACACAATCTGCCAGCAACGCCCCCCGCGACGTGAAGCGTCCGGCGGCCGCGAAGCTGAGCGTGCCCGATGGTTTCGCAGTTAGCCAATTCGCCGAAGGCCTCGATCAGCCGCGCACGCTGCGCGTCGCGCCCAACGGGGACATCTTCGTGGCGGAGACGGCGGCAGGAAACGTGCGTATCCTCCGGCCGAGCACAGATGGAAGCTCCGCGGCAAAGATCGCCACATATGCGCGCGACCTCTCCACGCCGTTCGGCATCGCTTTCTACCCGGCGGGACCAGACCCGAAATGGGTCTATGTCGCGGAGGAAAACCGCGTCATCCGCTTTGCGTATTCCAATGGCGATCTCGCGCCCCGATCCGCGCCTGAAATTATCGTGGCCAAGCTCGCTTCAACCACCGGCGGCCATGTCACGCGCGATGTCGCGTTTTCGCGTGACGGCGGGCGCATGTTCGTCTCGGTCGGCTCCCAATCCAACGCTGCGGAAGACATGCCAAAAAAGAGCCCCCCAGACATACAAAAGTGGGAAGCCGCGCACGGCCTCGGGTCAGCCTGGGCCTTTGAAGAGAGCCGGGCCAATGTCCTGACGTTCACACCGGACGGGAAGGATCGGCAAGTTTTTGCGACCGGCATTCGCAACTGCGTTGGCCTTGCTGTGCATCCGGACACCGGCGATGTCTATTGCTCGACGAACGAGCGCGACGGCCTCGGCGACAATCTCGTGCCGGATTACGTCACGCGCGTCCGCGAGCGCGAGTTCTTCGGCTGGCCCTGGCGATACATGGGCGATCACGAAGATCCGCGCTGGAAGGGCGCGAGGCCGGACCTTGCCGGCAAGGTCGCCAACCCGGACGTCCTGATCCAGCCGCATTCCGCTCCGCTTGGGATGACGTTCTATACCGGGACGGCGTTTCCTCCCGATCATCGCGGCTCCGCCTTCGCCGCGCTGCACGGCTCCTGGAACCGAGCCACCCGCACCGGCTACAAGGTCGTGCGCATCATCATGCGGGACGGGCAGCCGACGGGAGACTATGAAGACTTTCTCACGGGCTTCGTCGTGGACAACACGAAGGTCTGGGGCCGCCCCGTGGGGGTCGTGACGGCGCGCGACGGCTCCTTGCTCGTCAGCGAAGATGCCAATGGCACGGTCTGGCGCATCACCGCGACGGCGGATCAGTAGCACCAGCCGCCGAGGGTTCGACCCATATCATCAACTGGAGCTTTTCCGGGCGCGTCATTGAGGAGAACGATTAACCAAATTGGGTTTGTTTGGCAAAGAACCTATAACTAATAATATAAATAGTTTATCGCATCTTCAAAGACAGTTCTTAACAAAGATTTAGTGACTTACGGCGTCCGCGTAAGCGAGGCGCAACCTCCTCGCACCAAGAATTGTGTAAGTCGCATTTATGCAACAGCGACTTATCAGATTTCCAGTCATGTTCGTTATTGGCGCTGGATAGACGGCGAATCACGTTAGCCCTTGTCATATCAGACTCGAATGAGAGTCGCTTGTATGTGTTGCGTCTGCGTTTCTGGGCAATTTAGGGAATGCACTCTATGAAAAAGACAATCGCAGCCGCGACCGTTGCGGCACTCATGGGCGTAGCTGGCGCAGCTAGCGCCGCAGATCTGTACAAGGGCGGCTCGATGAAGGACGCTCCTGTTTACGTGCCGCCCCCGACATGGACCGGTTTCTACATCGGTGCGCACGTCGGTGGCGCATGGGCCGACATCAAGAACCACGACCTTAACGACTATACGTATAGTGGCGCGGGCTACGGCTGGAACAACACCAACGAAGGCGTGTTCGGCGGCGGCACGGTTGGCTACAATTTCCAGAGCGGCTCATTTGTGTTCGGTGTGGAAGCTGATTTCGGCGGCGCGGGCTTGACCGGCAACTGGAATAACGGCTACGCCCAAACCTATGCGGCTGGTTACCTTTGGAACAAAACCGATGCCAGCTTCTACGCTGACGTAACGGGTCGTCTTGGCTACGCAGCCGGTCCCGCTCTGTTCTACGTTAAGGGCGGTTGGGCCTACCTCGATGCAAACATGTCGGTTGGCGGCTTTGACGTGCTTGGCAACCCCTGGTCGTCCAAAACAACCGGGCTTGATGGCTGGACCATCGGCGGCGGTGTCGAATACATGTTCGCCCCGTCTTGGAGCGTTAAGGCCGAATATCTGTACTTCGATTTTGGCCGCAACAACTCAAACTGGTATAACTCCAACCTCAATTACACGTGGAATTTTGATCGCGACCTCACGATCAACACGTTCAAGGTTGGCGTCAACTACCATCTCAACACCGTCTACACCCCTCTGAAGTAGGCGCCTGTCCTAATTTGACCAGCGAAGTGGCTCGCGAGAGCGAGTCACTTTGCAGTCAAGCAAAAAGAGCGTCGGATTTTTTGCGTTATTTAGCGTTGTGCGGGAAGCCAACGCGAGGTTGTAAAGAGTTATTAGGCCAAACCGAAGTATGCCAGCCACTGGCTCTCCCTCTTGAGTTACAGAGGGTACTTTTGTGTTGCCTCATCCCCGAATTGCGCTAGGCCGGTAAGGTGAGTTTGAACTCTTTGAGGGTCGAGTTCGTCAATCGGTAAGCGTTGCACCCGAAAAGACTTTCGCAGCCGCCACGGCAGCGGTTTTTGGGTGTGGCTCGCGCAGCGAACGCCGCCGAAATCCACTCTCCCGCCCTAGGCTTTGAAGAATGTTTCCTATGTCGCCGCATCGTCGTGGACCGGCTTCTATATCGGCGCGCATGTCGGTGGCGCTTGGGCTGATGCTCATACGACGGATGCAAACAGACGGTACGCTCCCGCTGGTAGCCAATGGAACAACGATGGAACCGGCGTCTTCGGTGGCGGCCAGCTTGGCTACAACGAACAGACCGGCGCAAGTATTGAGGGCGGCTTCGGCGGTCTTGGCATCTCGCATATCGAGAGCCATTAACAGCATGCTTAAAAAGCCTGAAAACGTGGCTTCATCCTTCGACAGGCTCAGGATGAGGTCTTCGACAAGCTCAGGATGAGGCCGAGTGTTGGCTTCATCCTTCGACAAGCTCAGGATGAGGCTTCGACAAGCTCAAGATGAGGTCTTCCACAGGTTCAGGATGAGGCCGAGTGTCTTCAATGAGTTGATCCTCATGGTTAGCGAGTGCTCCTCATGGTGAGCTTGTCGAACCATGGGCAACATCGTTTTTCAGCATCCTCTTTGGATGGCGCCGTTAATATCACGACAACTCTCTTGCCGTCCCCTATTCGGTCACGCACAAACGCAGGGGACGGATGGACTGTCGGCGGCGGTGTCGAATACAAGGTCACTCGGTTTTGGGCCAGTAAAGGTGAGTATCGCTACTTTGATTTCGGCGATGTGAACGCGGGACTCGCAGGCCACGGCGATGATTTCAAGCGCCACGTTAACGCGAATGCCGTCACGGTTGGCGTGAACTACTACGTCAGCAACGTTTATGCTGCCCTGAAGCAATCATAAGCCCCATCTTGGTCAGCAATGCGGCCTGCAATTGCGGGCCGTTTTGTTTTTGGACGCGGTCTTTTTCTGCGACCACTTTAGAGGGCAAGAAAAGTGAGTTGATAACGATGGGTAAAGTACAGTCGTAGCATTTTAGTCACATCGTTAGACTTGTTCACGCTTGAGCGACGGCAGTGAACTGCACAATCGCGAATCAAGCTAGGTATAAAAGGGCAAGAATTTCGTCCGCATTCGCTCGTTCTGGCGATCGGCAAAAGTTGGCACTTCGGGGAATGGAAACATGAACAAGATACTGACCACCACTGCGATCGTTGCGCTGCTGGGCGCGGCTGGCGCGGCCAACGCCGCCGACATTTACGCTCCTGGCTACAAGGATGGCCCCGCTGTCGCCTATCCGAGCTGGACGGGTTACTACATCGGCGCTCACATCGGCGGCGCCTGGAGCACGGCGGATTTTACGGACGTGACCAGCGTCCCTAACGTAGCATTCGGTAACGATACGAGCGGCATCTTCGGCGGCGGCCAGATTGGATTTGCCTACCAACTCGGCAATCTTGTCATGGGTCCCGAAGTCGACATTGGCGGTATCGGTCTCAGCGGTTCGACCAGAGAAGTGGGCGGCCTGGGATCGGTGAGCGCCGTCGGCTCCGGCTTCTACTTCGACATCACTGGCCGTCTTGGTTATGCCATCGGTCAAGCACTCGTTTACGCGAAGGGTGGCTACGCCTACTATGGCGGCAGCCTCTCGGTGAACGAAGTTGGCGGGAACTCCGTCAGCCATAACAACCTGAACGGTTGGACGGTCGGCGGCGGCGTCGAATACCAGCTCAACCCCGCCTGGAGCCTCAAGGCCGAGTATCAATATTTTGACTTCTATGGCTCTGAGCTTGAAATAATAGACGACGGCAACACTTATAATAATAACGGGTTAACTGTAAACACCTTCAAAGTCGGTGTGAACTATCACTTCTGCACGCCGTACCAGCCTCTGAAATAAGCGTGCCCCTCCTCATCGGTCAGCGTGACGGCCTGCGAAAGCGGGCCGTTTTGCTAATTATTTAGGTGCAGCGTCAGATTCGAATTGCAGCCCTGGCTTGACGGCATTACCTCATAGAGACTTTTAATCTTTACGGGAGTCTGGAAGTGCTCAACCGCCAGTCCATCCGTGTTGTACCCTTTGCCGCGCTCATTGCAGCGACGCTCATAGTATCGGGGTGCGGGGTGAATACCATCCCGTCCTACGAGCAGAACGCGAAGGCGAAATGGTCCGAGATTCAGAACCAGTATAAGCGCCGTGCCGATCTCATTCCGAACCTTGTCGGATCCGTTAAAGGATTCGCCGATCAGGAAAAATCCGTGCTGACGAACGTCACCGAGGCTCGGGCGAAAGCCACGCAAGCGCAAATCACTTTGCCGCCCGATATCCTCACCAACCCCGAGGCGATGAAGAAATACGCCGAGGCTCAGAACCAGCTCACAGGCGCGCTTCGGCAGTTGCTGGCCGTCTCCGAGCGCTATCCCGACATCAAGTCCGGGCAGAATTTCCTGGCCTTGCAGAACCAGCTCGAAGGGACGGAAAACCGCATCGCCATTGCGCGGCGCGACTATATCGGGGCGGTTCAGCAGTATAATACCGAGCTGAACACTTTCCCCGGCCGGATCTGGAAGTCGATCCTTTACTCCAACGCAAAGGATATGGCGCCGTTCGAAGTCCCGGCGCAGGACTTGGAGACGCCCAAGGTCGATTTCGGCCCGCGCAAGTCGTAGCGTTTATGTCTCCGGCTCCCCTCATCCTGTCCTTCTCCCGCGCAAGCTCGCCTTGGCGAGCTTTCTACTCTGGAGTATCCGCATCCGCCAGCGGATGCGGATCGGAGAAGGAACGCCGTTGCAAGCTCGGCGCGCTCCCTCTCCCGTGGGGAGAGGGGTGGGGTGAGGGGTTACGTCGCCGGATTTTACTTCTCAGCACCGTCTTTATATTGCTTCTCTCTGCCGTTGTCTTTGCGCAAGCCGCCAGCGCAGAGCCAAAATTTCCGCCCCTCACAGGGCGCATCGTGGACAATGCGCACCTTCTGACGCCCGCCGACAGAGCCGCAATCGAAAGCGACCTCAAGGCGCTGGAGGACAAATCGAGCGATCAGCTTGTTGTTTACACGACCAACTCGCTGCAAGGCTATCCCATCGAGGACTACGGCTATCAGCTCGGCCGGGCCTGGGGCATCGGGCAAAAGGGCACGAACAACGGCGTGATTTTGATCGTAGCGCCGCAAGATCGAAAGATACGCATCGAGGTTGGCCGCGGGCTTGAGCCGCAGATGACGGATCTGCTCTCGAATCTCATCATTCAGAACAGGATCCTGCCGCGTTTCAAGCGCGGCGAGTTCTCCGCCGGGATCAAGGCCGGCGTTGAGGACATTCGCGACGTGCTTTTGGGCGACGCGGATGCGGTCAAGGAAAGGGCCGCGGCGAGGCCAGCGCAGCGAAACGCGCCCGACAATGAGGAGTTGATCACGCTTATCTTCATTGTCGCGATTTTCCTTTTTGTGCTGTGGGTGCAGTCTCAGCAGGGAGGACCGCCGCTTTCAGGCGGTGGGTACACCCGCCGGGGCAGCTATGGCGGCGGCCCCATTTTCATTCCCGGCGACTGGAGCGGAGGCGGAGGGGTGGCGGGAGGCGGCGGCTGGTCGGGCGGAGGCGGTGGCGACTTCGGCGGCGGCGGTGCATCGGGCGATTGGTAGGGAGCGGCTATCGTGATTTCGGACACGGAAAAGTTGGACGTGGAGCACGCCATCACGAAGGCGGAGAACAAGACGTCCGCGGAAATCGTCGCGGTGATCGCACGCGCCAGCTCCGGGTACTATTATATTCCTTATATGTGGGGCGCGCTCATTGCCCTTGCCGCGCCGTGGCCTCTCATTCACTGGACCTGGATGCCGGTGCAATCCATCTATATCATCCAGCTTGCGGTCTTCGCAGGGCTTACGCTCATCCTTCATTACCCGGACTTGCGGTACGCGCTTGTGCCGCGCGGCGTCATGCGGAAGCACGCGCATCACCGGGCCATGCAGCAATTCTTTGCGCAGGACATCTACACCACGACGGGCCATACGGGCGTTCTTCTTTTCGTCTCAGTTGCGGAGCGCTATGCGGAAATCGTGGTCAATTCCGAAGTCCACCAGAAAGTGCCGGACGAAGAGTGGAAAGCCATCATAGACAGGCTTACGGCCGAGATCGGAAGCGGCCGCCCGGCAAAGGGGCTCGTTGACGCGATCGGCGCCATTGGACAGCATTTGGCGAAGCACTTTCCGCCATCTGCGGCGAAAGAGAACCTTTTACCGAACCACCTCGTTATGATAGACGCAGAGTAAATTCCCTGTTAACCGGCTTTCTGGAAACCGCAAAGCGTCTGGGCGCGCGCTGCATCGCGGAAACCCTCTCGCCATTCGGCGTCGGACCCGCTCTTTCCTGTCACCGCTAAGCTGGCTGGCGTGAAGTCCAAGCCCGAAATCGAGGATTGAAACATGGATGCTGCTACCTTGGGCTTCGGCGCGACTTTCTCTGCTCTCGCGACGCGCGAGGGCCTGGTCGCGCTCGACAAGCGTTTTCTTGCTCAGGTCGCGGCACAGGATCCGGCCCTGCACGAAAGCCTCCTGGCCGCGCGCGCCGCGCCGGATGCGCTGGACGCCAAGACCGAAAGCCATCTTTACACTTCGCTTGGCCCGATCCTTGACGATTTCGTCGCCGAATTGTTCGGCATCCAGGACGCGCTCGACGAGGTGGTGGCGCAAACAAAGCACCTTGATCCCATCCATTCCTGCAAGCGGCTGTTCGTGCAACGGCAGGCCGTCAAGAAATACGCCGATCCTTCGGCCTTCGACGGCGCCGCGCTCCGGGCCGAACTCGAGCAGATGATGGCGGGCGAGAAGCTGACGGAGGTTTCATTCGCCACCCATGTCGAGGCCTGGGAGCGCAACGACCGCAAGGAATGGCTGGACACAGCTCTGCGCTATGCCGCGTGGGCGACGCTTACGCCGGAGGGCCGCGACTTTCATAAAGGCGGCACGCTGTTCCGGGTGCCTCAAAAAATCGACTTCCAGAAGCTCGTTCCGATCACCACCATCGAGCGCAACGGCGTGACAATGGCTTGCCTGCCGGAGCATGATTGGCGCGCGCGTGATGGCTTCGCGCTCACCGACCACGGCATGACCACCCAGCAGGCGCTCGACCAGATCAACTACTGCATATGGTGCCACAACCAGGGCAAGGATTCCTGCAGCAAGGGCCTGAAAGACCGCAAAACCGGCGCATTCCAGAAGTCGCCCTTCGGTGTCACGCTCGCAGGTTGCCCGCTGGAAGAAAGAATCAGCGAGATGCATGCGCTGCGCGCGCAAGGCCATGTGCTCGGAGCCTTCGCCACAATCGCTGTCGACAATCCGATGATGGCGGCGACCGGCCAACGCATCTGCAACGACTGCATGAAGGCCTGCATCTACCAGAAGCAGGAGCCGGTGGACATTCCGCAGGCGGAAACGGCGATCCTGAAGGATGTGCTTGGCCTGCCCTGGGGCTTCGAGATTTATTCGCTGCTGACGCGCTGGAACCCGCTCGACATTCGCCGCCCGCTGCCGCTGCCGGATTCGGGGCGGAAGGTTCTGATCGTCGGGCTGGGGCCAGCCGGCTTCACGCTCGCACATCACCTCATGAACGACGGCCACACAGTGGTTGCCATCGACGGCCTGAAGCTTGAGCCGCTGGACATCGACCCTTGCGAGCCGGTGCGCGATGTCGAGACGCTGTACGAAAACCTGGACGACCGCGTGATGGCGGGCTTCGGCGGCGTCGCCGAGTACGGCATCACGGTTCGTTGGAACAAGAACTATCTCAAGCTGATCCGCATCCTCCTGGAGCGCCGATTGCAATTTGCCGCGTTCGGCGGCGTGCGGTTCGGCGGCGGCGCGACGCTCACCATGGATGACGCGTGGGCCATGGGCTTCGACCACGTCGCCCTTTGCATGGGCGCGGGCCGTCCCACCGTGATCGACATGCCGAACAACCTGGCGCGCGGCGTCCGCGAGGCAAGCGACTTCCTCATGGGCCTGCAACTCACCGGCGCTGCGAAGATGTCGTCCATCGCGAACCTGCAGATCCGCCTGCCTGTCGTGGTGATTGGCGGCGGCCTGACCGCGATCGACACCGCCACCGAAAGCCTCGCCTACTACGTCCGCCAAGTTGAGAAATTCGCCAATCGCTATGACGTTCTCGTCGCCGAGCGCGGTAAGGATGCCGTGCGCGCGTCTTGGACCGAGGAAGAAACGGAGATCGCCGAGCAGTTTCTGGCGCATGCGAAAGCGCTGAGCGCCGAGCGAAAAAAGGCTACCGCCGACGGCCGCGCCCCGCATTTCGCACAGCTGCTCGACGCCTGGGGCGGCGCAACGGTCGCCTATCGCCGCAAGCTGACGGAAAGCCCGTCCTACACGCTGAACCACGAGGAAGTGAACAAGGCGATGGAGGAAGGCGTGCGCTTCGCCGAAGGATTGGCGCCAGCCGCCGTCGAGGTGGACCGCTTCGGACATGCGGCTGGCCTTCGCTGCAAGAAATCCGACGGGACTGAAATCGTTCTTCCCGCGCGCGCCGTTTTGATAGCCGCGGGCACCCAGCCCAATACCGTATTCGCGCGCGAAGATCACCGCATCAAGCTCGACGGCAAATACTTCCAGGCCGTGGACGACGCTGGCAATCCCGTGACCCCGGCGCGCGCGCTGTGCAAGCCAGACGTCGATCACGTCCTCATGCATCGCGGCGACGACGGCCGCTTCATCAGCTTTTTCGGCGATCTGCATCCAAGCTTCTTCGGCAATGTCGTGAAAGCCATGGGGAGCGCGAAGCGCGGATACCCGCTCGTCAGCCGCATGCTGGCGCAGAGGGAGGCCGCCACGTCAGCGTCCGGGGCCGACATCATCGCCCGCTGCCGCAACGACCTGCAGGCGCGCGTCTACGCCGTGAACCGGCTGACGCCGACCATTGTGGAAGTCGTTTTGAGGGCTCCGGCCGCCTCGCGCGCCTTCCGCCCCGGCCAGTTCTACCGCTTGCAAAACTATGAAATGTCGTCGCAGCGGCTTGATGAGCCGGGGTTCCCGTCGACCCTCCTCACGATGGAGGGCCTCGCGATGACGGGCGCCTGGACCGACAAGGAGCGCGGCCTGATTTCCATTATCGCGCTGGAAATGGGCGGCAGCTCCAGCCTGTGCGCGACACTCAAGCCCGCGCAGAACGTTGTCTTGATGGGGCCGACCGGCGCACCGACCGAGATCCATGCCAATAGCACGGTGGCCTTGGTGGGCGGCGGTCTCGGGAACGCCGTCCTGTTTTCGATCGGCGCGGCAATGCGGGCGGCGGGCAGCCGGGTGATCTACTTCGCAGGCTACAAGGCGATACAAGACCGCTACAAGATCGAGGAGATCGAACGCGCCGCCGACGTGATCGTCTGGTGCTGCGACGAAGCGCCGGGCTTCAAGCCGACGCGCCCGCAGGACAAAACCTTCGTCGGCAACATTGTCCAGGCGATGGCGTCGTACGGCTCCGGCCGCCTCGGCGAGCAGGCCGTGCCGCTGAGCGAGGCCGAGCATATGATTGTCATCGGCTCGGATCGCATGATGCAGGCCGTCGGCATGGCGCGGCATGCGATTTTGCAGCCGTTCCTGAAGCCCGGTCACACAGCCATCGGCAGCATCAACTCGCCGATGCAGTGCATGATGAAGGAAGTGTGCGCCCAGTGCCTTCAGGCGCATATCGATCCGGAGACGGGCGCACGCACGGTGATCTTCTCCTGCTTCAACCAGGATCAGCCGCTCGACCGCGTCGATTTCCCGGCATTGAACGAACGCCTTCGTCAGAACAGCCTGCCCGAGAAGTTGACGAGGCTGTGGATCGAGCGCGCGCTGAGAAAGCTCGGCGAGCGGCCGGCGTTGGTGGCGGCGGAATAGCGGCGCGGGTCAGCGCCGCCCGCGTCCGATCGAACGTATATTTAGAGCAAGCTGCGGCAGCGACTGTGGGCGATATCCTGCGACCAAACGCAGATCTGCTGTTCAGCTGCTCGGGGTCGGGAGCGGGCTTGCCGGTTTTCTCGCGATTTCATGCACGTCAAGGCGGCTTCGAGATCCCAATGCGGTCTTCTCCGGCAAGGCCAAAACAATCCCGCCCTTGTCGAGTTGCCCAAGGGACTTTCACCCTCAGGCGCTCCCAAACCGTGCATGACCCTCTCGAGAAGATAGGCTGAGCCATTGCCAACCTCATCCAGCCTCAGTCACGAATGGCCCGCGACGTATCAGCTACCGGTGTACGCGATCTTGATGAGCGTTGGCGTCTCGATCGTTGTGGTCGCGACGGTTACGTTGTTCTGCACCATGTTGAGGACCGTGTCGGTACCGGCGTCCACGATATAGTTGAGACCATGGCCGCCGAGCGCCGCGTCGAAGAAGATCTCGCCGAACTTGGGCAGCTCCGGCAATTCGCCGTCGACGCCCGGGCGTTCGAATACCCATTCGACCTGATTTTCCGCCGATACCGTGCCGGCCGGGGGCGTGATGTCGAAGCCCACACGGAAACCCTGCGTCAGGTTCACGAGGTTGACGTAGGCATCGGTCGGGAACTCCATGCAAATGAGGCCGATGACGGTGTCGCCGAAGCTGAGTGGGAAGTTGCTGATAGCCGACCAACCCGTTGGCCACCATTCAGAGACGGCATAGCAGCCTTTACTGACGTTGCCGCTCGCGTCTCTGGACACGTACTGTATGGTGCCGATCTGGGTGACGTCCGCAGTGCCGTCGATACCGATCCAGGCGAACGAGTTCCAGCTGCCCTTGCCGCTGACCGGGGGCGCGACATCCGGAACGCTCCACTCACCCTGCACCCAGTTGAAGGTCTGCCCGGGCCCGGTATGCACTACGCAGCCTGACCAGAACGGATGATCGTACGTCACGATGTTGGCGTGCAGAGGTCCGCGTGGCTCAATGCCGGGCAGCAGTTCCTTGAGTGGCCGAAAGGTGGGCACGATGTGGGTGAGCTTTTGCGAGAGAATCTTGTCCCATCGGGCGGCGAGGTCCGGGCGGGTGGCGGCATCGGGTCGTTGCGGCAGACCGTAGCGACGCAACTCGCGCGGCTGTGCGGAGTGCGGGTTGAAACCGTCTGGCGGTAAAGGATACGTCTTGATGCTACCCATGACTCGTGTCTACCCTTTCCGGTTCTTTGAGGCGGAAAAGTGTAATGCGATAGGGAAGGGACCACTATACATTTATGGGGGTATAATCACGGGTATGGGGGCATGATCACGGGAAATTGTGTCCAGACAAGACGCAATGTCGCCGTGTGGTCAACGAACCGTTGAGGTGCAATCAGGGCTGACGGCGCGGCGTCCGCCTCAAAGAAAGCGCGGCGTCCGCTCCTTGTAGGCGAGATAGACATCGCCATAGGCTCGCTGAAGCCACGGCTCTTCCGTGTATGGCATGACGACGTACACCAGGATCGCGAGCCCGCAGAGAATGACGGCGTGTGTTTCGCCGTTCGCCAGCGCCGTGCCGAAAAAGCCCAGAACGGATGCCACATATTGCGGGTTGCGGCTGTACCGGTAGAGGCCCTTTGTCACGAGACCCTCGTCCGCGCCGTAGGTATTTTCGATGCCGAGATCGAAATAGCCGTAAATGGTGAAGCCAAAGCCGACGACTACGCAGATCATCCCCGCCGCGAAGCGCAAGACCTCACCGTCTTGTGGCCAGTTTGCCGTGAGGATCGCATAAGCAAGCGTCAATCCAAGCCCGCCGCGAAAAAGCGGCCAGAACGTGTAGTGCTGCCAGCTCTTGGCCGAGGGGGTTGGCCAGAGCTTGATTGAGCTTGAGAAGACCGTGAGAACGAGAAGCACGTTCAAGGTAACGAGCGCGGCAAAGGCCACGTCAAAGATAAGATGTGTGAGAAGCAACATCGATAAAGCCGGTTATAAACTGCTGTCAGACCCACGCCTTGCGGCAATTCTATTAAGTCTCACAGGGTGCGGGCGTGGGCAACCCCGCACGCCAATATCGTGTCGAAATTATCCGGAATCCCCTCATGTCATGGCCGCGCTCCGAGGCGGCCATCCAGGGCCACAAATTCCTTTTGCATCTTGAGGCTGGATGGCAGGGTCCAACCCTGGCCACGACTTCGGTTCCAGCGCATCGCAACAGGCTCCAGCCAGCCGCTACTTCGGGGCCGAGGCGTATTTGTCGGTGGCGGTCACGATCTCATGAATAATGCCCGGCTCCGTCATGGCGTGCCCGAAGTCGGGCACGATGCGAATTTCCGCTTTCGGCCAAGCCTTGGCCAGGTCCCAGGCGTTCTTCAGCGGGGTCACGACATCATAGCGGCCGTGAATGATTGTGCCGGGGATATGCGCAATCCGCCCAGCATCCTCGATAAGCTGATTGTCGCCGCGGAAGAAACCCTTGTTGATGAAGTAATGGCATTCGATCCGCGCAAAGGCGAGCGCATAACGGTCGCTGCCGAATCTCTGCACGCGATCCTGGTCGTGGAAAAGCGAAAGGGTGGTGCCCTCCCAGATGCTCCACGCACGGGCTGCGGCCAGTTCGGTTTCGCGATTGCCCGACGTCAGGCGGCGGTGGAAGGCTTCGATCATGTTGCCGCGTTCGGCGGAGGGGATCACGGCGGCGTACTGCTCGAAGGCGTCAGGGAAAATCCAGCTGCACCCTTCTTGATAGAACCAATCGAGCTCGGCCTTCCGTACGAGGAAGATGCCACGCAAGAGCAGTTCGGTTACACGGTCCGGATGGGCCTCCGCGTAGGCAAGCGCCAATGTCGAGCCCCAGGAGCCTCCGCAAAGCTGCCACGCCCCAATTCCGAGGTGCATACGCAGCCGTTCCATATCGGCAACGAGGTCCCAGGTCGTGTTTTCTTCCAGGCACGCATGGGGTGTGGAGCGTCCGCAGCCGCGCTGGTCGAAAAGGACAATCCGGTACCGCGAAGGATCGTGATAACGCCGCATGGCGGGATTGCAGCCGCCGCCGGGGCCGCCATGAACAATCAGCACGGGCTTCCCAAGGGGCGAGCCGCATTCCTCGAAATATATATCGTGCGTGTTCGAAACTTTGAGCCAACCGGTTCGGTACGGTTCAATGTCCGGGAATAGGTGCCTACGGTTCGTCATGGAGCCTGTTAGGGCTACGTGAAAGACATCATGGCGCATACAAAAGGCCTCAAAGGCGCTACTCCCCCGAAAACGCTCTCCGGGATATAATAGATGTAACGTCGCGCCAGCCAACAGCCTAGATCAACCCGCCTTCAATCGGAATCGATTAAGGGCGGAAAATTTGATTGCTTCTGGAGTGCTAGAGCGGCTCATCCGCGTCCGAATGGACGCGGGCCGTTCTAGCAGGCTGCCGAGAAACGATTTTGCCCATGGTTCGACAAGCTCACCATGAGGTTTAAGCCATTGAAAACACAAGACCTCATCCTGAGCCTGTCGAAGGATGAAGCCACGTTCTCAGGCTTTTTCACCATCCTGCCAGTTACACTTTGCCGAGAGGTTTCGCCC
>CAVRSS010000148.1:0-19902 GCA_963723755.1 uncultured Alphaproteobacteria bacterium | reverse complement strand
TTAAGATTTACGTACCGTGTATCGGTGATGGATTCGGTGCGCACGGTGGAAGTCACGGAAACATAGCCTTTTTCGTCGATGGTTGTCTCCCAGGGCAGCACCACGGTTTTCTGGGTAGCCATCGGCGTTTGCACATTCAAAAGACTGCAGGCTAAAAAAGCACGCGGTGCGCGGTGCGCAGGTGTAGAATGCAGCGCAGGGCCTCGCGCACGCCTCCGCGGATGGTAATGCCCTGCTGTCCCATGGGCCTGGCCGGCACCCCGAACGCGGACAATTCGGCCTTGAGGTAGGGCGCCAGTCCAAAAGAGCAGGAACAATGGATGAATGAATGCTTGTGCTGCCAGAAATTTATGAGGTTCACGGTAGCTCGCTGGGAATAATTTAAAATGCAGGGATAATATACAACGCGACATAGTTGATACTCTATGCTATCGGGCCGCGAAATGATATTTTCTTGGTATCCTCTACACAAATAAGAAGGAGAACCTGCATGAGTGGCCTTGATCGTTTTGGCATATCGTTGGAAAAATCTTTAATCGATTCTTTTGACAAACATATTAAATCCCGGAATTACAAAAACCGTTCCGAGGCCATCCGCGATCTGATCCGTGAGGATCTGCTGCAGAAGAAATGGACCGAAGAAGGCGGCACGCCGCCGGGGCCATTGTCATGACCTATGACCACCACAAGCGTGAGCTTGTTAATAAAATGCTTGATATTCAACACGACTTTCACGACACGATTCTTTCGACCCAGCACGTGCACCTCGATCATCATCACTGTCTTGAGGTCATCGCCGTGCGGGGCAAAGCGCGCGAGGTGGAACGCCTTGCAAACAGCCTTAAAGCCCAGGTCGGCGTCAAGCATGTAAGCCTGAGCATCTCGGCGACCGGCGAAGAAGATTTGGCGGAGAATCACTCAAGCCGGTAAGCAACCGGAAGAATAATTTGCAGTCTTGCCGGGCATAGGGGAATGGCGCGGCCCGGCGGATTGCTTTGACCTCATTGTCGTCCAAGGCAGGTTGTATCCCGAACTTTTCAAAATACGAATGCTGTCAACGCTGCCGTCGCGGTTTACCAGAAAACTGATTTTCACACTACCCTGCCATCCTTCTTCTTGGGCAAATGCGGGATAGGAAAGCGCGCGGTAGACCTTATCGCGGATAGACGCCATAGTGGGTGGTTATATATTCTTTTTTTAAGATCTGTGGAATCACTATCGCCCGAGCCAAATACGAACCAAGGGGTAGAGATGCCTGTTGAGTAACCTCTAATGGCCGGTTTGGCATCTGCCGCAACCGCTGGAAAGCACAGTATCAACCTTCGTGGTGTCAGGAAAAATATTCTTTTTTTCAACAACAGGCGGGGGCGGCTTACGCGCAACGCGGGGCTGGTAGCGGGCTTTTCTTTTTTCGGTTCTCTCTCTCTCGGACGGCGCGCTTTTTTCAAGGGTAAAATCGACGATCGTTACGGGGTTTTCTTGAAACAGTCCTTGCGCGATAAAAATGGCTGCAATGGCCGCCGCATGGACGACCAGCGACACGATAACACCCGAAAAACCACCCCTTCTCATCGCGATGTCTCGGTTTGGAGCCCCACGCTGAGAAACCCGCGGTTCTTCACTATGTCAAGCACATTCACGAATGACTGGAGCGTAAGCGTCTTATCGGCGCGAATGAGTAGGGGCGTGTTCCGGTCGATTTCAATATCGAGACCGCAGCCAAGCGCGGCACAATCAACGGCAATGGAATGGAAATAGATGATCCCGCCTTTGTCTATCTCAATCGTTTGCGGGTTAGCAAGTCCTTCTTGTGCGCTGAAGCCTGCGGAGTTCTTACTGAATCGCGCCGGTTGCCGCGAGCGTTGAAGTCGTGAGCACGATGGTAAGCAGCACCAGCATAATGTCAACAAGTGGGATCAACGTTCATGTGGTCGAATTGCTGTTCATCCATGATGAAATATGTCCCATTCCAACAAGAGCACCTTTGCCTTCCGCAGCAGGAGGTTATAGAATGCGACAGAAGGGATCGCCACGGCAAGTCCCAGGCCGGTCGAGAGCAAGGCCGGTCATGATTTTTCCTGAGTCAACAAAACCATTTACGCTCCGAGGCCGTAAAAGGTCAGCATAATGCCCATGACTGTGCCCAGGAGCCCAAGATAAGGAGCATTGCTGCCAATGGTCGCGATGAGGTGAAGACGGCAGGTTATTGCAAGCTCCAATGCTCGTTTGTCGACGAATTCGGCCACTTTGATTTTTCGCATTGTAAGCCAACGTTCCACGACGATGCCCATCGATATTACGCTGAGCAGGACCAGTAATCCAAGAATTCCGTAATCGACGCAATACTTAAGCCAATCCATGGTTGCCTCTTTTCATTTATTTCTTTCATCGGTTTCTTATCAAAATTTGGTCTCAAACTAAGCCGAAAACTCAGCGGCTCGGAGGGATGGAGTTCATAGTCATTTACACCATCGGCGGGTTCACCTTTCAAACGACTCGTATAGTAATATTCCATATCATTGACTACCACGTTAACTCTGTAACCTACATCGGTAAGACGGTTGGCGCCAATCTAGGAGACGCCCAAAATCCTCTTCTCGTTTCGGTGCGCTCCGGAAGCCGGGCGTCCATGCCAGGCATGATGGATACGATCCTGACCTGGGCCTGAACGATGAAACGGTGAATGGGCTCGCTGCGCGGTCAGGCGACAAGCGCTTCGCCTACGACAGCTATCGACGCTTCATCCAGATGTACTCGGGCGTCGTGCTCGATGTGAAATACCACAATTTCGAGGAAATTCTCGAGCACTATAAGCACCAGAACGGCTACGATCTCGATACCGACCTCACGGCCGAAGACTGGCAAACTCTTATCGTCCAATACAAGGACGTCGTGCAGCGCAAACTCGGGCGGCCGTTTCCGCAAGATATTAACGAGCAGCTTTGGGGCGCAATCGGCGCGGTGTTCGACAGTTGGAACAACGCTCGCGCCATCAAATACCGGCAGCTGAACAACCTGCCCGAAAGCTGGGGCACCGCCGTGAACGTCCAGGCGATGGTTTTCGGCAACCGTGGGGACACGAGCGCAACGGGCGTGGCCTTTACACGCAATCCGTCGACCGGCGATCCGAGGCTGTATGGCGAGTTCCTCGTCAACGCACAGGGCGAGGACGTGGTGGCTGGCATCCGCACGCCGCAGCCCATTACGGAAGTGGCGCGAAAGGAGAGCGGCGGAGACAAGCCTTCGCTTGAGGCGATCATGCCGGCCGCGTTCAAAGAGTTTGCAGCGATCTGCCAAAAACTCGAGCGTCACTACCGCGATATGCAGGACATCGAGTTCACCATCCAGGAAGGCACGCTCTGGATGCTGCAGTGCCGTAATGGCAAGCGTACGACGCCGGCGGCGCTGAAAATCGCGGTCGATTTTGCCAGGGAAGGGCTCATCAACAAGGACGAAGCCATAACCCGCATCGAGGCGTCTCAGCTCGATCAGCTCCTTCACCCGACCATCGATCCCTCGGCGGAGCGTAACATCATTGCCACTGGCCTGCCTGCGTCTCCCGGCGCCGCCTGCGGCGAGATTGTCTTCTCTCCAGACGATGCCGAGAAGCTGAAGGGTCAGGGCAAGACCGTTATCCTTGTGCGGACCGAAACAAGCCCCGAAGACATCCACGGCATGCATGCGGCGGCCGGTATTTTGACCGCGCGCGGCGGCATGACAAGCCACGCAGCCGTTGTGGCTCGCGGCATGGGCAGGCCGTGCGTCTCCGGCGCGAGTGCTCTTCGCATCAATACCGAATTGGGCACGCTCACTGCAGGCGGTGTGACGCTCAAGGAAGGTGAGGTGATCACGATCGATGGCTCTACGGGGCAGGTGATTTGGGGTCAAGTTGCAATGCGTCAGCCAGAACTCACCGGCGACTTCGCGACGCTTATGGAATGGGCCGATAGCGTGCGGCGCATGAAGGTGCGTACAAACGCTGACACGCCCAAGGATGCCGCACAGGCGCGGAAGTTTGGAGCGGAAGGTATCGGCCTTTGCCGCACCGAGCACATGTTCTTCGACGCAACCCGCATCATGGCGATGCGCGAGATGATCGTGGCTTCCGACGAAAACGGCAGGCGCACAGCGTTGGCGAAGATTTTGCCCATGCAGCGCCAGGACTTCGTCGAGCTCTTTCAAATCATGGGGGGGCTGCCTGTAACGATCCGCCTGCTCGATCCTCCGCTTCATGAGTTCCTGCCGCATTTTGACGAGGAGATCAACGAGCTTGCCGCGTCGTTGAAAATGGAAGCGTCTGCGCTTCGGGCGCGGCTCAATTATCTGAAGGAGCAGAACCCGATGCTCGGGCATCGCGGCTGCCGTCTTGCCGTCTCCTACCCGGAGATTGCCGAGATGCAGGCACGGGCGATTTTCGAGGCGGCGGTTGAAGCGGGCAAGAAGACAGGGACGCCAGTTGTGCCCGAAGTCATGGTTCCTCTGATCGCCACCAAGGCGGAACTCGACATCGTCAAGGCGATTATCGATAGGGTAGCGAAGGAGGTTGAAACCGCCTCCGGAACCCCGATTTCCTATCATGTCGGAACAATGATCGAGCTGCCGCGTGCGGCGCTCCGGGCTGGAGATATCGCGAAGTCTGCCGAGTTCTTCTCCTTTGGTACAAACGACCTCACGCAGACGACGTATGGCCTGAGCCGCGACGACTTGGGCACATTCCTTGGCGATTATCTCGCCCAGGGCATTTTTGACATCGATCCGTTCGTCTCACTCGATCCCGAAGGTGTGGGCGAACTCGTCCAGATCGCAGCGGACCGCGGGCGGAAAACGCGGCCCGGCATCAAGCTTGGCATCTGCGGCGAGCATGGCGGTGATCCGGCGTCCATCGAAATATGCGAGAAGGTCGGCCTTGATTATGTCTCCTGCTCGCCATTCCGGGTGCCAGTCGCGCGGCTTGCGGCAGCTCAGGCCGCCGTCCGCTCAAAGGGTAAGGGCGGTACACACTCCACCGCGTAAGGGCTGTGGCGTGCAATAGCCCGCCTTCACTGTCCGTTTCGTGAACAACTGGTCACCGGGAGCTCTGATTCTTCCCGGTGACCAAGAAAACAAGGCATAAGGCGGTGAACGCGCCTCCAGACCTGACCCTTGCCTGCCTCTCCAGTAAAGCTCAGATCGCCGCGGGCCTTTCCGCCATAGAGGTAAACCCCGCTTCGATGGCGGCCCTGCTTGACGAGGCCTATGAGACCCCCAAAGGCATCGTCATCGGGATAACCGGGCCGCCCGGCGCCGGTAAATCCACACTCATCAATGCCCTGATCTCGGAATGGCGCGCCCAAGGGAAGACAGTCGCCGTTATTGCCGTCGATCCATCGTCGAGAGCAACCGGCGGCGCACTCTTAGGCGACCGCGTCCGCATGAGGACCGATCCGACCGACGGCGGCGTTTTCATTCGCTCGCTTGCCGCGAGAGGCCGGCTCGGCGGTCTGGCCGACATCGCTTATCCATCTGTGGCGCTGCTTCGAGCGCTTTATGACAAGATCATCGTCGAAAGCGTGGGCGTGGGTCAGTCGGAAACGGATATTGCTACGGTGTCCGATACCGTTGTTCTTTGCATTCAGCCCGCTTCCGGAGACTCGCTCCAGTTCATGAAAGCCGGCATCGCGGAAATCCCGGACATCGCCGTCGTCACCAAAGCCGACATGGGAGCCGCCGCAACGCGCGCGCTGGCTGATTTGAAGGGCGCTCTGAGCCTGTCCCATCGTGAGAAAGGATCATGGGAGCCGGAGTGCATAAGTGTTTCGTCAACGAATGGCGACAGCAGCCTTCGCGAGCTTTTCGACGGGTTCGCTCGCCACGAGAACTGGCTTCTGAGTGAAAACCGCTTGGCTGCAGGCCGCGAGAAAAAAGCGCAGACCTGGGTGCGAGGCGAGATACAGTCGGAATTCGGCCGAAGGGGCTTAGATGCTGTTGGAGGACTTTTTCAATCCTGGAATAACAGACCCTTTGCTACGGTCAGACAACTGCTTGCTGAACTTGCCGTAGCGTGGACGCCCGCCACGACTGTTTAGCAACAGCCGTCATAGTCCATGACACCTGTGGGCAGTCCTTGCAAAAAAGTATTTATATAACTATATGCACCTACTTTTACCAAACAAACCCAATTCAGTTAGCGGATCGTAAACTCCCAGAAGATGACACGTCTGGAAATATTTTAACCGATATATGAGTTAAATGCTCTTACGCCACTTCTTCCTTCGCGCTCCGTAATTTTGACACCAAGGCCGCTCTATCTCTCTTGAGTAAAATTTTCGGGTTTGCGTAACCGCCGGTTAACCGTCAGCAAGCTATGACTCTGGGTTCGTGTAGGAGTGTCGATGAGAAGTAGCCGGCCAATGAGAGAGTATGAAGGGCGAAGCAGGGCACTTGTCGCGCAAAAAAGCCCTCGACCTACAGTCGTTCGGAATTCCGATCTCGCCGTATCCCCGCCCCGTCGGCTTCCGCTCACAACAAAAGCACGCCGGTCTTTCGTGAAGCTTACCTGGCACACCTTACTTGCTTCGATTTTCGCAATCATGGGGTATGTGTATCACGATCCCGATATGCGCAGGGCCATCGATTACGAGCTGACTTTGCTTGTCAGCCCTGGCGTCTCTAGTATTTCGCCGACTTACTTCGATCACATGAATGTCTTGGAGCCGCTTCCGCCGCGTGCTGCTTATCTTTTCGCGGACAGCCAGAAAGGCCCGCGTGCAGACCGTTTTGCCTATGCGCTTAAGACGGCTGGGAACGACAGCATCGCGAGGCGCATGAAGGCTGACCCGCTTCATATGCAGAACGTTGCTTCCGTTGAGCAGCCAGGGGTTCAGACGGCCGCCGTGGCGGCCGAAGCTTCGTTATTCTTGACAGCGTTCAGCCCGGAAAGCGCCGGCGAAGTTGAGGCCGATGCGCGGCCGCCGAGCGCGGGCAATCAGTGGGCGGGTCTTCTCAAGAATGCGAGCCTTTCTCCTGAGCAGCCCAAGACTCTGTTTGGCGGTCTGACAGAGGACGAGTTCCGCGCGCGCGAGATGCGCTGCATGGCGACAGCGATCTATTTCGAGGCTCGCGACGAGCCGATCAGAGGTCAGCTCGCCGTCGCGCAAGTCATCATGAACCGTATCCGCAGTCCGTTCTATCCGAAGACGATCTGCGGTGTGGTCTATCAAGGCGAACGCAATCGCACAGGCTGCCAATTCTCTTTCACGTGCACCGGCAAGCATAACGCCGTCAAAGAAAAAGAAGAATGGGCGACCGCGGTGAAGCTGGCGAAGCAGGTCATAGCTGGCGAAGTGTGGATCGACGAGGTCGGTCACGCAACGCACTATCACGCGACTTACGTCCATCCCTCGTGGCGGAAAGAACTGGACAAGGTGGCGCAAATCGGAGGCCACATTTTCTACAAGATGAAGCCGGGCACCACGCAGCTTGCGCTATTGCGCGAGGGTCTCTGATCGCACCGGGACCTGCGATCTAAAATCGAGCCGGGCCGTCTCCTGCCGCCCGGCTTGTGCTTTTTTGAGTGTTTTCCGCCGACAACGATCGCGAACCTATCTGCTTTTCATCTTGAATTGCTTCGATGATGGCACGGTATTTTGCATACTGCGCGAAGTCGGAGCAAAATGAGCGCCTGAGCTGGGAGCCCAAGTCCAACAATAGTTCCAGGAATCAGCCGGCAACCTGTGGTGCCGTCCTTCCAGCGCTCGGAGGATCAAACGAGATGGCGAAGGCATTGGAGGGAGTGCGAATCCTCGATTTCACGCATGTCCAGTCGGGGCCGACCTGCACGCAGCTTCTCGCCTGGCTTGGCGCGGACGTCATCAAGGTCGAGCGGCCGGGCAGCGGCGACATCACGCGCGGCCAGCTTCGGGACATCCCGGACGTGGACAGCCTTTACTTCACCATGCTGAACCATAACAAGCGCTCGATCGCGCTGGACGCCAAGAACCCGGCAGGGTTGGACGTGCTCGTCGCCCTTATCAAGGCTTGCGACGTACTCGTAGAGAACTACGCGCCTGGCGCGCTCGACCGCATGGGGCTCGGTTGGTCCCGCATTCAGGAGTTGAACCCGCGCATGATCCTGGCTTCGGTGAAGGGCTTCGGGCCGGGGCCTTACGAAGACTACAAGATCTACGAGAACGCCGCCCAATGCGTCGGCGGCGCGGCCTCCACCACGGGGTTTCGAGACGGGCCGCCGCTCGTTACATCTGCTCAGATCGGCGACGCGGGCGCGGGCCTTTATCTCGCGTTTGGAATTGTGGCTGCCTTGTACCAGCGGGCAACGACCGGACGCGGGCAAAGGGTTGCCTGCGCCATGCAGGACAGCGTGTTGAACCTCTGCCGTGTCAAGCTTCGCGACCAGCAGCGGCTGGCGCACGGCCCGCTCGAAGAATACAGCCAGTCTGGCGAGGGCGTGCCTTTCGGCGATACCGTGCCGCGCGCCGGCAACGACTCGGGAGGCGGACAGCCCGGCCGCATTCTCAGATGCAAGGGATGGGAGACGGACCCGAACGCCTACATCTATTTCATCACCCAGGCAGCGGTGTGGGACTCTGTTTGCGACGTCATCGGAGAGCCCAGCTGGAAGACGGATCCTGATTACGCTACGCTGAAGGCGCGGTTGCCGCGGCTCAACGAAATCTTCGCCCGCATCGAGCAATGGACCATGACCAAGACGAAGTTCGAGGCCATGGAAATTCTTCATCGGCGCCACATTCCTTGCGGTCCGATCCTGTCGATGAAGGAGCTTGCGGAAGACCCGGCGTTGCGCGCGTCCGGCGCTGTGGTTGAAGTCGAGCACCCCACCCGCGGCAAGCATCTCACGGCCGGCAATCCGGTCAAGCTTTCGGACAGCCCTTGCGAGGTCACGCATGCGCCGCTTCTCGGGGAGCACACGCGCGAAATTTTGCGTGAGATTCTTGGTCTCTCAGACGATCAGATTGAGACAATGGATAGTGCTGGTGCTTTTGGCCAGCGTGTCACGCGCGATTAGGCAGGCCCTCCCGATGACTCGGCGAGGCCCGCTTGCCAACGCTAGAATGGAAAGCCTCCCCAGCCGCCGCCGCCTCCCCAGCCGCCGCCCCCACGGCGGCGAGGACGCGAGCGCGACTGCTCGCCCCAGGATGAACCCCACCAGTCGCCCTCGGACGAACCCCGGTCGCGCTTGGCCATCTCCTGGTGATGGGCTCGCACTGCAATGCCACCCTGAGGTTCGCCGCTCATGAAGACCACAAAATCTGTGTCCTTGCCGGTTTCGATGCTCGGGCCTTCATCCGAAATGATCAGCGAAGAGCCTGGCAAAACGACTTGCGATAAATAGTCGAGAGCGTCATCGGGGATCGTAAGGCGGTTAAGGGCTGCATCCGCCCCGGCAACATCAGCGGGCGCCGTATCGCGGCGCGCCCTGGCCGAACTCTGTTTTTCCTTCGAGAAGGGCTCGATGTTGGTGGCGTTCTTGTACATAGACACGACATTCCACCTCATGCCTTCCGATCCTCCCCGCTCCAAGGCGGTGAAGACGAACGATCCGATCGGCTTGCCGGGATCGCGGATCATGACTGGTCCTTCATAAACCGGATGATTTGCTTTCCGGACGTACAGACGCATCGTTTTCCGGCTGATAAAGACCGAGACGGGCGTAAGATTTCAGCCGCGCTTCCTCTGACGCATCCAGGGTCATTGAAAGTGCGGCATCGGCTGCCTTGACATCGGCCTGAGCTTGCGCGGCGGCATCGGTCTTCGACTGCGCTTGAGCCTTAGCCGCATCAAGTTGTGCCTGAGCCGCGTTCAGCTTGGAAAGCGCTTGAGCCTTTGCCTCCGCCAGTTGCGCCACCTTGTCAGGAGCGGCCTGTTCAAGCGCTTGCCCGGCAGCTTTGACATCTGCCTCCGCCTTGGCAAAACTGCTCTCAACGGCTTGCAAGGAACGGGCGGCGGACGCAGCTTCTGTGTTGCTTTTCGAAGCCGCCACCCTCGAGTCCCTCACCTTTCTCGCGGCGTTCTGCGCTTCAGCGCTCTTTTGCGCCAGCGTCATTCTGAGTTGCGATAGACCATCCTCGCCGGGTGAATATCGCGTGGACGAAATGCCCTCGCGAAGGGAGCGCTCGACCTCCGGCCCTTTCTGCTTCGCGCTGCGGAACATGAACGGTTGATGGACATCCGCCGGCGTGATCTCTTCGCGTACGACCACCACGCGCATTCCCGTATTGGTCACGTCATAGAGGCGTTCCGCGAAATCGTGGGGTAAGCGCACACAGCCATGCGAAGCCGCGTAGCCCGGCAGGACGCCTGCGTGGAGCGCCATGCCTGTCCAGGTGATGCGTTCCATGAATGGCATCGAGGCGTCATCGTAGAGATTGGAGTGATGCTCCTCTTCTTTCTGGACGATGCTGTAAATCCCGGCAGGGGTCTCGTAGCCGGTCTGGCCGCTCGAGACCGGGAGACTCCATGATCTTGCCTTTGGCGTCGTAAATGGAGATTCGCTGCTCCGCGAGCCCCACCACCGCTAAGACCGGCGTACCTGGGGTGTGGTTCGGGACGAACCGGTCTTCCCTTTGGGCAGTTCTGGCGTCGGCTTGGGGTATTCCGCCGAATGCGAAGCTCGCAATGACGAGCGCAGTGGCGCAGGACAGGAGGGGTTTATACGTCATGCAGAAAAGCCTCGAATTCGAAATTGTCCTACTTCCCAGCATCACATGGGCCTCGCAACGCGGAAACCAAAATTATTGAGACGGATTTCGGGCGGCGTCGCATAGCGATATGCTGAACGCAGTAGCTTGGGGTAGTAGTTCCAGGCCCCGCCGCGAAGAACATGCAGATCGCATTGGATCGACTTCACCGCGGTGCCATCCGACGGCGCGTCGTCGTAAGATGGCTTGTAGCAATCCTGAACCCATTCCCAAACGTTGCCGTGCATGTCGTAAAGGCCGAACGCGTTCCGCGGGAAAGACCCGACGTCGGTCGTCTTCTGGCGGTAAGAGCCCTGCTGGCCGGAGCCGTAAGTGAAATTGGCGTCGTAATTGGCCTGCCTGTAACTGATTGTCTGCCCAGTGGCGAAGGGTGTGTTCGCGTCGGACGTTTTGGTCACGCCCCGGGCGGCGTATTCCCATTCCGCTTCCGACAACAGCCTGTATTCCTTGCCTGTCTTCTTCGAAAGCCAAGCCGTATACTGCTGAACGTCATTCCAGGATACGTTGATCACCGGATGCCTGCCGCGGCCCCAACCTTCGTCGCCAGGATTGGAGGTGCAGCCACGATCTGCCACGCAGGCGTCCCACTCGCTGAACGTCACCTCATATTTGCCTGCCGCGAAGGGCTGCTCGATCGTGACCGGATGTTGTGGCCCCTCATCCTTGCCGCGTCCCCTTTCGCTGTCCGGTGACCCCATCAGAAACTCCCCGGCGGGGACGACAATCATCTCGGGGCAATTGGGGCAATCCCGGAAGCTGTGTGCTGTCGCTTCAGGAGCGGGACGCGGGCGCTGCGCCGTGTGCCGTTTCGCAGCCTCGGCGCCCTGGGGCAGAAATGTAAATAAGATCGCAATAAGAACTGCATAAATCATCAGAGTGGTCCGCTTTTTGTTAGTCCGCTTACGCTTTCCTTTATCTCACTACATTCAGCGGAGAATGTGCGGACAGGCTCCACGATATTCCCCGGTCTCCGTTAAAGCTTTGCCTCATATTCACCATAAACTTTACACCTTGCGCCAGACAAGCAAAAGACCAAGCCCCGGAGTTAGGACTTAGTGCTTATGAAGCTTAGAACACTTTGGTTGTGATGCGGCTTGTTCGAGTTCTGGCGCTGGTTGTGCCGGATGGTGGCCAGCTTTACTGGGAATTCTGCTGCCGTCTGATTTGTTTTTCGGGATGCGCCACGGTCTTCTTAACTGGCGGTTGATGCCAGTTGAAATTTCCGTGTTTGATGGCTGTCGGGGCCTTAGTGCAGTTTGGCCACACCCGACCGTTTGGACAGACATGGGCAACAGCCTTGCTGCAGTTCGGCCATACGCCGCCATTGAGGCACACATGTCCGACGGTATTGGAGCTCGGCCAGGCTTCGCCGTTCGGGCAAACCCGCTGCGTGCAATCGGGTTTGGACTGCCACCGGTGGCAGTCCGGGTTACTGGGCTGGTAGCCGTGGCAATTCAATTTCCACTCCAGCGAAAGGCGAATCCTCAAGAGAGGCCCCGAACCTTAAGCTGTGTCGTTTGAGGGCACAAGCAGGCTTAAAGATCAGTCTTACGGCTCTGCGCAGCTCTATCACACCTTGGTGAAAAAGGACCGTGGCATGGTTGATCCGAGCTTGTGCGGCACAACCCGCGGGGCTAACGTCACAGCATGTCGGTCCAAGCGGGGCCGCACTCTATCCATTTCAGCTCATTCAACAAAGAAAAGCGATGCCCCCTTCTAAACCCGCCTCATGGGCGAGGCTAAAGACCGTTTCCGAAATGCCACCCTCTGAACCGCGGGAAGCCGCCGTCAGCCAGCAACGCAAATTCACGCGCCAAGAGGCGCTTCAATTTCACTCCGAGGGCAAGCCTGGAAAGCTCGAAATCCGGCCCACGAAGCCGATGGCGACGCAGCGCGATCTCAGTCTCGCCTATTCGCCGGGCGTGGCTGTTCCCGTCGAGGCTATCGCCGAGAACCCAAGGCTCGCCTATGACTACACGGCGAAGGGGAACTTCGTCGCGGTGATTTCGAATGGCACTGCAATTCTTGGGCTTGGCAATCTGGGCGCACTGGCTTCGAAGCCGGTGATGGAAGGAAAGGCCGTTCTTTTCAAGCGTTTCGCCGATGTCGACGCTATCGACATCGAGGTCGACACCCAGGATGTGGACGCCTTCGTGAACGCGGTGCGATATCTTGGCCCGTCATGGGGCGGCATTAACCTGGAAGACATCAAGGCGCCTGACTGCTTCATCATCGAGAGCCGCCTGCGCGAGTTGATGGACATTCCCGTTTTCCATGATGACCAGCACGGCACGGCCATCATTGCGACCGCGGGGCTGATCAACGCCCTGCATCTGACGGGCCGCGACATCGCGGATATAAAGCTCGTCTGCAATGGCGCGGGCTCTGCTGGCATCGCCTGCCTGGAGCTCGTGAAGGCGGTGGGTGTTCGCCACGAGAATGTGACGCTTTGCGATACGTCCGGCGTCATCTACCGGGGTCGCGAAAAGGGCATGAACCAGTGGAAGTCCGCCCACGCTGTCGACACGAAAGCGCGGACGCTTGCCGAAGCCATTGAAGACGCAGATGTTTTCTTCGGTCTATCTGCCGCTGGAGCGCTGACGAAGGAGATGGTCGCCAGCATGGCCGGCAAGCCCATCATCTTCGCCATGGCGAACCCCGACCCCGAAATCACGCCGGAGGAGGTCGCCCAGGTCCGCGACGACGCCATCGTCGCCACAGGTCGCTCGGACTATCCGAACCAAGTCAATAACGTGCTCGGCTTCCCCTATATCTTCCGTGGCGCGCTTGACGTTCAGGCCCGGACCATCAACGAGCCGATGAAAATCGCGGCGGCCCATGCGCTTGCGGAGTTGGCGCGCGCCGATGTGCCCGACGCGGTGGCCAAAGTCTACGGCCGGCGCTTGCGTTATGGCCCGGACTATATCATTCCCGCTCCCTTCGATCCGCGTCTCATCTGCGAGATTCCATCCGCGGTCGCGAAAGCTGCGATGGACTCAGGCGTCGCGCGCAGACCGATCATCGATATGGAAGGCTACAAGGTCAGGCTTTCGGCGCGACTTGACCCTGCGGCGGGGTTCATAAACTCGATTTTCGAATCGCTTCGCCTCAATCCGAAACGCGTGGTCTTCACTGAGGGCGAGGAGGAGCAGGTCGTCCGGGCGGCAAGTTCCTTCTCGGCCCAGAAGCTGGGATACCCGATCCTTGTCGGACGCGACGCGCAGATTCGCCAAGCCCTATTCCTGGCTGGTGTGAACCAGGAGGGCTTGGAGGTCCAAAACGCGCTCTATTCCGAGCACAACCAAGAGTACGCGGAATTCCTTTACCAGCGCCTGCAACGGGATGGCTACCTGTACCGCGATTGCCAACGGCTCGTGAACAACGACCGCAACGTGTTTGCGGCGTGCATGGTCGCGCACGGCCACGCGGACGCCATGGTGACGGGCGTAACCCGCAACTGGTCTACAGCGCTTCAGGATGTCCGGCGCGTGCTCGATCCTAAGCCCCGCCGCCGGGTGATCGGCATTTCCGTCATCATCAGCCGCGGCAGGGTGGTCCTTGTCGCCGATACCTCGATAACCGCAATGCCCGACGCGGAAGAACTGGCCGACATCGCTGTCGAGGCCGCAGGCGTGGCTTCCCGGTTTGGTATGACGCCCCGCGTCGCGCTGCTTGCCTTTTCAACTTTTGGCAACCCGCCGAGCGAGCGGGCGGACCGCGTTCGCGAGGCCGTAAGGCTTCTCGACCAGCGCGAGGTCGAGTTCGAATATGACGGGGACATGGGTGCCGACGTCGCTTTGAACAGGCGCGCCATGGCGCTCTATCCGTTCTGCCGACTGACCGACACGGCGAACGTGCTCGTCATGCCCGCCTTCCACGCCGCAAGCATCTCGACCAAGATGCTTCAGGAGCTTGGCGGGGGCACTGTTATCGGGCCGATCCTCGTGGGACTCTCCAAGCCCGTGCAGATTGCGTCGCTCGGCTCAACCGACAACGACCTTGTGAATATGGCGGCGCTGGCCGCATTCGACGTGACGGGCTGAAGCCGTCATCAACGAACTGGCGCGGCGCAACGTCTTCCACATCTTGATGAGCGGGCGGCGGAGAAAAGCGGTGCGCCGCTCCGCCGATGCCGGTACGAAAAGGCTACGACACAGAATCGGACCGGAAAGGACATCGCTTGAGACAGAAAAAGGGATTTGGGGCGCGGCTTCTGTTCGCCTCAATGTTCGTCGCGGTTTTGTCGGTAATCGTCCCCGCAACAAGCTTTGCTGATAAAGAAGTCGATCCGGCAAGCCTTGCCGCCGCCAAGGAACTGCTGGTCGTTGTGGGGTCAGCCAAGCAGTTCGATGTCGTCGTGCCGCTGATTACGCAGCAGCTTGAGGGCGCCTTCGTGAACCTCAAGCCGGATCATGCCGCTGAGATCAAGGATGTTTTCAGGGCCATCCCGGAGAAGTTCTCGAAGAAAAAGCAGGAACTTCTGGATCAGATCGCGGGGCTCTACGCCGAGAGGCTGACCGCCGACGAGATCAACGAAATCATCAAGTTCTACAAAACGCCCGTCGGTTCCAGGTTTGTGCAACTGCAGCCTGAACTTGTGCAGCAGAGCATGCAACTCGGCCAGACTTGGGGCCGGAAAATCGGCCAGGAAATCGATCAGGAAGTCCGCAAGCAGCTGAAGGACCGCGGCGTTCCAATTTGAGGCCGCCCAGGCCAACGTGATGGCCGGGCTTGATCCCGGCCAAGGTTTGTTTTTGAAGCGTTTTTTGACACCCGTCAAAGCGTTCGAACTCGTATCATTGAATGGCTCCTTCAAGTCTTGGCGTTATTGTCCTCTAATGTGGGGCCGTTAGAGACATTCGTCCCCGACACGGAACCTGACTTTGAGGCCGACTGGCTTTTTGTAAGCAAGGTGCGAAAGGCGTAATCTCCCGGAGCGGTTTCTCGCTCGCGTTGGTGGGCGAATGCTCAGCCACAGATCTTAGGAGAAAGCGCTTTGATGAAACGTTAAGGCGGTTAACTTATTGAAATTGCAGAGAAGTTTCTGGAGTGGACTGTGTCCTTAGCGCGACGCTGCGCTGATTGTCTGTGCGGTCATCGTTAATATGCCAACCCGAAACATATTTAACGGACATTTGCTCGTCCCAGTTAATGAGAAAATTCCGGCATTTAGTTCTATTTAATGGGAGGTCACGGTCGGAGGAAAGATATGTGTTTTCAATGGCCTAAGGGAATTACTTCCGGCCGGAACAAAGCCTCGGCGGGAAGTAATTGCGACAGGAATAAATTTGTTTTTAACCGTAATGGTGACCGGAAATAATTCCGACGCGATTTTGTTAATCTTATTCGGTTAATCGCGCGGCCGGCAGGGAAAACGGCACGATCCGTATACCATTGTGGCTGGCTTTTTGCGCCGTGCGCTGGAAGATTGCCGCGCTCTCGACACCCCGAAAACGGTGTTCACGCCACATATCCGGAGCGGTGAAAATGGTGGCGTCGATTTTGAGCAATCCCGACTGGCGCTTCGTCTGGCCGGAAAGACTAATAAGCTACTGGGTGCCTTCCTTTCGACGATCTAGGAGGCGGGTTATAGTCGGACGCGACCTGACGCGTCCTAACCAGCCAACACTGCCGCGCGCTCCACGCGTTTGCGCTCGTTTGAATCGAGGTAGCGCTTGCGCAACCGGATGGACTTCGGCGTGACCTCGACTAATTCGTCGTCCTGGATATAGGCGAGCGCCTTCTCCAGCGGCATTCTCATGGGCGGGGTGAGGCGCACCGCCTCATCCTTGCTCGTCGTGCGAATGTTGGTGAGCTGCTTGCCCTTGAGCACATTCACTTCGAGATCGTTTTCGCGCGTGTGCTCGCCGACGATCATGCCGGGATAGACCCTCGTCTGCGGGTCGATCATCATCGGGCCGCGGTCTTCCAGGTTCCAGAGCGCGTAAGCGACAGCCTCGCCCGTGCTGTTCGAGATCAGAACGCCGTTGCGGCGGCCCTGGATCTCGCCCTTATAAGGCGCGTATTCATGGAAAAGGCGGTTCATGATCGCGGTGCCGCGCGTGTCGGTCAGAAGCTCGCCCTGATAGCCGATCAGTCCGCGTGTCGGGACATAAAAAATGAGCCGCTGACGTCCGCCACCCGAGGGGCGCATTTCGATGAGGTCGCCCCTGCGCTCTGACAGCTTGGAAACCACCGCGCCGGCATGCTCCTCGTCCACATCGATGATGACCTCCTCGATGGGCTCAAGCCGCTCGCCGGTTACCGGGTCGCTATCGAACACGACACGCGGACGCGACACTGTCAGCTCGAAGCCTTCTCGGCGCATGGTTTCGATCAGGATGCCGAGTTGCAACTCGCCGCGGCCGGATACCTCTAAAGCGTCGGTATCTTTCGTCTCGGCGATCCGCAGCGCCACATTGCCTTCGGCCTCGCGGAGAAGCCGCTCGCGGATGACGCGGCTCTGGACCTTGTCGCCCTCCTGGCCAGCGAACGGGCCGTCATTGATGCGGAAGGTCATGGTCAGCGTCGGCGGATCGATAGGCTGCGCGGGCAGCGCATGCGACTCTTGCGGATCACAAATTGTGTCGGCGACGGTCGCCTTTGTTAGCCCGGAAATTGCGATGATGTCGCCCGCCTTTCCTTCGTCGATGGGCAAGCGCTCAAGGCCGCGGAAGCCGAGCACCTTCGACACGCGTCCATGATCGATCAATTTTCCATCGCGGGAGATCGCCTTCACGGTCATGTTCGGCTTCACAACGCCGTTTGTCACGCGCCCCGTAAGGATGCGGCCCAGGAACGGGTCCGCCTCGATGGTGGTCGCCAGCATTCGGAACGGCCCGCCGCCCACGCGCGGCGGCGCGACGTGCTTCAGCACGAGATCGAACAGCGGCGCCATGTCTTCTTTAGGCCCATTCGGTTCGACGGCCATCCAACCCTGCTTGGCTGAGCCGTACAGGATCGGGAAATCAAGCTGCTCTTCGGTGGCGTCGAGATTGGCGAAGAGGTCAAAAATCTCGTTCAACACCTCGACATGACGCTCGTCCGCCTTGTCGATCTTGTTGATCGCGACGATGGGGCGGAGGCCGATCTTGAGCGCCTTCGACACCACGAATTTCGTCTGCGGCATTGGCCCTTCGGAAGCATCGACCAGCACGATGGCGCCGTCGACCATGTTGAGGATGCGCTCCACCTCGCCGCCGAAATCGGCGTGTCCCGGTGTATCGACGATGTTGATGCGGGTGTCCTTCCATTGGATGGACGTCACCTTCGCAAGGATCGTGATGCCCCGCTCGCGTTCCAGGTCATTCGAATCCATGGCGCGTTCCGCCACGCGCTGGTTATCGCGGAAGGAGCCGGATTGCTTGAGCAGCACGTCGATGAGCGTCGTCTTGCCATGATCGACGTGTGCAATAATGGCGATGTTGCGCAAGTTCATGTCGAGCCGCGCCTTTCTGAAGTCATGTTGCGTTGCGGGAATTTGCGCTAGATGTGAGGCAAAGGCGCGCCCGCGTCAATGGTCATCGCCGGTTCTGCGCAAGTTGCGTTACCTGACCGGCGCCAACTTGCAGCATCATTCTCCGGTTTCAGTCGGCTTTCCCTATGTATTCAGCAGGCTGCGCCGCGCCCCGCGTGTCGTTTTGAAACCTGCGTTTCAAAGGAATTGCTGCGAGCGCCAGAAGAGCGAGTTCCCCCGAGCGCGGCCATGATCTCCGGCGTGAGGATTGAATTGATCGTGATGCTGCTTCCCTGATCCAGCACACCTCCGAGCCCCGCTCCCGAAAGAGAAAAAATGATCGTGGCTGGGATGATGCCGAAGAAAGTCGTGATCACAAAAGTGCTGAGCCTGACGCCAGCGAGAGCCGGGATGACATTGACGAGGAAGAAGGGAAACATTGGCAGCAGCCGAAGCACGAGCAGATAAGACCATGCATTTGCCTTGACGGCGCAGGCAAGCTTTGCTCCGGTCTTGCCGAAGTGCTGCATGGCGTTGTCGCCCATCATTGTCCGGGCGAATATAAAAAGCAGCGTTGCGCCGACGGTCGCGCCAATCAGGGTAAAAATCGTCCCTGCAGCCGCGCCGAAGAGGAAGCCGCCCGAGAGCGTGAGAAGGACCGCGGAGGGCAACGACAGCGCGACCACGAGCACATACATGGCGATGAAGCTCAAAGCCGAAACAACGTAGTGCTCGCTGACGAAGCTTACGATGTCCTGCCGGTTCGCGCGGAGCGTCTCAAGCGTAAGGGAGCCGGGAAGACCTGATGCATGAATCGCAAGGATGACGCTGAACGCGAGCACCGCAAGCCAAAACCGACGGTCTTTTAAAAAGCGAGGCACCGTCAGTTCTGCCTCCAAAGCTTCATCATGCATGTCGCGCCGATCCACATGAACCGCCTCCGAGAACGCAGAAGGTGGAGCAATAAGGATGAGTAAGTGGTACGTCCCGGCTGGCCTCGGCCAACGATGAGCCAAGCTCGAAACGCTTGTCGTAAGGGAGAAGCGTGCAGGCCGCGACTGCGGGCGAAGGCGCGCCTTTTCCTCTTCACCACCATGCGCGCATCCGAGCACATGACATCATCGGGCGATTTTTTGAGAATGCCCCAGCAGGCTTCCGTGATTTCAGGCTGGGTCTCTCCCGGCCTCATTTCGGGAGGAGCAGGAGCGACTTGCTATCCTCGCAGCGATGGCGATCCCGCGCTCGGCAAAAAGCGTTGCGAAGCCTTGCCGCAAATCCTCTTCCGTGTCACCGCTCAGGAATTGGGCGGCGACTTCGAGTTCCACGCCGGCGCGGGAGAGCCAGATCAGCCCGTCAAGGGCGTGAGCGAACGCGCCCTTGCCGCGCTCCGCGTCGTGGACCTCGGCGCGGTAGTCATCGAGCGATACGCGGACGCGCATGCTGGGGCCATAGCGATTGGCCAGCCGGGCAATGTCTGCTTTTCGATGGTCTAGCGGCTTCAACGCGTTGGTCAGCGTCAGCGTCTCGAAGCCGCGCTCCAGCGTTTCCTCAAGAATGGCGATGAAGCCGGGGTTCATGAATGGTTCGCCGCCCGTGAAGCCGATCAGGGAAACAGGCTGCGGCATCTTAGCCATCTCATCCAGGAACGGAACCACATCGTCGAGCGTGAGATAGGACAGGCGGTCGTTTTTTGGCGAGCTTTCGATGTAGCAATTTGAGCAATCGATGTTG
>CAVRSS010000147.1:0-7713 GCA_963723755.1 uncultured Alphaproteobacteria bacterium | reverse complement strand
AGTTCGATCGACCATTTCGGCCGCTACGCCTATGGCAACCAGCCGCGCATCGCGCAGTGGAATCTTGCACGCTTTGCGGAGACGCTGCTGTCGCTCCTCGCAGAAGACACGAACGCCGCTGTTGATGTTGCTCAGACGGCACTCGCTGCCTTCATGCCTCTCTTCGAACAGGCTTTTGCGTCCGGCCTTCGGCGCAAGCTCGGACTGCTTCGAGCCGAAGCCGGAGACACGCTCCTCGCGAAGGATTTGCTGGACCGAATGGCTCAGAACAGCGCCGACTTCACGCTGACGTTCCGCCGTTTGTGCGACGCCGCTGGCAGCGCCAAAAAGGACGAGGATGTGAGACGCGGCTTCTTGGATTCCGGCGCTTTCGACGAATGGGCAGCCCGATGGCGTGAACGCCTCTCTGCGGAGGGCAGCGACCCTGCGGAACGCCTTTCTATCATGCGGAGTGCAAATCCGGCTTTCATCCCGCGCAATCATCTGGTCGAAGAGGCGATCTCGGCGGCGCAAGATCGCGAGGATTTCGGCGCCTTTCGAGACCCTGATCACAGTGCTGGGGGCCCCTTATGAGGATCAACCCGGCTTCGCGCGCTACGCAGAACCGCCGCGTCCCGATCAGGTTGTGCGGCAGACGTTCTGCGGCACCTGAACTCTGGTTTTATGTCTTCTGCCGTGATTGCCTGCGGAAGTTGAACCCGCTGCTTTCTGCCGAGGCGTGCGCCATTCCGAGCCACCCCAGCTTTTTTTAATCGGCTTCATGATCGCGAAGCGCTTTGCCGGTGTTTATGCGTTCAGATATAATGTCAAAGCTTCAGTTCAGGGCTATCTGCCTTAGACAAAACAAAAAAACTGAAGTGTCGGGAGGACATCTATGGATGCGGTTGTCAGGACATCGAACTCGATCGGACGGAAACTGCTGTGGGCGCTGATAGCCATTCTTGGCGCAGTGTCCTTGGGCATTGTCGCCTTGAGCAGGGGCGAAACAATCAGCGCTGCGTGGCTCGTCATTGCAGCGGTTTGTGTTTATCTTCTCGCCTTCCGCTTCTATTCGCTCTTCATCGCAAACCGCGTCCTGCGCGTTGAGCCATCCAAACCGACCCCCGCCTACCGCCACAATGACGGCCTCGACTATGTTCCCACCAACAAATACGTGCTTTTCGGGCACCACTTCGCTGCCATCGCCGGGGCGGGTCCGCTTGTCGGGCCGGTTCTCGCCGCGCAGATGGGTTATCTGCCGGGCACGCTCTGGATCCTGATCGGCGTCGTGTTCGCAGGCGCCGTCCAGGATATGACCGTCCTGTTCTTCTCCGTGCGACGCGATGGGACGCTCGCTCGGCGACATGGTTCGCTCCGAGATGGGTTCGGCCGCAGGCGCGATCGCGCTGATTGGGCGTGCTTGCGATCATGGTGATCCTCCTTGCCGTGCTCGCGCTGGTCGTCGTGAAGGCGCTGGCCGGAAGCCCGTGGGGAACCTTCGCGGTCTTCGCGACAATCCCGATTGCGTTCCTGATGGGCATCTATTCCCGGTATATTCGCGTGGGGCGCATCGCGGAAATGTCGGCCATTGGCGTCATTCTCCTGCTCATTGCGCTGGTTTATGGAAAGTATGTCGGCGACAACCCGCTACTCGCGCCTTATTTCGATCTCAAAGGCGAGACGCTTGCGCTGATCATCATCGGCTATGGGTTTGTCGCTTCAGTCCTGCCGGTCTGGCTGCTGCTCGCGCCGCGCGATTACCTGTCGACCTTTCTCAAGGTTGGAACGATGCTGTTGCTGGCGCTTGGCATCCTTTTTGTGCAGCCCGATCTGCAAATGCCAGCCGTGACGAAGTTCATAGACGGCAGCGGGCCGGTCTGGTCGGGGAGTTTGTTCCCGTTCCTTTTCATAACGATCGCCTGCGGCTCCGTTTCCGGGTTTCACGCGCTGATCGCGTCCGGCACGACGCCGAAGATGATCGAAAATGAGAGCCAAATCCGCTTTATCGGATATGGCGCGATGCTGACGGAATCCTTCGTCGCCATCATGGCGATGATTGCCGCAACCGTGCTCCATCCGGCGTCTATTTTGCGATGAACAGCCCCGCGGGCCTGATCGGGACGGACGCGGCGAACGCCGCTCAGGTCATCTCGAGCTGGGGCTTTGTCGTCACCCCGGATACACTGACGCAGATGGCGCAGGATGTCGGCGAGAAGACGCTTCTGTCACGCACCGGCGGTGCGCCGACGCTCGCGGTCGGCATGTCGCAAATCCTGTCGGGCTTCCTCGGCGGACAGACCATGATGGGTATCTGGTATCATTTCGCGATCCTGTTCGAGGCCCTGTTCATCCTCACGACGGTCGACGCGGGCACCCGCGTTGCGCGCTTTATGATCCAGGACATGGTCGGCAGCGTCGTCCCGTCCTTCAGGCGCACAGACTTGTGGATGAATAATTTGGCCGGATCAGCGCTCGCCGTCGCCGGCTGGGGCTATTTCCTCTATCAAGGCGTGATCGACCCGATGGGCGGAATCAACACCTTGTGGCCGCTGTTCGGCATCTCGAACCAGATGTTGGCCGGGATCGCGCTCATCCTTTGCACCGTCATTTTGTTCAAGATGAAGCGCGAGCGCTATGCCTGGGTGACCATTCTTCCCGACGATCTGGCTTCTGGTCTGCACGCTGACTGCAGGCCTTCAGAAGATCTTTAGCGATAATCCGAAGATCGGCTTCCTCTCCCACGCCCGCAAATTCGAAGACGCTCTGCGCGGGCCAGGTTCTCGCTCCAGCCAAGTCGCTGGCCGAAATGCAAAGGGTGATCAACAACGACTATGTCGATGCAGCGCTCGCGGGGCTTTTCGTTGCCGTTGTGGTCGCCATGGCGATCTTCGGGGTGATCGCGCTCCTGCGGGCGCTCGGGACCCCGTCAATCACATCCGCCGAAATCGGAGAAGCCAATGCGATCCAGGGAGTTGCCCGTGGCTAAACGGCTGAAACCTTGGGAGTTGCTCGCGCGGACGGCGCGTCTCATGGTCGGCATCCCCGATTATGAGACCTATGTGGAGCATCGCCGGTTGCAACATCCCGGCGAGCCCGTCATGACTTTTGAGGAATTCTTCCGAAACCGTCAGGACGCGCGCTACGCCGTTGGCAGAGGCAAGATCAGCAGGTGCTGTGTACAGCCGGAGGCAAGCTGTACGAGCAGGATGCTGAAAGGGGCGGAAATGGGGCTTCATCCTTCGACAAGCTCAGGATGAGGCGGAGCAAGCCCGCGATGAGGCAGAGCGCTCCCCAGCGGCATAAGCAGAGTTCGCTGATCTGACCAGGATTATCATCCCGGAAGCCGCTCGCTTCACGCTCGTCATCCCGGAAAGGCGAAGCCTTATCCGGGATCGCAACGAATTGGGGTGCCACCCTTTTTGCGATCCCGGCTCGCGCTTCGCTTGGCCGGGATGACGAAGCGCGGAGCGCTTCGCTTGGCCGGGATGACGAAGCGCGAAGCGCTTCGCTTGGGCGGGACGACGGCGGCGGTGATCCGTTGGCTTAGACCTTATGGCTCAGGTGAGGCGGAGCGATCTCAACGGCTTAAACCTCATGATGAGCGATCTCAACGGCTTAAACCTCATGGTGAGCGATCTCAACGGCCTAGACCTCATGATGAGCCAACGGCATAGACCTCATGGTGAGCTTGTCGAACCATGGGCGGCCTTATCCGCGGGTAGTCCTGTCAGCGCCCGCAGCAAATGGGCGGGATTTCCCGCGGGGCGTACGAGTTGAGCTTTCCAAGCTCAGGTGTCATGCTGTAAAGGTGTGCAAGCTGTTAAAATTGGGTTTGTTTGGCAAAAAGCGATATGACTAACCATTTAAGTATTTCCTGAACCATGAGCTTTGCAGGGTCGACAGCCATGTCGCCGTGGATAAGTCCGCGCCAGATATGATCACCGGCGCACCCACCTCAATTCTGATGCTAATCGAACTGCATCCATGATGCGGTATTTCGAACGGGATCGGAGACAATGACCTTCCCTCAGATCAAAATCCTAGGCATTGCGCTGGCAATCACAGCTCTCGCCTCGCCCCTTCTTGCGGCGTCCGATAATTATGAGTTCCAGCCTGGCGCCAGCGAGTTCAAAGCCGGTAGAGGCAGGGCGGTCTCGATAAAGCTGATCGACAAACGGACAAAGAAGCCGGTCCCTGGGGCAACCTTCGTACAAACCGCGCTCGACATGTCGCCGGAGAACATGGCGGACACGAAGGGCAAAATCGCCGCCGACACCTCGACCGACCCTAACGTTTATCGCTTCAAGGCCGATTTCAGCCTGTCAGGCGTCTGGGCGCTGAAGCTCAAGGCGAAAGTGCCAGGCGAAAGTCAGACCGTCGATGGCGTTCTCATCCTGAGAGCCAACGACTGATAGGCGCGGCCGATCCATGCGGCAGATCCGTCAATGGAGACGGATCTGCGTGCGATCGGAATGACCTTCGGCATCCACGACGGTGATCT
Source organism: uncultured Alphaproteobacteria bacterium (assembly GCA_963723755.1). Taxonomy (GTDB): domain Bacteria; phylum Pseudomonadota; class Alphaproteobacteria; order Rhizobiales; family Rhodomicrobiaceae; genus Rhodomicrobium. The sequence continues at coordinate 3,233 of CAVRSS010000147.1, read as the reverse complement.
GAACGAAGCCCGGGCCGGGCGGCTTCAGGAATGTGTCGCGCCTGTGTGGCGACGACATCAGCGGCACGCCATCCACAAGCCAGGTCAGCGGTAGCGTTCCGCCTTCCGCTTTGAGCGCGACGGGAAGCTTTTCCGCCGGTCCGTCCGACGACGCGATCTCAACATCGGAGTTTGGCGGCGGGAATGCGATGTGCAGCGCCTGTTCGTGGCCGAGGCCCGCGGCTTCGCGCTTCTGTTCGCGGAACCGGCGCAGCGGTGGCGGCAAATCCGCCGTCTTTCGTGTGCCGATGATGTTCGGCGGGGCGCTTGCGAAGGGTGCGCGATGCGGGCCGATGGCGCTGAACAGCTCGAAAAGCACTGGAGCCGCCACGCGCAAGCCGACAAGCGCCGGCACGGAGCTGGCATCGGCGCGGCCTGCCCAGACCGCAATCGTATAATCGCCGTCGAAGCCTGCGGCCCAGGCATCGCGGAAGCCGTAGGACGTCCCGGTCTTGAAGGCGACCGCGCCCGGCGTCACGTTCGGAGGGACAGGCGCGCCACGCAGGATGTCCGCGACGTACCATGCCGCAGCGGGCTGAAGGAGCACGGGGAGTTCTTGAGCGCCCCAGATGGGGCCGGTTTCTTTCTGGTAGCGAATTGGTATGACGCTTCCGCCGCGCGCCAGCCCGACATAAAGCGTCGTCAGGTTTTCAAGCGTAAGGCCCGCGCCGCCGAGCGCCACCGTAAGGTTGCGCGGCACGACGAATGGCATGCCTGCCTCGCGGAAGCGCGCGGCCAGCTTCGCGGGGCCGACTTCGTTGAGCACCTTCACCGCGGGGACGTTGAGCGAGAGCTGAAGCGCGGTCCTGACCGTCACCGTTCCATGGAACACATTGTCGAAATTGACCGGCGCGTAGCTGTCGAAGCGCACCGGCCTGTCCTCGATCAGCGTCTCGGGATGCGCGAGCCCATCCTCGAAGGCCAGCCCATAGATGAACGGCTTCAGCGCCGAGCCAGGCGAACGGATTGCGGTCGTCATGTCGATCGCGCCAAGCCGCGCATCGTCGAAATAACCCGCGGAGCCGACATGAGCCAGCACCTCGCCCGAGCGGTTGTTTACGATCATGGCCGCGATCGAGATTTTCTCTCCGAAACTTTGCGCGTTTCTGCGGGTGATGGTCTCGGCGGCTTCCTGGAGGTTCCGGTCGATCGTGGTCGCGATGGCGGACTGATTTGGCAACGCCGCCGTGAGCCGTTCGGAGAGATGCGGCGCAAGCGACGGGAAATCGCGGCGTCCGCGCGGAACCGCCTGCGCGAGTGCGGCTTTCGCGTCCGACGGCGTTATCGCTCCGGCGGCGACGGCTCTTCGAATAACGCGATTGCGCCCGTTGACAAGGGACTCGTAGCCGCGATCCGGGCGGCGCACTTCGGGCGATTGCGGGATCGTTACCAGGAGGGCGGCCTCGGCGATGCTGAGCCGCTTCGGTTCTTTCCCGAAATAAGCAAGCGATGCCGCGCGGACTCCTTCGAGATTACCGCCATAGGGAGCCAGCTTGAGATAGAGCGAGAGGATTTGACGCTTACTGAGCGTCCACTCGAGGCGCGTGGCGTCCGCAATCTGCTGGAACTTGGCGGTGATGGAGTGCGTTGGGGAGCCTCTGAGCAGCCGCGCCACCTGCATCGTCAGCGTCGATCCGCCCGAGATGGGTTTGCCGTGCGCGATCGCTTGCAAGATGGCTCGCCCGAACGCAAGAGGATCGACGCCAGGATGCCGCCAGAAACGCCGATCCTCGAACGCGAACAAAAGTGCAAGATAGGTCGGACTTACATCCTCAGGCCTCGCATCAAGACGCCAACGCCCGTCGGGCGTGGTGAAGGCGCGCAACAGCTTCCCGTCGCGGTCGAGAACGAGGCGCGACGACGATGCCGCAACCTCCAGGGGGAGCGGATCGAAGAGCTTGAGCGACGATGCGCCAAACACAACGAGAGCGAAAACGAGCGCGCCGCGAATGAACCATGTGTGGGTTTTACGCTCACTCATTAACGACTTACCCTATCCAGAAATGCCGCGGGCATCATCCCAGAATTTCAGAAAATTGGAACGACCCCGGCTCTGTGCAAGAGCCATTTCGGGGTAACCCAAACGGAAGGCAGCAGATCATCCCGATCATGGCCTACTGCGCCGCCGTGATTTCCACCTTTGCACCGGAGTACGTGCGAAACGATCCGGCCGGTACATGTCCTCGACGCGGGCCCGCATGGGTGTAAACGCCAGGGCTCACCGCCCGCATGACATAGGCCATCGTCATCTGAGCCGGGACCTTTCGCCCTGTGTCGGTGAGAGAGAAGGCCGCGACGAAGCGGTCGTCCCGGAAGGCCGAAAACACCGGGGTATAGGTCGAAGGCAGCCACGAGAACGCTTTCAGGTCCGAGCCTTTCAAGAGCGCCGGGTTCTCGATGTCGAAACCCGCGGGGAGCCGGTCCTCGACAACGATCTGGGCAAGCTTCGGGTCGACCTCCGTCACCTTCAGTACCACAACCACGCGGTCGTTCTGCTTCAGCTTGTCGAACGGAATTTCCCGGCCGTCTGGAGCATAGGTTTTACGCTCGATCTTGAACCCGCTCTCGGCGGACGGCTCCGGCTCCAAACCCTCGCCTGTCACGAGCACCGAGGCTGGCACGGCTTCGGGGCCACGGTTCGCGATCACGAGCCCCTGGGAGGTGAATTGCGCTGGCGTCAGCGTTGTCTGGAACGTCTCGGAGGCGGCGTTCGGCAGGATCGCACTCACATTGGTGATCTGGATCGGGCCGCCCAGATCGCTGCCGGAAAGAACCGTCTGGAACGATCCTTTGACGGGCGCGCCGTTCACTTCCAGGGCCAGGTCTTTGTTCTGCGCGTCGAGCGTGCGCGCCGCGAGCAGAAGCCACAGGCTTTCCTGCGTCGTCGTCTCCTTTTGCTGCGCCCTCAGCTTTACGACGATGTTGAACGCCTTCTGTAATTGCGGCGTCGAGGCGCCGCTCTCGCCCATCAGCGCGAGCACGGCGGCGGCGTCGCGAAGCTGCGTGCCGTAATCGGCGCGGTAGGCGAGAGGCACCTGCAAATCCGGCGTCACGAGCGCCGACAAGGCGGACGCGAAGGTCAGCGCCGCCCTTTCCTTGTCGCCGAGCATGGCGAGGCCCGCCGCAAGCTGCGCACGCGCGATTGGCGTCGAGAAGGCGTCGATCTTCGTATCGGCGTAATAGCGCAGATCGCC
>CAVRSS010000146.1:0-27828 GCA_963723755.1 uncultured Alphaproteobacteria bacterium | reverse complement strand
GATCGCCTTCGGAATTGAACCGCCGATGTTCGAGAAGAAGGACATTCACGTGCACGTGCCGGAGGGTGCGACACCGAAAGATGGGCCATCCGCGGGCGTTGCGATGGTGACGGCGATCATTTCCGTTCTGACGAGCATTCCAGTCCGCCGGGATGTCGCCATGACGGGCGAAATCACCCTTCGCGGGCGAGTGCTGCCTATCGGCGGCCTCAAGGAGAAGCTGTTGGCTGCGCTTCGCGGCGGCATCAAGCGCGTTATTATTCCGGAAGAGAATGCGAAGGACCTCGCCGAAATTCCGGATAATGTGAAAAATGCGCTGGAAATCATCCCCGTCGCCAGAATGGACGAGGTGCTGGGTATCGCACTCGTCCGCAAGCCCGAGCCGATCGAGTGGGACGAGGCCGCGGCACTCGCAGCCGCGCAGTTGCAAAATCTGTCAACGAAGAACCCCGCGGACGGAGACGGAGCTGCCTTGCCTCACTAGCAGCCTCGTTCATTAATCTTGAAAGAGGGCAGCACAATTGCTGACAAAGGCGCGGTCCTCTTGATGAAGGCGGATGTCTCGGGGGCGAGGCTGGTGACGGCCGGATCGCCGAGGCTCTGGCTGGACTCCAGCGCCGATTACGGACTGCATGGCGAGCTTGATTAGCCGCGAAGCCCCGCCCAAGACCGCCTTCGTGCCCTTCTTGGGCGGCGGACCGAACTCAGGCGCGCCATGGCCGAACAATGCCGGCCGGACCATGCGTTGGACAAAGACATCGCTCACAGCATCAGGGCGCTGATAGCCGTTCCCAACCTAAAAACGGCAGTTGGAAACCCGCCCTTGGCGTAACACATTGGAAATGCAGCATATATCTGGCAAAAGTCCAAATGTGGAGCAGTAATTAGCACTTGAACTAGGTCCAACGGCTCCTCGCCGGAAGACGCGGACCACGCGGAAAAGGCCCGTCTTCTTCAAGGCGTCAAAGGCATCGGCCCCATCGCCGCAGCCAAGGGACGACCCCGGCCACAACGTCGGTTCACGGGCCATACGTCGGTTCCGGCTCATCGCAACACGGGCTAATAAGCGCTCTCGGTGAAGACCGGCGTTACGTCGCCGCCCCACTCGCCATGATAGCGCGCGAGCAGATCGTCGGCGGCGGAGCGCCCTCGCTCCACGTATTCTTTGAGGGGCCTCAGGAATGTGGTCTCATCGTCGAAGAGGTTGTTGTAGTCGCGAGCCCTGAGGCCTGCTTCCGCGATGTCGAGCACAGGGCGCGCGATATCGAGCACGGTCCCCTTGCGGAAAGGTGTCTGCAGGCCAAGCCGAGGGACCTCGTTGCGAAGCTGCTGGCGCTCTTCGGCGGTCCAAGTCTTGATGAGGTCATACGCGGCATCTAGGCTCGCCTGATCGTAGAGAAGACCAGCCCACAGCGCCGGCAAGGCGCAGAGATTGTTCCAGGAGCCGCTGTCCGCGCCGCGCATCTCAAGGTAGCGCTTGAGCCGCACCTCCGGGAAGATCGTTGTCAGATGATCGGCCCAATCCGCGATGGTCGGCTTCTCGCCAGGAAGTTGGGGCAACTTGCCGTCCAGAAAAGCGCGGAACGATGCACCAGCGGTATCGATGTACTTCTTGTTGCGCCGCACGAAGTACATCGGCACGTCGAGCGCATAATCGACATACCGCTCGAAGCCCATGCCCTCCTCGAAGGCGAAGGGGAGCATCCCGGCGCGCGCATTGTCGGTGTCGAGCCAGATGGCGCTGCGATAGCTCAAATATCCGTTGGGCTTGCCTTCGGTGAACGGTGAGTTCGCGAAAAGGGCTGTTGCAATCGGCTGAAGCGCAAGCGAAACGCGCAGCTTCTTGACCATGTCCGCCTCACCGGCGAAGTCCAGATTCACTTGAACGGTCGCGGTGCGGTACATCATGTCGAGGCCAAGCGTGCCCACCTTCGGCATGTAGGCCGTCATGATGTCGTAGCGGCTCTTTGGCATGCGTGGCGTTTCCGCGAGCGTCCATAGCGGCGAAAAGCCCAAGGCGAGGAACGAGATACCCAGCGGATCAGCAATCTCGTGCACCTGACGCAAATGACGGCTTACTTCCTCGCAGGTCTGGAAGATCGTTTTCAAAGGCGCGCCGGACAGTTCGAACTGGCCGCCGGGCTCCAGCGTGATCGAGCCGCCGAGTTCGTTCGACGGTTCCTCCAGCGCGATGATCTTGTCGCGGTCGTAGACGGGGCGCCATCCGAAGCGCTCCCCCATGCCGTGGAGCAATGCCGAAATGCCCGCAGGCCCCTCATAGGGGACGGGCCGTAGGCCGTCGCGATAGAAGGGGATTTTCTCGTGCTCGGTGCCGATCCGCCACTCAGGCTTAGGCTTCGCGCCCTCCTCCATATGCGCCACGAGTTCGTCGCGGCTTTGGATAAGAGGCGCGTCAGGTTTGTTACCGCTGGCTAGCATCATGATCCCATCTGTTACCGCTTGAGTTTGCGCACGCGTCGCACACGCGGAATGTATACGAAGATTGTAAGCTTTTCATGCGTGCCAATCGCCGAGGACAGCGTTCAGAAGCGCCAGGACCGCGACCGCCGCAGTGTCGGCGCGCATGACCCTCGGTCCCAGGGATATGGGGCAAACGAACTTCCTGGAAAGGAGATCCTCGCGTTCACTTGCTGAAAACCCGCCCTCGGGACCAATCAGCGCCATAACCTTCCGCGCCTTTAGCTTCTCCAAAGCCTCCAGCGGCGACGACGTTTCGGCATGCTCATCACAAAAGACAATGGTTCGATCTTTTTCGCAAGTTCTGAGCAAGGTCTCAAGCTTGACCGGCTCCTTGATCTCGGGGAGGGCCAGAATCCCGCACTGCTCGGCGGCCTCGATTGCGTTTGCCTTCATGCGCTCGACGTTGAGCCGTGACACGGCCGTGTGCGCGGTCATGACCGGCTGCAGCAGGGAGGCGCCCATTTCAACGGCCTTTTGCACCATATAATCCAGCCTGCCTTGTTTCAGCGGAGCAAACGCATAGTGGATATCCTGAGCGGCGGTCTGCTCCCGAACCTTCTCGATCAGGCGAACGGAGCAGCCGCTCTTTTTTGCACGGGTGATTTCCGCGCGCCATTCTCCGTTCTGCCCGTCAAAAACGAGAAGCCGCGAACCCTCGGAAAGTCTCAACACATTCAAAAGATAATGGGTTTGCGCATGGCTGAGCGCCATCTCCGGGGCGGCGTCAAGATCATTTGCGACAAAGAGCCTTTGCTCAGCCATTGCGTGCGACGCCATTTCGTGGTGATGACATAGGACAGCCCCCAATTTTTAACATAGTATTTGCGTTATTCGCGTGGCGGGGAAAACCACGTGCGAACGAGCGAGATATGCCGGCTACCTGGCCCGAAGCAGACAGAAAACCTGACACCCCGGCAAACGCCGCCAGCCCTATCCCCGACGCGCCGCGCAAGAACTGGGTGAACCGCTTTGCCCCGCAAAAGCTCCGGCCTTGGCTCTGGCTTATGCGGGCGGACCGGCCCATCGGCGTCTGGCTCCTGCTCTGGCCGTGCTGGTGGTCCGTGGCTCTCGCCTCGCGGGCGATCGATGTCTTTCCCGACCCCGTTCTCCTCATTCTCTTCGCGATCGGCGCTTTCGCGATGCGCAGCGCGGGATGCATTTACAACGATATCCTCGACCGCGACATCGATGCGAAGGTCGCCCGAACCCAGGCCCGGCCGCTGGCGAGCGGACAAATCTCAGTCAAGTCCGCGATGGTGTTGATCGTTGCGCTTTGCCTCGTCGGCCTGGCCGTGCTCATCCAATTCAACCTGTTTGCGATCTGCCTGGGCTTCGCTTCTGTCGGCATCGTCTTGATATATCCCCTGATGAAGCGTGTCACCTTCTGGCCGCAGGCTTTTCTTGGCCTCGCCTTCTCATGGGGCGCTCTCATGGGCTGGGCCGCGATTTTCGGGTCCGTGGCTCTCGCGCCGGTGATTCTGTACGGGTCTGCTGTCGCCTGGACAATCGGATACGACACGATCTACGCGCATCAAGACAAGGAAGACGATGAGGTTATCGGACTGAAATCCACGGCGCTGAAGTTTGGCGCTCATACGCCGCGCTGGCTCAGCCTGTTTTATGGCATAACCTGGGCCGGCTTGGCCTTCGCGGGATGGAGCGTCGGGGCCGGCTGGTTGTTTTTCGCCGGGATGCTCTTGGCGGGCGCGCATCTCATCTGGCAGATCGTCACTCTCGACATCGACGACAGCCAGAACTGCCTCGATCGGTTTCGCAGCAATCATGGATTTGGCGCGATTGTGTTTTTTGCACTGGTCCTTGATATCATACCGGTTGCGCTCTCGACGCTGGGCTGACATTTAGCTGGTATGCAAAATGATTATGCGCAGGATTTCGACCTCATTCGCCATGCCGCCCAGGAGGCGGGAAAGCTCGCTCTGAGCTATTGGGGCCGATCAATCGAAAAGCAGCGGAAGGCCGATGGCTCGGAGGTGACGGAAGCCGACTATGCGGTAGACGCGCTGCTGGCGGAGCGGCTTAAGGATGCGCGTCCCGCCTATGGCTGGCTTTCAGAGGAAAGCGCCGAGCACATTGAGCGTCTTCGAGCCCGTCGCGTCTGGATCGTCGATCCTATCGACGGCACACGAGCGTTCATCCAGGGCCGCGACGATTGGGTGATCGCGCTGGCCCTGATCGAGGATCACGTTCCGGTTCTCGCCGCCGTCGTCAATCCCGTGCGCGGTGAGACATTTGAAGCCCGCGCCGGAGCGGGCACGTTTCTCAACGGGCGAAAGATCCATGCAAGCGAGCAAAGTTCGCTGAGCGGCGCACGGCTCACCATTACCGATTCGCTCTTGAAACCCAGCCGCTGGCGGCGGCCCTGGCCGCCCGTGACGTCAGTCGTCGCCAATTCAATCATCTACCGCATGGCCCTGGTCGCCTCAGGCAAGGCAGACGCTACCTTCGCGACAAAACCAAAATGGGAGTGGGACGTCGCTGCCGGCGCGCTTCTCGTGTCCGAGGCGGGGGGGATAGTTACAGATCCCTGTGGTTTTCCACTCAAGTTCAACTCGATAGAGGCAAAAGTTCCCGGATTTCTTGCGGCCGCCCCCAATTTGCATCACATTTTAGCCGAGCGTATGAGTGATGCATTAGACGGCGCACCTGTTGCGCACAAGCCCACGACCTGACGCGATCCCTTCACCGGGGCTCGCTTTGCACTTGGTGACGAGAAATCCGGCGCTCGATGAATACACCTGCTCCCAAGAAACGCGGTTGGGGCCGCCGCCTGCAGCAATCGGAGTTTTTTCTCGATAGGATCGGCAGCGTAGCGGCTCGCCACATCCGCACGGTGCGCGACACCTCCAAGGTCATCCGCGATCCGGCCGACACCGATTCCTATCTCGAACAGCTCAATCCGATGATTGTGGCCATGTGGCATGGCCAATTCCTGCTCCTGCCGCTGATCAAGCCCAAGACGGTCGCGGTGCACAACATGGTCGCCAAACACGCCGATGGCGAGATGATCGGCCGGGCGCTTCTGCATTTCGACATGGGCCTGATCCGAGGCGCGGGCGCTGGTGAATCGGGCAAGGATCGGGGCGGCGCTGGCGCGCTTCGGGCAGCACTGAAGTTGCTCAAGTCCAACGTCACGGTCGCCCTGACGACGGATGTTCCGCCCGGACCCGCGCGCGTTGCAGGCATGGGCATCGTGACGCTCGCTCGGATGTCGGGGCGGCCCATCGTGCCGCTGGCCATCGCGACAGACCGCTTTATCACGCTGCCAACCTGGAGCCGCTTCACCATCAATCTGCCGTTCTCCAACCTTGCGATGGTGGCGGGCCAGCCGATCCATGTGCCGCGCGATGCGGATGCAAGCACGATGGAGGAGTTCCGCCAGCAGGTGGAAGCGGCCATGAACGCGGCGACGGCGCGCGCTTATGAGCTTGCCGGGAGCGACTATCGCAAGACCGCGCCGAAGGTCGCGAAACAGCACAATTCCGGCATGTTGCTTTCTGTCTATCGCGGCGCCACGGCACTCGCGCGCCCCGCGGCCATGACCATCCTCAGAAAAAGGGCGGCGCGCGGGAAGGAAGTGCCGGAGCGTTTGCAAGAGCGTTTGGGAATTGCAGGCGTGCCCCGCCCGGATGGCCGTCTTTTCTGGTTTCATGCGGCGAGCGTCGGGGAGACAAACTCGATCCTGCCCCTTATGCACGAGTTGAAGCGCCGTCATCCAGCACTCAATCTGCTGCTCACGACAATCACCACGACGTCGGCGAAAATCGCCGCCGCCCGGCTCCCCGAGGGGGCGATCCATCAATTCTTGCCCCTGGACAGCCCGCGCTTCTGCCGCCGGTTCATCGAGCACTGGCGCCCCGACCTCGGCCTGTTTACGGAATCCGAAATCTGGCCGAATCTCATTGTCGAGGCGAGCAACGGCAAGGTTCCGCTGGTGCTATTGAACGCGCGCATGTCGCCGCGCTCCTACAAACGCTGGTCGCGGCTGTCGAGCATTGCGAAGCCGGTCTTCTCGCGGTTCGACCTGGTTCTGACGCAAAACTGGCGCTTCGCAAAACGCCTCACCGCGCTCGGCGTCCGCAAAACCGACATCACCGGCAATTTGAAATACGATGCCCCGCCGCCGCCAGTCGACGCGGCTGCAATGCAGGACCTGCGGCGCAACCTCGGAGACCGGCCCATATTCCTGGCCGCGAGCACGCATCCCGGCGAGGACGAGGTGATTGCGCGGGTGCATGCGATGCTGCACAGCGCGATGCCGTCGCTCCTGACCGTCATGGCGCCGCGACACCCGGATCGCGGCGAAGCGATAGCGGCGCTTCTTCGCGACCGGCAACTGCCGGTCGCGCGGCGCTCCATTCATGAGACGGTCGGCGAAAACACCCAGATTTATCTCGCGGATACCATCGGCGAACTCGGCCTTTTCTACTCTCTTGCGCCGCTCTCGTTCATCGGCGGATCGCTGGTCCATCACGGCGGACAGAACCCGATCGAGGCGATCAAGCTGGGCTCCGGGATATTGAGCGGACCACACACTTTCAATTTCATCGAAACCTACACCGTCTTGCAACGCTATGAGGGACTTCGGCTCGTGGGCGGCGCGGATGACATGGCGGCTGCCCTGAAGGCGCTGTTCGACAATCCGGCCGAAGCCGCCGAGATGAAACGCCGGGCTGCCGCCGCGATAGGGACGCTGGGCGGCGCGCTGGAGAAGACCCTGGAATCGCTCAAACCCTACCTTCCCCCGCCCGCGCAACTGGAACCGATGGCCGTGCATGCGGCTTGAGCCGCCCTCCTGGTGGTACAGCGGCGAGCGCATCCCGCTTGCCGCTTGGGCGCTTTGGCCTGTCTCGGTGGCGTATGGGGGTCTGGTCGAGAGGCGCTTTCGAACCGCTTCGCCCCACCGCAGCAAGCTGCCCGTCCTCTGCGTCGGCAATTTCACGATGGGCGGCGCAGGCAAGACGCCGGTGGCGCTGAAGCTGGCGTCCATGCTTCACGAGGCGGGCCGCAAGCCCGGCTTTCTCACGCGTGGCTATGGCGGCAGCGAACGCGGCCCGTATCGCATCGACAGCGCAGCGGACAGCGCGGACCGCGTTGGCGATGAGCCGCTGCTTCTGGCGCGAGCCGCTCCTACGGTCCTGAGCCGGAACCGTCCCGCAGGCGCCAAGCTGCTTGAGACGCTTGGCGTGGATGCCATCATCATGGATGACGGGTTTCAGAATCCGTCGCTTGAGAAGAATTTCAGCCTCGTGGTCGTTGATGCGGGCGCGGGGGTTGGGTGCGGTCGTGTCTTCCCGCTCGGCCCGCTACGCGCTCCCCTTGCGTTCCAGCTTGGGAAGGCCGACGCCGTCGTCGTTCTCGGCGCGAACGACCAGGCGAACGTGGCTCGGCTGATTGAGCGAGAGAGCCAGCACTTTCGCTCGATGCCATTGCCGGTCTTCAACGCGCGAATTGTTCCCGCCATCACGGGCGAGCCCCGCGGACGCCCATTCCTCGCCTTTTGCGGGATCGGCAGGCCCGCCAAGTTCTTCGACACCTTGCGGGACGCGGGCATTTCTGTCGTGCAGAGCCGAAGCTTCCCCGATCACCACCCTTATTCCGCCGCCGATGCGCGGTCACTCCTGGCGGCTGCAAAGGCGCTCGATGCTGGGCTCATAACGACAGAGAAGGATCATGCCCGGCTCAGAGGGGCGGACGGCTCCCTCGGGGACCTTTCTCGATCCGCTGTAACGATGCCGATTACCGTCGAGTTCTCGGAAGACGGCGAGGCCCGGCTTTTGAAGTTGGTCGACCTTTCGTCGTCCAGGAACGACCTTCCGCTGTCTCCGGGATCGACAAAATCTACGTCGAGCATTTAAGACCCTGAAAATATTGACAAATTTTCGCAAACCCGTCATGGCCCGGCCTGACCCGGCCATCCAGTCTCAAAATCCAAAATGATGAAATTTTATCCTGGATGGCCGCCCATGTCCTCGGACTTGATCCGGGGATCGGAGAGCGGCCATGACAGCACGTTCTAAAGCGGCCCGGGCTTAAATAATAAAGCGGCCCGACGCAATATGCGGACGGCCACGAACCTCTCCGGCGAACGGGTACACCCAGGCGGGAACCTTCCCGCCGCGCGCAAGCCGCACCTCCACCACATCGCGATAAAACTGGTCGGGCTTCGTGCCTTGGCCGCCGCAGCCCTCATACGCGTCCAGCGCCGCGAGCAGGGTACCGTTGCGCAGGAGAAATAGCTCGCCATGCACGCTGGTCGAGCAGTCATCGCCGAACACCGCACCGGGGTAGCGGCCGAGATGATAGAGCCGCCCTGGCGTCCATCCTTCGCCCACGAACTGCGCCCGCGCTTTCAGAAGCTGCGCATAAGGACTGCGGCTCGCCCGCATAAGCGTCCCGTACACAAACAGATGCCGCGGGCCGCCCTGTATCATAGCTTCACGACGACCTTGCCTTTGATCTGACGCCCCTCCATGGCGCGCAACGCGTCCGCTGTTTCGGCGAGCGAGAAAACGCGATCGATATGCGGCCGGATCTTGCCCTCTACGCACCACTGGATGAGCCGGGTCATCTGATCGCGAAAGCCGGGGAGGCTGGAAGCAACGTGCCGTCCCCAGAAAACGCCCGCAATTTCGCAGCCCTTCAACAGCAAGAGGTTCAGTGGGATTTTCGGAATGTCGCCCGCGGCGAATCCCACAACAAGGTAGCGTCCGCCCCAGGCGATGCCCCGCAGGGCTGGCTCCGCATAGGGGCCGCCGATGCAGTCGTAGATCAATTCCGGGCCTTTGCCGCCGTTCAGGGCGCGAACCGCCTCCTTCACATCGATGCCCGTCAGATTGAGGAGCTGCGCCGCTCCCCGTTCCGCACATATTTTGAGCTTCTCGTCCGAAGTGCCCGCGGCCACCACCTCGGCGCTCAGACAAGCAGCGACCTCGACAGCAGCAAGCCCGGCGCCTCCGGTCGCGCCAAGGACAAGCACTGTCTGCCCCGGCCAAAGGTGGCCGCGATCTTCCAGCCCGTGCAGAGCGGTGCCGTAGGCGATGGGGATGGATGCGGCGGCTTCATCGGAGATGCCGTCGGGCAGAGCAACAACGCGGCCCGCCGGCGCGATCGCCTCTTCCCGGCACCCATTATAGCCGATATAGGCAAGCACCCGCTGGCCAACGGAAAACCCATCAACTCCTGGCCCAAGCCGAGCGATCGTCCCCGCAAGCTCACCACCGGGAGAAAATGGCAACTCCGGTTTCGTCTGATACTTGCCGCGCACGATCAGTGTATCGAAGAAATTGAGCGCGACCGCTGAAACGCGGATCGCAACCTCGCCCGTCCCCGGTTCGGAAGCAGGAAGATCGCCAACCTCGAGCGCGTCGGGTCCGTCAAGAGACTTGCATAGAACAGCTTTCATCGCATACCTCAGTCCAAACACCTTAGTGTAGGCGAAAAGCAAAGTGAAATGCGTGGATACTTCGCAATCGGAGCCGAACGGATATCGAAGCCCATGAATATGGGCAACCTTTTACGCTCGGCCCATGCCTTCGGAGCCAAGTTCTTCTTTACGATCGGCGCGCATCAGCGCGCTTTCGAGGCGAAATCCGACACGTCCAAAGCCGTCCACCATTTGCCGGTCTATCACTGGGCGAACGCGGACGAGATGATCCTGCCTTTCCGCTGCAAGCTCGTCGGCGTGGAGCTGATCGAGGGCGCGATTGATTTGCCAAGCTTCCGCCATCCGCTCCATGCGGCGTATGTACTTGGCCCGGAGCTCGGCGTTCTGTCCGAGACGCTCCTCTCACGCTGCGATCATGTCATCAAAATTCCGACGGCTTTCTGCATCAACGTCGCCATGGCCGGCGCGATTGTCATGTATGACCGCGTGCGGAGCCTTGGCTCGTTCCCGGATCGGATGGAAGCGCCAGCCCCGCCGCCGCGACCCCAAGGCAATGATTTTGCCTTGACGGATAGGCCGAGATCCAGAAAGGGTGAAAAGCACTGAAAAAACGAGGGTTTGGCATGCGCGGCGGCCTTTTTATTCCGGCATCATTGCTTATCCTGCTGGCTCCTTGTGCGGTGGCGCAACAGGCGGAGATCGACCAAGTCGCTCCGCAGCCCAAGGCAGCGGCGCCCGCGCCCGCCAAGCCGAAACCCAAGCCCGTCGCGGCAAAAAAGCCTGTTCCGGTCGCCGCTCCCGAGGTGAAAGCCCGCCTTCTTGAACGAATAAAGGATTGGACGGTCTATATTTATGAGGGCGCCGAAGGACGGATTTGCTTCGCGGCATCGGCGCCGACGGATATGCAGCCCAAAACAGCGAAGCGCGCGTCCGTCATCTTCTACGTGACGACCTGGCAGAAGGACGGCGTTCATACCGAGGTCAGCGTGCGCCAGGGCTACGCCATGAAGGCGAACGCGGTGGCCACGGTGACCGTGGGCAGCCAAAACTTCTCGCTCTCGGCCGACGACGATAAAGCCTATCCGAAAGACCCCGCAGACGAGCGCAAACTGCTCGCCGCGATGACGGCCGGTGGCCCTATGATCGTGAAAGCGACGTCAGCGAAAGGGACGCAGACGACAGATCAATATTCGCTGGAAGGTGTTGCTGCGGCGGTCCAAAAGCTCGAGGAATCCTGTCCCTAGATCAACGCGCCTAAATCGCGATCGACTTAACGGCGCAAAAGTTGATCGATTCTAAGTGCTGAACAGCTTATTCGCGTATCCTAGTGGGCTCCTCTGAGAGGAGAGAGGGGTTCTGCTCAATCGCAGAACCCGGCGTGCTCCGGAACGGCGCGAAGGATGTGCGGCCTCTCCCGCCACAACTTCCTGGCTGCTTTTTCCGCTTGGAAAGGTCCAGAAAACTCAACGCCTTCAAGGCTGTTGAAGCCATGCAGCGCAGCCATGAAGCGATAGGCTGGCTCATCGTGGTTGTGCCGAACGATGATACCCACGGCATTACCCTGCAACTCGATGACATATGCGTCCGACATGTGTGTTTCCCTCACCGGCGAGGCCGGTTGATTAGGCTGTCTACAGTTGGAAAAGTTGCTTTTTGGTTACGCGCCGAAGCAAATTGCGGTGACGAAAGGATTGCACCTCGAATATGTAAAGCTTACGACTATAATTGGCAGCTTTGGTGTCACCAGGTTCGAATGCCGGACATTTGCATAAGCCCGCGAGCGAGGCAAAGATTATAATATTCCGTTGGGTAAGCTGATGCTTAAAAAAGCGAAGTGATTCCCTTGAAACGCACGCCGCCCGCATTCTCTTTCGGTTGGCCGGGAAAAGCTGAGATGAAAATGCGACGCTGCTGCTAAAAAAAAGCAAAAAAATTCCCCCCGCGCTTTCTACTTTAGTCTAAGCGCCGGCCTGTCGCATTTGGGCGTGACCGTTTTCCAAACCTTCCTCGACCGCCATTTATGCGCAGGGAAAAGTCCACATTTGATCCTAATCAAAGCCAGCAAAGCGCATGTCGGTCATTGTCCATCTCGTCCAAAGGTTGCGCCGCCAAAGCGGCGTCCAGCAAAAGTGGCAAGGCGCTTGCATCCTTCACCAAAGCGCCATATCCCCCAGGTATAGACGTCCCGTCTTTGCGGTATGGCTTAACACAGAACGGAGTCTTGCTTCATGAGCGAGGCAAAAGCGGCAATCAACGTTGACGGTCTTCAGGCGCTCATCGGCGCGCTTGCCGCGCGCGGATATAAGGTTCTCGGCCCCACCGTCCGCGATGACGCCATCGTTTATGACGAGATCGCGGGCATCGCCGACCTGCCCGCGGGCTGGACAGACCGCCAGGATGCCGGGCGCTACCGCTTGGAACGCCGGGAAGATGGCGCACTCTTCGGTTTTGCCCATGGGCCGCAATCGTGGAAGCGCTTTTTGCATCCGCCGATGCAAACGCTCTGGACCGCCGAAAAGAGCAGCGAAGGGATGAAAATCGTCCCGCCCGAGCCGCCGTCCCAGAAATTTGCCTTCATCGGCGCCCGTTCCTGCGAATTGCACGCCATCGCCATTCAGGACAAGGTTTTCCGCGAAGGGCCTTTTGTCGACACGGCCTACGCGGCGCGGCGGCGCGACGCCTTCATCGTCGCGGTCAACTGCGGCGAGGCTGGAGGAACGTGCTTCTGCGTGTCCATGAAGACGGGGCCGAAAGCGCAATCCGGGTTCGATCTCGCCTTGACGGAAAATTTGAACGGGTCGAGCCACACCTTCCTGATCGAAGCCGGAAGTGCAGCGGGCGCTGAGCTCCTGGCTGAGCTCCCGAAACGGCCCGCGACAAGCGACGACCTCGCCGCTGCTCAGGCTGTGGTGGAGCGCACGGCGAGCCGGATGGGCCGAAGCCTTGAAACCGATGGCATCAAGGCCCTTCTGCAAAATAACCCGAAACACCCCCGCTGGGAGGATGCCGCTAAGCGCTGCCTCGCCTGCGGAAATTGCACGATGGTTTGCCCGACCTGCTTCTGCACAACCGTCGACGACCACAGCGATCTCACCGGCACATCCGCCAGCCGGGTGCGCAAGTGGGATTCCTGCTTCACCTTGGACTTCTCTTACATACACGGCGGCGCCGTGCGGCAAAGTGGAAGCTCCCGTTACAGGCAATGGATGACGCACAAGCTCGCAAGCTGGTACGATCAGTTCGGGACGTCAGGATGCGTAGGTTGCGGGCGCTGCATCACCTGGTGTCCCACGGGTATCGACATAACAGAAGAAGCTGCCGCAATCAGGACAGCCCCTGCAGCCGGAACGGAGGAGACCAATGGAGGGACTTGAGCGCATTCTGAGTGAGCATCCATTTTTCGCAACTTTTCCCAAAGAGCATCGCGAACTTCTGGCGGGATGCGCGAAGAATCATCGTTTCAACGCGGGGCAGTTCCTGTTCCATGAGCACGACCCCGCAAACGAGTTCTTCCTGATCCGGCAGGGGAAGATCGCTATGGAGATCGTCGTGCCAGGCCGCGAGCCGATCGTCTTCGAGACGTTGCAAGACGGGGATATTGTTGGCGCGTCGTGGCTCGTCCCGCCATACCGCTGGATGTTCGACGCACGCGCCGTTGGGTTGACCCGCGCCATCGGCATGGACGCTGCGTGCCTTCGCGGAAAATGCGAGGCGGATCATCACCTTGGCTACGAGATGATGAAACGCTTCTTACCTATCCTAGTAGGACGGCTTCATGCAACAAGACTTCAGATCCTCGACGTCGTCGGCAAGCATTGACGAGACGGTGACCGACGAGACGCTGGCGGACCCGTTCCTGCCGGACCTGTATCGCGTCGTCAGCACGACAACCGAGATCCCGGATGTCGTGACGATGGACATCGTGCCGGTTTCCGGGGAGCGACCGCCTTTCGCGGCCGGGCAGTTCAATATGCTTTACGTCTTCGGCGTGGGCGAAGTGGCCATCAGCATGAGCGGCGATCCCGCCGACATGAGCCGCCACGTGCATACGATCCGCGACGTCGGCATGGTGAGCGGCGCACTGACGCGGCTCAAAGAGGGCGACGTCCTCGGCGTGCGCGGGCCGTTCGGAACCGGCTGGCCGGTTCACGAGGCCGAGGGGCTCGATGTCGTCATGGTGTCGAGCGGCTGCGGGCTCGCACCTTTGCGGCCCGCCATCTACCATATCCTGAACAATCGCGATCGCTATGGACGCGTTTCGATCCTTCTCGGCTTCCACAGCCCGGACGATTTGCTCTATCGCCCTGAGTTCGAGCAGTGGCGGCAGAGGCTCGACATCGATCTTCTCGTGACCGTCAACCACGCAGATCGCAGCTGGCGCGGCAATGTCGGCGGCGTGCAGGTGTCCAACTTCATAAAGCGCGCGAATTTCGATTCCAAGGAAACGCTCGCGATGGTGTGCGGCCCCGAGGGCAAGATGCGGTACATGGCCAGCTCCCTTCGTGACGCGGGAGTTCCGGAAGAACGCATCTACTTCTCCATGGAACGCAACATGAAATGCGCCATGGGGATTTGCGGCCGCTGCCAGTTCGGTCCCGAATTTACCTGCAAAGATGGCCCGGTGCTGCGGTTCGACCGCATCTCGCGCATCCTTGCCACCAGGGAGATGTGACATGGCTACGCGAAACCGCCCCAAGCTGGCGGTGTGGAAGTTCGCATCCTGCGATGGATGCCAGCTTTCGCTGCTCGACCTGGAGGACGATATTCTGACGCTCGCGGCGGAAATCGACATCGCGAATTTCCCCGAAGCGTCGAGCGCCATTTCCGACGGGCCTTACGATCTCTCTCTGGTCGAAGGATCGATCACGACGGCGCATGACGCCGAGCGCATTCACAAGGTGCGCGAGCAATCGAAGTTTCTCGTGACCATCGGCGCATGTGCGACTTCGGGCGGCATCCAGGCGCTACGGAATTTCGCCGACGTGAACAACTTCATCTCCGCAGTCTACGCATCGCCGCAATACATCAACACGCTTTCGACATCCACGCCGATCAAGTCGCATGTGAGGGTGGACTACGAACTGCAAGGCTGCCCCATCAACAAGTTGCAGCTGGCTGAGGTGATCTCCGCGTATCTGGCGGGCCGGAGGCCTTCGATACCGGCCTACAGCGTTTGCATCGACTGCAAGCTGCACGGGAACGCTTGCGTGATGGTTCAGGGCATTCCTTGCCTTGGCCCCGTGACGCATTCCGGCTGCGGCGCGCTTTGTCCCACATTCCGGCGCGGCTGCTATGGCTGCTTCGGCCCGATGGAAACGCCGAACACTGCCGCACTGGCGAACGAATGGAAGCTGCTAGGCGCGACGGAGCGCGATCTTCAACGCGTCTTCCGCACCTTCAACGCCGCCGCGGAACCGTTCCGGAAAGAGAGCGAAGCTCATGGCGACTAGGTCGATTTTGGTCGATTATCTGGCCCGCGTCGAAGGCGAGGGCGCACTTGATCTGCAAGTGAGCGACGGCCGCGTGACCTCCGCACAACTCAAGATATTTGAGCCGCCGCGTTTCTTCGAAGCCTTCCTGCGCGGACGCGGCCACGACGAAGTCGCCGACATTGTCGCGCGCATTTGCGGCATCTGCCCGATCGCCTATCAGATGGGCGCGGTCCATGCGATCGAGAGCGTCTTCGGCGCGAAGGTCGACGGGCAGCTTCGGGCGCTGCGCCGGCTCATCTACTGCGGGGAATGGATCGAAAGCCACGGGCTTCACGTGGTCATGCTCCACGCTCCCGACTTCCTCGGCTTCCCGGATGGCATAGCCATGGCGCGCGATCACGGCGCGATGGTCAAGAACGGCCTTGCGATCAAGAAGGCCGGCAACGAGATCATGCAACTCCTCGGCGGCCGTGAAATCCATCCCGTGAGCGTCAAGGCGGGTGGCTTCCATCGCGTGCCGACTCGGGCGGAGCTTAACGCGCTGGCGGAGAAGCTGAAGCACGCCCGCGACCTGGCCGTCGGGCTCGCGCGATGGGTGGCGCTGTTTCCCTTCCCGGATTTCGAGCAGGACTACGAATTTGTCGCCCTTCGCCATCCGGACGAATACCCGTTCAACGAAGGCCGCCTCGTTTCCAGTCGCGGCCTCGACATCGACATTGCCGATTACGACAGCGAGTTCGAGGAGCGGCATGTCGCCCACTCGACGGCTTTGCATTCGGTTTTGAAGCGCCGTGGCAATTATCTTGTCGGGCCGCTCGCCCGTTACGCCCTCAACTTCGACCTCCTGCCTGCCTCGGTTCAGGCGCTGGCCCGCGACACCGGACTGGGGCCGGTTTGCAAGAACCCGTTCCGCAGCATCGTCGTGCGGGCCATTGAGATCGTGTTCGCCTTCGAAGAAGCACTAAGGATCATTGCGGACTACGAACGCCCGGCGCAGGCGTCGGTGAAGCTGGAGCCGCGTGCGGGCGTGGGCTTCGGCTGCACGGAGGCTCCGCGCGGCATTTGCTGGCACCGCTACGAGCTGGAGGCGGACGGCACGATCAAGACGGCGCGCATCGTTCCGCCGACGTCGCAGAACCAGCCCAGCATCGAGGCTGATCTCAAAGATGTGGCGACATCGATCATCGATCAGCCGGACGAGGTCATTCGGCACCGTTGCGAGCAGAGCATCAGAAATTATGATCCTTGCATTTCCTGCTCGACGCATTTTCTGAAGCTGTCGATCAATCGCTCATGACATCAGACGATCCGGGAGAGGCGCGGCCGAAAATTTTGGTGGCGGCTATCGGCAACCCGGATCGCGGAGATGACGGCGTAGGGCCGCTCGTGGCTCAGAAACTTTCGGGCAAGCTCCCGGCGGGCGCCAAGCTTGTCGTCCGCGCCGGCGATATGATGTCGCTGATCGAGGATTGGGCGGGCGTCGATGCGCTGATCTGCGTCGATGCCGCCGCCGAGCGAGGCGCACCGGGTCGCGTCACCCGGATCGACCTCGCGGAAGAAGCGCTGCCCCCCGACCTGTCTTTCACATCCAGCCACGCCTTCGGCCTCGCCGAGGCTATCGAACTCGCCCGCGTTCTGGACCTCGCTCCGAGACAGATCATCGTGTACGCTATCGAGGGCGTTTGCTTTGACACTGGCGCGCCGTTCACCCCCGCTGTCCTGTCCGCTGCCACCGAGGTTGCGGATCGCATAACGGAGGAGGTTTGCCACATCTTGAACGCGGCTGGAGCGCGTGCGTGAGTATTGAGGACAGCGATCAGCGCACTCTGCGTGTCGTCATTACCGGCAGGGTGCAAGGCGTCTGCTTTCGCGTCTGGGCACAAGACAACGCTAAGGCCCTGGGCCTCAGTGGATGGGTCCGTAACCGGCGGGACGGCGCTGTCGAGGCCCTGTTCTCAGGTGCGGCGGCCCAAGTCTTTGAAATGCTTGCGCGATGCCGAAAGGGGCCCCCAGCCGCATTTGTTGCAGATGTTGCCATCATCGACGATGGCGGCACAGCACCGCCCGGCTTTCGCGTCTTGCCCACCGCGTGATTAAAGACGCAACGGCTAAGCTATGGCTAACGAGAGCGCAAGCTTTGCAAATGGTGCAAATGATAAGCTGCCGACATATCTATGCTGGTGATGTAAATATAGCACAACAGTGATCAATAAAGCTGATTTTGACGGCAGATGAGGTTTACTTGTCTTCGCCGATACCCGAGATCTGTTTACACTTTATTAGAGTAATGATTCGACTGCGAGTTCAGATGGGCAGGAATTGATGGCGTCGTTGCGTATATTGAGTTTCCCAGGGGCAAAGGCTTAAGAGGCGAAAAGCCTCGGGCCAAGGTTGGGCGAGCGAGGCGAGCAATGAGAGTTTTTCAGATTATCGCTAACGCGCAAAGCGCGCACATATTTTCGAACATGGGAGAAGCGTTCGGGTTCAATGACGAACTGATGGCGCAGACCGTTCGATATTTCGTTCCACCGATAACAAAAAGCATCGAGAAACGCGCTCAAACACCTGAGGGCTTGATTTCGGTGCTCGAATTTCTTGGCTCGCGCCGATACGACCGATTCCTGGAAGACCCACGGATCTTCGGTCATGCCCAGATCTCCGAGGAAGGGCAGCGCATCCTCGACTTTCTCTTTGTGCGCAAGGAACGCGTACAGAAGATCATCGAGAACCGCGCCAAGGTCTTGCCCATCGATCCCGTCACGCTCGACAAACTGTTTCCCTTTATCGCCGTGCTGGCTATCGCGGCAATAGAGCTGAGGACGCGCCGCCCGCTCGGCTTGATCTTGTATCGCGTCACGAAGGGCGCAACGGACGACCGTGCGATTGCGAACCCGTTTCTTGCCTTGGTGCAATATCTCAGGAAGCAGGAGCAACAACAGAAGGATCAGCGCAAGAGGCGCCTGTTCTCCTTCTTCGGCGGGTCGGATCAGCCCGCTCAGAAAACCGAACCGGTGTCGGGGTTCTTCCAGTCAGCCTGAGGACATTCTCACCGCTGTCCCGTCCCAACGGCTGCCCTTCTCCGGCTCGAAACGGAGTTGAGGGTGTAACGTGATGGGCGCTTTCGAACCAACAGCGCCCTCCTCACCAACATCTTTACATTTTCGCTTGAAAATCGATTCAATGCAATCTAAGATTGAATCGTTTTGCGGGATATCTTCTTAAGCGAGTGTAATCCTGGAAAAAGTGGAGTTTGTCCCCGAAGCCTCTCGCTGTATGCGGAGGAACATCAAGCTTTATGGGAGATGACCATGTCAATTTCGGGTGTTAGCAGCGGTGCGGCGGTGGAAGGTGCCCACCACCATCATCATCGCGGACAAGAAGCCAGTAGCCAGGCATCGAATTCGAATTCGGCGGCTCAGACGCAGACACAACCCATATCAGGTGGCGCGAACACAGCAGAGACGACCAGCCAAGCGCAGAATACCTTCCTTGCTCTTCTGAGTAGCTTGGCGATAAGCGGGTCGCCCCAAGATGGGACAACGGCAGCGGCTCGAGCGGCTTATTCCCAGTGGTCATAAGCAAACGGCAGGCGCACAAGAAAAGCTCCCAAGTCAGGCAAGCGCTCCCTGCTTCAAACCGGCTCATGACCGGCTGAAATACAGCGTCTGCATTGAGCAAGCAGAATGATCTGCTTAAAAGTCGAGCCCGATATCCAGGCTTTTGACGGAGTGGGTGAGAGCGCCGACGGAAATCATATCGACGCCTGTTTCGGCGATTGAGCGCACCGTCACGAGGCGCACCCCGCCGGAAGCCTCACACAATATCGCAGGCTTTGCCATCTTCGCTCGCGCTACGGCATTTTTCAGTTCCGGCACGGCCATATTGTCGAGCAGAACCGCGTCAATCGGATGCTGGAGCGCCTCTTCCAACTGAGCCAGCGTATCGACCTCGACCTCGACCTTCACGAGATGGCCGTTTGCGGCCAGAACCCTTTCGATTGCCGCTGAAACGCTTCCGGCCGCAGCGATATGATTGTCCTTGATTAGCACCCCATCGAACAGACCGAACCGGTGATTGAATCCGCCGCCCGCCCTCACGGCGTATTTCTCGAACCCGCGAAGGCCCGGTATCGTTTTGCGCGTGCACACGATGCGCGTATGAGTGCCGGCGACGGCCTCGACGAAATGGCGGGTGGCCGTGGCGATGCCGGAGAGGTGTTGCAGGAGATTGAGCGCCACACGCTCCGCCGTAAGGATAGCGCGCGTCCTTCCTCTGATGCGGGCGACGACGCTGCCGGCCAAAGCGGCGTCTCCTTCCTTCAGGTGCGGCTCGATAACGATCTCCGGATCAAGGGCCCGGAAAGCGGCCGCCACCAGAGGCATCCCGGCGATGCACCCATCTTCACGAAGGGCAAGCACCGCTTCCGATACCGCTTCGGGCGAGACGATTGCGTTCGTCGTGATGTCGCCCGCAAGTCCAAGGTCTTCCAGAAGCGCGGCTCGCACTGTATCGACCGCAAGGTGATGAGGAAACTGCAGTCCGGTCTCGACGTGAGCCGCTATGTTCTGCATGAACCGCCTCAATTGAAGTGCAAACGGAACGAACCCCATCCTTCGCGAGGGGCAGGATGGATGCCTCGACAAACAGTAACGCAGATCCCGGTTACATCACAGCATGTCTGCGCGGGGCATCGCTGATAAATTCCCCGAAATAGCCGCCGGTTACATCGGCGACAATCTGGCGGGCGCGATCCAACGTCAAATAGGTGTGACGAGGCTTCGAGGCGGCTCTCTCCGGATAATCCAGTCGGAAATGCGCCCCCCGGCTTTCCTTGCGAGCGAAGGCGCCCACGGTGATGAGAAGCGCAGCTGTGACCATGTTCTTGAGCGCGGGAGAGGGGGCTCCTGCCTTGATCTCCTGCAGAGACCACAGCGCAGCCCGCAAGGACGCTTCCGACCGCTCCACCCCAACCTGGGAGGCCATTGTCTCTCTCAGCCACTTGACCAGACGCGCAGCATGGGCGGGATCTTCCACCGCGAGATTGACCGTATCAGGCACGTCGGATTGTTCGCCCAATGCGCGCCAATTTTGTTCCCGGCTGGCAATGTCCTCAGCCACGCGTGCTCCGAAAACGACGGCTTCGAGGAGCGAGTTCGAAGCCAGGCGGTTTGCGCCATGCACGCCCGTGCAGGCCACCTCGCCGCAAGCCCACAAGCCGGTGAGCGTGGTGCGGCCACGCGCATCGGTTAGAACGCCTCCCATGTGATAATGAGCGGCGGGCGCAATCGGTATCGGCTGCTGCGAGGGGTCGATCCCGGCTTCAACGCAAATCTCGTGAGCGGTCGGAAAAGCCTCTTTGAGGTTGATGGAGCGGCAGTCGAGAAACGCTCCACGGCCAGCGGTCACTTCTTCATGGACGGCGCGGGCCACCACATCGCGCGGCGCCAGTTCGGCGCTTGGGTGCACCTTCAGCATGAAGCGTTCGCCGCTGCGGTTGATGAGAAGCGCGCCATCGCCGCGTATGGCTTCGGAAGCGAGCGGCGCGGGGTCTTGCCCAATATCGAACGCCGTCGGATGGAATTGAACGAACTCGGGATCGGCGATCACGGCGCCAGCGCGCGCCGCCATGCCGAGGCCGCCGCCATTGGCTTCCTTCGGGTTGGTGGTCACGCGGTAGAGTTGGCCTGCCCCTCCCGTCGCCAGCACGACGGCGCGCGCGGGCAGGAAAGTGCCCCGGCCCGGCTGTCCCGCGCGGCTGGCGTAAACGCCGACGACCCGGCCTTTCCGCTGAACCAGCTCGACAGCTTCCATAGTGTCGAAAACCGAAATCGAAGGCGTGGAGGAAACGGCGGAGATGAGAGCGGCCATGACGGCCCTGCCCGCGCGGTCGCCCTGCACGCGCACGATGCGGCGCGCACTGTGAGCCGCTTCGCGGGACATGCGCAATTTGCCATCCAGTTCGCGGTCAAACGGCACGCCGTACCGCAGCAGGTCCTCGATGCGCTCCTGTGCCTCGCGCGTGAGGAGGTCGGCGATCGCGGGGTCGGTGAGACCGGCGCCAGCCGCGATCGTATCGGCTGCGTGCGATTCCGCAGTATCGCCTTCTCCAATCGCAGCGGCAATGCCACCCTGCGCCCAGGCCGACGACGCGCCTTCGCCGAGCGGCTTTGGCGTCAGCACCGTTACCGGAAGGGGAGCCAGCCGGAGCGCCGTGAACAGCCCGGCCAAGCCGCCACCAATGACGAGAACGCGGTCTGGACTATTAGGTCGCCGGAACTTCAAAGGCTCTTGTATGCGTTGCTCACTCATGGCTTCCCCATTGCGCAAACCGTTTCGGAAATGTCAGGCGGTCAGGTTTATCATCCGCTCAACGGCGCGGCGTGCCCGGACCGCTACCTCCGGATCGACCGTCACCTCTTCTTTGCCGTAAAGCAGGCTGTCCAAAATCTTCGGCAGCGTGATCCGCTTCATGTGCGGGCAGAGGTTGCAAGGCCGGGTGAACTCGATCTTGGGCGCTTCGACCGCCACGTTGTCGGCCATCGAGCACTCGGTGACGAGAACAACGCGCTTCGGCTGGTGATCTTTCACCCACTTGATCATGCCGCTCGTCGAGCCGGTGTAATCGGCCGCCTCGATGACATCGGGCGGGCACTCCGGGTGCGCGATGATTTTCAAGCCCGGCTCGGCGTCGCGATACCGCCGCAGTTCCTCGCCTGTAAAGCGCTCATGCACCTCGCAGCTGCCTTGCCACGAAATGATTTCCACCTTCGTCTGCGTCGCGACGTAGCGCGCCAGATACTGGTCGGGTATCAGCAGCACACGCGGCGCGCCGAGGCTTTCCACCACTCTCACCGCATTGGCCGACGTACAGCAAATGTCGCATTCGGCCTTCACCGCCGCGCTGGTGTTGACGTAAGTCACGATAGGCACGCCCGGATAGGCCGCTCGCAGCGCCCGTACGTCTTCCGCCGTGATGGAGGACGCGAGCGAGCAGCCGGCCTTCGAATTGGGGATGAGCACGGTCTTATCCGGGTTCAGCAGCTTCGAGGTTTCGGCCATGAAGTGGACACCACCCTGCACGATGATGTCTGCATCCGTCTTCGCCGCCTCCTTGGCGAGTTGAAGGCTGTCACCGAGGATGTCTCCCACGCCATGGAAGACCTCAGGTGTCATGTAATTATGGGTCAGGATGACGGCGTTCTTCTCGCGCTTAAGGTCGCGGATGGCCTTTATGTACGGGGCATGCCCGACCCACTCCAGCGGTGAGATGACGCGCTCGACTCGATCGTAAAGCGGCTTGAGCTCGCGGATAGCTTCGCGGACGAAGGTGGCATCGAAATGGTGGCGCACGGGTTCGAAGCCGGCATCGAGATCGTTCGCCGGAGCAGTATAAAGGTTGCGCCTACGCAACGGCTGTACTCCGCTATCTAAGAATGCCATGTGATCCTCCGTCCCCTTCGGGGTTATGCTCACTTTGAGCATTATCAGGGCTCAAAAATGGGCCGCAACCTCAAGCTTCGCCTGAGTGCCCTTATGCTCAACACGACTATAAGATAAGCGGGGATTCGGAACTTGCCAATCCCTTTTTTTGCCGCGCATCCACTCGGCGGCTAAAAAAGGATCGCTGACGCAAAAACGCCGGCTCACCCGAGAGTGGCCGGCGCTAGCTCTGTTGGCGCTTGATTAGGGGTGGGCGTGCGCGTCTCCGTTTGCCGCCTTCGCCATGGACGGAAACCATCCCTGGAAGGTTGAATCGAATTCGTGGTAGTTGCAGGTGATCTCCTCGCCGGCGGCGATATCGCGGATGGCGAAGCCTTGCTCAAAACCCGTGAAGTCGGTGTTTGGCGCTTCACTGTGATTCATGAAGCGGCCATTATCCGACTCCAGCACCCAAATGCCTGGTCTAGTCATATGAGGATAAGAATAGCGGGCGATAAAGTCCTGCATGTGGGCAGGAAGTTCTTCGATGTCAGCTTCGGTGAAGAACACATCGAATTTTGGCTCGAGACGCCAGATTACATCGCCCGCTTTAATGGGCTCAGCAGCGAAAATGCCTACTCCCTCGATCGAACTATTCGAGAGAAAGGTGCGAACAAGCATCATGATTTGGTAGTTCCCAATAGAGGAGTGAGGTTGATTTTGCTTCATTGAAGCTTGACGGCTTTGCGCCAAGTATTGCGCTCACGGCCTTCTGTGCGACCTCGGCCGCGAAGAGGCTGTCGTCTCTCACATGTGTTTTTTCAACATCCTTGAGCGAAGTTGGGAAAACAGCGCTTGCTCTGGTTGCTAGCAACACAGATTATCGATGATTGCCGCAATTCAAGGGATTTGCAACATTCATATTTGGGCCGCTCCAGAGCCCTCGGAAATTACTTGTGAAAATGCGAACTCGATCTCCTTTTGGTGCAACGTGGAATGGTGGAAACGCGTTCCAAGGCGCAAGACCTCATCAAGCGCGGCCTTGTTCGCATGGGAGGAAGGACGGACCTGAAAGCCAGCCTGGAGGTATCCGTCGAGGAGCCTGTCGAAGTGCTTGAAAAACAAAGCTATGTTGCGCGCAGCGCCTGGAAGCTTTTAGCGGCGCTCGACCATTTCGCCCTGCCTCCTCAGGGGCGGACTTGTCTCGATGTCGGCTCCTCAACCGGAGGTTTCACTCAGGTTCTGCTGGAGCGCGGCGCTGCCCGCGTTTTTGCTGTGGATGTCGGCCGCGATCAACTTCATTCGTCGCTGCGGATTGTCCCCTCGGTTAACCTCCTGGGAAAGCATGGATGCACGAACACTGACGCCTGAACAATTCCAGACGCCGATCGAGGCGGTGACATGCGATGTAAGCTTCATTTCTCTGCTGAAGGTGCTGCCGTCGGTACTTCCCCTCGCCGCGAAGGGGGCTTGGCTCGTTGTTTTGGTGAAGCCGCAATTCGAGGTCGGCCGGGCGCTCATCGGCAAGGGCGGAATCGTCAAGGATGAGGCGGCGAAGCTGGCCGCCGTTCAAAGAGTTACGGCCTATATAGAGGCGGCGGGATGGACGGTTTTAGGAGCCTTGCCATCGCCGATAAAAGGACAGGACGGCAATGAAGAAACGCTCGTCGCCGCCAGACGCGAACGCTGACCAGCTTTTGCCCTCCGCGGAGAGCCATGCCGCGACTATCGAGGCTATAGGCGCTCAAGGCCACGGCTTGGCGCTCATTGGCGGCCGGAAAGTGTATATCCCCTTCACCCTGCCGGGCGAAAAGATCAGCGCACTGATCGCGGGCACGAAAGGCGAGGCGATTGCTATTGATAGCGCTTCACCGGACCGCATCTTACACATCTGCAAGCATTTTGGAATTTGCGGCGGCTGCTCGCTCCAGCACTGGCGTGACGCCCCATATGCGGAATGGAAAGCTGATCTTGTGAAAGCAGCATTGGCGCGGGAAGGGCTGGCCGCGCCGATCGAGCCACTCAGACACTATCCGGTGGCAAGCCGGCGCCGCGCGACCTTGACCGCCTTCAAGGCAAACGGCGAAGTGAGGCTCGGCTTCAACGCGGCGCGCAGCCACGATCTCATCGATCTCGATGAGTGCCCCATTCTGCTGCCACAGATCGCGTCCGCCTTGCCCCATGTGAAGGCCGCGCTCGCGGATACGCTTCCCAACCTAGCCGAAGCAAAGGTTCATCTCACAGCAGCCGAAAACGGACTTGATTGCAGTATCGAAGCGCGGAAGCTCACAGCGCAGCGTGTTTCGCAGCTTAGCCACACACTTTCGGCGTCCGGGATCATCCGCGCGGCCTGGAACGGCGTCGTCGTCTTTTTGAAGGCGACGCCGTTCGTTTTGGTGGGGGGCGTCAAGGTGATGCTGCCCCAAAGCGCCTTTCTTCAGGCGGTCGAGGCCTGCGAGCGCGACATGGCAACCTTCGTCGGCGAAGCATTGGCAGGGGCGAAGGCGTCAAAAGGGCCGGTCTGCGATCTCTTCGCCGGGCTTGGCGCTTTCACTTTCCATTGCGCGAAACACGCCGCGGTTACCGCTTTCGAGGAGAACGCAGAGGCGGTCGCTGTGCTGAACGACGCGGGCAAGGGCGCGGGCGGCATCAAGCCCGTGAAGGCGGTCCGACGCGATCTCTTCCGCAATCCGGTTGGGCCGATGGAATTGAATGCGTATTCCGCCGCCATCGCCGATCCGCCAAGGGAAGGCGCGGAAGCGCAATCGAGGGCGCTTGCCGCGTCGAAGATAGGCACGGTTGTCATGCTGTCGTGCAATCCGGTCACTTTCGCGCGCGACGCTGCAATCCTCGCGGCGGGCGGATTCTCACTGACGCGCGTCGCCATCTTCGACCAATTCAGGTTTTCGCCCCACGTTGAGATCGCGGCGGCGTTCGTTCGCGCGGGCAGCAAAAAGGGCAGGCTCGCGCCCGCCCTCAAACGGTGACAAAGGCCGCATTAGGCGGCGTTGGGCTGCCGGCTTTCGGTCGCGCCGCCGTCGATCACACGCGGAGTCGTACCCTTCGTGATCGTAATGGTACGCGGCTTCATGGCCTCGGGAAGCTCCCGCTTCAGGTCGATGTGCAGCAGTCCGTGCTCAAGCGCGGCGGCGGACACTTCCACATAGTCGGCCAAGCGGAATCGGCGCTCGAAATTGCGAGCGGCAATGCCCTGATGAATGTATTGGCGAACCTTCTCCTCGTTCTTCTTTTCACCGCGGACCGTGAGCGTGCCTTCCTTCACTTCGATGGAAAGATCGTTCTCACCAAAACCGGCGACGGCCATAGAAACGCGATAGACATTCTCGCCGAGCCGCTCAATGTTGTAAGGCGGGAAGCCCGTCTCCGTATCGATATTGGCGAGCTGATCGAGAACACTCGCGAGGTGATCGAAGCCGATCGAGGATTTATACAGGGGAGTGAGATCAAGACGTCTCATTAGGAGTTCTCCTTTGTTAAGCGAGACTTTGAAGCCTGCCTTAAAGGCCAGGCGGATCATCTTTGCAGCCTTACGGCCTGCGACTTGTGATTTATTTCGGGAAGCTCGGCTTTCAAGGGGTGCTTGAGCATCCCTGCGTAAGTGAAGTATGAATTTTTTTATCGACGAGGAGGAGCCGCGAATGGCCTCGGAAATGGCGCAGCTGCAGCTGATTGGCACGACCCGCAATCCGGTTCCGAATGGAGCCGTCGCCGGCGCCTTCAATGGGCGCGGAGGGGTTCGCATCCGCTACGCGCGGTGGGACACGACGGCTGAGCGGCGCCTGGGAACCGTCTGCCTTTTTCATGGCCGCGCTGAGTTCATCGAGAAGTACTTCGAGACGATCACCGACCTTCGCAGACGCGGTTTTGCGGTGGCGACCATGGACTGGCGAGGCCAGGGAGGCTCATCGAGGCTCCTCAGAAATCCATCGAAGGGCCATGCCGAGAATTTCTCGCAATTTGACGGGGATGTTCGCCAGTTCATGAGCGAAATCGTACTCCCCGACTGCCCGCCTCCCTATTACTGCCTTGCCCACTCCATGGGTGGTCATCTGGCCTTGCGTCTTGCCCAGACGAAGGTCTGCTGGTGGGATCGCATGGTGCTCACGGCTCCTAAAATTCAGTTTGCCGGAACCCATTCGCAGAAAGCCATGACCTGCACCGCCGCTGAAGCTGCCGCCCTTATCGGTTTTGGCGACAGCTTTATTCCGGGCGGCAAGCCTCACTCATGGGAGGATGTTTCCTTCGAAGGCAACCCGGTGACCTCGGACAGGCTTCGCTATGAGCGCGCTCAGGAGGTGCTTCGCGCCGCGCCTCACCTGGCGATCGGCTCGCCGACAATCGGTTGGGTTGCGGCTGCTTGCAATTCCATCTCGATCGTCAACTCCCCCGCCTTCATGGAGAGCGTCAAAGTTCCCATTTTGATTGTCGCCGCCGCAAACGACGCATTCGTCTGCACTGCGACGATCGAACGCTTCGCAAGCCGCCTTAAGAATTGCGCTCACATCGTCATCGCGGGGGTCCAGCACGAAATCCTTCAGGAACGCGACCAATTTCGCGAGCAATTCTGGGCTGCGTTCGATGCGTTCGTCCCAGGCTCGATAATCACTCCTCGCCGCTCGGAGCAGGCGGAAGTGGTTCGATAACGGGCATGAAAAAGGGACGAAGCAACCTCGTCCCTTGGTTCGATTAGTGGTGGCTTGCCGTCAGATCAAGCCGCCTATAATCGAAATCGATTACGGCGGCAACTCATCCACATCCTAATAGACGCGGGCCCCGCTAGTGCCCGAGTTCATTACGGTATAGCCTTTTGAGCTTAATTCGGGCGTCCGCGGTTGTGAATTGCCAGTCGGCTTTAGCGTGATGGGTGTTACGGTTGCCCGCGTTACGATGAGCCAGAACCGAAGCCATGGCCGGGCTTGACCCGGCCATCCAGTCTTCAAATACAAAAAGATGGAATTTTTTATCCTGTATGGCCGCCCATGTCCTCGGACTTGATCCGGGGATCGGAGGGCGGCCATGACAATGAGAGGATCTCGAATAATGCTCTACCAAGTTAGAGCGTTGTGGTGC
>CAVRSS010000145.1:0-10162 GCA_963723755.1 uncultured Alphaproteobacteria bacterium | reverse complement strand
TAACTATCACAAAACGTTAGGTTTTTTAAGAATTCTTGGATGTCTTCAGACCACGTTTTGGTAGGCAGTGTTGCGTTAGGGATCGAAGCCGCATGGCCGAGACGCGTGGCGGCTCGGGGCGCAGCCCGAGAGCCCGGCCTGGCACTCGCTTCTGAGTGACAGGCAACGCCACAGGTTTTCTGATCGCTGTCGAGAAAAGCTTTTGCGAAAGCCCTAGGTGAGTTGAAGGCAAAAGTGGCTATCGGGACCGGGATGTCGGCCTTCAGGCTTTCGAGTGACGAACTAGAGAAGCACGAGAATATCATCGTCCTTTTCAATCAGGATGCGAAACTTTGTACGCTCCTCAATCGTCTTTTCCTTTTTGATAACATCTTCGACAGAAATACCGAACTCCTTGCCCAATTCGATAAGCTCGTTCTTTCCGCGGCAGACCGAACCAGCGATCCCCAGGAACGCCAATCCTTCGATGAAGGCAGGATCATTGCCGGCTAAAGCGAACAAGCCTCCCGAACGGAGAATTTCCTTGGCATTTTTCCAGTGATCGTCGTCTACGGGCGAGGTTGCGAGCCAGCCATAAATCTCCTCGATATACGCCGGAGATTCCTTGTCTCAACTTGTCCCTGATTACGCGAATAGCATCATTGGCTATCACGTTTTCAAGAATGCTCTCCTGTATTTCTATGGTTTCCGAGATCTTCCGAGCGGGTGCCGAACAAGTCCTTCACGAAAGCCTGCCGCTCTTTCGTGATAGGACCGGAAAAATTGGCAAAGACGACCTCGGTGCCGCGCACGGCGACGGATGCACAAGAGTTGTCTGCAGGGATCAGGTAGAATTCTAGGGAACCTTTTTTTTTGCCAACGGACGTCCCTGCGGGGGCTTCAACGGACAGGGTCGGGAATTCTGCTATGCCATCGGTTTCGACAGCTCGAACCTGAACCCGACCGTGATCGTTGACCTCGACCTCCGCATCCAGGCTTCCGATGCAAAGCAGCTCGCGCTTTGCCAGGCGCCAAAAATCGAACTTCGCCATTTTCTCGTCAAAGCCGTCGGATTCCAGGGCACGGCGAGTTCCTTGACCAGGTTTTCGAGCCGGGATTTGCCCAACTCTGCCAACTCTGCGTCGTTCGACAATCCGGCAACGTCGGTGTGCACGATCCCCGACGTCAGCGAACACGTTCTGCTATAGTGTCTTTCGAAATCGCGGAGCAAATCCTCCCAATTGATTTTAAAAAGCCCCTTGAAGCGATCGAAGATGTATTGCGCTATTGCGTTTTCGGCCTTGATCTCGGATTTGTCTTCATCCGGCAGGATTGCGATGAGCGCGTAGTCGTCATAGAAATAGGAGCGGATAAAGGCGCTAAATAGCTCTGGATCATGGCTTAATGCGCTTTCCTTTATTGCAAACGTCCAGATGTTCTTGAGAGCCATATATCCGGCTAAATATCCGCCGGATTTCAGATGGAAATGATCCGCGAGCACATTTTCCTTGCGGAGAAACATGAAGGGGTTCAATCGCACTCGACTAAGCAGATCGAACAGGCGCGTGTTTATTTCATGAGGCGTGACGGGTTTTTCTGTTAGTCCCCCGAAAGTAAAGAAGGCA
The DNA here is from genome assembly GCA_963723755.1 of uncultured Alphaproteobacteria bacterium. Lineage (GTDB taxonomy): Bacteria > Pseudomonadota > Alphaproteobacteria > Rhizobiales > Rhodomicrobiaceae > Rhodomicrobium. The sequence continues at coordinate 8,558 of CAVRSS010000145.1, read as the reverse complement.
AGCAGCATGGGGGCCGTGAGCACATTCGAGCGGCCCGGTATCGAGTCGAACTCGGAAAAGCAAGCCAGACCCTCTGCTAAGGGCCGTAGAAGCTCCATCGTTGCTTCTTGCCGAATGACATCTTCCAGAAGATCCCAGATTCTCCGGCAGATCCTTCTGCAAGCGCACCGCGCGCCTGTAGGCGCGCAGCCGAAGCAGCGCCAGAGCCGTCCCCAGCGGCGAGAAAAAGCAGGCATGATGCGTGCTCTCATGCAGGAATGTCGGCAGCAGAGCCTCCGGAAACTCCAGTTGCAAGAGATGACCGAGGTCTCCGCGTAGATCGACAGGTTCGAGTACTGCGGTGTTTATAATCGGGTCGACAAAGCTTCTCATTTTCTCAATTATTACTGTCTTCGGAAGTATTGCTGCCTTCGGACGTCGCTTTTGCAAGCGCGTTCAAATCGATAGATAACGCTTTAGAGATCTCCTGGACGACTTTCGCGTTCGGCGCGCCGCTTTCAAACAACTCGTCGTTGATGGTTACGGAAAGATCTTCCCCTTCGCGCTTCCGTTTGATGGTGATGCTTCTCTTTTTCGTTTTCTTGGGCCTCGTCGCAATGATTGCAAGAGTTGTCAGCGCGAGCGAGGAGACAGCCAAAGAGATGATGATGATGGTTGTCGGTTCATGGAACTTGGGACTATCGCTGGGCGGCGATATAATCGTTATCGCTGAAGGACCTAACTTGCTCTCCAATTCGCGCAATTCCAGCGGCGTCAAGCCTTCTACGAGGACGTCCGTTTGTGACATTTGCGTACCTGACCTGAGTGAAAATCCGGTCCGCCAAAGGTCTCATCACTTCGGTTTTTTTTCAAGCGTAGGCCAAGCTATATAAGTATTCATTCTGTGGAGACTGAGCCTCGGCGTGTTGGCATAGCCTTCACAATGGCGGCTTACCGTGCTTGTGCAGGCGCCGGCTACGCCAAGGTTCAGGGCCGCGGCCGGTGCGGAAAGCTGCCGCCTGATTAATGGCCGCTACCACTCGAACCCTGCTCAGTTCGGAACGCGGAAGACACCTGAAGCATGTCCGGGTCTGAAAAACGGCAATCAGAAAAACGATGCCTGGGTCTCAAGAGGCGGATGGAAAATTCCCGATAATGATGAACGGATTCGGCGCTTTCATCGCGTGATCTGGAGCGTATGCCAAGGAAGAGGTGAAGGTCTTTCGTGAGGGCGAAATCATCCATGTACTTCTCCCGGACCTTTCGGGGCGCCTGTTGCCGGACCATGGCTTTTCAGGCAATTCCAGTAGAGCATCCGATTTCCCAATCCTCGATCATCAGGGTGCTTTCGGCGCCGGCGTCGTCGAGGAACCTGTATGAGAACTTGTGGGGCAGCTTGCGCACGGGCTTGAAGTCCGAAAGGTCCTGATCTTTGAAGAGGTCGCGCTGCGCGATCTTACTGTCAGAGCCAAAAGCTTCTTCTCGGACCAGTCCGGAATCCGCGTCTTCGATAACAAAATCAACTATCTTCGCGGGCTTGAAGATGGCCAGCGACAATTCATTGGCGTGCGCCAGCCGAATGATCTCGGCCTTGTTGGTGTGGACTTTGTTGCGTCCAAGGATCAGGCGGCGGCGTTCAGCCCAGTCCCTCTTCTTTCCGGTGTCGACCTTTTGCAGCAGGGTTAGGGCGTCGGGATCCAGCACGCGATGGCTCTCGGGCCTGCGGTCCTGAGTGCTGGGCGCGATGTCAGCTTCGACCCACTGATATTTTTCGTATCTCTTCTCTCCGTCGAGTAGACGGAAAGGAACCGGGTATAGCCGTATCCAGGATCCGTCTTCGCGGAAGCCCGCCGTGCAGGCGAGCTCTCCGTAGCGCTCGGAGATCACCGGATAGGTCTTGACCGCGATCAGTACTTTCTCTTTGGCCATGAAACCAACCACCTAAATATGGCGTGTTTCATAGTCCCATCCGGGAAGCTCGGCAAGGGCGCCCGCCACGCGGCCGCGGTGGCACATGCAGACATCCGCCTCGAAGCACGTAAGGGCTACGCGCCGCCGTTCTCTCAGCAGCTCGTGGATGCGCTTCAAAAAGTCTTTGTTTTCGGCCAATTCTCTTTTCTCGTAGGCCTCGAACAGACGGTCGTAATCGGCCTGCGTATTGAGTTCCTGCCGTTGTTCGGAGGCGATGCCCAGTTCGGGAATGTGGACGTACTCGATGCCGAGCTTTTGGACTGTCTCCCCCAGGGTTTTCTTCGAGAACCCGTATTTGCGGCTGAGCGGGTTACGCCGCACATCAATGAGGGTGCGAACGTTGTTTTTGATAAGCCGGTTGAGATAGCCCTCAAAAGACGAGCCTTCATAACCGATCGTGAACAACACAGGGACTGTATCCCGGGGCCGTTTGGCAGCAATGGCCGCCAACTCCTTCTCCGTCATCAGCCGAGCTGCGATCTCGCTGTTGATGGCCATGTAAGGATAACGGCGATAGACCTGCTGAACGAGCCGATCCCCTTTCAGGGCTGAATACCGGGCGTAGAACTGCTCGAACCGCTTCCTGTCAAAGAGACTGGCCTCAAAACCCGTCGTCAGGCGCCAATCATCCAAGTCCTCCAGAGCGCCGATCTCGATGAGACGGCGCTTGTCGGCATAGGACTGAAACGAGAAGCAGCCAAACTTGTAGGGAACGAATTCAAAGGACGGTTCCTCCTCGAACTCCTGCGTGTAGAGGAACAGATATTTCTGGAAATCGAGGCGCGGCAGGCACCCATGAAAGGCGTTCAGAAGGCCAAGCAAGGTCTTCTGTCGCGAGTTCAGGATGGGTGTTTTGGGCATGGTCATAGCGGCGTGAGTGTAGACTGATTACGATTGCAATTTCATCGTAAAATTCCTGTGGCTTATCTAACTGAGGAATATCACGACCTTTAGTTCGAGGACCTGCAATCCCCCTGCCAACATCAGACCTTGGCAGCGATAGCCTGCCACTTCTCTGCTTTGGGCGGCGACTCCTCTGTTTTGTCGGCAAATCGGAGGGCTAGGCAGCCAAAGCAGAGGAGTGACTTGCAAGGACGCTCGAATCCACATTCGCGCTCCTCAACAGGTCGGGGGCGGCCAATTGATGGGGGCACATAATGCGTCCATCTTCTTTGTTGTCTGTTTCGAGCAACTATGCAGGCCGCGACAGGGTTTGAATGTTGAATTTGATCGCCGGGCTGCGCCTGGCGCATCAGGACAAAGCGACGCGTTGCCTCTCCTGGCGGCGCCCGGCAACCTGGTCTTGCCGCCGCAGCTTGTGCGCATGGCGCTTGGCGCGATGATCTTCGACAAGAAAACGGCGGACCAGTTCCATCTCCTCGCGCAAGTGTTTGACGCTCAAGTCCCGTTCAGAGCGCATTCCCGTGCGCAAGGCGTGCGCGATTTTCCTGCCGGTCGCCGGAAAACTCTTCGAGTGCGACTTGCAGTTCCGCAGCCTCATTTCCCCCTACCGGCTCTGGTCTGGCTGTCTCGGGAGCATGAAAGGCATTCAGACAGACTGATCGCGGCCCGCCTTGAACTTGTTGCAGCTCGCAATGTTGTGGAACACCATCTGTTGGTCGACGAGGCACATGATAAACGTCTTGCCGTCCGTTGAGGTTCGCACGAACCCGGCCTGACAATTCCTGCAATGTGTCTCGGAGAAACTTTGCGGCGTTGGCGCGGACGGCGTTTCGGTCATGGCTGGACGGGCACGGTACGGTGAGGCGGGGTTTCTTCCTACTAAAGTCAAGCCAGTCCTGCAAATGGTCCACGGGATTGCGGCATAAGGCGAGGTGACGGGCCACGATCTGCTCGGTGTCGAACTGCTAGAGTCCCGCCGCTTCCTTGGCCTTCTCTTGCGGGTCTCCGGCCGGCCTGCGGAGCCCCCCTATCGTTCCCGTTCTCGCTCTCGGCCGAGATAGCGTTGCCGCTTGCGGTCGTGCTCGGCGACAAGCTGGTGGAGATAAGGGTCGCCCTGTTGACGCAGTTGAACAATGTCGTCGGGCAACAGGGCCTTGATGTCGATGCCGCGGACGGGTTCGTTGCGGGCGAGTTCTCGCTCATGCGCCCGATCGCTTTTTCGTGCTCGCGTTCAGCGACAATCTGCTGGATGCGGTTGACGGAGGGTCTTGCCGGGGCGGGATCGAAGAAACTGGTGAAGAATTCGGCGAGCGTGAGAATGCCCTTGGCGGCGGCGTCGGCGACGCCGACCCCTCCCTTTTGCCCGTAGTCGTGGCCGCCGGCGCTTTGGGCAGCGCGGTCGCTGGACGGAGGGGTTTGTGATCGACCGGGGGACCCCAGGGAACGACTGTCCTCGGAAAGGAGGAAATGCGTGGCGAGGTCGGAGAGGTTGAGCGGCGTGGCGGGAGCGCTCGAGATATCCCTGGTCATGTCCGCGGCGACGTCGCGCCAGAAATCGGTAAAGGTTTGCGGGGGTGGCGCTTCTGTACCAGACGGACCGTATTCAGTCCAACCCTTCATCTCATCGGCGCGGTAGGCGTCCCAGAGCTTCTTCCAGCCTTCGCGGGTGGCGGCGCGCTCGAGCACTTTGGCGCGCTGGATTTCTTTGGCGGCAGCAACGCTTGGCAGGCGGTCGCGGTCGAGGGTGTGCATGCGTGCGTTAAAGACATCCGGCATTACGCCGTCGAGCTGACGAGCCAGAAGGCGGTCGTAGGTCCAGGGGTCGATGACCATGATGCCGCGTTTTGAGTCGTTGGCGAGAAGGTAGCCTTTGTTTTCTATGGCGTCCTTGAAGGCAGCGGCGTTGCGGGTTTGGTCCCAGATTTCGGTGAGTTCTTTCCTGACTCGCGTCTCGCTTTTCCTCGCGGGCCGGCTCCGTGCGGACAAGGCCCATTTCGGTCTCGAGCCTCTCCCAGGCGCGGCGTAGGGGACGGAGGCGGCGTTCCTCACGGGCCTGGGCATCATGCTCTATGCTAGCCTCGGCAACGCTGGTGAACCATTCGCGGTCAGCAGCATCCCGGTCGTAAACTTCGGCGATGGTTTCGCCAATCTGTTTGGCCGCCTTGTACCAGGCCACATCGAGGGCGTCGTGCTTGCGTTGCTGAGTGTCATGCGCGATGGCGGCCTCGAAGAGCGCCTCCTCGTGAGCACGTTCGTCGGCGGCAGGGTCGTAATGCTCGATCGGGTCGAAACGTGCACCGCGCGGCCAGCCATGCGTTCGCGCTGCAGCCTTCTGGCCTCGGCGACGTCTGGCAGGCTGTCCCTGTCGATATCGGCCATGCCCTCGCGGAAGGCCGCCAAGGACACGCGCTCAAGGTTACGGGCAAGGTTGTGGGCTTTGCCGTCGGGATCGACGACGGCAAAGGGACCGCTAATCCTCCTTTTGCGAGACTCAGCCGCCCTCGGACGAACTCCCTGAACTCCTGGCCGTTTTCGCTCCGCTGCCAAGTCTCGGTGAGGTCGCGGCGGAATTCCGCAACCTTCGTGCCATTGTTTTTCACCCGATCGGTTTGTGGCTGCTCCCGAATTGGCGGTCATCGTAGACGATCGGAATGTCGATGACGGTGCTTCCCTGCACCTTCGCGAGTGAACTCGACAGGACGGTCGGCTGCCCGTTCGCGCTGAAGCGTCCTGGCGTCGGCGACGGTTGGCAAACTGTCGTAAGCGACATCCTCGAACCTGGCTCTGACCTCGGCGACCTCTTACCCCCAAAGGCGCCCGCGCCCAGGCTGTGCCCGTCTTGCTGGCATGATCGAGAACGACAAAGTCGCGGCGGTCGCCCCTGGCAATGGCGTAGCCACGCTCCTCGATGGCGGCGATAAAGGCCTTGCCGCGAGTCGGTTGCATGCCAAAGCTCAGTCAGTTCGCCCTTTAACTGCTTCGCTCTCCAGGCGCGAGCGCTTGGCTTGGCCTGAAGTTCCCATTCCTCGATAGGGCCGCGGATCGTCCGGATTGCGGACGGCTTTGGTTCTTGCGACCAGGCCGAATTCCCGTTCGATCTCCCTTGCCGGTGCGCCGCAGGTGTCAGGTGATCTCCCCTGAATGTCGCGAATGGTGAGAGTCTTGGGGCTCGGTCCGGTTCCACAGCACGTGGTAGTGCTGGCGGCCATGCTTTTACATGCTCGTAGACGACGCGCTGATGACCAGTGAAGCCAAGGCGTTCCTCCGTCGAGATCAATTGAGCTGCTGCCACTGCTCGGGGGTTAGCTTTTCGTTTGCGCGCGGGTTGAAACTCACATGGTAGAGGAAATTTCCCTCCGTGCTGCGTGACGGAGGCCAAGATCGCGCATTTCCTCCAGCGCCTCTTTAAGGTCGCGTGCGGCGGTCCCCCCGGATTTCATGCTCGATGACCTTTTCGTTTTCGCCGGCCTGCTCGCAGATAACGGCCCCAATGCCTATGTTTCCGACCGCTCTGCCCTTGATGATCAACTTCCTTGCTTCCTGATGATGCGGCTGCAGAGACTCTTGGCCAGTCCCTGGAGTTCGGCGAGCTCGTTGTCGATCTTTGTAAACCTGGATGTCGAACTGGCCCTTGTTTGCGACGTGGGCAAGCTGATTGATGTTGGAGCCGATCTTGCCGAGTTCAGCCAGATATTGCGCGGCGAGCTGCTGCCCCTTGTCGTTGCGCGGGCATTTTTGCAGCGGCGGTTTTACGCCGAGGAGCGTGAGCCGGACATAGGAACTGATTTCAAGATCGGCCCTGGCGGCGTCCGCAGCGACTTTTTCATATTCGTTTCCGTCGTTGACGCGGTTGCGTAGATACGCCTGGAGCGTTGTCGTGTTTCGCTGCCGCTTCTGCGCTGCGGGCGCGCGCCCCCGGATTTCTTTCTCTTATTGGCAGCGCGGTCGTCCCTGAACCGTGCTCATGAGCTCTCTCGTTCGTCAGCCGAATGGAAGGCGAAAAGGAAAGGAGAGCTTTAGCGTAGGGGGGGAACTCGATTGTTAACAGGGGGTCAACGGGGCCGCCGCCCCCTTGCAAGTTAGGCTGTCATTTAGACCCGCGCAATTTTTTGCGCGGTCCGACAGCCGCTAACTTGCCTCACTTTTTTTCAGGCAAAACCCATCGTTTGCTCACAAGGGATTTCTTGGAGCACAGTCGTATGTAGCGCGATTCCATTGAGAAAGCGAGAGATTTAGTGAGAGCGAGTGAGACGGGATGGGAGAAAGGGGTTACGGCAGGAAAAAATAAATGTGGCTGACGGCAAGGCGCAATGTGTTTGAGTGGCGGAGCGGGGCTAGCAAAGGATTGGGCGTGCGCCGCGCGATCTAGCTTTTAGCATCGGGTTCATCCAGCAGCTTATGTTGGCGAGTTGGCGACGCATGCCACAGGTTTGTGGCGAATGCTGTTGAACGCCTATTGGCGGCAAACTGGGAGTTGCTAGAATTAGCCAAACCTCTCCGCTTTGACACTAGAAGCCGATAGGAGAGGGTAAGGGCGAGCAGAAAAAAAGCCCGCCAAGCGCTGGGCTTGGCGGGCGGTGATTTCAAGTCCGGCTTGATCGGGCGAAGTTGGTATTCGCCTTCGTCGTGGAACCTAATCTTGAGTTGGAATTTGAAGGTGACGGTTTGGCCGTCGGTTTCAACGCGGGCGACGACTGGGGACATGCCTATGAGCTTGTATTCGGTCAGGTCTTCGTTCCACTCGACGTCTTCGTCTTCGCAGCGTCGCCATTCAAGATCGTCTTCATCGACGGCGCTGCGATACCAGAGTTCGTGGGTGTAGGTGGTGGTCATGATCGTTGTCCTTTTGGTTTGGAATTGAGGGCAGTGGTTTGAGCAAGGGGGCTCACGCCTCCCTGCCCGCAAGGCATCGAGCATGGCCCTGAACTCCGTGATCTGGCGTTGGGCTGCGATCTGTTCGTTCTTCGGCAAGCCGCTGCGAAGTTCTTTCTGGATGAGCCAGATCGACTCCAGCACTTCGTCTTCAGAGTAAATGGGTGCGTGGTGGTTGCTGCTGGTGATGCGATACGAGATGGTCATGGATGGTCTCCTTGAGGTTCTCGATCTGTTCTCTCTGTCGAGAACGACCCCGGTCGGGGCATCCGGGGAGGCGAGGGTCAAGGCCGCGCGATAGCGCAGCCGCTTGCGGGCCGTGGGGGAGCCGATTTTTTTCGCCGTAGCTCTTGCGGAGGCCGGGAAAAATTGGGGGCACCGCGGAGCCTTGAGGCTCGTCTCCCCCGGATGACACGCTTGGACTGCTCGAGACGGAAAGCGTTTGAGGGCCGCAGCCGACGCTCGGGCTCCCGGCTCCGACATGGGAAAACCCGTCGCCCGACCTGGCGCCGTCGCGAGGCGGTCTTCAGGGATGGCAATTGACAGGAAAAGGAAAAACCCCCGCCGGATCGTCTCCGGCGGGGGCTGAGGCACTACGCTTCGGTTTCGGCGGCCTCTTCGGTCTGGGCTTCCTTTGGCAGCGGCTCGCGGATGAAACGACGTCCGCCGGTCCGAGCGGGAGGTAATCGAGCTTCAGACTGAAGCCTTTCCCATCTTCGTGGGCCCAGACGGCGCCGATCTCCCGCCAAAAGCTCTTCTTGCTGCTGCGACTTTGGGGTGACGGCGTAGGCGCGGTGGGTAGCAATACGGAACCGGCGGCGGCGAGAAGAACA
>CAVRSS010000144.1:0-24538 GCA_963723755.1 uncultured Alphaproteobacteria bacterium | reverse complement strand
CGAGTCGGTCGTGCAGGGTACGGTCGAACCCGATCATGTCGAAGTCGACCGCGTCGACGGCCGGGTGCTGTCGTATCGCGTCGGCGAGAAGCGGGTGGCCTCGGTGTTCGATCGCAGCGGCCGCGGCGTCGTCGAGCAGCCGTTGCCGTCGCGTTTTCATCGCGCCAAATGTCTCACCGACGACATGCTGCAAGCGCTGTGGACCACCATCGCGCAGATCGAGCGCAACTTCGGCAAGCCGATCGACATCGAATGGGTGATCGAACCCGGCTGGCGCGCCGGCGTTCCGGTCGCCGTCGTTCAAGTCCGACCGGTCACGACGCTCAATGAAGACCCCAAGACCGCCGCGCCGCCCAAACGGGATTCCGCTCGGCTACGCCTCGAACTCACTAACAGGGGTTGAAGCAAAAACCATCCGCCGCCGCCGGCTGAGTTCTGAATCTTCGCCCTACCTACCGCGTCTTTTCCACGTTCTAGGTAGAGCATGATGCAGCGCGTCGCCGTCGCGATCGAAGCCGCTAAGACCGCCGGGGCGGCGTTGCGTGTCGCGCACGAGCGCGATTTGAAGGTCGAGGAGAAGAAGGCCTCGCGCACCAGCATCGTGACCTCGGCGGACTTGCAATCGCAGGACATCATCTTCGGCATCATCCGCCGCGCCTTTCCGGACGATGCCATCTTCGGCGAAGAGGGCAATGACGGCGACGAGCGCGCGGCCGCGCGCTGGTACGTCGATCCGCTCGACGGCACCACCAATTTCTCGCACCGTTTTCCGTTCTTCCTGCGTTTCAATCGCGCATTGCGGGGACGGCGACATCAACCTCGGCGTCGTTTACGATCCCAACCGCGACGACCTGTTTGTTGCGACGCGCGGTGGCGGGGCGTTCCGCAACGGAGAGCGGCTCGCCGTATCGGGCGGACCCCAATGGCGGACTCTGCCGTGTTATCGACGCGGTGCAATCCGACGACGAGGCGGTGCTCGATCGCTATACGGCGCGCATGCGACGCTTCCTCGATTTCGGCGCGGCGTGCGCGTGATCGGCGCGCCGGCATTGGCCCTCGCTTACGTGTCGTGCGGCTGGCTGGACGCGTTTTGCGAGGACAATATGAGCCCGTGGGACACGCTGGCTGGTACGCTGTTGGTCCAGGAAGCGGGCGGCACGGTGACGGACTTTCAGAACCGGAATTGCCCGCCCGACCGGCACACCGACATTCTGGCCAGCAACGGGCGTTTGCATCACAAGCTCATTTCTCGATTGAACTGACGATGTATCCGTCGCCGAACGGACCGCAATCGATGACCTTCAAGAAGACGAGCTCTTTCTATTCTTCGTACTCGGAAACATTTTCGACCGGACTGATGGTGCGTATCGCGCAGTACACGCCGAGATAGGCGTGCCTTTACCGCATCTCGAGCTTGGGCCTCCGTAACGGGATTTCGGTCACTCGGGAGCACGCGCCGGAGCTTGGAAAGCCGGCTCAAATGCCCTAGATGTGGGTCGCGGCGGGTAACGGTGATGTTTCAGCCGCCCGGCCATGCATTGAATGTCCGGCGAGCACCTATGAATTGGCCAATTTGCGTTAACATATTGAAAATAAATAGTTTTGGGGAATAGTTCAACGGTAGAACAGCGGACTTCTGACTCCGTTAATCTAGGTTCGAATCCTAGTTCCCCAGCCAGCCTCGAAATTTAAAGTCGACCCAGCGCTTCCAACCTGCAGCTTTTTTCCGGCGGCTGCGGTCCACAATGGTGGTGCGCATAAATCGCATCTGAGGCAATTGTTACAGCTTCCGCCTAGTTTAGTTCATGCGATTAGTAAACATACACCAACGACCCATGCCGACGTCTCGGTCTGCAGGCGCGGCGTCTGAAGCATTCGATGAGTGCGGTACCATATATCGCATAACATGTTCATTACTTGCATATTTATATGCTAGCCTGCTCGTACTCCGGTAGGAAGCCCTTCCAGGCCCAACCCGCGCAAATTCAACTTGACAGGATTTTCAAACTGGCTTTTGATGTTTAGTAAATAAAAACGAACATCGCGCCTGGAGGCAACGACAAGGAACGGCACGGCGGCCGGTCGCGCAGCCTGCAGCCAGTCATCCCGTCCTTGAACCAACAGCCTCAGCCCGTTTGGGCTTCGATGCTCGCATCGTCTCCGGCCGAGGGCGCTCCGGAAACGACAGGAAAATACGTTCGAGGGAATACGTTCAAGGGAGGACACCCACATGCGAAAATCTGCGATCGGGACATGGTCGAAATGGATCGGCGGCGCGCTCGGCGTTTTTGCCGCCGTGGCGCTGAGCATGATCGCGAGCCAGCCGGCCGCGGCCGCAGACAAGCAGCTCACCCTGTGCTGGGCGGCCTGGGACCCGGCCAACGCGCTGGTCGAGCTCGGCAAGGATTTCACCAAAGAGACCGGCATCGAGATGAATTACGAGTTCGTCCCGTGGACGAGCTACGCCGACCGCTTCCTCAACGAGCTCAATTCGCACGGCAAACTCTGCGACCTGATCATCGGCGACAGCCAATGGATCGGCGGCGCGGCGGAAAACCACTACGTCAAGCTCAACGACTTCTTCGCAAGACACATCAAGATGGGCGACTTCGTGCCGGCGACCGTGCTCGGCTATTCGGAGTGGCCGAAGAACACGCCGAACTATTGGGCGCTGCCGGCGATGGCCGACGCGGTCGGCTGGACCTATCGCAAGGACTGGTTCGCGCGGCCGGAACTGCAGGCCGAATTCAAGAAGAAATACGGCCGCGATCTCGCGCCGCCGAAGACCTATGATGAACTCAAACAGTTCGCCGAGTTCTTCCAGGGCCGCGACATCGACGGCAAGAAGGTGTACGGCGCCTACATCTTCACCGAGCGCGGCTCGGAAGGCATCACCATGGGCGTCACCAACGTGCTCTACAATTACGGCTTCGAATACGAGAAGCCGAAGAAGCCTTATCAGATGCAGGGCTTCGTCAACTCGCCCGGCGCCGTCAAAGGCTTCGAGTTCTACAAGGCGCTCTACAAGTGCTGCACGGCTCCAGGCATGACCAACGCCTACATGCAGGAAGGCCTCGACGCCTTCAAATCCGGCCAGGTGGCGATGCAGATGAACTGGTTCGCCTTCTTCCCCGGCCTCTACAAGGATCCCAATGTCGGCGGTAACAAGATCGGCTTCTTCGTCAACCCGGCCGGCCCGCACTGCCACTGCGCCCAGCTCGGCGGCCAGGGCATCTCCGTGGTCGCGACCTCCGACCATCAGGACGACGCGCTGCGCTACATCAAGTGGTTCGCCCAGCCCAAGGTCCAGCAGAAATGGTGGGAGATCGGCGGCTACTCGGCGCTCAAGGCCGTGGTCGACGCGCCCTCATTCCCCAAGAGCGCGCCGTTCGCCCCGCAATTCCTCGAGTCGATGGCGATCGTGAAGGATTTCTGGGCCGAGCCGTCCTATGCGCAGCTGCTGCTCGACATGCAGAAGCGCGTGCATGACTACGTCGTCGCCGACAAAGGCACGGCGCAAGAGGCGCTCGACCTCCTGGTCAAGGATTGGACCAAGGTGTTCAAGGAAGCGGGCAAAGAGGTCGCGGCGCGCTAGCGCGGCGCCGCCCCCGACACCTGCGCAACAGGTCTCCCCGGTGCTATCGTTCCGGGGAGACCGCCACTCAGCGAAGCACACGCCCGAACCACCACACACCGATGACCGCCATCCTTCATCCCGACGCCCCTGTCGACCGCATCGGCGCCCAATCGGCGTTCGGCGTGCCGCGGCGCGTGCGCAGCCTGTCGGATCGCACCGTCGCCTGGCTGTTCGTCGGGCCGACCATCGTCCTTTTGCTGGCGATCAACATCTTCCCGTTGATCTGGATGATCCGGCTGTCCTTCACCAGCCTCAATCTGAGCATGTCGTATTTGCCGCTGCGTTTCGTCGGCCTGGACAATTACGCCGATATCCTCAGCGACGACGACATCTGGAGCCGCATGCAGACGACGGCCCAGTTCGTCGTCTCGACCGTCGCGCTGGAGGTCGTGGTCGGCTTCGGCCTGGCGCTCTTGATCAACCGGCAGTTCCGCGGTCACGGTTTCTGGACCACGATCATCCTGTTGCCGATGATGCTATCGCCCGCCGTGGTCGGCAACTTTTGGACCCTTTTGTTTCAGCCACAGATCGGACCGTTCAACTATGTCGTCGGCTTGATCGCCGGCGTGTCGCCGAGTTCTTTCAGCATGACCGGCTCGGTGGCGCTCGCGCCCTGGACCATCGTCCTCGTCGACGCTTGGATGTGGTCGCCCTACGTGATGTTGATTTGTCTTGCCGGACTGCATTCGATCCCTGATTACATCTACGAGGCGGCCGAGGTCGACCGCGCCTCGCCGTGGCGCCAGTTCTGGTCGATCACGCTGCCGATGGTGATGCCGTTCCTGATGCTGGCAGTGTTGTTCCGGGCCATCGAGAATTTCAAGATGTTCGACATGGTCAATCTGCTCACCTCTGGCGGTCCCGGTTCGACCACGGAGCTCGTGTCGATCACCTTGAAGCGCGCCGCGTTCGAGAAATGGCGCACCGGCTATTCCTCCGCGCTCGCCATTATTCTGTTCGTCACGGTGTTCGGCGCGGCCAACATCTACGTCAAGGTGCTCAACCGGGTGAAACAGCGATGACGGCAGTCGCCAATCAACCGCGCATTCGATCGTCGAAGCGTCGCCGCTGGTGAAGACGTTCGCCGGCGCGGTCGTCGTCGCCTACGCCATCATCGCGATTTTGCCGCTGTTGTGGATCGCGGCCACCGCGTTCAAGTCGCAGAGCGACGCCATCGCCTATCCGCCGAAGGTGATCTTTCAGCCGACGCTCGAGGGTTACGTCAATCTGTTCACGGTGCGCACGCGGCAGACGCCGGACTTCATCGCCGGCCTGCCGCCGGCCACGAGCTGGTACGACAGGCTGGTGCGCAAGCACGATATGGTTATCGCCGGCCCCTCGAAGGTGGTGCCGCGCTTCATCAACTCGCTGGTGATCGGCTTCGGCTCGACTTTCCTCGCCGTCGCGCTCGGCACGCTCGCCGCCTATGCCTTCTCGCGGTTCCGCATCCCGCTCGCCGACGATCTGTTGTTCTTCATCCTGTCGACGCGGATGATGCCGCCGGTGGCGGTCGCCATTCCGATCTACCTGATGTACCGGCAGCTCAACCTCACCGACACCTGGACCGGCATGATCCTCTTGTACACGGCGGTCAACGTGTCGCTCGCGGTGTGGCTGCTCAAGGGGTTCATCGACGAAATTCCCCGCGAGTACGAGGAAGCCGCCCTTGTCGACGGCTATACGCGGCTGCAGGCGCTGCGCAAGGTCGTGCTGCCGCAAGCGGTGACGGGGATCGCGGCGACGGCGATCTTCTGCCTGATCTTTTCCTGGAACGAATACGCGTTCGCGGTTCTGTTGACGAGCGGCGACGCGCAGACCATGCCGCCGTTCATTCCCTTCATCATCGGCGAGGGCGGCCAGGATTGGCCCGCGGTCGCCGCCGCGACCACGCTGTTCGTCATCCCCATCGTCATGTTCACGATCCTGCTGCGCCGACACCTTCTGCGCGGCATCACTTTCGGGGCGGTGCGCAAATGAACGCGGGCACGATCGCCAGCGGCGCCTTGCGGCGCTGGTTCCGCCGCGGACCCTGGGAGACCGCGGCCATGACATTGATCGGCTGCGGCATCGTCATGCTGGTGCAGCCCTGGTCGATCGACCTCTACGGCTATTCGTTCGTGACCATCCTCGCCGGCACGCTCGGATATGTCGTGGTGAGCCACTTTCCGGAGTAGCGGCGGCGCCATGGCACAAATTCGCGTGGAGAATCTGCACAAGGCGTTCGATCAGTTCGTCGCGGTGCACGATTCCGACTTCACCATCGAACACGGCACGTTCTTCGCGCTGCTCGGGCCGTCCGGCTGCGGCAAGACGACGACGCTGCGCATGATCGCGGGCCTCGAACTGCCGACCAGCGGACGCATCCTGCTCGACGGCGAGGACGTCACGTTCCGCCGCGCCGCGGCCCGCGACATCGCCTTCGTGTTTCAATTGTTCGCGCTCTATCCGCACATGAACGTCGCGCAGAACATCGGCTTCCCGCTCAAATGCCAGGGCATGGCGCGGCGCGACGTTCGCGCGCGGGTCGAGGAGACGGCGCGGCTTCTGCGCATCGAACATCTGTTGTCGAGCAAGACCTCAAAACTCTCCGGCGGCGACCGCCAGCGCGTGGCGCTCGGCCGGGCCATCATCAGGCGGCCAAAGGCTTTTCTGATGGACGAGCCGCTGGGGGCGCTCGACGCCGAATTTCGCCAGCTCATGTGCGGCGAACTGCGCGACCTGCACGACCGCATCGGCGCGACGACGGTCTACGTCACGCACGATCAGCACGAGGCGATGGCGATGGCCGACCGCATCGCCGTCATGAATGCCGGCAGGGTCGAGCAAATCGGATCGCCGCAGGAGATCTACGACCGGCCGGCGAGCATGTTCGTCGCCGACTTCATCGGCTCGCCGCCGATGAATTTCCTGCCGTTCGAGGCCGGACTTCAGGCGGGCGGTGCCGTCGTGCGATTTCGCGACGTCGATATCGCCGTGCCCGAGATCGGCGAACAGCGCGCTCCGGGACCGCTGGTTCTGGGCGTGCGCCCGGAGCACATCCGGTTTGCCGACGCGGCGCCGCTGCGTGGCCGCGTGTTCGGCGCCGAATATCTCGGCACGACGCAGATCGTCACGGTCGAGACCGAACAGGGCCGCGTCAAGGCGCGGGTGCCGTCGAGCACGCCGGTCGGCCTGGGCGACACGGTCGGGCTCACCTTCCGCGCCGATTGTCTCACCTTGTTTGACGGCCGAACCGGTGCGGCCATCAAGACGGCAAGCCAAGGGAGCACGGCCAATGGCTAACGTCGTCCTTCGCCACGTCAGCCAGCGTTTCGGCCCTATCGAAGCCGTGTGCGACCTGTCGATGACCATCAATAACGGCGAGTTCGTCGTGCTCTTGGGTCCGAGCGGCGCGGGTAAGACGACGACGCTGCGGCTGATCTCCGGCCTGCAGCAGCCCGACGCGGGTTCGATTTTGATCAACGGCCGCGACGTTACGCGCGATCCGCCGGGAGCGCGCGACATCGCCTTCGTCTTTCAGCAATACTCGCTCTATCCGCATTTGAGCGTCTACGACAATCTCGCCTTTCCGCTGCGTTCGCCCGCCCGCCGGGTACCCGAGCCCGTGATCCGCAAGCGCGTCGAAGCAGACCGCGGAGCTTCTCCACATCGCCGCCAAGCTCAACAACCGCGCGACGCGCCTGTCGGGCGGTGAGATGCAGCGCGTCGCCATCGGGCGGGCGCTGGTGCGCGATCCCGCCATCTATCTGATGGACGAGCCGTTGTCGTCGCTCGACGCCAAGCGCATGGCCGAAGTTGCGGCTCGAGCTGAAACGGATTCCAGGTCGAATTGGGCGCGACCATCCTCTATGTGACCCACGACCAGATCGAGGCCATGACGATGGCCACGCGTATCGGGGTCATCAAGGACGGCCGCCTCCTGCAGTTCGGCACGCCGCGGGAGATTCTACGAAACGCCGGACGATCGCTACGTCGCCGGCAGGCTCGGCACGCCGGCCATCAATTTTCTTCCCGCCGCGCTCATCCCCGAGTTCGCGCTGCCGCCAGGGACGGAGACGCTCGGCATCCGCACCGAGCACGTGCGGATCGCCAAGGCGAACGGCGGCGGCATTGTCGGCCGGGTGCGTCGCGTCGAGCATCTCGGCGATCAGAATCGACGTGCACCTCGAATACCGGGGCCAGACCATGGGAACGCTGGCCGATCCCCATCAGCCGCTCGCCGCGGGCGAGGACGTCGAGCTTCTGCTTGTCGACCCGCTCTATTTCGACGCCGCCGGAAGGCGCATCACAGCGGCTATTCATTGAGGATGAGCCCGATGCCGCTTGAGCCAGAGCAATTGAAATCGATGGTGAAAGCCGCGGCCGAAGAGATCATCGCCTGCACCGCGGAATTGACCGCGCTCGACCAGGCGATCGGCGACGGCGACCACGGCATCAACATGAAGCGGGAATTCCAGGCCGTGCTCGAAACTCGATGCCATCGGCGCGCAGCCGGTCGACGAGGCGTTTCGGATTATCGGCAAGACCCTGGTCATGACGGTCGGCGGCGCCTCGGGGCCGCTTTACGGCAGCTTCTTTCTCGCGGTTGGCGAAGCGCTGCGCGGCAAGCAGCTCCCGGACGATCTTGCCGACGTGTTCGGCTCCGGCGTCGGCGCCGTCAGCGCGCGCGGCCGCTCACAGGCCGGCGAGAAGACGATGCTCGACGTTCTCGTTCCCGTACAGGAAGTGCTGCGCAGCGCCCGCGGGCAATCCGATCTGGTCGAGCGCATCCGCAGCCATGGGGAAAGTGAAGCCGCCGCACGTACACAGATGCCGCCAGCAACAAATCCGCCGATGACCCACGGGTAGGTTTTCATCACGAGCACTCCACGAGCGTGATGGCGGGCAGAATGTCCTCTCCCGATTTGAGGAGATTATCAGGTGAGAGCGGCCTCAAGATTTCGTCGAGCCGAAGGATCACCCGTCGCCCGCGTTCGGCAGGAAGCCAATTTCCAGGCTGCACCTCGGGCGACAGGCGCACCAGGAAAGACCCGTCGGGCGCGGTCGATATGTTTGCGCTGGTGAAATCGGACCGCCCTGTCTTGTTCGGCATGACTTCCCCATCAGCCCTGAATGCGGCGATGCTCCACCAAAGCGCGGGGACCGAGTAGCCGCGCACCTCATAGGTGCAGTCGCCGGACAGCCGGGCGCCTGCGCTGTCGCGCGTGGCCGTGAAGGTCATATCGGCCGCCGCCGTAATCGGAAGCGTTCCCTCGCGTGCAATGTGGGCGATTGTATAGGGATCCGCATCGGCCGTGCCCTGGTGGAACCAGTAGGCCGATGGTCCGAAGCGAACCGTGCTCGCAAAAAAACCGTGGCTGACCGTCCGCCAAGCCGACCCAAGGCCCAAAGCCAGGGCGACGCTCGCGAACAGCAAGAATTGGGTCAGGAAGGGCATCGATTCGTTAACCTACACCTTGATCTTTATGTACGCGCAACCGGAGGGCGAATAGCTTCCGAAGTGCCGTTATTGCGTCCTTACGGGCAGTTTGTCCAGGCTTGCGCCTTTCTCTGGACCAGAAGAGGCCTCAAGCTTCGGCGCTTCCTTCAACAACTTCGATAACGAGGTCAGCATTTTACGGTTCTGACCGGCATGCGTTTGGCCGCGTCCTGGCGCCGCCGGCAAAGCTTGGATCATCGCGCCTGATCTCGGACAGGCGTTGGCGTCCCTCGACCTGCCTCGGGTGGAGCGGAAGCCCCGGTATCTGCGGGATATCTATGCCGTGTGCGCGCCCACCATGTATTCATGCCAAGCGGGCGCGGACATGTGACCGCCCGTTGTACCGCTTGCCATTTCGCTGAAATCGTCATTTCCAAACCAGACGCCGGTCACATATTGCCCGGTGAACCCCATAAACCACACATCGCGCGGGCCTGAACTGGTCCCGGTCTTTCCTGCTGCTGTTGTGAAATCCAGCTTGGCTGCCATTCCTGTCCCTTCGCTCACCACTTTTTCGAGCATGGTGTTCAGCGTCTCGATGCTTTCGCGCTTGAAGATCTGAGCAGGGGGCGGCTCGTCGCGTTCGCGCGAATAGACAACCTCGTCGCGAGTGTTCCGCAGTTCCAGGATCGCGTAAGGCTTAACGGCTTTGCCGCCATTGGCGAAAACGGCGTACCCAGCCGTATGATCGATCGGCGCGACGCCCGTGTCGCCAAGCGCCATCGAGCAGGTCTTGCGAACGGTTGTCAGCCCGATCTTGTGAACCGTTTCGAGAACTTTCTCGCGTCCAACGTCCAGGGACAGCTTCACCGCAATCGTGTTCACGGATCTTTTCAGCGCGTCGTAAAGCGTCATGGACCCTCCGCTGATCCCGCCTCCGTAATTATGAGGAGACCAGTTTCCGCAGGTCGGAGCAACGTCTTGCATGACCTTCGTCGGCTTGATGCCGTTTTCGATGGCGGTGAGGTAGACATAGGGTTTGAAGGAGGAGCCGGGTTGCCGCTCGCCATGCGTCGCGCGGTTGAACTGGCTGTCGCCGTAATCGCGTCCGCCCACGATGACGCGAACGGCCCCATCCGTATCCATCGAAACGAGCGCCGCCTGGCTCGCCCGCGCGCTTCGTCCCTCCCGTTGAAACGTGTTCTCGATGACCTGCTCTGCCAGCTTCTGGAGGGGCACGTCGACGGTGGTGCGCGCGGTGAGGACGTACTCGCCCTTCCCTTTCATGAGCCGCTGCACTTCCTCGAAGGCCCAATCCAGGAAGTAGTTCGGGACATAGACCTCCTGGCGATCGACAATCTTCGCCGAATTGAGCCGGGCGCTGTGCACTTGGCCCTCGGTCATGAACCCTGCCTCGACGAGGTTGGTCAGAACCTGGTTCGTGCGTGCATGCGATTTGGCCGGGTTCGAATGCGGAGCGTATTTCGTGGGCGCCTTGAACAAACCGGCCAGCACAGCCGCTTCGGCGAGATTGATGTCCCGCACGGACTTGCCGAAATAGAATTGAGAAGCCGCCTCGACCCCGAAAGTGCCGCCGCCTAGATAGGCACGGTCAAGATAGAGCTTCAGGATCTCTTTCTTCGTCAGGTGAGATTCGAGCCAAAGCGCAAGATAGACCTCGCGAATTTTGCGCTGCAGCGAGCGTTCCGACGACAGGAACAGAATTCTTCGCGAGCTGCTGCGTCAGCGAGCTGCCGCCCTGGACCACACCTTCCGCGCGAGCGTTTTGAACCACCGCGCGGAAGGTGCCATAAATGTCGATGCCGAAATGCTCGAAAAAGCGGCGATCTTCCGTCGCCATCGTCGCCTTGATGAGGTTGTCCGGGACCTCCTCAAGCGGCACGGCATCCGAAAACTGGATGCCCCGCTTTCCGATCTCATTTCCGTAGCGGTCGAGGACCGTCACGCTGAATTCGCTGCCGGTGCGCCAATTCGGGTTCTTGGTCAGCTCGATGGCGGGCAACTCGAACATCAGCACCACAGCCGCCGCCGCCGTTCCGAGTGTAAGGACGTCAGACACAATCTCAGTCGCAAACCGCCTGAAACCCGTCACGCGGAAGCGGGAGAAGAAATTGTTGTAGTTTGCCCACCAGTCTTTAAATCTGGCGTACAAGCCATAAAGGGTGGAGTTGATCCACGAGTTGAGCGCAAGCCAATTGACGATGTAACGGTTGCGCCGGTTCGGTTTGAAAATCCAGTCCCGCACCTTTGTCCGCCGCTGCTATTGATATTAACCGCCGGTACTATGCCAAGAAACGAGTTTGCAAAACAACAAAAAGGGGCGGGCGGCAACGCTCCTCCCAAAAAAATGTCTGAGACGGGGGACGCAAATGAGCCGTTTTGGAAGGCCAAAGCCCTGGATAAGATGTCTGCGGCGGAATGGGAATTGCTCTGCGACGGCTGCGGGCAATGCTGTCTGATCAAGCTCGAGGATGAAGATACCGGCGAAATCGCCGTCACCCGGCTCGCCTGCAAGCTGCTCGATCTCGGATCGTGCCGATGCTCGGACTATGGCAACCGGCGAGACCATGTCTCGGACTGCGTGAAACTCACGCCCGATGATGTCAGCCGTCTCGGGTGGCTCCCCGAGACCTGTGCCTATCGTCTCCTCGACGAGGGCGAAGATCTTCGGTGGTGGCATCCGCTTGTCTCGGGGACGCAAGAGACGGTTTTCGAGTCCGGCGTATCGATTCGCGGAAAGGCCATCAGCGAGAAGAAGATCCCCGAAGACCGCTTTCCAGCGCACATCGTCGGATGGATCACGCAAAAAAGAAACTAGCTTGGCCCTTCGGTCACAAGGCTGGCGAAATGCTGAGAGAACGTTAAAGCATGGTTTGCGGACGGCGCTTGCAAGCGGCTTCGCTTTTAGAGGGTTTTGAGCATGTCCTGAAACGCGGTGAAACCTTTCCTTCAGGAACAATGGCTTAATCCTGGAAACGCGGAAACCTAGACTGCGCAGGCTCTTGAACGCCGGAAGAAAAGATCGGTATAAAGTTGCCATCATGGTTAAACGAAGTTTTTATTAAAAAGGGAGACTATGCCGGGAGTGCTTTTGGGCCAGATCAGACAATGGAATACGCACACAACCTGGCAGATCGTTTCTGGCCCGCGCGGGACGGCATGACGACAAGATGCGCCAGCGAACTCAACTTAGCCGCGGACTTTTCCTGCTCAGGGACATTTTCCGCCGTGGGTGTCATTCGTGAACCTACTCTTGCCTTGAGCGTTGCCATTCGGGACCTCCTTCTTTACCGCGAAGATCCCGAGCTGAAACCTGTCATCACCCACGTGCTTGCAACCAGGGTCGCTGGACGGTGCAGCATCCGGAGCGCCAACATGCGGCGTGCGCTCATGGAGAGCATGGCGTCGCGACTGGCCCTGGAGTGGAAAATAACCATCCCGGCGATCGGGGTCTTGCGCGCAATTTTTCTGGTGACGCGGCTCGGAGAGACCGGTGAGGGAGACGTGTTCGATCTTGTGCTGCACCTCGCCAGCAAACCTTCGTTCGAGGCTGCGCAAACCCAGGAGGAGGCGCCTCCCCCACGGCGAGCACGTCCCTTGCTCATGATTTTTTGAAATCGGCGTAGGTTTAGGAGGGCTGTTCATCTGTAATTCAGCAAGGATGCGCTCACTTCTGAACTTTCGATGCAGTATGAGCCATGAGATATTTCTGCGCAGCCCTGATTCTGGCTATGGCCGTTTGCGGCGGTGACGCTGTTTCCGCCAAGGAGACCTGCACGCACACATGGGGCAAAGGCGATTACAAGACATTCAAGCAGGTGCAGGACGAGATTCAGGGGCGGCTGGGAAATGGTAAAATTCTGAGGTTCTCGCTTTGCGGCAGCGCTAGCGATCATTATTTTCAAGTCACTGTCCTTGACCCAGCCGGCAAGGTTCGCATCCTTCGCCTTGCCGCTCACTAGAAGGCTGCTGCAAAACGGTGTTGCCTATGGTTCGACAAGCTCACCACGAGGATCAACTTGCTGAAAACACTCGACCTCATCCAGAGCCTGTCGAGGCCCTCATCCTGAGCCTGTCGAAGCCGAGCCTGTCGAAGCCTCATCGTGAGCTTGTCGAAGGATGAAGCCATGTTTCAACAGCTTGCTGAAAACGATGTTGCCTATGGTTCGACAGGCTCACCATGAGGATTAACTTGCTGAAAACACCCGGCCTCATCCTGAGCCTGTCGAAGGGTGAGCCTGTCGAAGCCCTCATCCTGAGCTTGTCAAAAGTTGAAGCCACGTTTCAACAGCCTGCTGAAAACGATGTTGCCGATGGTTCGACAGGCTCACCATGAGGATTAACTTGCTGAAAACGCACCACCTCATCCTGAGCCTGTCGAAGGATGAGCCTGTCGAAAACCTCATCCTGAGCCTGTTGGAGCCTCATCCTGAGCCTGTCGAAGGATGAAGCCACGTTTTCAGGCTTTTTCAGCGCGCCTTTAATTGGATCGATTGAAGGCGGAAAATTTGATCGATTCTAAAGTGACAGAGCGGCTTATCCTCCTCCAAATGGACGCGGGCCGCTCCAAAATCGGAGGCCGGTCATGCGCGTTCTGGTTGTCGAAGACGACGGGGACTTGAGCCGTCAGCTCGTCGCGGCGCTGACCGATGCCGGCTACGCAGCCGACGCCGCATTCGACGGCGAGGACGGCAGCTACCTCGGCGAGACCGAGCCTTACGATGCGATCATCCTCGATTTGGGGCTACCAAAGATTGACGGCCTGACCATCCTCGAACGCTGGCGCAGAGCCGATATAAAGACGCCGGTGCTGATCCTGACCGCGCGCGACCGCTGGAGCGAGAAGGTGGCGGGCATCAACGCAGGGGCCGACGATTATGTCGGCAAGCCTTTCCAGATGGAGGAGGTCATCGCCAGAATCCGGGCTCTCCTGCGCCGAAGCGCGGGCGTGGCCAAGCCGGAGCTTGAATGCGGGCTCCTGAGGCTCGATACGCGGACGTCGCGCGTGACCTTCAATGGCACGGCCGTCAAGCTGACCGGGCTCGAGTTCAGGCTTCTCTCCTACCTGATGCATCACCAGTCCCGGGTCGTCTCGCGAACCGAGCTCGTCGACCATCTCTACCAGCAGGACTTCGACCGCAACTCCAATACGATCGAGGTGTTCATAGGACGGCTCCGGCGTAAAATTCCAGCGGACGTCATCCATACGGTGCGCGGGCTTGGTTATTGTGTCTCGCCATCGCAGGACACCGACGGGAGCGCGAAGAGGGGCGCATGAGGGCCAACTCGCTCTCCCTTCGACTTGTCATTTCGTCGGCGGCCTGGACCCTGATGATCCTGTCGGTCACGGCCGCGATCCTGATTTCGCTGTGCCGCGACTTTCTCGAAGACAGCTTCGATCAGAGGCTCAATCAGTATCTCGAGAACATCATTGCGAAAGCCGCACCGCAGGGCACGCTCGACATCAGAAAGCCGGATGACATCGGGGAACCGCTTTTCCTGAGGCCCTTCTCCGGCGCCTACTGGCAAATCAGACCTGCCGATCAAGGGAGCGAACCGGTCCTCAAATCCGATTCGCTGGCGGGTGAAACCTACAAGACCCCAAGCGAGATCGGCATCAAGCCCGACTCCAGGCAGATGCGCCAAGGCTACATCGACGGCCCGGATGGCCAGATCCTGCGCGTGCTGGAGCGGGATATCGATTTCGGGCAGGAGAATGAGAGCCGGGTTTTTTCCATATCCGTCGCCTTCGACGCGGTCCAGGTCGACAACGAGGCCCGTTATCTGACGAATACGATCGTGCTTACCCTGGCCCTGCTCGGGGTGGGCCTTTTGCTGGCGACGTTCTTCCAGGTCCGTTTCGGGCTAAGTCCGCTTCAGGATATCGGCAAACAGATTGCCGCGATCAGATCGGGTGCCGAAACTAAGCTGGGAGGCACCCCGCCCGACGAAATCCTGCCCTTGCAAGAGGAGCTGAACGCGCTGATCGAAGCCAACAAAAGCGTGGTGGAGCGTGCCCGGACCCACGTCGGCAATCTTGCCCACGCCCTGAAGACTCCCTTGAGCGTCATTATCAATGAAGCGGCGTCGCAGGACACCGAATTCGCGTCCAAGGTTGCACAGCAGGCCGCGCTCATGAAGCAGCAGATTTCCCATCATCTCGACCGCGCGCGTATCGCTGCGCAGATCCGGCCCGCGAGCGGGGTCACCGATGTGGGTGTCCAACTCGGCGCGCTTTCCCGCGCCCTGCAAAAGATCCATGAAGCCAGGGCTTTGCATTTTTTGGTTGAGTGCCCGGGCGGGGTGCGCTTTTCCGGAGAAAAGCAGGATTTCGAAGAGATGGCGGGCAATCTCATGGACAACGCCTGCAAATGGGCGCGGTCCAGCGTGCTGGTCAAAGTCCAGCCCCCGGACGGCGCTCTCTCGCAGGGCGACCGGACATTCGAACTCATCATCGAAGATGACGGCCCCGGCTTGCCGGAGGAGTTCCGGCGCTCCGCCGTCAAACGCGGCCGACGTCTCGACGAAAGCGTACCCGGCTCCGGCCTTGGGCTGTCCATCGTGGCCGACCTGTCGCACCTCTATCGCGGATCGCTGCGTCTCGAAGAGGCAACAACCGGAGGTTTAAGGGCCTGCCTGACGCTTCCTGCCGTCTGATGACGTAAAATTGCCCGAAACGGCCGCGTAGGTTTTACACAAAATAGCTGGGAGCGGCGGGCGATTCGCCTGCCTCGATGGGGACATGAAAAAGCTAGGTCTTATTTTCATTTCGCTTGGGTTTACGGTTCTTTCGGTAGGATGCGCCTCACACGAAGATACGGGCACGCTTGTCGGGGCTGGAACCGGTGCGTTGATCGGCAATCAGTTCGGCAGGGGCGGCGGACGCGTTGCGGCGACGGTCGCAGGCGCGGTCGTGGGCGGATTCGTCGGTAACCGGATCGGCGCCTCCATGGACGAGGAGGACCGCCGTCGCGCTGCCGACGCGCAATACGCGGCGTTCGAAAACGGGAATCGCGCGGAGTGGCGCAGCCCCAACGGACACTATGGCTATATCGAGCCGCGCCCGATCTATTCCTACAACGACATGACGTGCCGGGAATTTACTCAAACCGCTTATGTCGATGGCAAGCCCGCAACAATGACTGGAAGGGCTTGCAAAGGGTCTGATGGCCACTGGCATGAAGTGTAAGATCAACCCGCCTTTAGTTGGAATCGATTAAAGGCGGAAAAGTTGATCGATCCTGAAGTGCTGAAAAACGATGTTGCCCATGGTTCGACAAGCTCACCATGAGGTGTTGGACGCTCACCATGAGACCTCATCCTGAGCCTGTCGAAGCCTCATCCTGAGCCTGTCGAAGGATGAAGCCTACACTCGACCTCATCCTGACCCTGTCGAAGACCTCATCCTGAGCTTGTCGAAGCCTCATCCTTGTCGACGCCCTCATCCTGAGCCTGTCGAAGGATGAAGCCACATTTTCAAGCTTTCAGCATCCTGCCAGCCCGGTCTTCAGCCAGCCCCTAATGCCCGGTCCGGAAGATAGTCAGCTGCGGGACCGGGCTGACAGAGGTGAAAAAGGTAACGCCTTCCAAGCTTGCGCCTTTGAAGGTTTTAAAGCCGCTTTCGCTGATATCGTGCAGGTCGCCGCGCTCGAAACGATCGCCGTCGTACTCGTAAGCGCCCCACAGGACGAGGATCAGCTGGCCGCCATGTCGTTCCGAGTGAAGAATGGCGTCCGGCTCGATGTGGACGAAGTGCGAAGACGCCGCCGCGCCCGCGAATTTCGGCAGATCGAACTGGCTCAGCCCGTGAGGCATCTGTCTCCACGGAATGGTCTCGCGCCGCAGGCCAATTGCGCGCGCTAACGGGGCCGGCATGAGGACCTCATTTCCGGGATCGACTGCTTTGGGAGGCAGCACACTGCCCGCTTCTTGAGCAACTGTCCCCGCGAAGCGTCGCATCGCCCGTTTGAAAAAATCCTCGTCTTCCGGCGCTTTGAGCTGCTCGAGAAGAACCCCGCCAACGTCATCCATGACGCGGAGATGCGCCCGGCATCTCGCGCAAAACTGAAGGTGACAGTTCAAGACGGCCGACAACGCCGGGTCCAGCGTGCCAGCGGCATGGCTCATCAGCGTTTCGCCGTGGGGATGGTGGCGAAGGGGCATCATTTTTCCTCCCCCACTGCATCCCGAATCTTTTCATAGGCGAGCCGCATGCGTGATTTCACCGTTCCAATAGGAGCGCCGAGCGTCGAGGCGATCTCGCTATGGGAGAGCCCTTCAATATAAGAGAGGTGAACGACTTCATATTGCTCCGGCGGCAGGATCTCAAGAACCTTCCGGATACGTTCGCGTTGCTGGTTTCGGTTCAATGCCTCATCGGGCAAATCGTCATCGCTTGCAATCTCATGCATCTCTTCGGGCAGATCCTGAAAGGGTGCCTGCCGGCGTATCCGATCGATGCGCAAATTTCTTGCGATGGTATAAATCCAGGTCGCCCCCGCCCCTTTTTGTGCAACGAAAAGATGCGCTTTCCGCCAAACCGTGAAAAGGGCTTCCTGCGCGATGTCTTCCGCAGCGGCGGCATCTGCCCCTTGCCTCATCATCATCGCCTTGATGCGCGGCCCGTAAAGCCGGAAGAGGTCTTGGAAAGCCTGCGGATCGCGGTGCAGCGCAATCCTTTGGAGAAGATCATCCATGCCGGATTAATGACAAAAGCGGGTTTCCCGTACAAATAACTTATAAGCGATGGCCAAGGTTCCTCCGCTTTCTGCAAAAGCGGTGATGTGGCTGGCATGAGTTTTGCTAAGACCTCTGCCTGCGATGCGCCGCTGCCTGACAGAGCTGCGCGACGTGACCCAAGTTGGAACGCGAACTTCTCCGCCGGCCTGCAGGGGGTCTCCCTTGCCCTGTGGCGCCGGCGTTTTTTTGGGTCACGCTTTCGTTTTTCTAAAAAACGTCAACGACTTAGAAATTTTCAGGCAAAAGTCATCGTCTTTCCTCTTTTCCATCTGCGCTCTAAGCTGTATGGTTCCGTATGACGCATGCGGAGTGGACCTCCCATCGGGTGCTGATTCTCCGCACAACAACTCCTTGAGGGTGCCGCCCACTATGAACGAAACTCTCGCTTTGGCTGAGCTGAGAAACCTACGGCGATATGCGTATTGCGTTCTTGGCAACCGGCGGCTGAGTGACATCACCGTCGAAGCCGCCCTCAATAGCCTCGTTTCAGATGTCATTTCCGTGAGTGGCCGCGCGATTTCCCGTCTCGATCTTTACAGGAAGGTCAACGAGGCCGCTGTCGTGACGCCCGGGAATGTGGTGAGTGCAGGGACCGCAAGCGGCCTCTATGCTCAGTTTCAGCGCCTCTCGAGGGAGCAGCGCCAGGTCGCGGCCCTTCACGCTGTTGTGGGCCTTCCTTACTGCGACATCGCCTCCATCATGGATATGCCCGAGAAAGGCGTCCGGCGCACTTACTGCGAAGCGCTGTTGACGTTGCGGGACAAACCGGCTGCCGTCCTTATCATCGAGGACGAGGTTTTTATCGCTCTCGACCTTCAGCAGATTGTTCGGAGCCTTGGTTTCTCGGTTGCAGGCATTGCCAAGAACCGCACCGAAGCTCTGCGGATAGCGGGGCTTACGAAGCCGAAGTTGATTTCGCCGACTACAGGCTGAGGGACGACACAGGCGTCGAAGTGGTCAAGGCCATCCGGGAGCAGATGAACGCAAACGTCATCTATGTCACCTCGCACCCCGATGAAGTCGCGGCGACGCGCGATTGCGACGATGACCTCGTCATCTCGAAGCCGTTCAATCCACGCGCTCTTGCAGTGGCTGTGCAAACGCATTTGGCGGCGTAATAAATCCTTCGCCGTGCTGAGGCCGCTATCAACCCCGCCAAACCGGCGGGGTTCTTCATTTCGCGTCCGCATTGATGGCGTGCCTTCTAAACGCGCCCTTTGGGAAAGCGTATACCGTGTTGGCCATAGCCGCCGGTGGAGACCGCGAAAAGTCACTATATTTCCGCCCGTCTGGAAGCAGTTTTTGTATGCAACCTGCGTATGGCGACATCGGCATGTCAGCTCGTCCCTGAAGTTTTCGTCCCAATTCCTTCTTTGAAAGATTGTCACCGAATGCGCCTTGCCGGCAGGTTAACGAGGGGTCCATCCCGATCAAGCCGTTGATAATGCAAGGAAAATACCGAACGGGACGCCATGGCCGCCGCCCGCGCCGCAGCTGTTCCGGCTGCGCGCGGCGTTAACGCTTCGGTCCAAAAACATATTTAACGGACTTTTGCTCGTCCCAGTTAAGGAGAAAATTCCGGCATTTAGGTCTATTTAATGGGAGGTCATGATCCGATGAAAGCTGTTTGTTTGCAATGAGATAGCTGAATTACTTCCGGCCAGAAATCAGGCTCGGAGGGAAGGAATTGCGGCGGGAATAAAATGCTTGTTAAGGATGATGGTGACCGGAAAGAATTCCGGCCCGCTCCTGTTAACCAACTTTGTATTAAACGCCCGGCGCGGCAACGGACGATTTACCATCAGCGCTTGCGATGGGCGCCGTCCAAGATGGCAACGGCAAGATTTGCGACATTCCACGATCGCATCCGGGCATCGACGCTGTCCCGTCGCTGAGAAAAATCGCGTCGCAACCGGTTCCAATTTTGCGCGACGCCCGGGTAGCCGATCGTAAACGCTCACAGACCGGCGCGCCGGGAGCAGTTCCACTTATCTGCGAAGAACGCGGCCCGCCACCGCATCAAGCTTCGCAAGAAGGGCTGGATCGCGCGCTTCACGCGCTGTGATGAGGGCGTGATCGAGCGAACGGTCCGAGCCGATGGGGCAAGGCTCGTGCTCTTTCGGAAAGGTCTTCGCCAAAGCCGCGACGAGGCGTCCGGCCTTCTCCGAATTTTCCTTCAGCACCTTCAGGATCGCTGTGATGTCGACGTCGGCGTGCTCCTCGTGCCAGCAGTCGAAGTCGGTGACCATGGCGACGGTCGCATAGCAAAGCTCGGCCTCGCGCGCGAGCTTGGCTTCGGGCATGTTGGTCATGCCGATGACGCTGCACCCCCAGGACTTATAGAGGAAGGACTCGGCGCGGGTGGAGAATTGCGGGCCTTCCATCACGAGGTAGGTGCCGCCGCGCGAATGGGCGATGCCCTCGGCTTTGGCAGCGGCCTCGATCTTGTCGACAAGGCCTGGGCTGACAGGATCGGCCATCGGGACGTGCGCAACGCAACCGGCGCCGAAGAACGACTTCTCGCGGGCAAAGGTGCGATCGATGAACTGGTCGACCAGCACGAACGTGCCGGGCGGCAAGTCTTCGCGGAACGAGCCGCAAGCCGAAACGGAAATGAGATCGGTGACGCCAACGCGCTTCAGTGCGTCGATGTTCGCGCGGTAGTTGATCGAACTCGGCGATTGTTTGTGCCCTGGCCCGTGGCGCGGGATGAAGGCGACCGGAAGCCCGGCGATCTCTCCCATATGCACGGGCGACGAAGGCTCGCCCCAGGGCGAAGTCACGGCCACTTCCCGCTTGTTTTCGAGCCCTGGCAGATCGTAGAGTCCCGAACCACCAATAATTCCCAGAACCGCTTTCACCATTACCGTCTCCAGCCGCGCTTAGATCCTATCCGCTTTTGATGAAATCAAAAGCGGGCCCTAAGCTTTTGTTTTGTCGTGCGTCTTAATCGGAAAACCGCTTCGCACTTTTCCGGACGCACTCTAGATCAACCCGCCCTCTAATCGGATTCGAAGTTGATCGCTTCTAAAGTGCTCGTGCAGGCCGCATCCAAATGGACGCAGGTTGCTCTAGCAAGATACCGAAAAAGCCGAAAACGTGGCTTCATCCTTCGACAGGCTCAGGATGAGGCTTCGATAGGCTCAAGATGAGGCCGAGTGTTTTCAATGGCTTAAACCTCATGGTGAGCTTGTCGAACCATGGACAACATTGATGAAAACCCTGCTTCATCCTTCGACAGGCTCAGGATGAGGCTTCGACAGGCTCAGGATGAGGCTTCGATAGGCTGAGGATGAGGCCTTCGACGGGCTCAGGATGAGGTCGGGTGTTTTCAATAAGTTGCTCCTCATGGTGAGCTTGTGTTCATCCTCATGGTGAGCTTGTCGAACCATGGGCAGCATCGTTTTTCAGCAGCCTGCTAGTCGTTGTTTGCGGCATCTCTCAAAGCTCGGTCCAAAATGTCAAGGCATTAGGTCAATGTAGTAGAGGGAAAAGACCCAACGGCCATCCTCTTCTTCGGTCCTTTTTTCACCCGCTGCCAATGGACGCACGGCGTAAAGAGGACCGACACCACCGATCCCGAACGCGTGGCCACCCGCCTCGACAGCCAGAACCCAGCCTTCCTGGTCGACGGCGGCGAGAGGGATCTCGGCGGCGTACCCGTCGAGCGCGGAAAGCCGCGCCGTTTTCGCTTCGCTCGGCGGTTTCGCGGCAGCAAGAACATCGTGCAAGCGCGGCCCCGTGAACACGATCTCACCGCTGTCCTCTACGACCGTCACCGGCTGCTGGGGCAAGGCCAAGAGGTCGGCGAATGTGTAGGCCCTCGCCTGTCTGAAATCGAGGTTGTTGTGGTGGAAGAAGCGGTCTCGCTTCTCGTCAATGGGAGGCCGGTTCGGGACGCCCACAAGACCGCCCACAGTCAGGACCACAAGCCCGCAATTGGAGGCAGGCGCTCCGCGGGAGGGAGTTGCAAAGGCAAATGTGGCTGCTCCGGCAAGCCCGAGCAGGCTTCCGCGCCGGGACATAGAACCTGAAACCATGATCGATCTCCATCGCGAACGCCGCGCGATGCACTGCCGTACACGGAAAGCGCGGCGTCCGCCAGATCGTGTCTTGCCGCGCCCGCGCCTATCGAAGCGGACAATCGATCAGAACCTCACCTTCGCCAAGGGCGTAAACGTCCGGCGAGACGCGGATCGCCGCCGACAACTCCGGTGGCGCTTTGACATGCAGGCCGGCTTTTCCGTCCCCCAGAAACACGGGCGCAAACAGGATATGCAGCCGATCAAGCTGGCCTTCTTCGAAAAAGCGTGACACCGTATAGGCGCCGCCTTCCACGAGGAGTCGACGGAATCCAAGTTCTGCCACCGCATGTACGATCGCTTCACAAGAAATCCCACGGCCATATCCATCGACATAAATCGGGCTCGCCGGCTCCGGCACCGGAATGGGGCAGCCGCCCCGCCGAATAATGAACGCGGGCGCGCCGTTCGCCTCCAGGCAGCGGCATCGGGCGTTCAGCCGTCCATTCGGATCGATGACGATGCGAGCGGGGTTTCTTCCCCGACCCGGCGCACCGTCAGTTGCGGGTCATCCGCTGTCACCGTACCAACCCCGACAATGACAGCGTCGACGGCGGCCCGGAGCCGATGCAAGTGATCGAGCGCGGCAGCGCCATTGATATCCCTGCTTTCGCCCGAAGGCAGGGCAATTCGTCCGTCCAGCGACTGGCCAAGTTGCGCGACCACAAAGGGCCGCGTAGCACAGCCTCGCCTGACGGCATCGAGCGCACGTTCCGCATTGGTCATGCTGCTCCTATATTAGCGTGGGGCCTTTTGGTTCCATTTCAGACAGCGCGCCAGCTCCGTTCGGCGTCTTCGGCGTGAACAGGAAAAGGCGATGGAAAGCGAGATGCCTCTAAACTCCCTTGGTGATGCGCGCCAGATCGCGGTCGAGCGTGCCTTGGCCGAATTCCGCGCCGCGAGGCCGGTCGCCATCCGGTCGGCCACGAAAACTATCCTCGCCTTTCCCGTCGAGGGGCTGACCGAAAGGCACATGACCTTCCTTCGCCAGGATGACCGCCACCCGCGCCTTATCGTCCCCGGCGAGAAATTGAACGTTGCGGGCACCTGGATCAGACCCCCGGCGACGGTACGATTGAAACCCTTCACGCTCGAAAAGCTGGAAGCGTATTTCGCTCATCACGAGAAGGACAGACGGCGTAGCCGTCACCGATTTGGCAGAGGCCGCCGCCCTTGCGCTCGCCAATCTGTCGCAACTTCTTCCGGCCGTGATCGTCGGCGATGCCACGGCGAAGGCGATGCTTGCGCTTCCCATTCTGGCGGTGGACGCGGGTGACGTTTTCGCGTTCCGCGACAGGGCGGCGAAGTCGCTCAAGATCGTATCGCGCGCCTTCGTTCCGCTAGAAGGGGCGGGGCTGTGCGAGTTTGTCGTGTTCCGCGGCGGCGACGGTTTTCGGGACCAGATCGCTATTCTGGTGTCGGAACCCTCCCCTTCACACCCTGTCCTCGCACGCATCCATTCGGCCTGCCTGACCGGCGATCTCTTCGGCAGCCTCAAATGCGACTGCGGCGAGCAACTCCGCGGCACCGTCAGGGCCATGGCCGAGCAAGGCGGCGGCGTTGTGCTTTATCTTGATCAGGAGGGGCGCGGTAACGGCATCGCGAACAAAATGCGCGCCTACCGGCTTCAGGACCAGGGCTTCGACACCTACGACTCCGACGAAATTCTTGGCTTCGGCCAGGACCAGCGACGTTTCGACTTTGGCGCCGAGATGTTGAAGCTGCTTGGCTTCACCTCGGTGCGCCTCATGACCAACAACCCGCGCAAGATCGAAGCGCTGCGCGAAGCTGGCCTTGAGGTTGTCTCGACGCACCGCGTGCTGACCCGGCCGACGGCGCACAACGAAAAATATCTCACAGCCAAACGCGACAAGGGCGGCCATCTTCTTGGCGACATGGCCCTCGATGGCGTGGACTTTAGCGATCTGCTCACGCCCGCGTCTCATACATAGTATGCCGAAAACCGAAGACGGAAGGCCAAGCCAAGAGAAAAGCTGCGGGGCGCAATCAGGTCAACCTTTCGGGAGCAGAGCCGGCCTTCCACTGGCAATATTCGCTAGGAAAGTGATTAGCTTCAACCGGTTCACCTTATACTAATGATTTGAACTCCGCCGGCGCTTAAGGCAACGCCCCAGCCGCGGCGGGAACCAGCTATCTGGCCCTCCGGTTCATCAAGCCACACTCACAGTGGGCTGAAGATGAATTACCGAAATGTCCTTCGAGTTCTCCCTGCATTGGCATTTGCTTTGCTCGCTGCCTACGATACCAGGAGCGCAGGCTGGGCAGCCAGCGAGTTTGGCGGGCAACCGCAGCCTTACTCCCGCAGTCCCGGTTTGTGTGCCGGTGCGTTTGGTATGACCACTTGCATCAACCCAGGGTCCGGCGAAAGCTTCCGGGACTGTCCCGATTGCCCGGAGATGGTGGTTGTGCCTTCCGGCAGCTTCATGATGGGTTCCACGGGCAATGAACCCGATCCCTTCTCCGGC
The DNA here is from genome assembly GCA_963723755.1 of uncultured Alphaproteobacteria bacterium. Lineage (GTDB taxonomy): Bacteria > Pseudomonadota > Alphaproteobacteria > Rhizobiales > Rhodomicrobiaceae > Rhodomicrobium. The sequence continues at coordinate 154 of CAVRSS010000144.1, read as the reverse complement.
GAAGGTCCCCTCCATCGGGTAACAATTGTAAGGCCTTTCGCTATCGGAAAGTTTGCCGTGACCTTCGCCGAATGGGACGCCTGTGTAACCGATGGCGGTTGCGGTGGATATACACCCTCAAATGAGGGCTGGGGCAGCGCGGACAGGCCTGTGA
>CAVRSS010000143.1:0-23305 GCA_963723755.1 uncultured Alphaproteobacteria bacterium | reverse complement strand
TCCATTTTGGCCCAGCGATCGAGCAGTTTCGGCTGAAGCTGCGGCAAGCCGGCCTTCATACCGAAAGCGGTTTTCGGCAGGAAAAGCGTCTTCGACCAGTCACGCTCCGCCGCCCTCTGTTGCTGCGGGTGCGGTCTGTTTTTTGTGCACGGCCTTCGTTGCGGTCGCCTCGTGACCTTGATCATGGCCATTCTCTGCGTGACCATCTGTTTTTGGCCGACCCGCCGCGTGATTTGGTTTGTCCATGAAATACGCCTGTGCTGCGCGTTGTGCGCCGATATGTTGAAAATCGCCGTAGCAATAGGGCGAAAACGCCATGCCCGTAAAGTGGCATGGCGTAAACTATCCGCGAAATCCCGCGTAGGGACCTGCCTGATAGGAAGCGGGGCCGCTTTAGGAACCGCTACGCCGCCTGTGCAGAAGCGCCGTCACCGCCGCGTGGCCGCTCCATGATCGCGCACACGCCCATACCACCGGCCGTGCAGATCGAAGATGAGTCCGCGACCGCCTCCATTCTCTTCGAGGATCTTGGCGAGCATCGCTATAATGCGCGCGCCGGTCGCGGCGAAAGGATGGCCGTAAGCAAGGCTTGAGCCTTTCACGTTCAGCTTCGACCGGTCGATGGAGCCGAGCGGCTTGTCCTTGCCAAGCATTGTCTTGCAGAATTCGGGGTCTTCCCACGCCTTCAGGGTGCAAAGAACCTGCGCGGCAAAAGCCTCGTGAATTTCGTAGAAATCGAAGTCCTGCAAGGTCAGGCCAGCCTGATCGAGCATCTTGGAGACGGCGACGGTCGGAGCCATAAGCAGGCCCCGCCCGGCGTCGACAAAATCGATCCCGTAATGCTGCCCGTATGTGAGATAGGCCATCGGCTTCAATCCATGTGCCGCGGCCCAGTCCTCCGAGGAGAGCAAAACGGCAGAAGCGCCGTCCGTAAGCGGCGTTGAGTTGGCCGCCGTCAGCGTCCCCTTCTCCTTGTCGAACGCCGGCGAAAGCTGAGCGATCTTTTCGAGGGTGATATCCTCGCGCAGATTGTTGTCGCGGAAAACGCCAGCAGTGGGCACGACGAGATCGTCGAGGAAGCCCGCGTCATAGGCAGCCGCTGCTCGCTTGTGGCTGCGAAAGGCAAGCTGGTCCTGATCCGCGCGCGGGATCTGCCACTCTTTGGCCATCAACTCGCAATGCTGCCCCATCGAGAGGCCGGTGCGCGGTTCGGCGTTGGCGGGCGGGCTTATCGAAATATCGCCTAGAGAGAAGCCGCTCAGCGAGCTTGCCTTGCCGGTGAGTGTCTTTTCCGTGCTGAACTTCGCGAGCCGTTTGGCGAGAGAGCGCTTCAGCTCGATCGGCGGATCGGACACGGTGTCGGAACCGGTGGCGATGGCGGAATCGATCTGGCCGATCGCGATTTTCGCCGCACTGCCGAGCGCCGCTTGCAGGCTTGTGCCACAGGCTTGTGACAGCGTAATGCCCGGCGTATCCTCGCGCAGCTTCGTGCCGATGACCGCTTCGCGCGTGAGATTGAAATCCTTGGCGTGGGTTATCACCGCACCGCCAACTACCTCGTCGATGTGCTCGCCTTGGAGCTTATATTTCTCGACGAGACCGTTCAGCGCCGCCGTCATGAGGTCGAGATTGGTCTGATCATCATAGCCGGTGTTGCCTCGGCAAAAGGGCGTGCGCACCCCACCGATGACGGCCACCTTGCGCATGGTCTGCTGCATGGAAGTGCTCCCGATTCTAAACTCGTCATCCCGGAATGCGCAGTGCGCCTATCCGGGATCGTGAAAAACGCAACCTTAGTCCTTGGCGATCCCGGACCATGCCTTCGGCATTTCCGAGATGTCGACGACTTTCCTCGACTGTCGATCCGCTTTCTACTATTCCGCCGCGCGCGCCTGCGCACTCGCTGCACCGGGCTGAGACACCGGCCCCTTCAACGACTGCCGGTAGTGGAGCGGGCCGCCGCGGAACGGCGCAAACCCGGTGCCAAAGATCACGCCGGCATCCACATGATCGGCACTCGCTACAACGCCTTCCTTGAGCGCCTTTTCGCACTCATCAATGAGAGGGTCGACCAGAGCGCGGCCGAGCTCGGCGAGTTCCTGATCGCGGAAGCTTGCTGTCCCCTTCTCGGCCTTGTCATTGACCCACTTGTAGAAGCCCTCGCCCGTCTTCTTGCCAAGCTTCTTCTCTTCCACGAGGCGCATCAGCGGGTGATCCTCGGGCGTGGGCATCTTCAGGATTTTGGCCACGCTCAAAGCCACGTCGAGCCCGACCTGATCCGCAAGCTCGATCGGCCCGACGGGCATGCCGAACTTCTGCGCGGCGGCGTCGATTTTTTCCTTCGGCGTTCCCTCTGCAAGCCGCTTCATGGCGTTGAACATGTAGGGCGCAAGAACCCGGTTCACGAGGAAGCCCGGCGAAGACTTAACAATGAGAGGCATTTTGCCGATCCGCGTCGCGAAGCCCGCGCCTTTGCGAACTTCTTCCTCGCGGCTTTGCGGCCCGCGGACGACCTCAATGAGCGGCAGCAACGCCACGGGATTGAAGAAGTGCAGCCCGATGAGGCGGCTTGGGTCTTTCAAGCCCTCGGCGATCTGCTCGATGGGTAGCGAGGACGTGTTCGTGGCAAGGATCGCGCCCGGCTTTGCCTTCGTCTCGATCTCCGCGAGAACCTTCCTCTTGGCGTCGAGATTTTCGTAGATGGCCTCGATCACGACGTCGGCGCGATGGATATGCGCGCCCGCCGGATCGGCAATCAGCCGCGCTTTCGCCTTCGAGACTTCGAGACCCGACCGGAGCCGCTTCTTGAAGAAAGGCTGTGCCCGCTCCAAAGCCTTGTTGAGGGCGTCCTCCGAAACATCCTGAAGCGAAACTTCCATGCCCTCGGCAGCGCAAACCATGGCGATGTCCGCGCCCATCGTGCCAGCGCCCACGACGTGCGCACGCATGGGCCGGTAGCCGTCCTTCGGCGCTTCCGCTTTCAGCATCTCCGAGAGGCGGAAGACGCGCCGCAGGTTGCGAGATTGCTCGGAGATCATCAGCGGCGCGAAGGCCCGTGTCTCCTCGCGCTTCATCGCATCGAAGCTGCCGCCATGTTTCTCGAACAGGTCGATGAGCCGGAAGGGGGCGGGATAATGCTCCTCCCGGACCTTCGCCGCCGTTTCCTTACGCATCCGATTGGTGATGTAATTGCGCGCCGTTTCGAACTTCATCAGCGGCGCCCAGGCGACAGTGGCCCGCTTGGACTTACGCTGCTTCATGACGGCGTTGCGCGCGGCCCAGCGAAGTTCGTGATGGCTCGGCACAATCTGGTCGACAATTCCCGCCGCCTTAGCCTGACTTGGGCGCAGCATTCGCCCCGTCAGCATGTGCGGCATCGAATTGAGTGGACCGGATTGCCGGACCCAGCGCGCGAAGCCGTTAAGGCCAGGGATGATGCCAAGCTTGACCTCCGGCAGGCCGATCCGCGTCACGTCCTCGCGGGTGCAAATGCGATAGTGGCAGGCAAGCGCGAATTCGAGGCCGGCACCCAGACAGACGCCGTGGATCGCCACGACGACCGGGACAGGCATACGTTCGACGCGGTCGAAGATTTCGGTCACGGCACGCACCGCCTCGACCACATCGGCCTCGGTCTTGAGATCATCGAATTGCTTGATGTCCGCGCCGGCGACGAAGCTTTTTTCCTTGCCGGACATAACAACAAGGCCGCGCACGCTCTTGGCGCGGACGCCATCTGCAACGGCGGTGAGGATCGTATCGAGTTCCTCGATCGCTGCGCGCCCGAGCGTGTTTTGCGTCTGCCCCTTTACATCGAGGGTTGCCCAGGCGATCTGCTCAAGGTCGATATGGTACTGCCAATTCTTAAGGTTCGCGATATCGGCTGCCATAACCGCTCCTTCCAGTATGTCTTTGACTGACCGCCGAAAGGGCGATCATGAAAAAATACCCGTCTGACGCGCCAGTTACTCGGCCGCCCGAACCTCCGCAAGAGGCCGCTGCGTCGGTTTTTGCTCCTCGATATCGATGAGCGACGGCTTCCCGGCCGTGTAATGCGGTTCGAGCGCGATCGGATCGAAGTCGTCGACGGCAACGACCCGCGAGACAAGCCGTTCCGTCTCGCGCAAGAGATCAGCCTCCGCCTGGCTCAATACGCGTTTGTCGACCGCTTCCTTGAACCAGTCATTGCCGAGATAGCGCTTCACAAGGCCGCTGCGGACGGCGCGGTCGAGCTTCTTCTCGATTTCCTCGCTCGCGATCACCTTTTTCATGGTGACTTCGAGAAGGCCTAGCGGATCGTTCTCGTCGTGGGAGACGAAGATGTTGCGGGTGAGCCGGTCGCGAAATTCGCCCGGAACGAGTACGGCCTGACGATTTCCTTGGCGAGCGTGTCCTGCGGCTTGCGGGCGCTGTTGCCAAAAGGAAAGACCCAGAATTTCAGGAAGGGCCGCGCATAACGGACGGGGAAGTTCTCGACCGCGTCATGGAGCGCAGAATAGAAGCTGTGGAAGGCCTTCTGCACCGCGTAATCGAAGACAGTCCGTTCCGAAGCAAGCGCGCCATCATCCTCATAGCGCTTCAAAAGGCAGGAGATGAAATAGATCTCGCTCAGCGCGTCCGCCATGCGCCCCGTCGTCCGCTGCCGGACCTTCAAGCCGCCGCCGAGAAGCGCAACGCACATGTCGGCCACAACCGCGAAGTTTGTCGAAGCGCGCTCAAGCTGCGCGTAGTAGTACGGCACGGGCGCGTTCAGAGGCGACTTGGCGAAAATGCCGCCCGTCACATTGTGGAAGAACGCACGATAGACGTTCGATACGGAGAACGCCACATGCGCCTCGAAGGCTTTCTCGAACGCCTCGAAGCCCGCGTTCTTGTCGGGGTTCTGAGCGGCCTTGACCTCTGAATAGAGATAGGGATGGCTTCTTAAAGCGCCCTGCGCGAAGACAATCAGGCTCCGGGACAGGATATTCGCGCCCTCGACGGTGATGCTGACGGGCGAAATCTGATAAGCGGCCTGCAAATAGTTGTGGGGGCCGTCGCAGATACCCTTGCCGCCGTGGATGTCGAGCGCGTGATTCAGCACTTTGCGCATCCTCTCGGTGGCCTGATATTTCATGAGGCCGGAAATGACGGCAGGCTTCGCTCCCTGGCTGACCATTGACGCGGTTACCGCACGCGCAGCTTCGAGCGTATAGGCCGTCTCCGCAATCTCCGCGAGGGGCTCGATAATGCCCTCCATGCGGCCGATCGGAATCGAGAATTGCTTGCGAATACGCGCATAAGCGCTTGTGTGGCGCAGCATCGCTTTCGCACCGGCTGTTGATGCGGCCGGAAGCGAGATTGCGCGGCCCGCCGCTAGGCACGCCATCAGCATGCGCCAGCCCTGGCCGACCCGGTCCTTGCCGCCGACAACCCAGTCGATCGGGATGAACACGTTTTCACCCCGCACAGGCCCGTTGGGGAATGATGATCCTGCGGGCAGATGCCGCCGCCCGATGTCCACGCCCGGGTGGTTCGCCGGAATGAGCGCCAGCGTGATGCCGATATCCTGGCCGCGCCCGAGCTTGTTGTCAGGATCGAGGAGATGGAACGCCAAACCGACGATGGTGGCCTTGGGGGCGAGCGTGATGTAGCGCTTGTCGAAATTCAGCTTGATGCCGAGGACTTCCTTGCCCTCGTGAGTGCCCATCGTGACAGTGCCCACATCGCGCATGGCGGCGGCGTCCGAACCGGAAACCGGGCTCGTCAGAGCGAAACAGGGGATCTCCTTGCCCTTGGCGAGAGGCTCCAGATAGCGCTTCTTTTGCTCGTCGGTGCCGAACTGTTCGATCAGTTCGCCCGGGCCGAGCGAGTTCGGCACCATGACAACGATTGAGGCGTCAGGGTTGCGCGAGGAAATCTTGCCGAGGATCATCGACTGGGCCTGCGGCGAAAAACCGAGCCCGCCATGCTCCTTGGAAATCAACATGCCGAGGAAGCCCTTGTCGCGGATGAATTGCAGGATGTCCTCGGGGATGCCGTGCCGGTTGTGGCGGATTTCCCAGTCGTTCAGCTTCTTGCACAGTTCCTCGGTCTCATTGTCGAGAAAATGCTGCTCCTCATCCGTCAAGGTAATCGGATTGACGGCGCGCAGCTTGCTCCAGCTGGGGCGACCGGTGAAAAGCTCCGCGTCGAATCCCTGCGTTCCAGCGTCGAGAGCTTCCTGCTCGGTTTTCGAAACCGGCGGAAGGACCCGCTGAACCGTTTTGAAGGCCGGGCGCGTGACGACCGCGCGCCGGATGGGCCGAAGCGATAAAAGGCCGAACACGATCGCCGGAATGAACGCGAGCAAATCCAAGCTCGACATGTCGGGACCGTGGAAGTTTCCGCTGAAAACGCCAAACTGCGCGATGAACGCCACCGCGGCGGCCCACAATGCCCACATCGAGAGCGGTTCGCGCCGGATCGCCAGCACAAACATCGCGGCAAACGCCAGAGCGAAGAATATAAAGCCTATCATGGCCGCATCCCTTCTTGGTCAGACCGGCCGCGCCGGCATCGCAATCTGCTTACTCGCACGGAGCCGCCTGAAAAGACGACCTCAAATGTCCTGCACGTAGTTACCGCCGGCTCAAATCTCAATGCGCGGCGTGGGCGGCGCTCAAACGAATGTTTAGCTCTCACGGAGCTTTCGCAGAAAAAGGTTTAGAGCACACTAACCATGCGTAAGGCCCAGGTTCTAAAGCACTCATTTTTCGTAGGCGTCGCATGCAAAACCTAACCCATCCGCTTGTCGTAAACAAGAGCCAGTTGACGTATACGTCATTGACTTTGGTGTGAGACAATGCTGGGTGCGTTCGCCTTGCGCGCCGCCAGGCCCGCGCCAGTCACGATGCCTTTTGCCCGTCGCCGTCCTCGACGTATTTACATGCTTAGGCGAAACGACCCATTCGATTAACAGTGTGAATCTCGCAGGATGATGCGCGCGGAGAAGGCTCCAATTGATGCTATGTGTCGAACGCTTTGACGGTCGGAATCCGAATGATGGAAAATAGAATGCGCTTGTGGCGCGTTTCGGCCGCGGACCAGTCGGGGGGCGGGAAACTCCGCATTTCACAGCGATCCGCTTTGTACTAACGCGCCCCTCGCATTTTTGTGATGCCGGCTCTCCTGAATATCTGAAACCGAACATGTTCAAAACAAGTATAAGGAGTGAGTTGATTAAAGATGAGATGATGGGATGAAAAGCGTGAGTACGCTCGAGAGAGACTGGGAGGACGTTCTCGATGACTTGTCCGAAAACCTTCGGCACGAGGTCCAGGCCGCGAATATGTTAAGGGCGCTCGCCAACCCGCACCGTTTGAAAATCCTCAAACTTCTCGATCAGGCCCCGCATAATGTGATGGATCTCTGCGAACGGCTCAGCCTTCGGCAGAGTCTGGCGTCGCAGCATCTTGCACGGCTTCGTCTCGACGGAATCGTCGCCGCCGAGCGTCAAGGCCACCACGTTGTTTACTCGCTTCAAAACGCCAGGGCGCGAGAGATCCTTGCTGTTCTGGATGGGAAAACAACGAAACCTGTGAAGGCAAGCTCTCGCAAGAAGCACATGAATGGCGGCGCCTCACCGGGAACACGCCGCGCCGCCCCCTGAGAACAAGGCAGGGTTTTAGCGGGTTTTGCCCAACTTCGATCCCATCGACGAAGTAAATATTGTCGGAAAGCAACTGAGTACGCTACATCCTGAGAGCGCCGGGGTTCGCCCCATCGGTAGCCTTAGGACAATCGATGGACTATTTCACACAGCAGCTTATTAACGGCCTCACGCTCGGTTCGATCTATGGCCTGATAGCGATCGGTTATACGATGGTTTACGGGATCGTCGGCATGATCAACTTCGCGCATGGCGAAGTCTTCATGATCGGCGCGTTCATCGCCTTGATCGCAATTCTTTCGCTTTTCGCGGCTTCGATCACCTCGGTGCCTCTCGCGCTTTTCCTCGCTCTGATCGTCTCCATGGTCGTGACTGCCGTCTGGGGTTGGAGCATCGAGCGCATCGCCTACCGGCCGCTTCGATCGTCCTTCCGGCTCGCGCCCCTGATCACCGCCATCGGCATGTCCATCACGCTGCAGAACTTCGTGCAGATTGCGCAAGGTGCGCGCTCGAAGCCCCTGCCCCCGCTGATCCGCGGCGGCTTCACGCTTGCTGAAAGCGATGGCTTCTCGGTAAACTTAAGCTACGTGCAAATCCTCATCATCGCGACAACCGTTGTTCTCATGACGGTCTTCTCGCTCATCATCGGCCGCACCGCGCTTGGCCGCGCGCAGCGCGCCTGCGAGCAGGATCGCAAGATGGCGGCGCTCTGCGGTGTCAACGTGGATCGCACGATCTCGCTCACTTTCGTCATTGGCGCGGCGCTTGCCGCCGTGGCGGGGCTGATGTTCCTCGTCTATTACGGCGTTATCGATTTCTTTGTCGGCTTCGTCGCGGGCATCAAGGCCTTTACTGCCGCCGTGCTCGGAGGCATCGGCTCACTTCCCGGCGCGATGCTGGGCGGGCTCGCCATCGGGCTGATCGAAGTGTTCTGGGCAGGCTATTTCACGGCGCAATACAAGGACGTGGCGGCGTTCTCCATCCTCGCCGTCGTTCTGATCTTCATGCCATCGGGCCTCCTCGGCCGGCCGGAAGTGGAGAAGGTCTAGGCCATGACGGACACGGCCAAGCCCGACGCGGCGCCTGCCGTCCATCGCATGCCCGGGTGGCTCCCCCTGGACGCCCTGCGGGACGCCGCCATCACCTTCCTGATCGCACTTGCCTTGTTCGGATCGCTGGTCGGTTTCAGAACCGACACCGTAAACAATGCGCTTGTAATCACGACGCATTTCGGCAAGGCCCTCCTTCTTTCGGGCATTGTCGCGGGCCTCCGGCTCGCTGCCGACCTTCTCATCTGGCGCCGCCTTGCCGATGGCGAGACCATCGCGTCTCTGATCCCTGCCCTCATTCCGGTTGGGCGCGCCTTGGCAGGCTTCGGCCTTGTTCTTGGCTTTGTCCTCTACGTCTTTCCCACGCTGCGGTCGGACCTTATCGCATGGGCGAGCGGTTCATTCTGGTGGCTCGGCTCGATTGCGGATCTCGTCGCCTTCGCCTGCATCGCCGCCTTCGTCATCGCGGCGGCGATGGCGCTCTCCAGGATTGCGCGCATCGCTTTCGCAAGGCGGACAATCCCGGGAGGCGGGATCGCCGCCCGCCTCACCACGGATTTCGGGCGGGAGTTTCCGGTTGCGCTCCTCGTCATTGCGATCGCCCTGCCGCTTCTCATCACCGGCGCTTCGCAGCGCTATACAATCGACACCGCGACCCAGATCCTTATTTACATCATGCTCGGCTGGGGCCTGAACGTGGTCGTGGGTCTCGCGGGATTGCTCAATCTTGGCTACGTGGCCTTTTACGCAGTCGGGGCGTACACCTATGCGCTGATCTCAACCGAGTTCGGCTGGTCGTTCTGGGTGTGCCTTCCGCTCGCTGGCATGCTGGCGGCGCTCTCGGGCATCGCGCTTGCCTTTCCTGTGCTTCGCCTGCGCGGCGACTACCTCGCCATCGTGACACTGGCCTTCGGCGAGATCATCCGCATCGTCATCCTGAACTGGCAAAGCCTGACAGGCGGGGCAAACGGCGTCAACCGCATCCCGAGGCCGACCTTCTTCGGTCTCTCCTTTGACAAGACGGCGCATCCGAGTTTTCACGGCTTTTTCGGACTGGAGTTCAATCCCGTCTATCGCATCATCTTCCTTTATTACGTCATCCTCGTTCTGGCGCTCATCACCAACTTTGTGACGCTTCGCCTGCGCCGCCTGCCCATCGGGCGGGCCTGGGAAGCCTTGCGCGAGGATGAAATCGCCTGCCGCTCGGTCGGCATCAACACGGTCATCACGAAGCTCACCGCCTTTGCCATCGGCTCCATGTTCGGAGGCTTCGCGGGAGCGTTCTTCTCCGCGCGGCAAGGCTTCATCAGCCCCGAGTCCTTCACATTCATGGAATCCGCAATGGTTCTCGCCATCGTCGTGCTTGGCGGCCTCGGCAGCCAGCTCGGCGTCGTTATCGCAGCGGTGGTTCTGGTTGGCGGCCTGGAGCGCTTCCGCGAGCTGCAAGATTACCGCATGCTGATTTTTGGCTTGTCTATGGTGCTCGTCATGATCTGGCGGCGGCACGGACTCCTGGCGGGGCGCACGCCTTCCGCCCTTCTGCACGGGGCACGAAGCATTTCGGCGAACTTGGTCAAGGAAGGGCGCGGCTGATGAGCCTGGGCACGCCTTCGGAACGAGACGAGATCCTGCGCGTGGAGCAACTCACCATGCGCTTCGGCGGCCTCGTCGCTGTCGATGGGCTCTCCTTCTCGGCGCGGCGCGGCGACATCACCGCGATCATCGGCCCGAACGGCGCAGGCAAGACCACGGTCTTCAACTGCATCACCGGTTTCTACAAGCCGACCGAGGGACGCATCGCGCTTGCGCGTGAGAGCGGCGCGGCGTTCAAGGCGCTGCCCAACGTCACATTCGGCGGAAAGCAATGGGTTTCGACACCCGAAGGCGCTGTCTTTCTCCTGGAACGCATGCCGGGCTTCGAGATCGCGCGCACCGCTCATGTCGCCCGCACCTTCCAGAACATCCGCTTGTTTGCCGGGATGACCGTGCTCGAAAACCTGCTCATCGCCCAGCATAACGTCTTGAATGCCGCATCCGGCTACACCTTTGGCGGTCTTCTCGGCCTCGAAAGCTACAAGCGGGCCGAAAGGGAAGCGATCGACCGCTCGGCTTATTGGCTTCGCGAGATCGGCCTTCTCACCCGCGCCGACGATCCCGCGGGCGAGCCTCCCCTACGGCGCCCAGAGGCGGCTCGAAATCGCGCGCGCCATGTGCACCGCGCCGGTTTTGCTGTGCCTCGATGAGCCCGCGGCCGGTCTCAATCCACGCGAGTCTGCCGAGCTGAATGATTTGCTGCGCAAGATCCGCGACGAGCATGCGCTGTCGATCCTCCTGATCGAGCACGACATGGGCGTCGTCATGGGCATTTCGGACCGCATCGTCGTGCTCGATTACGGGCGCAAGATCGCGGAAGGCACCCCCGCCGAGATCAGGTCCGATCCGAAGGTGATTGCCGCCTATCTCGGCGTCGAGGACGATGAGGTCGAAGAGGTGGAGGCCGAGCTATGAGACCTCTGCTTTCGATCCGGGGCATCGAAACCTATTACGGCAATATCCGCGCGTTGAAAGGCGTGGACCTCGATGTTTACGAGGGCGAGATCGTCACGCTCATCGGCTCCAACGGCGCGGGCAAGACCACGCTCATGATGACGGTCTGCGGCGAACCGCGCGCCAGAAGCGGGCAGATCCTCTTCGACGGACGCAACATCACGAAGCTGTCCACGCATGAGATCATGCGGCTGTCCATCGCGCAATCGCCCGAGGGCCGCCGCATCTTCCCGCGCATGACCGTGTATGAGAACCTGCTCATGGGTGCGCTGCTGGCCCCGCAGGATGAGGCGGCGCTGAAGGAAGACCTCGCGATGGTTTTCGAGCTTTTCCCCATTCTGAAGAGGCGGCAGGGTCAGCGCGGCGGGACGCTATCGGGGGGCGAGCAGCAAATGCTGGCCATCGCGCGCGCGCTCATGGGACGCCCCAAGCTCCTACTTCTCGACGAACCCTCGCTCGGCCTTGCGCCGCTGATCGTTCGGCAGATATTCAACGTGATCCGCGATCTGAACGAAAAGCGCGGGCTCACCGTCTTTCTTGTCGAACAGAACGCCTATCATGCGCTGAAGCTCGCTCATCGCGGCTATGTCATGGTGAATGGGCAGATCACGTTGTCGGGCAAGACCACCGATCTTCTGAAGCGCGACGAAATCAAGGCTGCGTATCTGGAAGGCGGCGTTCATGTGTAAGGAAAGGGCGGTGGTTCCCCTCACCCTAGCCCTCTCCCCGTGGGAGAGGGAACAGGTCGCGGCTGCTGGGCAGGTGCCCCTTCTCCCAGCGGGAGAAGGACAGGATGAGGGGAGCGGACCCGGCTCAATTTGGCTTCACAGCCGTGTAGGATCTTCAGAATGGGCGTGATCTACGAGAAGTCCATCTGGGCGTTTCTTTTCGTCACCCTGATCGCGGGCGGCGGCGCGGCCTTCATGATAGGGCGCGCGGCGGCGAAGGGTTGGAATCCCTTCTGGCAGGCCGTGGTTCAAGTGCTCGGGCTGGCGGCTGCGGTCCGCTTTCTGCACTGGGGGCTGTTTGCTGGAGCAACCTTTGAAAGCTGGCGTCAGGCGCAGGGCAGCCTTCTCTCGATGCACTATTATCTGGCCGACGCGGTCATTTTGCTTTTATTCGCCGCGTTAGGCTTCCGAAGGCAGCGCACGGTGCAGATGCTCCGGCAGTACGGATGGCTCACTGTTCAAACAAGCCCGCTCAGCTGGAGATTGCGCGACAACGCCACCGTCCAGCCGCAATCTCAAGGGACAGCCTCTTCCAATTCGCTGACACCCTGAACACCTATCGATAAAGAACGAGAATAATGATGCGTGTCATTCCAGCAGTTCTGGCGCTCCTCGCAGCAGGATTTGCCACACCGGCGCTCGCCCAGTCTGAAACCATTATTGCGGTCGCCGGTCCCATGACCGGCAAGGAGGCCACCTTCGGCGCGCAGTTCCTCGCCGGAGCCAGCGCGGCGGTCGCCGACATCAACGCCAAAGGCGGCGTTCTCGGCAAGCCATTGAAGCTGATCACGGGCGACGATCAGTGCGATCCGAAGCAGGCCCGGGCCGTTGCCGAGCAATTATCCGCCGACGGTGCGGTTTTCGTGGACGGCCATTTCTGCTCGAGTTCATCAATCCCTGCCTCATCCGTCTATAACGAACAGGGCGTCGTCCAGATTTCGCCCGGCTCGACGAACCCGGACTATACCGACAAACGCCCTGGACCGTACGTTTTCCGCGTTTGCGGCCGTGACGATCAGCAAGGCAGCGTGGCGGGCGCCTACCTCGCGAAGGAGTTCAAGGACAAGAAGATCGCGATCCTGCAAGACAAGACGGCCTACGGCCAGGGCCTTGCCGACCAGACGAAGAAGGCCATGAACGCCGCCGGGAAGCAGGAAGTGTTCTTCGAGGCGATCACCCCTGGCGAGAAGGATTATACCGCAACGGTCTCAAGGCTGAAGCAGAACGGGATCGACGTTGTCTTCCTTGGCGGCTACCACACCGAGGCGGGGCTTATCATCCGGCAGATGCGCGCCCAGGGCATGAAGACGCTTCTTGTCGGCGGAGATGCGCTCGTGTCGAGCGAGCTTGGCTCCATCGCGGGCGACGATGTGGAAGGCACGATGATGACCTTCTCGCCGGACCCGCGCAAGAACCCGGCAGCAAAAGACGTGGTTGCCGCCCTGCAAAAGAAGGGTGTGAACCCCGAGGGCTATGTGGTTTATGCCTATGCGGCGGTGCAAACCTGGGCGCAGGCCGCCGAAAAGGCTCACTCGACGGATGGGGCCAAAGTGGTGGACGCTCTGAACTCCACCGAGTTCGACACCGCGCTTGGCAAGTTCAGGTTCGATGAAAAGGGCGATCCAAATCTTCCGCCCTATGTCTTCTATCGCTGGGGCAAGAAAGGCTACGAGCAGATCGAGTAGTGTTGTTGTCCATGGTTCGATTTAGTGTTGTTGCCCATGGTTCGATGAACTCACCATGAGGTGTAAACCGCTGATAGCGCTCAACCTCATCCTGAGCCTGTCGAAGGATGGAGCCACGTTTCGAGACTTTCGCCCACCGGCAATCGAGGCGCCATGAGGTGCAAACCGCTGATAGCGCTCAACCTCATCCTGAGCTTGTCGAAGGATGGAGCCACGTTCGGCACTTTCGCCCGCCGACAATTGAGGCGCCATGAGGTGCAAACCGCTGATAGCGCTCAACCTCATCCTGAGCTTGTCGAAGGATGAAGCCACGTTCGACGCTTTCGCCCGCCGACACTTGAGGCGCCATGAGGTGTAAACCGCTGATAGCGCTCAACCTCATCCTGAGCTTGTCGAAGGATGAAGCCACGTTCGACGCTTTCGCCCGCCGACACTTGAGGCGCCATGAGGTGTAAACCGCTGATAGTGCTTAACCTCATCCTGAGCCTGTCGAAGGATGGAGCCACATTTCGACACTTTCGCCCACCGACAGTTTGAGGCGCCATGAGCAGCACCGCACCTCGCAACCTGATCACCGACGTCGCTGGGATCAGCGTGGGCCATGCCCATGACGAGAAGCTCGCATCGGGCGTGACCGTCGTGCTCGCGGAGAGCGCCGCGGTGACCGCAGCCACAGTATTCGGTGGCGGACCGGGGACGCGTGAACTCGACGCCATAGACCTCGGAGGGTCGGTTGGCGTCGCGGATGCCGTCGTTCTATCGGGCGGTTCCGCCTTCGGCCTCGATGCCGCAAGCGGAGTGCAATCCTATTTGCGCGAAGCGGAGCGCGGCTTTTCGGTCGGTCCCGTCCGCATACCCATCGTTCCGCAGGCCATACTCTTCGATCTTATCAACGGCGGGGACAAGGTCTGGGGCCGCCGCTCGCCGTATCACGAGCTGGGCTTCCAGGCCGTGGCCTCAGCCGGAAAAGACTTCGCGCTCGGCTCGGCAGGCGCGGGCCTTGGCACAAGCGTGTCGGCTGGCGAAGGCAGGCTCATCCGCGGCGGCCTCGGCAGCGCATCGGAGGCGGTGCCGGGCCTGGCCAGCGTTGACGGCACCGATGTCATTGTCGGGGCGCTGGCGGCGGTGAATGCGGTCGGCTGCGTAACTGTCGCGGACACGCCTCATTTCTGGGCGGCCCCGTTCGAACAAGGAACCGAGTTCGGCGGTCTCGGCTCCCCGCATCCATGGCCGGGGCATGCATCGCGGCCAGCCTTCAAATTTGCGGCGCCGGAGGGCGCCAATACGACGCTTTGCGTTGTGGCGACCGACGCCGCCCTCACGCACCAGCAATGCAAGCGGCTCGCGACCATGGCCGGCGCAGGCATGGCACGCGCCATCTTCCCCGTTTTCTCCTCCTTCGACGGGGACATCGTGTTCGCCATTGCGACGGGCAAAACGCCACTCAAAGACCCGCAAATGGCCCTGCCCTGGATCGGCGCTGTGGCGGCGAACTGCCTGACGCGCGCTATCGCCAGAGGCGTCTATGAAGCGAGCGGATACCTGCCAAACAACACGCCATCCTACGGTAACCTTTTCGTGAGCCGCTAAATCCGCTATGAGTTATACTTTCAGCGAATGAGATACCGGCAGCATGACCATCAAAGGGACACCGCGGCTTCTTTTTATCGACTCAGGGCTAGGCGGCCTCACGGTCCTGCGCGCGACCCATCAGGCCGTTCCCGAAGCGGCTGTTCTTTTCATCGCTGACGACGCGGGCTTTCCCTACGGCTCGAAATGCGCAGGCGTCCTCAGCTCGCGGCTCGTCGGAATCGTTCAAAAGGAGATTGACGATTTCGCGCCGGATTGCATTGTCCTTGCCTGCAACACAGCCTCCACCGTTGGCCTCCGCGCGCTGAGGAAGGCGTTTGCCATCCCATTTGTCGGCACAGTCCCCGCCATCAAGCCCGCCGCCTCTCTCACGAAAAGCGGGCTTGTCTCGGTGCTCGCGACGCCGGGCACCATCACGCGCGAGTACACACGCGAACTGATCACGCAGTTCGGCGGCGGCACGCGCTTCAACCTCGTTGGCGCGCCCGCACTCGCGGAACTGGCGGAGATGAGCGCCAGCGGCGCGGTTGTCGAGGATGACGCCATCGCCCGCGAGATCGCGCCTTGCTTCGTGGACGATGGCGGCGCCAAAACCGATGTCGTCGTGCTCGGCTGCACGCATTATCCGCTGCTGCTCGACAGGCTGGATGCGCTGGCGCCCTGGCCTGTCATCTGGCTCGACCCTGCTCCCGCCATCGCGCGTCGCATCGCCAATGTGCTCGCCGAACAGGGCCACATCGTTGGCGTTGGCGCGAGGCGCGGCTCAGGCGTCATCCGATTCACATCCGGCCGGACGCCGTCCGCGTCCCTCTCGGCCCTCCTGCAATCCCACAACCTCAGCATCGCGCCATACGTGGCGACTGCCACAGCGTAAAAGAGCGCCCCCATGATCCCCCGCTACTCCCGGCCGCAAATGGCCGCGATCTGGTCTGACCGCAGCAGATACGAAATCTGGCTGGAAATCGAAACGCTCGCCGCCGAGGCGATGGAGCAGCTGGGGCAAATCCCCACGGGCACCTCGAAAACATTGCGCGAGCGCGGCGCGTTTGACATCGAGCGCATCGACGAGATCGAGCGCGAGGTGAAGCACGACGTCATCGCGTTTCTCACGAGCGTGTCCGAGCATGTCGGGCCGGAAGCGCGCTTCATGCATCAGGGCATGACCTCATCCGATGTGCTCGACACCTGCCTCGCGGTCCAGCTTACGCGTGCGGCGCACATCCTGCTCGGCGATCTCGACGCCCTGCTCGAAGCCCTGAAGCGCCGCGCGATGGAGCACAAATACACCGTCACGGTGGGCCGCAGCCATGCCATCCACGCCGAGCCGACGACATTCGGATTGAAGCTTGCCTTCGCCTATGCTGAGTTCTCCCGTGCGAAAGAGCGTCTTTTGCGCGCGAAGGAGGATGTGGGCACCTGCGCTATTTCCGGCGCGGTCGGCACGTTTGCGCATCTCGACCCGCGCGTCGAGGCTTACGTCGCAGGCAAGCTTGGCCTCAAGCCTGAGCCGGTCTCCACGCAAATCATCCCGCGCGATCGTCACGCCATGTTCTTTGCGACGCTGGGCGTGATCGCTTCGTCCGTGGAGCGGTTAGCGACCGAAATCCGCCATTTACAGCGCACCGAAGTGGGCGAGGCCGAAGAATTCTTCTCGGAAGGGCAGAAGGGCTCGTCGGCCATGCCGCACAAGCGCAATCCGGTCCTGACCGAAAACCTGACCGGGCTTGCGCGCCTTGTGCGCGGCTTTGCCGTCCCCGCCATGGAAAACGTGGCGCTTTGGCACGAGCGCGACATCTCCCATTCCTCGGTCGAGCGCATGATTGGGCCGGACGCAACCGTGACGCTCGATTTCGCGCTCGCCCGGCTTGCGGGCGTCATCGACAAGCTGGTGGTGTATCCCGAGCGCATGCGCGCCAACCTTGAACGCGGGGGCGGCCTCGTGCATTCGCAGCAGGTGCTGCTTGCGCTTACGCAAAAGGGCGTGAGCCGCGAAGACGCCTACCGCCTCGTGCAGAAAAATGCGATGCGCGCCTTCCGCGGCGAGGGCTCCTTTGCCGAATTCCTCAAGACCGACGCCGAAGTCGCCACGAAGCTTTCACCCATCGAAATTGACGCCCTTTTCGACACGCGCCACCACCTCAAGAATGTAGACGTGATTTTCGGGCGCGTGTTTGCGCAGGGTTAAGATGGTGTAATTGACCCCAATGGCCGCCAAGAGACCGAAGCCTGCCTCGGGGCAACTGCGTCATCCCAGCGGTTTTGACAGAGGAGTGGGACTGGCCAATTCCGCACCATAGGTCAAGGACATCGCCGACCAGAAATACCCTGGTTACCTTATCCCCTTTGCGTTCAGGTGCGGGCCGTATTTCTTGTCGCTGCCGAGAATGTGGGTAAGCAGCCATTTTCTAAGGAAGTTCAGCACCTCCGTCGACAGAGTTGCAGTGGCGCCTTCTCGATATTTCTTCTGCACGTCCAGAACCTGTTTGGTCAGGTCGGTATGCTCTTTTTCGTGCTCTGCCGCGGCGGGGTAACCGGCTTTTGCAAAGAGGGCTTCCTCATGCTTGAAATGGGACGCCGTGTAGGCGACCAACTCGTCAAGCACCTTGCCCAGCGCCTCTTCACTGTGCTTCGCCTGCATGGCGTCATACAGTTTGTTGAGCATCCCCACGAGGTTCTTGTGTTCATCGTCAATAATGGCCACGCCGACCGAGAGCTTTTCATTCCATTCCACAAGGGTCATTTTGATATTCTTCTTATTAGTTTTTGTATTTAGGGATCAACCCTCTCAGGAATTCTCCCAGGTGTGTGTTGAACTTGTTGCCGACATCCGCGAGCCTGATCGTCAGTGCGATGCTCGCTCACCATACCTGAGAGGCCCTGACAGGACGTTTAAGAGGCGACGCAGTTATTGATTGAACGTGATTTTTCCGTCCGCAGACGTTAGCTGCGATCAGCCTTGGGCAAGGGAAATCGACTATCCGGTCCAAACGTGCGCGTCTGGTCGCCGGTTCAGCATCCTCTGTGCGGCCGCCATTGCTTTGCCCACGTTGAAATCGTCGCCAGCCGGGCCTCCCCGGCGCTTCCATCATGGGGAGATTTCCAAGAGTGTCAGTCGATGACCTCGGCCTCTTCTGTTGTCCGCGAACGCTGCCTGTCCCTACGGCAGCCGCCATATCGGACCTATGCGATCGATATCCCGTCGAGATCGCAAGCCATCATGAGCCCGCGGTAGGCCCTGGCGGCGACATGCTGAGCCTTAAGGCTCTCAACAACTCCAGGCTCCAGATATTCCAAGCCGATTTATCGGGCCATTGCATAAACGCAGCCTTTCACGCCTTCTGTCTTCACCATGTCGTGGAAAGCGACGCCTTGAGAACGGATAGTCCTGCCTTGTGGCTCGAAGACGCCCATCAGTTCGTGCGGAGGCTTCTTGACCCGGGCGAATTTGCCACCGCGTTCTGCGCTATCGTTGACTTTGATCAAGAGGAACTGACCTACGCTGCGGCCTGCGCGCCCGCACATTTGATTTGCAACGGCGACGGATTCTTTCCCATCGACGGCAGCGGCTATCCACTCGGGATTGTGCCGAACGCGACATATGAAAATCGTACCGTGCCCTTTCCGCCCGGCAGCGCGCTGTTTGTCTATAGCGACGCGCTCGTCGAAACGCCGGAGCCGCCCATGGAGCCGGTTTTTACGCCGGCGCGGCTCGCGCAGTTTCTTGACGGTCAACGGTTCGAGCCAGCGACGCAGACGGTGTCCAAAATCGCCGAAAAGCTTCCGGAACGCGACCCCAATCAACCGATGGATGACTTGATTTTTGTGTTGCTACGTCATCGAGTAACCAGGGTTTGAGACGCAGGCATTAAGGACCCCGCAGGGGTTCACACAGACCCAGCAGCGCACGGGGTGGCGAATATCTCAGTTGGGTCAAGGTCGCCAGACGCTGCTCTCGGCCGCGCCCCCTTTGAACCGCAAGGAGACACAAAGCTGTTGGGGTACCTGCTTCATCGCAGGTGTCCGGGGCCACGGACCAGCCAAAGCCTTACTTGATTGCCCGGAATGTTCCCGCCTGCAGAAGAATCCTTGAAAACACTGGCGAATTTTCGCCCCACTGTGATGGCCGGGCTTGACCCGGCCATCACAGTCATAAACTGGAATACCTTGTGTTGTTCTGGATGGCCGCCTTCAAGGACGGCCATGACGACTGAATTGGCTGAAAAATCCGGGTAATTACGCAGCCTTAAAGAAACTCGATCCCCGAATTTGCCAAGATGTCCTGGCTGCCGTTCGCTTCGAATGCACCGGCGGATGACGCGCCTTTCATCGGGAGAATATGCGCGGTGAGGCGCTTGCGCATCTCATACAGGGTACATTTTGCAATGACGGACTCGGCCCACTCGTGACTGTCCGTCGCGTCAAGAGGAGCGCCATCTGCCATTGGCAGCGAGGCCGAAAGATCATCGATCGCTGCAGTGACTGCCTCGATCGCCTTGCACACATTATCGAGATATTGCTTGGCGCGGTCCTCGAACTGCATGCCGACGATCACGGCCGAAACGTCTGCGGCTATTTTTTCAGTTGCCGCGGCGGTCTGCTTGAGGGTGCCCGCATTGTGGGCACTCTGCTCGACCAGGCAACGCATTACGGTCTTGATCCTCGAATACGCGTGGAGATTTTCCTCGGACATATGGATGGTGGAGACTTCCGTCAGCAGCGTATGCGTATTGCGAAGGCCAGCGCCGATGTTCCCGATCTGCCGCTTGATCTGCACCGCCAGTTGATTCACGGCCATCGCCAGTTCACGGACCTCATCGGCGACCACCGAAAACCCACGCCCGGCCTCGCCTGCCCGCGCCGCTTCGATCTTGGCGTTCAAAGCCAGAAGACTGGTTCGCTTGTTGATCTTGTCGATCCCGGCGACGCTTCCCTCAACGGAACCCAGTTCTTTCAGCACGCCGTCCAGCGACGACGACATGGAGACGCCTCGCGACGAAAGTTCCAGGATCTTATGTGTGAGGTCGGAGAGCGTCTCTCCCAGATGCTCCGCAAGTTGAGGCAGATGAATGGTTTCGCCATCGACATTCACACTCTGGATCGACGTCACCAGTTCATGAACCGTCGCCGTTTGCTCCCGGGTCGTGGCGACGATGGTTTCCAGCCGATTGGAGACTTCGGCCACATTGGACTGTATGTCCGCCGAGACGGTGTGGATCTCGCCGACCAGGGCTTGCAGAGTCCGGCTCTGCGTACCAGAGAACCCGAGCCAGCGCTGCAGGAACAGATCAATCTCCGCTTGTGTCGGATAACTATGATGCGGACCACTTCCGTTTCCATACATATCCTTCAACCCGCGGCCGGAATTAATAAGGTCTTGCAATTGATAACTCGCTGTTTAGGTCGCTTATAAAGACTTTATTACTTAGCGGCCGGACCGAGGAGCCTGCCAGCAACAAGTATCACCTGCTTCCCAAATTTAGTCTTTAATTCACTCAGATGTGCGACCTATTTCTACCATAGGTTGTGCGCTAGTGAAATGGTATTGGCAGGTAATGATGCAAGAAGCGCCCAGTTCCGGGACGTTGGACCTCAGCGGCCCTCGGACCATCCGCTATACGGATCAAACTCGATCTCTCCTGTTGGAGGCTCTGTGCGCGCATTCGGCCATAAGCCTGGATTGCTCTGCCGTCACAGAAGCCGACCTCAGCCTTGTGCAGCTGCTCATTTCAGGGCGGATGTCGGGGCAGCTGTCCGGCAAAACAGTGACGCTCCTCTATCCGCCGGGCGGCGCCTTTCTTCAAACCCTGTCAAAAGCCGGCTTTACGGCTTCACGCGATCCTCTCACCGACACTGAGTCTTACTGGATCAAAAAGGAGGGGGAGGATGCCTAAGACCATTCTTGCCGTTGATGACTCCGCAAGCATGCGGCAGATGATCAGGCTGACCTTGCGCAACGCTGGTTACGACGTGATCGAAGCGGGCGATGGTCAGGAAGGATTGACGCAGGCGCGCCGCGCCACGATCCATATGATTTTGACCGACCTCAACATGCCGGTGATGGACGGCATGATGTTCATTCGCGAATTGCGGAAATCGCCAGCCTATACCGGCATTCCCATCGTGTTCGTCACCACCGAATCCGACGCCGAGAAGAAATCGCAGGCCAAGGCAGCCGGCGCGACGGCATGGATCACCAAACCGTTTCAGCCAGAGCAACTTGTCGCCGTCGCCAGGAAGGTCCTCGGAGAATGACCCCGACAAATCCAATAGAGATATTCAAGCAGGAAGCCCAGGAACTCCTGGCTCAGCTGGAAGCAACGCTTCTCGATCTCGACTGCACGCCCGACGATCCGGATCTGATCGACGCTGCCTTCCGCGCGCTGCATACCATCAAGGGGTCAGGTGCGATGTTCGGCTTCGAGGCCGCTGCCGCCTTCACGCATCACGTCGAAACGGCGTTCGACCAGGTCCGGCAGGGCAAGGCGCGGCTCACCCAAGGACTGATCGCGGTGGCGCTGCGCGCCCGCGACCACATGCGCCTTCTGATTGAAAAGCCCGAGGAGGCCGATCCCGCGGAAGAGGACGCCCTGCTTGCGGCATTGCAAGACAGCCTTTGTCCAGCCGAAGCCGTTGCTCTCGCCCCCAGCCAAGAACCCGAAGAACGGGTCTGGCTCGTCAGGATGCGACTGCCTCGGGATGCCATGAGCAACGGCACAAACCCCCTCCTTTTGCTGGAAGAGCTGCGCTCGCTCGGTTCCGCCGTCGTCACACCGGTGACCGACACCATCCCCCGCCTTCAGGAGATCGACCCCTCGGCTTGCTATATGGCCTGGGAGATCACGCTCAGGACGTCAAAGCCGCAAAGTGAGATCGAGGACGTTTTCATCTTCGTCCGCGATGAAATGGAGCTCGATATTGCGCTTGCGGGGGCCTCCGAAGCCCCGCAGCCAAGCTCCGAAGCGCAAGAGATCCTCGCGAGCGAGGACAGCATAAGCGAGCGCGAGCCTCCTGAAGCGCTTGTTCCGCACGCCGCGCCCGATGCGCCCCCGGCTCCGGCGGAGCAACAGCGCGCGCGGCGCGAAACGGCCAAAAGCAGTGCCAGCATCCGCGTCCCTGCTGACCGGCTTGACGAACTGATGGATCGCGTTGGAGAACTCGTCATCACCCAGTCGCGCCTGAAGCAGATCGCGGCGGCAAGCTCGGATCAGGGGGTCAAAGCCGTGGCCGAGGAGATCGAGCGGCTGGCCCTCGAACTGCGTGACACGACCATGGGTATCCGCATGGTGCCGATCGGGTCCCTGTTCGGGCGGTTCCGCAGGGTCGTTCACGATCTTTCCCGCGATTTGGGCAAAGAGGTCGAACTCGTCATGGAGGGCGAGGAGACAGAACTCGACAAAACCGTAATCGAGCAGCTGAACGATCCGCTCGTCCATCTCATCCGCAATGCCATCGATCACGGCATCGAGGCCCCCGCCGACCGGATTGCTTCCGGAAAGGCGCCCGCCGGATAGATCACCCTATCCGCACCGCACGCAGGCACGGAAGTCCATATCACGATCATCGACGACGGACGGGGCCTCAATCGCGACCGCATCCGGGCGCGCGCCATCGAGCGCGGTCTGATCTCGCGGATTTGCCCGTGAGCGATGCAGAGCTGTTTCAAGTCGTGTTCCTGCCGGGCTTCTCCACCGTTTCCGAAGTCACGAACCTGTCGGGGCGCGGCGTCGGCATGGACGTTGTCAAGCGAACCATCGAAGCGCTTAGAGGCAAGATCGAGCTAGCGAGCCAGCCCAATCGAGGCTCCAAGGTCACGCTTCGGCACCCCTGACATTGGCCATTATCGACGGACTTCTGGTGCGGGTGGGAGACGCGCGCTATGTGCTGCCCCTTGCCGCGATCGAGGAATGCGTCGAGCTTCCCGCCGCCGATGAGGACCGTTCGCGTGGATGCAGCTTCCTCAACATCCGTGGCGAACTGGTGCCGTTCCTGAGGCTCAGGGAATTGTTCGCGGCCAGAGCGCTGCCTGACCCCGATCACAGGTCGTGGTTGTCGCGGCAGGCGATCTCAAGGCGGGCC
>CAVRSS010000142.1:0-52190 GCA_963723755.1 uncultured Alphaproteobacteria bacterium | reverse complement strand
CAATAAACTCTTAGACCATCTGTCCGAGTTTCATGGCGAGCATCATGTCGCCGTCGACCCGCATCTTGCCTTGCATGAAGGCCGAGGTCGGCTGAAGGCGGCCGTGGATGAGTTCGCGGAAGTCGTCGACCGTCATGGAGATGGTGCAACTGGCGGGATCGTTCTTGTTGATGGCGACAGTGTTGTCGCTGCCGCTGCCGTCGATGAAGAGGCTGCCGGCTTCTCCCAGATCGAATTTGAGGGTTCCGCCGAGCGGAGACTTCCCGCTTACGCGCTGCGTCATGCCGTCGGCCACTTCCTGCAAGTCCATCTCTCGCTCCTTTGGTTTCGCTTTACCGCGATAACTAGCGCATCTTGTTCGCGTTAACAAGATGGAGTTGACGTATACGTCATCGCAATGTCGTGAGTTATGCCAGGGGCAGGGCGAAGCGACAGCTTCAAGTAAGCAGCATTTGGTCAGATGGGCGCTACCAGCCGCCAAGGTTCTATTTCAGAGCTTACGGAGCCAAGTGTTCACGGAGATAGAAAATGAATTTTGACGAAGCCATTCAGGTTCATGCAGCATGGAAAATAAAACTATCAACCTATCTCCGGAAAATGGACGGAACACTGAAAGCGGCAGAAGTTCGCGTCGATAATCGATGCGAGCTGGGGCGGTGGCTGTACGGCGAGGGCAAGAAGTATTCTTCCACGGCCGAATATCAGAGCTTGATCGGCGAACATGCCCGGTTTCACCGTGCAGCGGGAGAGGTGATCGATAGGGCGAACAGCGGCCAGGAATTGAATGCCGACCGTATCCTGCATTTTGACAGCGAATATGGAATTGCTTCGCGAAACGTCGTGAAGGCGATCATGGATTTGAAGAGGAAAGTGGCGACGGCCTAGGACTTGAGAAACTCGACGGCCGCCGGGCTTGTGTGCGGCGATCAAGCGTGCCCGATCTGCTCCCCCTTGAGCAGGTGAAGAATTTTTTCATATTGCGAGATCGCTTTCTGCGCGCTCTGCTTGAAGCGCTCCGCAGCGAGTTCATCGCCGTCCAAGAGTTGTTCATGATCGAGCGATTTCAATATGCGCAAGAGTTCGGCTTGCCGCTTCTTGCACTTGTCTGCAAATTCCACGTTCTAACCACCTAGTTGCCATTTTGTAGTGGCAGTCTAAGAATGATATTTACTGAACGTCAACCCTATCTCTGGCTCAAAGTCTTACACGCTCGGTTTTGCCGCAGATCTTTTCAATCTTAAACAAATATCCTCTTACCGTGAGTGTCTTCCTGAGAGGGCAGGCGCAAGCCAAGCGTAAAGGCCAGCGCATTGACGTATACGTCACCTATGACTAGCTTTTGCGGAAAATGAGGGAACCGATCCGCATGAGCGAGGGCCAACGCTACCGCAGTATTCTTCCGTCCAGCCCTCTTCGAGGGGCAGATCCACGTCGTCACCGGAGGCGGCAGCGGGATCGGGCGCTGTACGGCGCATGAACTGGCGAGCCTCGGCGCGACCGTCGTGGTGGTCGGCCGCAAGGAGGCGAAGCTCGACGTCGTCGTCGCCGAAATCGCGCAAGATGGCGGCAAGGCCGAGCGCGCCGCCGCCGACATCCGCGACGAGGACGCTGTCAAGGCGGTGGTCTCCGGCATCGTCGCCCGTCATGGCCGCATTCATGGCCTCGTGAACAATGCGGGCGGCCAGTTCCCGTCGCCGCTCATGTTCATCAATAAGAAGGGCTTCGATACCGTCCTCGCCACCAACCTCACAGGCGGCTTCCTGATGATGCGCGAGGTCTTCCTGCAGTCCATGCGAGAGCATGGCGGCGCGATCGTGAACATGGCCGCCGATATGTGGAACGGCATGCCCGGCATGGCGCATTCGGGCGCGGCGCGGGCGGGGATGGTGAACCTCACCAAGACGGCGGCTTTCGAATGGGCGTTCGCGGGCGTGCGCGTGAACTGCGTGGCGCCGGGTTGGATCGCGTCCTCGGGCATGGACCGTTATGAAGGGTCGGTGAAGGCGCTGATCCCAAAGCTGAAGGATCATGTGCCGCTGAGGCGTCTTGGAACGGAGTCGGAAGTGAGCGCGGCGATCTGTTTCCTCTTGAGCGAGGGCGCGGCTTTCATTTCCGGCGTGACCTTGCCTATCGACGGGGCCGCGCCCTTGCGCAACGCTCTGATGGATATGGGCGCATACAAGCCCGCGCCGGAGTTCCAAGGCTTCCATCGCGCGAAGACGCCCGAGATCCTGAAAAAGGACGACAACGAATGAAACGGTGTCGCCGTCACTGCCGTTTCGCTTTCGCCGTCATGGCCGGGCTTGACCCGGCCATCCAGGCCACGGCTAGAACGCGTGCCTCGCTGCCCTGGATAGCCGCCTCAAGGGCGGCTATGACGTTGAGCGGAGATTGCCGCCCATGCCTGTGATCGCCTCGCGTATCCTCACCGCAATCCGAAGACCTTCAAGGCCAATGCCGCGCAGCTTCTCGCGCAGGTGGAAAAATTCCGCAGCCTTGAGCGAGCCGTAATCGCGCATTCTTCGCAGCAGGCCGAAAAGTTTGCCAAACGAAGCCAAATTCTGCCCCGGGAGCGCGTCGCGCGCCTTCTCGACCATGGAACGCCGTTTCTCGAACTCTCCACGCTTGCGGGCTTTGGCATGCACGACGACGATGGCGCGGCCCGAATCATGGGCGGAGGCACCATCATCGGCATCGGCATCGTTTCCGGCAAGCGCGCGCTGATCCTGGCGAGCGACAGCGCCATCAAGGGTGGCACCATCTCGCCGATGGGACTGAAAAAGTCGCTGCGCGCGCAGGAGATCGCGAAGGAAAACAAGCTGCCGCTCATCTATCTCGTCGAGTCCGGCGGCGCGAACCTGCTCTATCAGAGCGAGATGTTTGTCGAAGGCGGCCGATCCTTCGCGAACCAGGCGCGGCTTTCGGCGGCGGGAATCGCGCAGATCGCTGTCGTGCACGGGTCATCGACCGCGGGCGGTGCTTATCTCCCTGGCCTCTCGGACTATGTCGTCCTCGTAAAAGACAAGTCCAAAATCTTCCTGGCCGGTCCGCCGCTGGTGAAGGCCGCCATCGGCGAAGAAGCCTCCGACGAGGACCTCGGCGGCGCGGATCTTCATGCGTCTACGACCGGGCTTGGCGAATACCTTGCGCGCGACGATGCGCATGCGCTTTCCATCGCCCGCGATCTCTTGGCGAAGCTGAAATGGGATCGCGTCCCCCCCGCGAGAAAGGCGTGGAGCCGAAATATGACGCTGACGACCTGCTTGGCATCGTGCCGATTTCCGAGCGCGAGCCCTATGATGTGCGCGAGATCATCGCGCGGCTCGTGGACGGCTCGGACTTCCTCGATTTCAAGCGCGATTACGGCTCGGAGACGGTATGCGGCTACGCGGCCATCGATGGCTTCGAGGTCGGGGTCCTCGGCAACAACGGCGCGATCCAACCGGACGGCTCGACCAAAGCCGCGCAATTCATCCAGCTTTGCGATCAGGCGGGAATGCCGCTCGTCTTTCTGCAGAACACGACAGGCTACATGGTCGGTCGCGAAGCCGAACGCACCGGCGCGGTCAAGCACGGCTCGAAAATGATCCAGGCCGTGGCGAATGCGAGGGTGCCTAAGTTTACGGTGATTGTCGGCGGCTCCTATGGCGCGGGCAATTACGGCATGTGCGGTCGCGGCTTCGATCCGCGCTTCATTTTTTCTTGGCCAAACGCGCGCGTCGCCGTCATGGGCGGACCGCAGGCGGCGAAAGTGATGGAGATCATCACGCGGGCGAAGTTCGAGAAGTTGGGGCAGGTCAACGAGCCGGTGCTGAAGCAGATGTCGGAGGCGATCGAGCGGCAGCTCGACCGGGAGTCGACGGCGCTATACGGCAGCGCACGGCTGTGGGATGACGGGATCATCGACCCGCGCGACACCCGCAAAATTCTGTCGCTTTGCCTTGCTATTGCCGCGGAAGGCGACGCCCGTGTCTTACATGCGAACACATTCGGGATTGCCCGATTGTAGGATGCGAAACGGCATTGGGTCATGGCCGCGCCTCTCATTAGTCATGGCCGGGCCTGACCCGGCCATCCAGAGAAACATGCGCCTGTTTCTCTGGATGGCCGCATCAAGTCCGGCCATGACGAAAGAGGGCGCAGCCATGACAATCGTGAATTGGCCTGCGGCGCGTTCTGCGCCTTGCGATGACGCGGGAATGATAAAGCTGTAACCGGAATGACCGAAAAGCAACCAAACCGAACGGACCAGAAGGGCGAAAAGCCCGACGCGGCGGAGAAGAAAAAGCGGCTCGCCGCTGCTCTGCGCCGTAATCTGACCAAGCGGAAGGACATAAAAGAAGCCAAGAATGTGGACAATGCTTGAGTGACAGGCCGCCCCAAGGTTGCGATGCAGGCTGCGCTCGTCTAGCGTGACAGAGCGTGGGCTGCTTTGGGGCGTGCGCCGACGCACTCATTTCCGGCGGGCATCATGGACAGAATTCGAATTACGGGCGGACATCGCCTGAATGGCACGATCCCGATCAGCGGGGCCAAGAACGCGGCTCTGCCTCTGATGATCGCGAGCCTTCTAACCTCCGACACGGTCACGCTGAAGAACGTGCCAAACCTCGCCGATGTGAGGCTTCTCATCCGCATCCTGCGCAACCACGGCGTCGATACCGCGGTCGATGGGAAGCGCGCCAATGGCCACACCCATCAGGGCGACACGCTGCATCTAACGGCGCGCGACATCGTCGATACGACCGCGCCCTACGATTTGGTGCGCCGCATGCGGGCGAGCTTCTGGGTGCTGGGCCCGCTTCTGGCGCGCTGCCGGGAAGCGCGCGTGTCGCTGCCAGGAGGCTGCGCGATCGGCACAAGGCCCGTCGATCTTCATTTGATGGCGCTTCAGGCGCTCGGCGTCCAAATCGATCTCGACGGTGGTTATGTCGTCGCGAAAGCGCCCAAAGGATTGCAGGGCGGGGTCGTGAACTTTCCAAAGGTTTCGGTCGGCGCAACGCATAACATCATGATGGCGGCCACGTTGGCAGAGGGCGAGACGGTGCTGAAAAATGCAGCGTGCGAGCCCGAGATTGCGGACGTTGCAAGTTGCCTCAACAAGATGGGGGCGAGGATCGAGGGCGCAGGCACGCCGACCATCGTCATCCACGGTGTGGACTGCCTTGAAGGAGCAACCCACACTGTGCTGCCGGACCGGATCGAGACGGGAACCTATGCCATGGCGGTCGCCGCGGCCGGTGGCGATGTCTACCTTGATGGCGCCCGCGCCGATCTGCTTCCCGCAGCTCTGGATGTCCTTCGCGAGGCTGGCATCGAGATCAGCGAAACGAACCGCGGCCTTCGCGTGACGAGAAACGGCGCTTTGCTGAAACCGGTCAACGTTACGACCGCCCCATTCCCTGGCTTTCCGACCGATCTCCAGGCGCAACTCATGGCGCTCATGTGCCGGGCCGATGGCGTCTCCGACATCCGCGAAACGATCTTCGAGAACCGCTTCATGCATGTGCAGGAACTGGCCAGGCTCGGCGCGGACATCACCGTCACGGGCGACATGGCGAAAGTGCGCGGCGTCGCGGCCTTGCGTGGCGCGGAGGTGATGGCGACGGATTTGCGCGCGTCGGTTTCGCTCGTGATCGCGGGGCTGATGGCGGAAGGCGACACCACGGTCAATCGCGTTTACCACCTTGATCGCGGCTTTGAGCGGCTGGAAGAGAAACTAGGGTCTTGCGGAGCTGAGATCGAACGCCTTCATTCACTGTGACAATCGAATTCTCTTCGACCTTAGCACATGAGGCGCGTGCCATGCGTTCTGCGACGCCCGATCCTCTCAAGCTTATCGCTCTCGACGAGGATGATTTGAAAATCCTATCCGCACATTTGCAGGATGCAGTGTTGCGAATGTCGGACATGGCGTGGGTGCCTTCCGAGAACCGGTTCGCGGCGATCCTCAATCGCTTCGATTGGCTGGCAGCCGTCGACCCGGACGGCGCCTCCGATCTGCGCCGGTGCCGGTGCGCCTTGCGGTTTGACAAGGTGACGCGCGCGCAGGTGCAGAATATAAAACCGGGTGAACCGTCTACGTTCGCAGAACTGCTTGCGGTCACGTATGAGGAAGGTGACCCGCCAAGTGGATACATTACGCTTTACTTTGCCGGCGGCGGCGCGGTGCGGCTCGAGGTGGAGTGCATCGAAGGAGAGTTGCGCGATCTTGGCGTGGCCTGGAAAACCGCTATAAAGCCTGAGCATGCCGCGGCGGACGTGGAGGTTGCGTCCGCTCCGGCGCGCGTCGCCCAAGATTCAAATTAGGACTGCTTCCTTGACACAATTCCTTCGTTCCTCGGATCCGGACTTCGCCCAACGGTTCGAGGCCCTCGTTGAAGCCCGGCGCGATCAGCCCGCCGACGTTCAGGATGCCGTGCGCTCCATCATCGAAGATGTGAAGGGCAGGGGCGACGCGGCTGTCATCGAGCTGACGTCCCGGTTCGATAATGTGGATTTGCGAGAAGCCGGTCTTGCCGTTCCGGCGCAAGAGCTTGAGACGGCATACAATGCGCTGGCACCGGATTTAAAGGCAGCGCTCACAATCGCGCATCAGCGCATCGAGGCGCATCATCGCCGCCATGTCCCCTCGAACGAGCGCTACGCCGATGCAATCGGGGCGGAACTTGGCCATCAATGGACAGCGATTGATTTCGTTGGCCTTTATGTTCCCGGCGGGAAGGCGAGCTATCCGAGTTCCGTGCTGATGAACGCCGTTCCAGCAAGAGTTGCAGGTGTTCCCCGAATCGTCATGGTCGTGCCAACGCCGCGCGGCGAGGTCAACCCGGCAGTACTTGCAGCAGCCCATCTCGCGGGCGTAACAGAGGTTTACCGCATCGGCGGCGCGCAGGCTGTCGCCGCGCTGGCCTATGGCACCGAAACCATCAAGCCGGTCGTGAAGATCGTCGGGCCTGGAAATGCTTACGTGGCAGAGGCGAAGCGCCGGGTTTTCGGCATCGTAGGCATCGACTCGATTGCCGGGCCGTCCGAGGTCGTCGTCGTGGCGGACGAGAAGGCCGATCCGCGATGGGTCGCCGCCGACCTGCTCGCCCAGGCCGAACACGACGAGGCCGCGCAGTCGATCCTCATCACCGACAGCCCCGCACTCGCCCAATCGGCCGCGTCCGCTGTCGAGCGACAGCTTCTATCCATGCCGCGCGCGTCGATCGCGGCCAAAAGCTGGAAGGATCATGGCGCGATCGTGCTCGTGTCCGACCTTGCCAAGGACGTGCCCCCTCTGGTGAACGCGCTCGCGCCGGAGCATCTGGAACTGTCCTGCTCCGCTGCCGAAGACATGCTGCCCGCGATCCGCAACGCGGGAGCCATTTTCATCGGCCACTTCACGCCGGAAGCCGTGGGCGACTATGTGGCTGGGTCGAACCATGTGCTGCCGACGACGCGCACGGCGCGCTTTTCCTCGGGCCTGGGCGTCCTCGATTTCATGAAGCGCACGTCACTTTTGAAGCTGAGCCGCGAAAGCCTGGCCGCGCTTGGTCCGGCAACAATGACTTCTGGCGGAAACCGAAGGGCTCGACGGTCATCGCCTCTCTGTTGCAATCCGGCTACAAGGGGCTTAAAAGCACCGTCATGCTGCACAAACCGCAAACCCTCTCGCCCGCTAGGTTGATCAAGGTCGACCTGGACGGAAGTTCGATTGGGGGCAATACGCCCGAAGTCGAACACGAGCGCAGTGTTGCGATTTACGATCTTCTCGAGGAGAACGTATTCGAACTCGTCGCCGGACCTCCCGGCCCGTACAAGCTCGGCATCGCAATCACCGAGGACCGCCTTGCCTTCGCGGTCACGTCAGGGAATGCGGACGAACCAACCGCGACATTTCTTCTTTCGCTCAACCCCTTTCGGAAGGTCGTGAAGGATTACTTCATGATCTGCGAGAGCTATTTCGAGGCCATCAAGTCCGCCCCCCCGAGCAAGATCGAGGCGATCGACATGTCCCGGCGCGGCTTGCATGACGAGGGCAGCAAGCTCTTGATCGAGAGGCTGGAGGGCAAGGTCCGCATGGACGAAACCACATCACGACGGCTCTTCACGCTGCTCTGCGCCCTGCATTGGAAGGGTTGAGGCTTCGGCTCCCAATCTTTTGCGCGCTGCACCGGAGGGTGAGCGCTTAATTCAGGCGATCATCAAGCGTCCGAAAATCGCGGCGGTGATGCATGACGGCATGGATATGGATGCTGTCATCCGACTGAGTGTAAAACACGGCGTAGGGGAAGCGCCGCACGCTGGCCCGGCGCAGACCCGCCTGATGAAAGGGATAACGCTCAGGTTTTTCGGCGATGGGGCTGAAGAGGGACGTGAGGCCTGCGATGAAAGCGGACCCGAGGCCAAAATCCTGACTGTCATACCAGCTTACCGCGTCGTCGATGTCAGCTTGGGCTGGCAGTTCGATAATCAAACGCACTGACGGCGTCTCTTTTCGAGGCCATCAAGATACTCATCCCAGGGAATGCCCTTGGAGCCATCGTCCTCGAACGCCTTAAGTCGCCGAACTAGCTCCTCCTCGTGCCATTTCGGCATCGGCATGGGATGCGGATGATCCTCGTCGAGCGAAGTCCATACGTCCTCGAGAAGTTGCAGGCGCTCCTCAACGGAAAGCTGCTTTAGTTCTTCAAGCGTTGGTCGTGGCATCTCTGGTCCTTGTTGAGCAGTGTAGCACGCTTAATGCGCCTCGCCCCAATTCTGCGCGGCGCGGGCGTCCACTTTCAGCGGCACTGAGAAGGCGACGGCAGGCTCGGCGGCGTGCTCCATGACGCGTGTCACGGCCTTGATCGTTGCCTCGACCTCGGCGTCCAGCGCCTCGAACACCAGCTCGTCATGCACCTGCAGGAGCATTCGCGCCGAAACCTTCGCTTTCTCAAGCGCGGCCGGCACGCGGATCATGGCGCGGCGGATGATGTCGGCGGCCGTCCCCTGGATCGGCGCATTGATCGCGGCGCGCTCGAAGAAGGCGCGCATATTGCGCTGCGGCGTATTGATCTCGGGGAAGTGGATCTTGCGCCGGAACAGCGTCTCGACATGGCCGTCCTCGCGCACCTTGGCGCGCGTGGCGTCCATATAGGCGCGGATGCCGGGGAAGCGCTCGAAATACTTCGCGATATATTCGCCCGCCTCGCTGCGCGGAATGCCGAGTTGCTGCGACAGTCCGAAGGCCGAGATGCCGTAAATGATGCCGAAGTTGATCGCCTTCGCACGGCGGCGCACGTCGCTCGGCATGTCCCTCACGGGCACGCCGAACATTTCGGACGCGGTCATCGCGTGAATGTCGAGCCCCTCGGCAAACGCGCGTTTCAGCGCCGGGATGTCGGCCATGTGGGCCAGCACCCGCAGCTCGATCTGGCTGTAGTCGGCGGAGATCAGCTTCTTGCCCGGCTCGGCGATGAAGGCCGTGCGGATCATGCGGCCTTCGCGCGTGCGGATCGGGATATTCTGCAGGTTCGGTTCGGTCGAGGATAGCCGCCCGGTCGAGGTCGAGGCGAGCGAGAAGCAGGTGTGGATGCGGCCGGTTTCGGCGTCGATGTGCTGCGGCAGCGAGTCCGTGTACGTGCTTTTGAGCTTGGCAAGCTGGCGCCATTCGAGCAGCTTCGCGGGCAGGCGCCGCGCGTCCTCGGTCAGGTCCTCGCTCGAGACGAGATCTTCGAGCACCTTCGCGCCGGTACTCCATTTGCCGGTTGAGGTCTTCTTCGCTCCGGGCAAGCCGAACTTCCCGAACAGGAGGTCCGAGACCTGCTGCGTCGAGCCGATATTGAATTTGGCTCCGGCCAGCGCATAGATCTCGTCCTCGATGCGGGCGAGGCTTTGGCTGAATTCGCCGGACAATCGCGAGAGCACGGCGCGATCCACCATGATGCCGTTCAGCTCCATCTCGCCGAGCACGGCGGGCATGGGGCGCTCCAGCGTCTCGTAGACGGCGGCCATGCCCTCGGCGGCAAGCCTCGCCTTGAACAGATGCCAGAGCCGCAAAGTCACGTCGGCGTCTTCGGCGGCGTATTCCGTGGCCTTGTCCACGGCCACGCAGTCGAATGTGGTTTGCGCCTTGCCTCTGCCCGCCACATCTTTGAAGGCGATGGGCGTATGCCCGAAATGGCGCTTTGAAAGCTCGTCCATGCCGAAGCCCGCAAGGCCGCCGCGTCCCTGGTCGCAGGCGTAGGCCATCAGCATCGTGTCGTCGCAGGGCGTGAGGCGAACGCCGTAGCGCCGCATGACGACGAAGTCGTATTTGATGTTCTGGCCGATTTTCAGCACGCTGTCGTCTTCGAGCAGCGCCTTGAGGCGTGCGAGCGCGTGCTCCATCGGCAGCTGGCTGATCTCGCCCGCGCCGGAGAAATCGAGCCCGTCGCCGGGGCGATGGGCGAGCGGGATGTAGCAGGCGCGGTTCGGCTCAAGCGCCAAGGCGACGCCGCAAAGCCGCGCGGCGACCGGATCGAGGTCCGTGGTCTCGGTGTCGAAGGCGACGAAGCCCTGTTCGGTCGCGGCCGTGATCCAGTCTTCGAGCGTTTGGAGATCGGTGACCTGGACGTAGCACGAGCGGTCGAAGGGGAAGGGCTTCAGCCACTCCGTTACGCGCCGCGCCTCTGCAGCGGGGCCACGCTGGGAGATGGCCTCGGCGCCCCCTTCCGCCGCTGGCGGCGCGTCGATTGCCGGCGCGGGCGCATGACCTTCACCGGGGGCAGGCGGCTCGACACCGAAGGCTTCCGAGATGCGCTTCGTCAGCGAGTTGAATTCCATGGCGCGCAGGAATTCGAGCAGCGCATTCGGGTCCGGGTCTTCGACGGCGGCAAGGTCGAGCGGCTCCTCCACCGGAACGTGCCTGTCGAGTTCGACGAGGCGGCGCGAAAGCCGGGCCTGATCGGCGAATTCCACCAGCCTCTCGCGGCGCATCTTCTGCTTGATGAGCGGCGCGTGCGCGAGCAGCGTTTCGAGATCGCCATGCTCGCGGATCAACTCGGCCGCCGTCTTGACGCCGATGCCCGGCACACCCGGCACGTTGTCGATGGAGTCGCCCGCGAGCGCCTGCACCTCGACGACCTTCCCGGGCGGAACGCCGAACTTCTCCAGCACCTCGGCCTCGCCGATCACCTTGTTCTTCATGGTGTCGAGCATGGTGACGCCCGGCTCGATGAGCTGCATCAAGTCTTTGTCCGACGAGACGATCACCACCTCGCCGCCAGCCTCCACGGCCTCGCGCACATAGGTCGCGATGATGTCGTCGGCCTCGAAGCCTTCCTTCTCGACGCAAGCCACGTTGAAGGCCCGCACCGCGTCCCGGATGAGCGCAAATTGCGGCACAAGCTCCGGCGGCGGCTCGGGTCGGTGTGCTTTGTAGTCGGCGGAAATCGCGTTGCGGAAGCTCGCCCTGCCATGGTCGAAGATGACCGCCAGATGGGTTGGCCGCTTCTCGCCCTTCGTTTCGCGCAAAAGCTTCCACAGCATGTTGCAGAAGCCGTGAATGGCGCCGACCGGCAGCCCGTCCGAGGGGCGCGTCAGCGGCGGCAGCGCGTGGAAGGCGCGGAAAATATAGCCCGAGCCGTCAATGAGATAGACGCGGCTTCCGGGCGGGATGGCTGGGCTTGCGCTTTTGCGTTCTTCGGCGGGGCGCTCGGAGAGTTGGGCAAGAGTCTATGGGGCGAATATAAGCGGGAAAAGCGCCGCGAGCCAACTTCAATCGCTCTCTTATCGCGCCGGTTTTGGGAAGGCCTCGCCACCTCACATGGCTTGTTGCGGAGGCAACGAGCTTCCGCTATTGTTCTTCCCACGCACCCGTAGCTCAGCTGGATAGAGTACAAGATTCCGAATTCTTGGGGTCACAGGTTCAAGTCCTGTCGGGTGCGCCAATCAGAAATGCAAGGTCTCAGCCGACATTCTTGGGTTCGCCAATGAATGCCTCCGTGTTTGGTGGAACCTTAGGGCAACACACATGCGGCCTATGGGTCGAGAGCCTACTTGTTTCAAGGCGCAACGGCCATACCTTCAGAAGCAGAATATCTGAACCAAAGCTCCGGGCCCGCGTCGCTCGAGCCGCTGCCGTGAGGTGATCTCGCTCAACAAAGAACCCCGCCTCGGAGGTATCCGGGCGGGGGCATTTTACTTCCGTAATTCTCTGTTCAGATATTAGATGGACAGGTAGCGTCGCGCGCCGGCCAATCCACCCGCCAGAGCAAGAACAGCAAAGCTAAGCAGGCCCAAGCCGGGAACCGGGCCGGGAACTCCTGGAATGGGTACCCCTCCAATCGCGAGACCGTCCCAAGCCAATCCCGATTGCCAGCCCGTGTCTTTAGCGTTCGTCACGCCGAACACGACCTCATAGGTTCCACCCGCAGCGACGTTATAGTTGGACTGAATCCAACCCGTGTATCCGCAACCAGCGGCAAAACATGTTCCCGATGAACCGCCGAGCGGCGACCACAGCGGGCCGCCGCCAATGATCGGCGAAGTGGCCGGAATCAACGTGGCGCTATTTGCGGGCAGGGAGATGCCAGGGCTCGTGTCGCCAGAAGGGGTCGTAGCCGCCGTGAACAAATAAGCATCGGCGCCAGGGGTGGACGTATTGACCAGCTTCGCCCAAGCATAGTCCGGAAATCCAGAGCCATCACTCGTCACGTAGTTAAAGTAGAACGTGAGCGCCTGCCCCGAAGTCGCCGTAAACGCATTTGACGTATACTGGGAGCCATTCGTGCCGGCATAGGGAACGCCGGGAATCTGTCCCACTCCGGTTACGCCGCCGGCCGTCGAGATATAGTTATAACTGCTGTTCCCGGTCGGAGAGAGTGTGACTACGCCATCCGCGCCGTCTGTTCCGCAATTGCCGATACATGTCGCAGCGTTGGCGACGCTGGAAGAAACCAGGACCGCGACGCCAAGGGCGAGCGCGGCCGAAAGTTTTTTATTAGACATCTCAGTGCCCCATATTCCATGTCTGATTGCAATTTGAATTTATGCCCAACTCAACAGCTCGCTCGCGAGGTCGCCGCCCCGTCACAAGATGTCTGCGCTACAATACCTACTTAAGCCTCGCGCAAGCTAGACACGGAAATGCCAGAATTCAATAATAAGTAGTTTTGTCCCCGGCCTATTCCAGCACATCGTGTCTTTTGGGGCACGCAGCATTTGGCGCCGACTTCGCGGGCACATCCCGTTGCAGCAAACAGCGCTCTTACACAATTCACGTCCGCCGTTTCACGCTCTGTGCAAGGAATGCCGGTGATCGGACTGTCAACTTGGCACGGTTTCGGCGCAGTTTGCGCTCCGCCCGCCATGCTTTGGCGCGCCCGGCTCACGCGCGCAGATCAGCCGTCCACGCCATAGTCGGAGGGCTCGAGCACCAGTCCGCGCCGATGCCTCAAATACGCGGCGATCTGGCCCTGCCAGCGGTACCGGACAGCCCCGTAATGCCAGAATATCCCCTGACTGGTCATGTTTGCGGGGGTGTTGTCCCCTCTGTGTTGTTTTTTAAGCTCGGAGGCCAAATACGAACTTTGAGGGAGCGTGGGTCTGATGGCGCCGTCGGTTTCGTCCCAGATGCTGCAGGGGTTGTTATGACTCCACTCCGCCACGATAAGCCCCCGAATGTTCAGGAGCAGAACAGCGTGCCCGGGCTGAAAACCCTCCATGCGGCCAAATCCAGCATTTTGCCCGAACATCCGCTGGGCTTCGCGAGCCCCCGCACTTTCGAAAACGACCCAGGCGTCGTCGATATAATGCCGGCGGTAAAGAGCCATCCAGAACGCTCGCTGATAAGTCCATTGGTCCTTTCGGCCAAATGCGTTGAGAACAGCAAAAAACTGCCGCAGCGATTGTTCGGTGAGCCAGCGCCGCGCGATCGACTCGGACTTAGGGCAACCTGACCATCCCTCAGGGCCTAAACGAGGATCTTGCAATAGCTGGACAACGAAATCCAAGACTGTGTCGCGAGTTTTTCGTCGGGCATCCCGTCGCTGAAGGGATCGAGCGCGGCGCAAACGGCCGCCGTTTTCAGCGGCTGGAAGCGAACCTTGCCATCGGCGTAGATCCAATTCCGAATGATCTTCAAACGGTCCAGAGGATCGGTGTCCGTCTCCTTTTGCTGTCGCTCGAAACCCAGACGGTAGAGATGTTCGCGGTATCCCAAAGCTGGGAGCCGGTTCCGGAACCCGATCTGGGAAAGGATGTCGTCCGGAGTGCAGCCATTTTGAAAGGCGGCGTCCACGATGACCTTGGGGCCGGTCGCGGCATCGAAGATATGGAGAGCGGTTTGCGCCTCCTTCCACGGATAGCCCAGATCGCCAATATGCTTTTTCAAGAAGTCGCCAATGAGCGGCACACAATAGTCACCAAACCTGAAGTTATGAAGCCATGACGCGGCAAGCATCCGGTAGACATTGTGGCGCCCTGCTTCCAGGATGCGAGCCAGTAATTTTTCGACGAGGTGGGGCTGGCGGTTCAGCGGATGCGCTGATGTCCAAATACACCAGGGCGCGCGGAGGAGATCGCGGCGGGCCAGCGGATCGTTTTTCTCCAGCAGGTGTGTCATCCTCCTGCTGAATTCATCCAGATTTTCCGCGAGCGGGCGCGGCGTGCCACCCTCGCCGAAGATCTTCGCGAGCCGTTCGTTCGCTTCAGAGGTGGCTGTCGTCTTCGGGAACGCGATTGTGACGGGCTCCGACCGGGCGAAATTGTTCAGCGCCTGCCGAAGGCTCACCGTGCAGCCTCGCTTGCGGCTCGCAGGCGGCTGATCTGCTGGCGCATTTCGTCGGTGACGTGAAGAATTTGCTCAAGATTTCTTCGGGGATCGTTGTCCATCACGAAGCGCAAGTCTATGCGACGGTTGCGATCCCAGGCGTCGTGCAGGGCGCGCGGATCGATGGGCCGGGTCGACGAATAGCCGGAGACGGACATCACCTCCTCGTTACGGTTGTTTCGTAAGAGCCGAAGGGCCGGCGCGACGGCAATCAACTCGCGGTACGTGTTGACGGCGCGCTCGGTCGACAGGACCCAGTTGCTGTTATCGATGCCCGTCGTATCGGTGTGCCCCTCGATAAACAGCGTTTCGAGTGCGGTGTCTTCGGCCGCCGAACAAACCGATGTTTGCCAGTTGCGGCAACTGGCATATTTCGGCAGGACGCGTTCCAAAACCCGGGCGATCTTGCCGACATTGTCCTTGTTGCGATCCACGAGATCGGCGTGGTTCGGTGCAAACCGGACGGCATCCTCGTTGAGCCGAAGCACGCCATTCGCTTCGTCGATCTGAACGCTCAGGCCCTCTCCGGCGAGCTGCGTTCGAATATCCTGCA
The DNA here is from genome assembly GCA_963723755.1 of uncultured Alphaproteobacteria bacterium. Classification (GTDB taxonomy): domain Bacteria; phylum Pseudomonadota; class Alphaproteobacteria; order Rhizobiales; family Rhodomicrobiaceae; genus Rhodomicrobium. Next base: position 36,861 of record CAVRSS010000142.1, on the reverse strand, counting down.
AGAGTTCCCGGCGATCCTGCTGTACTTTGTCGAGCAGCGTCATTTGTTCGCGCACGGCCGACTGAAGCGGCTCGAGTTTGCTCGCCACCTCCTGCGCGACTTTCAGTGCGGTTTCCTGCGCGTCGGTTGTGCGCCGGAAGTCCAGCGCGAAGGCCGTCAGCATCAAAATGAAAATGAAGAGCACCCCGACCATCATGTCGGTCATGGGGACAAAATAATTGACGCTCTCGTCCGAGTAATTCGCGCTTTCTTCTTCGGCGATCATGCTGGCTCTCTTGCCCGCTCGAAAAGTTTCTTGAGTTCGCCCATGGTTTCGGAGAGTTCCTGCGCGCCGTCCCCAATTCCTTGAACGGGACCTGCGAGTTTATCGACGGCGCCCGCCAATCCCCTGTCAATTCGAATGGTTTGCTCGGCGAGCAGCTGCGATTGTTTCGTGGTTTCCTGGGCCAGCTTTTCGAAAGCGCGCTCCAAATCCTCGTCGATTTTGACGAAACGCCTTTCGTAGTTTTCCCAGAGCTTTGTGAGGCGGTCGACCTGGGCGGCGATGGTCTGGCTGAGACCGCGCGTCGCCTGCTGTCCTTCGTCGAGCGCAGCCGAAGCCTGTTTGACGGCCTCGCCAACGATCGCCGTAATCTCCGCGGTTTTCACATTCGAACGCACGACAGGGGCCATGGCGGCTTTGACATTTTCCGCACACTCTCCAAAGACGTCGGCGGTTTGCCTCGTCCGCGTCGAGGCCCGGTCGATGGCTTCGGCTTGAACACCGAGCGCCGTGGACGACGTCCGCAAGGCCGCCGCAAAGTCGTACACTTCCTTGCCGATGGACTTCATGGCCGCGGTGAGACCGTCTTCAAGCACGGCAGCCGCGCGAGCCGAAACATCGGCGACCGACTTGGCGCCTCTCTCCTGCGCCACCGACATCTGCCGCCCGACCTCGGCGAGATGTCCCGTGGCCGCTTCCCTCAAGCCGCCAAAACTCTGTTCCAGCCCGCCAACCTGTGTTTCGAGCTTTGACAGAACGCGATCCATCGCCTCCACGAGTTTTGAGGATGCCCCATCCGCAGCCGACGACAGCTTCGTGTTGATCTGCGCATTGGCCTGATCGAAAATCACGCGCAAGGACGCCAGCATCTGTTCAAGCGTCAGGCGGCTGATCTCCGATTGCTTGCTGAGATTTGCTCCGGCATCGATGACCAGCCGATTGAGATTTTGCGCCGCGTCGCCGAGTTTCACCGCAAAGTCCTCGCCGGAACGGCTCATATCTGAGCTGACGGTTTCCATCGCTTTCAGGACGGCCTGAAGGCTGCCCGTGAGTTCGCGCAGTTCAGAGCCCGCGCCGCCCTGAAGCGTGTGGGAGAATTGCTTGACGAGTTCCCGCACGCCCTCATGGCTGTTGCGATCGAGCTGTTCGACCGCGGTGTGGATCTCCTGGGTGAGCGGCGAGAGCGCGCTCGTAAGCGCCGTGTTGATCGACGGCGCCACCTCGCTGCCGAAGCGCGCGAAGAACGCCTCGCTGTTTATCTCCTCCAGCTGAGTGAGCTGCGCGGTGAGGCTGTCGCGCATCTCAACCGATAGCGACTGAGGCGAAAGGTAATTCAGCTTGTTTTCCAGGGCCTCGCAGAAATCGCCGAGCGAGGCTTCTATCCTGATCGCGTAAAGCCGGAATGCGAACGCCAGGACGATCGAAACCGCAAGCCCGGCGATGGACGTCGAGAATTTGAAAGTGGCCGCATGCAGCAGCTCTTGCAGGGCCCTTTGCATTGCGGCGGCCCCCGCGCCCGCTTCCGCGAGCTGCGCCGCTTGCGTTCCCTCGGCCGCCCGGTAGAGCGCGATGACAAGGCCGATAAATGTGAGCAGCAGACCGGAGCCGACGAAATAATTCGGCACGCCCGGCATGATCTTGAGGCCGATGCACTTTTCGCGAAGCATCGCATAGTTGAAGAAGCTGTGCGGACGCTGGGTGTTGCGGACCGGCTTCCCGCCTGGAATGACGCTTTCCTGAAATTTCTTCCAGGCGTGGCCGAGAAGGGGATGCGCTTCCATGCGTTCGCGCACACGGTCGAGATTGTCGGCGAACGCTGTCTTCGAGGTGTACCCCTCTATAAGGGCGCGCGCTCTGCCGATCGAAATCGACACGGCCAGGGCGTGAAGGACACCGAAGGCAATCAGCAGCCCGAAACCGATACAGCCCAGAGCCTTGGCCAGCGAAAATGCAAAGGGTTCGGAACTCACGCGCGTGAGATCGCCGCTGAGCCCTTCCGCGACGATCTCTCCAAGGATTGACGCTGGGAGCGACGCCCACACGGCGTAGAGGCCAACCGTAACGGCAGTCACGATCAGCCAGAACGCGATGAAACGCACAAGGCTATTCCAGACAAGGCTTTTCATGAGAGTAGGCAAGGGGCACCCCAAAGCACCGGTAGCGAGACCGTCAGGTCTGACACTATCCATGGGGAGCCTCGTGCGAACCTATCGTGCAGCCTGTTCCCAGGCGCGGTCACTCGATGACGAGCTTCGCCCGCTGAACGCGCCGGAGATCCCGCGAACCAGGATCACCGGCTGCCGACGTAAATTTCCCCATTCGCGCAGAGGCTTATGAGCGGACCGCTTGTTCGCGCGGGGCGGAAGCAGTCGTTTTCGACGGCAGGAAGCCGAGAGTGATCAGTGTCCACAGCGCCGTGATGCCGCAGATCAACTGCGCCCAGCCTGCGAGTGGCGACGGGTAATCCTCGCCGCCGAGCGATGAAATCGAGATGCCTGTCGCAACGACGAAGGGGACCAGGAAGACAAGCCACCACCAGCCCGATAGTCCCCGATCGTGGAAGCGCTTTGTGTTGATCGCCAGTTGCGGAACCAGGAACACCATCGCGGTTATCCACCCCGAACGGTCGCCCAGGAGGCGGACGAGGTTCGGCCACGTGCCGTCAAGGAAGGGCGCGTCGTCGTTCATGAGCTTCGACAGCACGTAGTTGAAGCTTGCAATCCCGATGTGAATAAGCACAAAGGCCATCCACCATGTGCGCCGGTCGATACGGCCTTGGAACGTGAAGAAAATGAATTTCAGGGAGGACATGGCTGCTGCTCCTCGTTTGACGCTTGCGCAAATCGGTTTTGGCGCCGGCATTTCTTCTTGCGCCGCCAGGACGATGAGGGCGACGAGAATGAGTCCAACACGCCGTCCAGGGATGCGCAACGCGTTTTAGTCCGCTAAACTGAGACGCGATGATAGCTTTTGCGGGTGCTGCCAACCATGCTTTACGATGGCCGCGGAGATTATATCAGGCGGCGTGAGCCTCGGAAGATGCCTTCGCCCGCGATAGTGGTTTGGCTCGCGCTGCTCCTGATTTCGGTCGCTCTCGTTTGGGCGTTGGGCAGATCCTACCAGTGTTTCGAACCCGACCAGACCTTTCAGCAGGTCTTTTCCTGGGGCTGACCGGCGTGCGCCATTGGGGGCGGGCGCATGCTCATCACGGCGGCAAAACACCCCTGCGCTTAAGTCTCTAATTGCGGAAGAGCGCGGACCTTCGCATAGTAAGATTGCACCCAAATCCTCGTTTCGGAAGAACCTGATCAGCCCCATGACGACAGTAACAGTTCTCAATTTCGCGAAAGAGAAGCCGGCCTCCGCAGAGGAGCAGGGCGTTTGCACCGCTCCCAGGAAGGTCCTCGTCGCCGACGTGGGCGGCAACCACGTCAAGCTCCTCGTCAGCGGGCAAAGCGAGCACCGGAAGGTTGTCTCCGGCCCCTCCCTTACGCCCGAGCTGATGATGGCGGGGATCAAGGACGCCGTTTCGGATTGGGACCACGATGTCGTCACGATCGGCTATCCCGGCCCTGTTGTCGACGGTCTTCCCTTGCAGGATCCGCATAATCTCGGAGCAGGCTGGGTTCATTTCGATTTTGAGGCTGCCTTCGGGCGGCCGGTCAGGATCATCAACGACGCGGCGATGCAGGCTATCGGGAGCTACCGCTCCGGGAGGATGCTCTTTCTCGGCCTCGGGACCGGGCTCGGAACGACCCTCATCATCGAGGGCATCGTCCACCCCATGGAGATGGGCCACCTTCCCTACAAAAAGTCTACCTTTGAGGATTACGTCGGCCAGCGCGGACTGGACCGGAATGGCAAGAAAGAGTGGCGCCGCGATGTCGCGGACGTGGTTGCGCGCTTGATCGCGGCTCTCCAACCCTCCGACGTCGTGCTAGGCGGCGGCAACGTCAAGAAACTCAAAGAGCTTCCGCCGAACATCCGGCCAGGTCATAATGCCAACGCCTTCGAGGGAGGCTTTCGCCTGTGGGATGTTTAGCAGGCTGCTGAAAACGATGTTGCCCATGGTTCGACAAGCTCACCATGAGGTTTAAACCATTGAAAACCCTCGGCCTAATCCTGAGCCTGTCGAAGACCTCATCCTGAGCCTGTCGAAGGATGCGGCCAACACTCGACCTCATCCTGAGCCTATCGAAAACCTCATCCTGAGCTTGTCGAAGGATGCGGCCACCTTTTCAGGCTCCTGCCAGTGCTCCTGCGCTTCGCAAGGCATCCACATTATAACAAGGACCAAAGGCCGGAGCCTCGACGGCATTCAGCCGGCGCATACCCTGGATACAAAGCCTTTACTTTGTGCGGGCATCATGCGCGCAATCATAGGTTGAGTAATCCCGTCATGCTTGCGCGCTTGAAAATCACGACCCGCATCAACGTTACCCTGTTTTTGGCTCTGCTTGGAACCTTGATAGTCGTGTCCATCGGCTATTCGATGCTGCGGGCCCAGATGATGGATGAGCGGCGGTCCCAGCTCCGAAACCTCCTCGATATGGCCGTTTCGGTCGCCCGCGAGAGCATGATGGCGGCGGGCGGTCCCAAGACCGAAGCTGGGCGGAAGGCTTTTTTCTCCGTCCTCCAATCGTCCCGCTTCGGCGAAGCAAAGCAGGCGAATTATATTTTTGCGTATGACTACAATGGCGTCGTCACCTGCCTGAACGACCGCTCGAAACTCGGCCAGAACCGCTTCGAACTCGCCGACGCGAACGGGTTTAAATTCATCAAGGCATTCATCGATGCCGCCAAGGGTCCCACAGGGACGGCCTTTGTTCCGTATATGTACGAAAAAGGCGTCGGCGGCCCCATAACCCCGAAGCTTTCATACATCAGGAATATCCCGGAAATCGAAGGTTTCGCCGGCATCGGCGTCTACCTCGACGACATGGACGCAGCGTTTCTCAACAGGCTCCTCCTGGAGCTTTGGCACAATGATCGCCTCCTTGTCATTGGCTTTCTCGTCCTTGCGCTGCTCAGCGCCCTGATCGGCATTTCACTCATACGCTCCATCAGGACCGGGCTCGCAACGGCGCGTTCAGCGGTCGATGCGGTGGCGAGAGGCGACTTCTCAAAGGACATCCATTACAGCAGGCGCGACGAGATCGGGGACCTTATCGAGACCCTCAATCGCATGACTGCAAACCTGCGCACCACCGCTCGGGTTGCGGACACCATTGCCGGCGGGGATCTCTCAGTCGAACCCAAACTTCTCTCCGATGAGGACGCTCTGGGGCTCGCCTTGCAGCGCATGAGCCACAAGCTCCGCGCCATCGTCGGCGACGCTCTGGCGGCGGCCACTCAGGTCTCGACCGGCAGCGGGCAACTTTCCGCCGCAAGCCACGAAGTCTCGACCGGCGCCAACGAGCAGGCGGCATCCGCCGAGGAAGTCTCCTCGTCCATGGAAGAGATGGCCGCCAACATCAAGCAGAATGCCGACAACGCGGCCCGTACGGAACAAATCGCCCGGCGATCCTGGACCGACGCCCAGGCGAGCGGGGCCGCCGTCAGTCGCGCGGTGGAGGCCATGCAGACCATCGCCGAGAAGATTGTTTTCGTGCAGGACATTGCCCGCCAGACCGATCTTCTCGCGCTTAACGCCGCCATCGAGGCGGCCCGCGCGGGCGAGCATGGCAAAGGCTTCGCGGTCGTTGCCTCCGAAGTCAGAAAGCTCGCCGAACGCAGCCACTCGGCCGCCGCCGAGATTGGCGCGCTGTCCAGCCAGACCGTTGAGGCCGCTGGCGAGGCCCGCGCCATGCTGGCGAAGCTCGTGCCCGACATCAAGAAAACCGCCGAGCTTGTGGAAGAGATCAGCGCAGCCTGCCGCGAGCAGGATATCGGCGCCAATCAGGTCAACCAGGCCATCCAGCAACTCGACAAGGTGATCCAGCAGAATGCGGGTGCGGCCGAAGAGATGTCGGCAACCTCGGAGTCGCTGTCGGGTCAGGCCGAGCATTTGCAGGCCAGCATCGCCTTCTTCCGCATCGACGGAAAGGCTCGTGCAAAAAGTCCGGGCAAACATGTCTCGGCAAGCCAACAGATGACCTATGAGCCAGAGCTCGTTTAGGCCGAGTGCGGACCTTTGGCATTTAGCGGGAGTGGCGGCCTACGGTTGGCCGAGAGCGTGGTTGCTCAGCCTCCCCTTAGATCCGCGCCTCGATCACCATGTTAAATGGCGTCTCAAGCGCGCGCCTGATGCGGGTAAAGCCACCCTCGCGAAGGACCTCGCGGAGCCGCGCCTCGCCGGCCTGGGCGCCGAGCGCCATGCGGCCCTCTTGATTGAGTGACGCCGGAACGCAGACGCTTGTCGAGAAGGCGTAGAACACGCGCCCAACGGGGTTGAGATTGTCTGACAGGCCATCTCCCGCGAGAGGCTCTACCACCATCAGCGTACCATCATCTTTCAAGGTCTCGCGCACGTGCCGGGCCACTCCCACAGGATCTCCCATGTCATGCAGCGCATCGAAGATGGTGACGAGATCGAAGCCTGCGTCGCGGAAATCTTCCGCTCGGGCGGCCTTGAAATTGATGTTGTCGCGGCGGCCGATATTTTTCCGGGCTTCCGCGATTGAGGCATCATGAAAATCGATACCCAGGAAGCAGGATTTGGGAAAGGCGTCGGCCATCATCAGGGTCGATGCCCCATGCCCGCAGCCAAGGTCGGCAACCCCGGCGCCCGCCTCGAGCTTGTCAACAACGCCGTCAAGCGCGGGCAGCCATTCGGCAACAAGGTGCGCTTTGTAACCCGGGCGAAAGAAGCGCTCCGTTCCGCAAAACAGGCAGTTGCAGCGATCGCCCCAACCGATGCCATCCCCCGTTCGGAATGCCCGGGCGAGCTTCGGCTCATCGGCATAAACCGCTGCCACGGACATGAAACCGCCGCCCATAAAAGCGGGACTTTCCTCATCGGCAAAAACGGTAGCCTGTTCCGGCGTGAGCCTGAAGGTTGCGCCTTCCGGATCATAAGTCACGAAGCCGGAGGCCGCTTGCGCGGAAAGCCACTCCCGCACGTATCTCTCATGCGTGCCGGTTGCTTCGGCAAGCCTGGCGGACGTGAGAGGACCTTTTGCAAGGGCTCTAAACAGCCCAAGCTTGTCTCCTATGAGGACGAGAGCGCCGTTCGCCGCGGCCCCGAGTTCATTGACGACCTTTCCAAGTAAAGGTTCAAGCTTTGCCGGGTCGAGTTCCATAGCGAGATCCTTTCGGAGTTTTCGCCGCCAAGTCAGATCGGTTCCAATGCGCCAACTTGACGTTGGTTCCAGTTTTGACCGATCGAGGCATGGAGAGTCGCCAAGGCTTGGGCGAAGCGATGCCGTTGCGACCGGGCAGGGAAGGGCATGCTCGGAGGGCTACCGGCTTCTGTTTCTTATGGATGGCCGGCATGTCCTTGGACTTTGAGCCGTGGGGTCAAGCCCAGCCATGCCGTAATGAGGAGCCCCCGCCATGCGAGACGGGAGACGTTGGCGGCGAGGCGGCGAGCGGGCGTTCAATCCGCCTAAGCAGAGTTCGCTGATCTGACCAACGGATTATCATCCCGGAAGCCGCTCGCTTCACGCTCGTCATCCCGGAAAGGCGAAGCCTTATCCGGGATCGTAACAAACCGAAGCGCCAACTCTTTTCTGCGATCCCGGCTCGCGCTGCGCTTGGCCGGGGCGACGGCGGCGGTGATCCGTTGGCGCCCGCGAAATTCTGCGTAGCTCAGAGCGTAAAACCCGGCTAAATTTGTAAACGGCTCGCTGCCGCGCCGATGTGTTAACCCGAAGTTGGTTAATTTTCGCGGTCTCGAATTGTTGCTGGTCCAAACTGTCCTAACAAGGAGTTTATTCGGCGCAAAACGACAAGCCGCGCGCTTTGATCGACGCGGATAAGACCTTGAAAACGCTCACGATTTCCTCCAAACTGACCCCCATTAAATAGAATTTAATGCCGGAATTTTCTTCTTTACTGGGACGCGCTAAAGTCCGTTAATTATATCGCCGCCGCACCTTTTAACCATGTCCGCGCCCGTCGCAGCCTCGGCGCGCGCTTCGCCGTGGTCATTCCTCCTGTGATTATCCTATATAAATCAAAGGCTTATCTCAATTAACCTCGCGGCAAGGCGCTTTCCCCTAACATCCCTCCCAGCCAGAATGACAGCTGGTTTTCGTTGAAGCCGAACTCGATTCTGGTCCAAGCCACACACACTTTTGGACCATTGATTGGTCCATGGGGTTTTCCATGCAAATTTCAGGTCCCGATGCGCCAAAGCACAGCTCACCAACCTTGTGCGTCGCGCCGAGGCCAGCGGCAAAATGTGCTGACCCGTCGTGGTCAGCCCGTGGCCCGGCTCGCGCCCATCAAGGCCGAGCGAGAGCGAATATCCCGCCGCGTGTGGTCGAGGCAATGGCCCCCGCCGACTTCAAAAGCCTTTGACATCACTCGCTACGCCGACCGTCGCAAATCCTGCCTTGCGACTTTTCATGAATGACTGCTTTATGGGTTTGCCGACAATCTTTCGTCTTTATCCGCAATAGCCAAACAATATTGCGATCGCCGGTGCGGCAGCAGAGACGGAAGCGAGCTTGGGTGTCCTGGTCTTTTGGCCTTGCCGTAGAGGGACCGGCGGGATTACTGCTGGCAACTCAGGGTTGATCACACGCAAGGATGGAGCACCGCATGATTCAAGACGACCATGCTTTTTTTCGTTCCATCTTCGGACATGCCAGCGTGGGCATGGTCACCGCCGACCCTGATCACCGTCTGATTTATTGCAATCTCGCCTTTTGCGCCATGCTCGGCTATGGGCACGAGGAGATCGCTGGCCTGCGCCTTGCCGATGTCGTCGCCCCCGAGGATAGTGCGCGCATCGAGCCCGAGCTTGTCCATTCGACCGGCGAACGAGGCTCTCAAAGCAAATGGCGCTTCCGGCGCAAAGACGGCTCGACCTTTCCTGGCGCGGTTCTCGGCTGCAAATTGCCGGACGGCTGGCTGCAAGCGATTGTCGTTGACACAACGGAAGCCGCCCAGCCCGGGGCGGCCTGTTTTGCTCAAGCAAACAAGGATCGATATTTCTCCAGGCTTGAGAAGCAGCTTCGGGAAGCGCGCACGGCGCGCGAGACGGTCAGCGCCGCATGCGAGGCGATCGGCCGGGAGCTTGGCGCTGCCTTTGCTGCAATCGGCGAGGTCCATCGCGAAGGTGAGCACGCCATTGTCGATGCCGCCTGGAGCGCGATGGGGGATGTCACCCCGCTTCTTGGGCGGCATGGGCGTTCGACTGCCGAGCGCATGGCAGCTTCCATGACCGCGGGAGCTGTCGCACTCGAAGACGTCTTGGTGGACCCCCGCGTCTTGGGGAATGCGGAGGTGCAGGCAACCTGCAAGGCGGCCGGAGTAAGGTCTTCGATAGCTGTGCCAGCGCTTCGCGAAGGGCGGTCCTGGCCTGTCCTATTCGTTGCGGACAAGACGCCACGCGCCTGGACCGAGGCCGAAATCGCGCTTGTGCAAGAGACGCTCGAACGCGTCTGGCATGACGTGGAAAGAGCGCGCGCCGAAGAAGAACTGCGGCTGACGACGGAGCGCTTCCAGCTGGCTCTGAAAGGCTCGCCGGTCACGCTTTTCTGCCAGGATCTCGACCTGCGCTATACGTGGATTTCCAATCCTCAACTTGCCAGCGCTCCATCCATCGGAAAGCTGCCGGGCGACGTCTTCGAGAGGGCCGAGGATGCAGCGGCGAGCGAGGCGATCAAGCGCGAGGTCATCCGCTCGGGCAGAAGCCGACGGCAGGAGCTTGCCGTCCGGTCCGGCAGCGGAGAACGGATCTACGATCTTTTGGTGGATTCCTCTGCGGGACGCCGATGGCAGGATGACCGGTGTAAAGTGCGCGGCAATCGACATTACCGCCCTTAAGCAGGCGGAGGCAGCGCTACGACAGAGCAAGGAGCGACAATCGTTCCTGCTCGCTCTGAGCGATGCATTTCGCCGACTATCCGATCCGGCGGAGATCATCGCGACGGCGAGCAGGCTGCTGGGGAGCAAGCTCGCCGCCGGGCAAGTCGCTTACGCGGATATCGACGAGGCGGCCGACCACGCCATCATTTCGCGCGATCGGAACGATGGCACGATCCCCAGCAACGCGGCTGTTCACAAGATCAAGGATTTCGGCGCCTTCCTTGAGGATTTGAGGCGAGGCCGGACCGTCGTCATCAGCGACGTGAACGATGATCCTCGGACATCGATGCCGGAAGCGCTCGCCACCTTCAAACGCGTTTCGATTGCCGCCTTTCTGAACGTGCCCCTTATCAAGGATGACCGGCTCGTCGCCGTCCTCGCGGTGCACATGAGCGCCGCGCGTTCTTGGACGCAAGACGAGGCGACGCTGGCGCAGGAGGTGGCGGAACGCACCTGGGCAGCAGTTCAGCGCGCGCGCGCCGAGCAAGCGCTGCGCGAGAGCGAAGAGCTGCTCCGGTTCTCGATGAAAGGCGCCGAAGCAGGGCCTTGGCAATGGGATGTCTTGGCGAAGGGCTTGATTTGGTCACCGGAATGGTACGCGTTGCACGGCCTCGATCCCAGGCTTGGCAAGGCCGGGTATGAGGATTGGATTCGGTGCGTTCACCCTGACGATCGCGAAAATGTCGAAAAGGCGGTCCTCAACGCGCTGATGAGGGGAGCGCCGGAGTATAGGGCGGACTATCGCGTCGTGCTGCCCTCAGGGGAGGTGCGGTGGCTTGAATCCCTGAGCAAAGTGGACTACGCCGCAGGCGGTGCGCCAATGCGCATGGCGGGTATCATTCTCGACATCACGGAGCGCAAACGGACCGAAGAGGCACTGCACCAAAGCGAAGAATGGTTTCGTCTGGCTGTGAAGAGTTCAGGCGCTGCCGCTTGGCAATGGGATATTTTAAAGGACGAACAAGTTTGGTCGCCGGAGAGCTATAAGCTCCATGGGCGCGATCCCAAGCTAGGCCCGCCGAATTACCAGGGTTGGCTCCATTGCCTGCATCCCGATGATCGCGCCAGCGCCGAAAAGGCGGTTTTCGACGCCGTCGAGAAGAGGCTGCCTGAATACAGGACGGAATTCCGCGTCGTGCTTCCCTCAGGTGAAGTGCGCTGGCTGGATGGGGTGGGAAGGGTCGACTACGCCGCCGACGGCACGCCTTTGCGCATGTCGGGCATCAACCTCGACATTACCGAACGCAAGCGTGCCGAGGAGGCGCTGCGCGAGAGCGAAGAATGGCTTCGTCTGGCATTGAAGGGCTCCGGCGCGGCCCCTTGGCAATGGAATATTTCGACAAATGAAATGCTCGCTTCTTTAGAAGGCTACGAGATTCATGGGCGCGCTGACCTGTTTGGCAAGCCCACCACTTACCAATATTGGGCCGAATGCCTGCACCCTGAGGATCGCGCAAGGGCCGAGAAGGTGGTCACAGACACCTTCGAGAAGAGGTCACCTGAATACACAAATGAATACCGCATCCTTCTCCCATCCGGCGGAGTCCGCTGGGTCGTTGTGCTGGGCAAGGTGGACTACGCCCCGGACGGCACGCCTTTGCGCATATCGGGCATCACCCTCGACATAACCGAGCGCAAACGCACCGAGGAGGCGCTCAATCAAGCCGAAGCGTTCCAGCGACAGCGAGCCGAGGAGTTGGAAGCCATTTTTGCCGCGATCCCGGCGGCGCTTATTATTGCAAAAGACGCGGACTGCATTGAAATGTCCGGCAATCGGGTGGCTTATGATTTCCTGCGTCTTGCCCCGCACATGGGCATTTCGAGGTCGGCCCCGGCCGGTCGAGCGCCAAAGAACTTTGCAGTGTTATCAAAGGGGCGCAGTTTATCTGCCAACGAAATGCCGATCCAGCGCGCGGCGGCTGAAAAAAGAGCCATCTTCGCAGAGGAACTGGAGTTCCGTTTTGAAGAAGGCGACTCCAAGTTCGCTCTCTGCAATGCGCTGCCGCTCTTTGATGTTGCGGGAGGAACTGTCCGCGGCGCCGTCGGAGCGTTTGCTGACGTCACCAATCTGAAGCGGACGGCAACGGCGCTGCGCGAAAGCGAGGAGCGCCTGAGATTTGCGCTCGAAGCCGCCGGCGCTGGAACCTGGGAGGTGGATCCGGCAACCGGAGGGCTTGCTGTGTCGGATCGAGCTCTTTACCTCCTCGGCATCCCTCCTGGTACGCCTGCCAACTACGAAGAAACGCTCGCCTGCGTGCACCCCGAGGACAGGCCGCGCATCGAAGCAGCTCTCCACCACACCATTGAGACGGGAGAGCCTTATGGATTGGAATGGCGCGTGCCGCTTCAGGATGGGTCGATTCAATGGAGGGAGTCGCGTGCCGAACGGCGATCCATTTCTGGGAAGCAGACCGTAACCGGTCTGGTCCTGGATATCACGCAACGAAAACGCGCAGAAGAAGCACTGCGCGAGAGCGAGGCACGCCTTCAATTCGCGCTCGAAGCTGCGAACGCCGGAACCTGGGAGGTGGCGCCGGAGACCGGTGAATTCACCGCATCGGATCGCACGCTTGCTTTGCACGGCCTTCCTCCGGGAACCCCGATAACCCATGAAAAAGCGCTGGCCAACGTCCACCCTGAGGATCAGCTAGGCGTCGAGGAAACTTTGCGGCGGACCCTTGAGACGGGGGAACCTTTTAGGGTGGAAACGCGCATAGCGCTGCCGGGTGGGTCAATCCGCTGGATCGAATCGTGTGGCGAACTGCGATCCGTTTCCGGGGGGCAAGTGATTGCCGGACTGGTTCAAGACATCACCGAACGGAAGCGCGCCGAGATTGCATTGCGGGAAAGCGAGGAGATATTACGGGCCATTATCGAGCACGTGCCCGCCCCGATCCTTCTGTCGCGGGAGGATCGCAAAATCCTGCGCATCAACCCGGCGTTGACGGCTCTGACCGGCTACACGGCTGCCGACATTCCGACACGGGACGAGTGGGAACAACTCGCCTATCGTGAGCATGCGCAGGACATAAGAGATACGGTGCATATCGCTTTCGAAAGCAGCATCGCCCTCGATCGCCCCGACCTCTGCGTCTACACCAAGTCGGGAGAGAAGAGAATATGGTCGGTCAGGACGGCGCCCGCCGGGCGTGATGCTTCGGGACAACGGCTTCTCGTCAGCATTGCTCTCGACATCACCGAGCGACGAAACAGCGCCGAGGAAGCTCGGATAACAAAATCAAAACTGGAAGCAGCGCTCGCCAGCATGACGGATGCCGTTTTCATCTCCGATGTCGAGGGCCGCTTTATTCATTTCAACGATGCCTTTGCGACATTTCACAGATTCAAATCCAGGGAAGATTGCGCCAAGACATTCGCCGAGTACCCCGCATTTTTAAATTTCTCCCGGCCTAGCGGAGAATTGGCGCCGCCGGAGGAATGGCCTTTGCGGCGGGCGCTACGCGGTGAAACCGGAATGCTTGTTGAATACATCATCAAGCAGCGAAGCGGCGAAACCTTTATTGGCAGCTATAATTACGCCCCCATCCGCGATAGCGGCGGGGACATAGCGGGAGCGGTCGTCACGGCTCGCGACGTTACCGATAAGAAGCGGGCAATGTACCGGTTGCGGGAGAGCGAAGCCAGGCTCAGTTCCATTATCGACACAGCGGCGGATAGCATTATCGTGCTCGACGAGAAGGGCACAATCCAGTCGGTGAACCCCGCTACATTGGGTATCCTCGGTTACAGCGCCGAAGACCTTATCGGCAAGAACATCAGCGTTCTGATGCCGCCGAATATGCAGACTGAGCACGATAGCTATCTTGCCCGCTTCTCGGGAAGAAGCACCCTCAAAGAGATCGAGGCGAGGCGCAAGAATGGCTCAACGATTCCGCTCGATCTGGCGGTCGCGGAATGGCGGGATGGCGAAGGCCGGCGCTTCTTCACCGGTATCTTGAGAGACCTGAGTGAACGTAAGCACAACGAGGAAGTGCTCGCAAACGCGCGCCGCCTGGAGGCCGTGGGTCAACTCGCGGGCGGCGTTGCGCATGACTTCAACAATCTCCTGGCCGTCATCGCGGGGAACCTCGAACTCGCCGAGGATCGCATCGCCGATGAGACGACGCGCGACCTTATCAAAAGAGCCCTTGATGCTGCCGAGAAAGGAAGTGGCCTCAATCGCCGGCTCCTCTCGCTCGCGCGCAAGCGCATGCTCAAGCCGCAGCGTCTCACTCTCAACAGCCGGGTCGAGGAAACTGCAAAGCTTCTCACGAGCATAGTCGGCGAGCACATTGCAGTCATAACGAATCTGGCTCCCGATCCATGGGTGACGGTGGCAGATCCAGGGGAGATCGACAGCGCCATATTGAACATTGCCGCAAATGCGCGCGACGCGATGCCAAACGGGGGCCGGATCACGATTACAACCTCGAATGCGACCATTGCGGACCCGACGGCAGCCGAGCTACATCGGTATGCGCGGCCTGGAGAGTATGTTTGCCTGTCGATCGCCGATGACGGCATCGGCATGCCGGAAGAAATCCTTCGAAAGGCGATGGAGCCATTTTTCACGACCAAGGAGCAAGGCGCCGGAACCGGGCTAGGTCTCGCAAGCGTCGCGAGCTTTGCAAAGCAGACGGGTGGTTTTGCGACAGTTGAGAGTGCGCCCGGGCCGAGGGTGCGCCGTAAGCCTTTTTCTGCCGCGCTCCATCAAGAAAGTGCCGCTGCGTGAAACCGGGCCCCGCGAACTTCCACGCGGCAACGGCGAACTCGTCCTCGTGGTCGAGGACAACGATGAAGTTCGCGAAGTGACGCGCAAGCGGATCGAATCGCTGGGCTATGCCACCGCTGAGGCGCGGACGGGTCTCGAAGCGCTACAGCGGCTGCAGTCGAAGGGTTCGATCCACCTCGTTCTGAGCGACATCGTCATGCCCGGAGGCATGAGCGGCTACGATGTGGCGCGGTGGCTCGCTTCCAATAAGCCGGTGACAAAGGTGATCCTGTGTTCCGGTTACAACGAGGGGGACCGCCTGAGCCATACGCGAGGCTCGATCCGTGACATCACGGTTCTTGGCAAGCCTTACACGCGCGAACAGCTTGCGGCTGCTTTGAAGAACGCACTTCCGGCCCTCCACTGTGGTCATGAGGAAGCCTCAAAAAACGTGTCCACTGGATCGTCCGAAAAGGCATAGGAAAACGGATCGAAGAGAGATCACGCACAAATCTGCACAATTCCCATCTGGTCGTCTGCCTCCAGCTTGGCAATATGAGCTGGTGCCTTGGGTGCCAACGCAATTCGCTGGTTGTCCGAATGGAGCGTCTAAAGAAGATACTTGCCGTCGATGATGAGGTCTCGAACCTCGCCATCATGGACGTTCATTTCGCCAAAGCCGGCTATCGAATGTTGCCGGCGCAAGACGGCATGATCGCGCTGCAAGTGCTGGAAGAGAATCCGACATCGCTGCGATCGTGCTCGATAAAACGATGCCGAATTTTGGAGGCATGGAGTTCCTGCAACAGATCAAGGCGGACGCACGGTTCAATGAGATGCCGGTCGTCATGCTGACTGCCGCCGCGACCGTCGACGAGGCCGTTGAAGGCATCGCGGCCGGCGTGCGCTACTACCTGACGAAGCCCTACAGCGGCGCCATGCTGATAGAAATCGTGAATTCGGCGCTGCGAGAGGTCAGAAACATCAAGGGCCTGAAGGAGGACATCCACGATTTTAGCCTTGGGCTCGGGCTGATGCGGCAGGCGCGCTTCCACTTCCGGACATTGGACGAGGCCACCAACCTGGCCTATAGAATTGCCACTTGCTTTCCGGAGCCTCAAAAGGCGGCCTTCGGGTTGAATGAGTTGATGCGTAACGCGGTCGAGCATGGGAATCTCGGCATCGGTTATAACGATAAAGCAGACCTCTTGAGAAGCGGAGGCTGGCAGGAAGAGGTGGAGCGCAGACTAAACCTATGTGAAAATCATGGTAAATTTGCCTCCCTGACCTTCGAGACGTCAGACGACGCCGTCTTGATCCACATCACCGATCAAGGGAAGGGTTTCGACTGGGAACGGTATCTCGACTTCTCTCCAGAACGCGCTGCCGCTCCCCATGGACGCGGTATCGCGGCCTGCCGCGCGCTAGCCTTTCCAAGCCTTGAATATCTTGGCGGTGGAAATGAAGCGCGGTGCGCGGTTCCACTGCGCGCGCTTTGAAGCTCTCAGTCGAGAGGACAATCTTCTTCCGTCTCAGCTTCGTCCGCGAACGAGGAGGGAAGACATCGGCGCCGATCACTCTTGCGTCTTTGTCAACCTCCCCCGCAACGTTTCGTCTTCGTCCCGAGCTACGTGATCGAGCCTTCGTAGATGCCCATCACGGTCGAGAGGAACTTCAAGGCGTCCTCCTTCTTGCGTTGGAACGAGTTGCGCCCGATGATCGACCCGAAGCCGCCGCCGTCGCGAATGGCGCGCGCCTCGTCGAAAACTGCTCGTCGCTCGTGGCCGCGCCGCCAGAGAAGATCACGATCCGCTGCCCATTGAACGCGCTCTGCACAACGTGGTGGACGCGCTCCGCGGGCGTGGAAATCGGGATCTCAAGCTTCTGGTACACCTTCTGTGCGTCGGGCAGTTCGATCTTGGCCGTAGGCAGCTTTACCTTGATGACGTTCGCGCCGAGCTGAGCGGCGATCTGGGCGGCATAGGTCACCACGTCGATCGACGTCTCGCCGTCCTTGGAGAGATCGCTGCCGCGCGGATAGGACCAGACCACGACGGCGAGACCGGCGGCTTTCGCCTCTGCCGAAAGATCGCGGAGCTGTTCGTACATTGTCGCGGCATGGCTCGACCCTGGGTAGATGGTGAAGCCGATGGCGACGCAGCCGAGACGCAGCGCATCGTCCACGCCCGCAGTCACGGCCGAGAGGGGATCCTTCTCGTCGTGAAGCACATCGTGACTGTTGCACTTCAGGATCAGCGGGACCTCGCCGCAATAATCCGAGACGGCGGCTTCGATAAAGCCAAGCGGCGCGGCGTAGGCGTTACAGCCGGCCTCGATCGCGAGCTGGAAATGGTAGCGGGGGTCGTGACCGGCTGGATTTGCCGCAAAGCTTCGCGCAGGGCCATGTTCGAAGCCCTGGTCGACAGGCAAAATTACAAGCTTGCCGGTTCCCGCCAGGCGCCCGTGGTTGAGCAACCTGGCAAGATTTGTCCGAACGCCGGGATTTTCCCCGGCGTACCAGCCTAACAGTTCGCGGATGCGATCATTCATGGCAGCGCTCCTCGGTTCAAAGAAATCTGTGCCAAGCCAGCCTCCGGTGGAATCCTGCTCCCTGTGCCCGCGTGGACATCCTTACAAGGGCATCCTTACAAAGGGGGCATGACACATCAGCATCGAAACGCGCATCCTTCGACAGGCTCAGGATGAGGCTTCGACAGGCTCAGGATGAGGCTTCGACAAGCTCAGGATAAGGCTTCGACAAGCTCAGGATAAGGTCATGTTTCAATGAGTTGATCCTCATGGTGAGCTTGATGAGTTAACACTCATGGTAAGCTTGTGTTCATCCTCATGGTGAGCTTGTCGAACCATGGGCCGACGATGCCGTCCTTCATGGTAGCATTTTTTAGCAGCTTGGGGGAATCGGGCGAGAATGGCTGAAGGCAAACAAGGATGAAAGCGGAGAAGACATATCGAGGGCCCTGTCCCTGCGGCAGTCTCAAGACCTATGAAAGATGCTGCCAGAGGCTGCACGGCGGCGAAACGCCCGACGACGCGGAGGCGCTGATGCGCTCGCGTTACACGGCCTTCGTTCTGAAGCTCGAAGATTATGTGCTGGCGACTTGGCACCCGCGGACGCGCCCGCCGTCGCTTTCGCTCGAGCAGTCGCCGCGCCGCTGGCTTGGCCTGAAGGTTCTGCGGCATGAGGCCGAAACAGCCGATACGGCCATCGTGGACTTCGTCGCGCGCTACAAGGCGAGCGGCCGCGTGCATGAGGTGCGCGAGGCGAGCCGGTTCGTCCGGGAAGACGGCCGCTGGCTCTATGTCGAAGGCGATGTTAAGGAGAATTAGCTCGACGAACTATTACTTTCGTCGAATTACAACAACCGGCGCGCGGCGAAAGACCTTTCTTTAGAAAGCAAGTTCTTTGCGGCTTTAAAACTTGCGTTCAGAAGGCCGCGCCTAACATTCGAAGGGGATGGCAATGAAGGCGCCTTCGAGAAGAAGGCGGCTGGCGTCGATTAAATTAACCTGCCTTAAATCGGAATTATCAAAAGGCGGAAGAGTTGACCGATTTTAAATTGGTCAAACAAAATCCTTGAGTTCTGCTCCGGCGTCCCGGCAGCGGCCGTCGACGTTATCTCGGCGCGAGATTTCACTGTTTGCGGTCCGGTGTTTGCCCCTTGTGCGGCGGCAATGCTGAAACATTCCCGTCATCGTCTTACTGCGGACGCCGTTTTGCTCAGGAAGAGATTCGATGCGAGCAAGGCGGCCGGGAATACCCCTTGGCTCGTTCCGTTATCAAAGTGTCGGCCATTTTAATGATTCGAAACGAAGATGGAGGATAATTCTGCAGGTCGAAGCTTGCACGAGGCTGAACGGTCAGCAGCGCTCAGGCTTGGCTCTCTTGTGGTTAAACTACGGCAGCAGGACGTTTTTCTGGTGCTCAAATGGCACAGACGATGGTTTCAGTGAGGTCAAGTACGAGCTTGCACGTTGATCGCCAAGGCTGGGTTAGCTAAGACAATCGGGTGTATTGAGTTGGGTTTATCTAATCGAGCGCTGCGCCCCTTGATAGGGCATCTCGAGCCGTGCCTTAGTTTGGGCAATTGAGTGGGGGGCGCGGGGATGACTGTCAGCGGAATGCGACCATGCAAGCAGGGGTTTGTCCGTGGGCAAGCTCTTTAAATGGAGGTCCAATGTACAGCGTTTCTCAACAATAGGGATTTACACGGTGAAACGATCTCTTATCAGCGCCATCGTTATTCGGTGGCTTAATGTGGTCTCCGCGCACGCGGCTGACCTTAGTATGCAAAGCGTCAAGGATGCTGCGCCTTCTATACCTGACGGTCCTATTACCTGGATGGGCGTGACTTTCTACGGCACGGTCGACGTCGGCTATGCCAACATGTCTAACGGCTTGCCTGCGAGTGGGTCCTTCTATCCCGGCCCCAACTACACGATTTATGGTGCTAGGTTCGCCCAGGGGAATGTATCGACCCTCACCAATAACGCTTTGTCGCAATCCACCGTCGGCCTGAAGATCGAGGAAAATATCGGCTTTGGCTTGCAGGCTATCGGCAAGATCGATACGGGTTTCAACCCCATCTCCGGTGAGCTTTCCGATGCGTGCGCCAGCCTGCAGCGCAACAACGGCCTGTTCTACGGCAGCATAGATAACTACGGCGACGGCAGCCGGTGCGGCCAAGCTTTCAACGGCTCCGCTTACGGCGGTTTGAGCAGCCCCATTTTTGGTACATTGACTGTTGGACGGCAGAACTCGCTCGTCACCGACGGGATGGGCGCTTACGATCCGATGGCCGGCTCCTACGCCTTCTCGCTGATCGGCTACTCCGGCACCCCGGCGGCGGCATCGGCAGCACGGAGACGGCGCGGTGGGATAACTCTGTGAAGTACATCCTCACCTATCGCCCCTTCCACGCCGCTGGCATGTATACCAATGGCGGCCAGGAGACGCCGATGAACGGCGACGGATACGGCGCGAACATCGGAGTCACCTATATGGGTTTCTCAGTCGACGGCTTTTACACGAAAGAGAACGGCGCGGTTAACCTGAGCAATACCGTTAACTTACTTCCGACAATCTTTTCCGCCGCAACATCCTGCGGCGCAAGCAATCCGGGGTGCCAATTCTTGGTGCCACCATCACGAACAACGAAGCTTGGGACGTGATGGCCAAGTACACCTTCAATGTGCCGAGCTTCTTCGGAGAGCCGGCCGTCAGCATGAAGGATGCCCCTTGCGGCGGGTTGAAAGATGCGCCTTGCGCGCCGCCGACGGCCAAAGTGACCATCTTCGGTGGTTATCAGGAGACGACGTTGTCAAATCCTGATTTTCAGCAGCAGGCTTACAGTGGAAACACCACGATCGGTGGATATCGGTACTTAACCGGCGCCGTAAATCCGTTTACCACTGACAGGATCCTGGATACGGCGTGGGCGGGTGCCAGCTACGAAGATGGTCCTTGGAAGCTTGTCGGTGCTTGGTACGACTGGAGCCAGAACTCTTATCTGACGGGTGCGGCTGCGGGCGCCGAACACCTGCGCCGCAGTGACAGCCTCGAACATAGCCAAGAAAGCCGCCAATAACGGGACATTCATCGGAAATACCGTCGGCGGCAACTGCTCTGGCGAACTCAACCAAGGCTCGTTCCTCATCGATTATACCTTCAACAGGCATTTCGATATCTACGCTGGCGTGACCTTCAGCGAGATCAGCGGCGGCATCTCCCAGGGCTTCTTGTCCGACAACAACACGACGTTTGCATCTGGCCTCCGCGTGAAGTGGTAAGCTTCGAAGCGAGCTTCGGCTGCAAAGAGATAAAAGCGGCGCCTTCGGGCGCCGTTTCTGTTTTCTGCTCAGTACTTCTTCCAAGCCCAAGGCTTCATCAGCCTAGCCATCTATTGATGCGACCCGATTATGTTTGGAACGCTTGCTCGAGTTGTCGGCGTCCCGTCTCCCAGCCAGCACGCCTCGGCGTGCCGGCAACTCGAAGAGATCGCGCTTGCAAGCAAGCGCGATTGGGAGAAGGACAGGATGAGGGGTGTCGACCTGCATTATCAAACACGTACCCCTCACCCGGATCGCAAGCGATCCGACCTCTCCCAGGGGAGAGGTAGCACTGGATTTAATATATCACCGGGGCCGATCTATAAGCATGATAAGTTCCTGCCCCTTTAAAGCCGCCCATGTCGAAGAGCCGTCGCGAAGAGCACCCCGGCGCGGGTAGATTTACCGAAAGCCTGCCGGGAGGGTTCCGTCCTGATGTCAACGGCAGCGGCCGAGAGCTTGCGCGTCTGCAGACGCGCAGAAGTCAGCCTTGACAAGGCGGCGCCTACAGCCGTCTGTCCCGAACGCACCTAAATCGCTTATATAGTTACTTATAGCCTTTTTACGAAACGCGAACCCAATAAAGTTATTTGATTACCCGGATGCTTCCTCCTGCAGAAGCCTTGAAAACATCGGTGAATTTTCGCTCACGTGTCATGGCCGGATGCGATTGAACGTGGGATGGTTCAAGCGTGCTTCGCCAATATTGCCGTCGCCATCTTGGACGGCGCCTATCGCAAGCCTAATGGTAAACGCTTTGTCGCCGCGCCGGGCGTTAATATGAATTTGGTTAACAGGAGCGCGCCGGATTTATTTCCGGTCATAGGTTTGGTTAAATAATCGTGTAGACGCCGCAAAAAAGTGGTCCACCGTGCCTTAGGCACGGAGATAAGATGTCTGCCGTAAGTTACTGAAAAAAATCAGGCTTTTATCCTTAACAAATTGGCCATTAAATTTAATTTAATGTCGGAATTTTCCCATTAACTGGGCGCGCAAAAGTCCGTTAAATATGATTTTGGACCATCGGGTTAACGTCGCTCGCAGCCGGAACATCTGCGGCGCGGGCTGTGGCGATGGCGTCCCGTTTGGTATTTTTCCTCGAAGAATCAGGGGCTTGAGCGGGCTCACGCTCTCGTTAACCTGCCGTCAAGGCGCTTTCGCTGATGATCTTCAGAAGATGGAAATGCCGACGCAAGTGGCGGGATCAGGGGTGGCCTACAATATTTATTCTGCAAAAGTACGGCAATAGAGCGATATTCTCGCTTGATCCGAATGCTTTGGAAGCATCGAAGGCCGGTCTGATTATCGAAGAAGCGATCGGCTCCGGGTGGGTCGCGACCAGCAGGATAGAGATGGGCTTCGACCCGCTGCCAGGCGAGCTTGCGGATGGCGTCAAGGTCGATGCAACCCGAAAGGCAGGTTTCTTGTCTGCGCTTAGTGCCAGTCGTTCGTAAGCCTGCGAAGTGATGCAACAACAGCCGGCTGTGCCTCTTTCAGGGGCGGCAATGCATCATAAAGCTCCCAGCCGCCGCCGAGCGCCTTGTACAAAGCGATGTACTGTATCACGACGGCTTCCTGCGCGAGAGCGTTCTGATCCTCAATCCTGAATTCCTGCCGCTCGGCATCGAGCACGTTCAGAAAGTCCGTAAGCCCGCGTTCGTAGCGCTCGTTCGCAAGGGCAACGGCGCGCTTCGATTGTTCAAGTGCAACCGACAGTTCACGAAGCCGCTGCTGCTCGGCCCTGAACTGCTTGATGGCCTGGTCCACTTCCTCCACGGCAAGCAGGATGGTCTTCCTGTAAGCGACGAAAAGCTCGTGAGCTTGCAATTCCTGAATGTCGATGATCGCATCCAGGCGTCCGAAGTCCAGCAAAGGCCAATAGCCGCCCGGACCAGCCGACCAGATCGGATTGCCTATGGGCCTTGTTGCGCCCCCTGCAGGGTCGCCGCCCTGGGCGCCAATCCCCGCGGAGAAGATGACTGTGGGAAACAGATCGGCCGTCGCTACACCAATGCGCGCTGTCGCGGAAGCGAGCGCGCGCTCGGCGCGGCGGATGTCGGGGCGTCTGCGAAGCAACTCCGCCGGCGCTCCCGCCCTTAGCCGGGATGGAACGTGAGGCAGGCCGGCCGAACGCCTCAGTTGAGGTAAGACGTCCGCCGAATAGCTTCCGAGTAGCAACGATAGGCGGCTTTGGGCGGCCGAAATCGTCGCCTCAAGCTGCGGCAGCAGCGCCTTGACGGTCGCCAGCTCGCGCTTCGCGAGCGTGACGTCAAGTTCATTGGTGAGGCCGCGTTCGAAACGGCTTTGCACGAACGAGACATTCTTTTGCGCGGCATCAGCGGCCCTCTGCGCAATTTGGAGGCGGACCTGCAGCCCGCGAATGTCGACATAATTGCGCGCCACATCGCCGATAACGCTGATCAGAACGGCGTTTCTAAACTCGGCCATGGCCTCGGCATCGTCCCTGACCGCCTCAAAAAGCCGCTGGTACTTGCCGAAAAGATCCAGCTCCCACTGCGCGTCGAAGCCAGCGATCCGATCGATCTGCTGCAAACCGGTTGTGGCGTCCCCGGCGCGGATCGACTGCGCGACACGGCCTTTCGTCATGTCGGTTCCGGTCCCCGCGGCGATGCCGGCGCTGCCTCCGCCTTGCGGAAGCGCGTTGCCGATAACAACGATTTCCTGCGTCCGGAAGGCCTGCACGCGGGTCAAAGCGATTTCGATATCGGGGTTGCATGCGACAGCTTCCTCGACGAGGCGGTTGAGCTCCCGGTCGTGGAGGGTGTGCCACCAACGAAGAATTTCAGGCTGAGGCAGATCATCCTGGGTAACGACGGCCTTCCAGGCGGATCCATAAGAAACCGGGACCGCGACTTCCGAGAGATGATAGTCGGGCCCGACGGCGCATCCGCACAGCGCCGCGACTGTGCAAGCCATCAGGAACCGGCTCTTTGTCACCAATTGCATCTGCCCCCTCATCCTTGGCGACGCCAAGGCATATTGCCTGCCGAAGTGGCCCCCCGGCCACCTACTTTGCAGCGACCTTGTTATTCTCCTTTACTATGACTTTACTGCCGTCCTCGATCTGGTTGTTAATATTGAGCGCGACGAGATCGCCGTCCACAAGACCCGACTCAATTTCGACAGTGTTACCATTGTCCCTGCCGATTTGCACGTCTTTGAATTTCACAGTGCTGTCGTGTTCAATGACGGCAACTTGCGGGCCGCCGGACCTGAACAGGAGCGCGCCGGCCGGGATTTGTACCAAAGTCCGCGACTTCGAATTGAACTCAACCTGCACATACATGCCAGGAACGAGAACTCAAACGCGGATTGGGGAGGTCGACCTCAACCTTGAGCGTGCGCGCTTTCGGGTCGATGGATTCACTTGTGCGCGTAACGGAGCCCTCAAAAACCTGAGATGAAGCATCGGTGGTGGAAACCTTTGCTGGGGTACCCACGACCGTACTACTTGCAGCGCTTTGAGGAACATTGGAAAAAACGCGAATACGATCGAATTGAGCAATCCCGAAGAGCGGCGTCGTGTTCGATGTGCTTCCCGCGGTAACGAGATCGCCAACGTCTATGCGACGCTCTGTGATGACGCCGTCGTAGGGAGCCGCCACTTTCTTGAATTGGGCCATATAGGTCAGGCGATCGACATTCGACTTGTCGAGATTGACCTTCGCTTGCGCGGCTTTCACCTTCGCTTGCGCCACGGCGTAGCTGGCGCTTTTTTCGTCGCGCTCCTGCTCGGACACCACGCCCTTTGCCGATCCTTGCCAGCGGTCGTAGGTCGTCTTGGCGAACCGCGCATCGGCTTCCCTGACGACGACTTCAGCCTCGGCAGCATTGAGTTGCGCGCGCGAGGCTTCGAGTTGGGCATCAAGTTCCGGCGTGTCGATAAGCGCGAGAACCTGATCCTTCTTCACCTTGTCACCGATATCGGCATACCACTTCGTGATATATCCGCTGACCCGTCCGTAGATCTTGGATTGATACCAGCCCTCCGTTCCTCCGGGCAGTCTCAGCGGCTGGGTGGGCGGAGACTGGGTCACGGTGACGGCTTCCACCATCGGCGGCTGCTTGACCTTGGCTTCGGTGGCAGCCGCAAGATCGGCTCGATCCTTCGCCGTGATGGAATTCACATAGAAATACGCCCCGCCAAGGCCGATCGTCAGAAGGAGTGCGGTGGCCGCAAGTCTGCGGCCGGTTCCCTTCGCGAAGGACGTTGGGATTGGAGCGTGCGAATGAGGCTCGGTTATCCCCTCGGCGACGTCGTCATATCCGTCGAAGGGCTCCCGGCTTTTTCCTTGTTCGGAAGAAGTCAGGCTGGGACAACGTCTTCGCTCCATTTTTTTTCTGTCTTTGGTGCGCGCCTCAAAAGCCGGTACATGGTGGGCACGAAGAGCAGGGTTGCAACGGTTGCAAACAGTAATCCGCCGATCACGGCGCGGGCAAGCGGAGCATTCTGCTCGCCGCCTTCGCCAACGCCGAGAGCCATCGGGATCATGCCAAGGATCATGGCGCCGGCCGTCATGAGAACCGGGCGGAGCCGCGTGAAGCCGGCCTGAATCGCAGCAAGCTGGGGGGTAACGCCGTCGTCCACGCGCTGGTTGCAGAAGGTCACGACCAGAATGCTATTTGCGGTCGTCAGTCCGATGCACATGAGCGTTCCCATCAGGGCTGGCACGCTGATATGCGTTTGGGTTAAGAAAAGCATCCACATCGCGCCGCAAAGCGAGAACGGAACCGCCATCAGCACGATTACAGCATCAGTCAGGCTTTGGAAATTGATCACGAGCAGCAGGAAAACCAGCACTACCGCCAGCGCCATTCCGGAATAGAGCCCGCTAAAGCTCTCCTGCATGGTCTCGACCTGGCCGCTCAGCGTCACCTTTATCGATTTGGACGGATCAGGCTGATCGGCTGCGATCAGTTTCTCGATGGCGTTGGCTGCCGTATTTAGATCGGTTCCCTGGACATCGGCATGAACGTCGTATACCGGCCTGATATTGAGCTGCGACAAGACCATCGGAGCCTTGCCACGGCCGAACTTCGCGACGTTCATCAAGAGTTGAGGATCCTTCGCCTCCGGCGCCGTCACGGGAAGCGTCCACAAGTCCTGAGCGTCGTTGATCTGGTAAGTCGGCGTCTGCACCACGAGCGGATAACTCACTCCGTTTTTCGGATTGAGCCAGAAATTCGGGGAGACCTGCAAGCTGTTATTGAGTGCCACAAGCACATCGCTCGCGACAGTCTGCTGTCCGATCCCGACTTCACGGGCCATTTCCCGGTCGACAGTGACCGTCATGGCAGGGGCGTCGGGAACCTGGAAGACGTGCGAATCCACGACGCCGGGGATGCTGTTGAGGTCGCGCGCCAGCTTTGTGGCGGTAGCATAGGCCTCCTCGTCTTTCGGGCCTGAAACGCGGATGTCGATTGGCGCCGGCTGCCCAAAATTCAGAACCTGGTTCACGATGTCGGCCGGCTGGAAAAAGAACTGAAGCGCTGGAAAGCGCTTTGGCAACTCACGCCTGAGATCGGCCATATGCTGCGGCGTTGGCGTGTGCTTCTCCTTAAGTGAGATCAGGATTTCGCCGTCCATCGGCCCGACAGTCGCCGTGTCGGAAAGCGCGATGTTAATTCCGCTATAAGGCAGGCCGATATTGTCGAGGATGACATCGATCTGATCACTGCCGACGATGTCGCGGATGGCGCCTTCCACTTCCGCGAAATAGCTTTGCGTTTTCTCGATCTTGGTGCCGGGAGGCGCGCGGACATGCAAGCGCATCTGCCCGGCGTCGATCTGCGGGAAGAAGTCCATGCCAAGGCGCGGGTACAATGTCAACGAAGCCGCGACCAGCAAGGCAAAGAACGAGACGGTGACCAAAGGCCGGCCGACCATCCAGGACAGCGCGTTACGATGAACCACTCTCAAAACAAGGAATCCATGCTCGAAAGCGCGGTGTATGAACCCGAAAGGATTGAACCGGCGTCGCGCCGGCTTCTCATGCTGGTTTCCATGGCCGCCCCCAGCGGCATGTCCGCCACCATGGCCGCCGCCAACTTGCGATGCCATGAGATATTTGAACAAAAGCGGAATGAGGGTGAACGACAGCGCCAGGCTCGCTATTAGCGCAATAATCACCGACAGCGAGAGCGGCGAGAACAGATATTTGGCCGTGCCCGTCAAGAGAAACACCGGCACGAACACGAGGCTGATCGACAGCGTCGCCAGAAGGGTCGGGACGGCCACCTCGGAGGTGCCGTTGAGAATCGCCTCCTCCAAGGGTTCGCCCAGACCCACATGCCGCTCGATGTTTTCGATCACCACCGTCCCGTTATCGACGAGAATGCCGACAGCAAGGGCGAAGCCGCCTAGCGTCATCGTGTTGAGCGTCTGCCCGAAGAGATAAAGGCCGAGAACCGCGAAGATGATTGAGAGCGGGATCGACGCAAGGATGATCAGCGTCAGCCGCCAGTTCCCCAGAAACAGAAGGATCATGAGCGCGGTCAAACCGGCTGCCATCAAGCCGCCCATCATCACGCTGTTAAGTGCCGCGTTCACGAAGATCGATTGATCGAAAATGGGCTTCAGCCCCACGCCCGCTGGCAGAAGCCGCTCGATATCCGGGAGCGCTGCCTTGATGCCGTTGATGACAGCCAGCGTGGAAACGCCGCCGGTCTTGCGCACCAGCATCAGCGCTCCAGGCAGCCCGTTCTGCGTCACCGAATTGGTCTGGACCTGATAGCCGTCGTGAACGTGCGCCACGTCGCGCACGAAGACCGTCTTGCCGTCGATGGTTTTAATTGGGAAATCATTGATGGCCGCGATCAGATCGGGGCTGTTGTTCATCGAGACCGTGTAGTCTTTGTTCCCGATCTTCACGTCGCCAGATGGCATGATGACGTTTTGACGCGCCAGCCCTTCCGAGACTTCGGCGGGGGTAATTCCCCGAGCCTGCATGGCATCCTGATCGAGCCCGACCATGATCACACGCGGCTTGCCGCCGTAAGGGTAGGGCACAGATGCGCCGCGAACCACGGCGAGCGCCGGTCGGATGACGTTCTGCCCAAGGTCGTTCAGCGCGGTGTCAGTCACCGTGTTACTGGAAAGGCTGAGCTGGATGATTGGGACGTCGGTCGCGCCGTACCGCAGGATGAGAGGCGGCGTGATGTTGCGCGGCATATATTTGAGCACTGTCAGCGCGGAACTGCCCAACTGCGAGATCGCCCGGCTGACGTCCGCGCCTTCTTGCAAGTAAACCTTGATGACGCCAACGCCGACATAGCTGTTGGCTTCGATACGGGAGATGTCGTCGACGAGTGAGGCCAACTGCCGTTCATGAAGCGAAAGGATGCGGTTTTGGATGTCTGTCGCGCTCATCCCGTTGTAGGTCCAAACGACGCTGACGACGGGGATGTTGATTTCCGGAAAGATGTCGGTCGGCATGCGCTGGGCCGCGCCGCCAGCCAGCAGGCAAAGAAGCGCGATGACGGCAAAGATCGTGTAAGGACGCCTTAGCGAAAACCCGGCAAGCGACATGAGTACCCGACCCCCCTTTTCGGATGCAGAACCCTCTCACACCCCCGATTCACGATCAATTTTCAAAAATGTAACCTAAGCTCAATCCACATCAACTCCGCTGACGGCGACGCTTGTCCTAGACTATACGAATTGTTCAACCGCTGCAAAGATGCTTGATTTAAGGACCGATTTGGAAGATGCCAACGAAAGCCAGACCGGCAACGGCCACCCGGCAACGCATTTGCTCGTGGCAGAACTTCACCCGCGCGACGCCTTTCTCATTCAGAAGCTGGGCGGACAGGCTGTTCGCGCAAGTCGGAGCCACCACGAAACCGAAGCGTGGCGCGCAGTCCTGGCTGATTGTCCGACAACTCAAGGTGCGCCCCGCGCCATTCTGCGACCGCTGCCGCGAAGCTGAGGCCAAGCCCAAAACCCTGTTTGCCAGCGGTCGAATCAAGCCTGACAAATCGGTCCAGCATTGCGGCGCGTTTGTTAGCGGGAATCCGGGTCCGCCGTCGGATATGTTGAGGCTCACGCCGTCCAGGGTTCGATCCGCTTCGATCACCACCGTTCCACCTTTCGACGAGTACTTTATGGCGTTGTCGAGGAGGTTAGCCGCAGCCTTAAATATACTCGCGTTTTCTTCACCACCCCATCCTACGTTTTATGTCCATCAACAAAGAATTGATCTGACCGTGAGCGACACGCGCCGAGCAGGTCAGCATTTTCATATTGCCGCCACGATATGTTATATTATTACATCTGCAATCTTGACAAAGCGACGGTCGGTCTGGCTAAAGGGCGGAAGAAACTGGGATCGCCTCCCACAGGTCGCCACGGAGGATACGTATGGTTCTGAGAATGTTCATTTTATCAGGCGTCTTAGTCTGCATTTTTTTTCCGTCCCAGGCGGAAGAGCACAGGCAGCTCGGCGCGCATGTGCATGGTCATGGCCATTTGAACATCGCCATCGAAGACAAAGCCGTGTCCATTGAACTTGAAGTTCCAGGCGCCGACATCGTTGGCTTCGAGCACGAGGCGTCCACGCCGGAGCAAAAAGCCGCGCTTGAGAAGGCTAAGGCAAATCTCGCCCCTGGCTTGTCTCTATTTGCGCCGGCGGCCGCAGCGGAGTGCATACAGAGAAGCGCAAAAGTCTCCATCGAGGCCGAAAATGGAGACGAGCATGAGCATCACGCCGAGGGTGGAAAACCAGGCGCAAAGAAAGAAGATGAAGACCATCATCATTCCGAGTTTCACGCCGAATATGCCTTCGAGTGTGTGTCACCGTCTCGCCTGACATCCATGACATTCGATTATTTCAAGGCGTTTCCCAATGCGCAGGAGCTTAATATCTCGGTTATTTCCCCCAAAGGACAGAATAGCTACGAGGTCAAGCGCGACAAACCTAGCCTCGATCTGACGGAAATCATGTGACCGACTTAAAGGCTTTGGCCAAATCTGAATGTCTCAAGGGGAGTTCGCCTATTCCGGATATCGTCCGGATGTCGAGCGTTCGGTTTGCGTGGCCGGGCCGGAATGCGTTCACCCTTGTCATCGAGACATTCGCGCTCAAGCGCGGGGAGCGGCTCTTTCTCGTCGGCCCCTCCGGTTCCGGCAAATCAACCTTCCTGAGCCTTCTGGCGGGGATCGCGACGCCCCAGGAAGGCGTTATCGAAGTACTGGGCGCCGATATTGCCAAGCTTAGCGGTGCGGCGCGCGACCGCTTCCGGGCCGAGCATTACGGCATCATCTTCCAGATGTTCAACCTCTTGCCCTACGGGTCGGTGATCGACAATGTCCTCCTGCCGCTCAGCTTTTCGCGCAAACGCCGGGCGCGGGCCGAAGCGGAAGGCGGTGTCCACGCCGAGGCGGCAAGGCTGCTGGAAACGCTCGGCCTCGAAGAGGCGGTCATTCAAAACGCATCGGCGGCAGACTTGAGCGTCGGCCAGCAGCAGCGCGTTGCGGCGGCGCGTGCGCTCATCGGCTCGCCGGAACTGATTGTCGCGGACGAGCCGACATCATCGCTCGACAGGGACCGGCAACAGGCATTCCTTGATCTCTTGTTCGCCGACATCGATGCTGCCGGCGCGACTCTCATCATGGTCAGCCATGACGAAAGCCTGAGCAGTCGCTTTACCCGCGTCGTGAACCTGATGGACATTGCGAAGACGTCGCGGACGGGTGTGAGATGAGAGCTGAATTGAGTTCCCCCTCATCCTGTCCTTCTCCCGGCGAACTCGCCTTGGCGATTTCGCAACTCAACAGGACCGCATCCGTAAGCGGATGCTGTGGGGGAGAAGGAACGACGTGGCAACCGGCGGCACAGCCTGACCCCTCTTCCAACCGCTTGCGGATGCGGTCTCATTGGGCTGCGAACTCGCCTTGGCGATTTCGCCGGGGAGAGGGCTGGGGGGAAGGGAACTCCCAATGATCATCGTCCGCCTCGCGCTGCAATCTCTCGCCAATCGGTGGCTGGCGGCGCTCCTGACTATCTTTTCCATCGCGTTGAGCGTGATGCTTCTCCTCGGCGTCGAAAAAGTACGAACCGGCGCACGCCAAAGCTTCGCCGACACCATCTCCGGCACCGATCTTATTGTCGGCGCGCGCAGCGGAAGCCTCAATCTGCTCCTCTATTCCGTCTTCCGCATCGGCAACGCGACGAACAACATTACCTGGAAGACCTATCAGGACATCGCGGCGCGCCCCGACATCGCCTGGATCGTGCCGATCTCGCTCGGCGACAGCCATCGGGGTTTCCGTGTGATGGGGACGACGCCGGACTATTTCAGGCTCTACCATTACCGGCACGGGCGCCCCCTGGAATTCGCTTCCGGCGCGCCCTTTAGCGATCTCTTCGATGCCGTGATCGGCGCCGACGTGGGTGCCGAACTGGGCTACAAGACCGGCGACAAAATCGTCGTTGCGCATGGGCTCGGCTCCGTCGCGTTCGTTGAGCACGACGACAAGCCCTTCCGCGTCTCCGGCGTCCTCGCCAAGACCGGCACGCCCGTCGACCGCACCGTCCATGTCAGCCTCGCCGCCATCGAAGCCATCCATGTCGATTGGCAGAGCGGCGCACGCATTCCAGGCCAGAGCATCTCCGCTGACGAAGTGCGCAAAATGAACCTTGAACCGAAGGCGATCACGGCGGCGTTCATCGGACTGAAATCGAAGCTCGCGGCTTTCCGGTTGCAGCGCGCCATCAACGATTATCCGGAGGAGCCTTTGTCCGCCATCCTGCCGGGCGCGGCGCTTCAGGAGCTTTGGGGGCTTGTCGGAACGGCGGAAACCGCTCTTTCGGCGGTTTCCGCCATGGTCGTCGTAACCGCGCTTCTCGGCATGGTGACGATGATCCTCACGACGCTCAACGAGCGGCGCCGCGAGATGGCGATCCTGCGCTCGGTCGGCGCTCGGCCTTCGACCATTCTCTCGCTCCTTGTCACGGAAGCTGGCGTCCTTACCTTTTGTGGGGTCGCGTTAGGCACTGTTCTCCTTTATGTCACCTTGATCGGGCTCCAGCCATTCATTGATCGAACTTACGGCCTGCATATCGCGATCGATGCCCCGACCTGGGATCAACTGAGGGTGCTGGCGGCCATTGTGGCGGCTGGCTTTATTGCTGGCCTGCTCCCAGCTCTTAGGGCATACCGCCTCTCTTTGGCGGACGGTATGACCGTACGAACCTAGAGCAGCCCACGTCCATTTGGACGCGGATAAGCCGCTTTAGCTCTTTATAATCGATCAACTTTCACCTTTTAATCGATGGCGATTAAAGGGTGGTTGATCTAGACGGAAAGATTAGATGACGCGCATCCTATACGCCGCAGCTCTTTGCTTTTTGATCCTCGCCACTCCAAGCTCCGCAACGGAAAGCGAGCCCGCGATGGATCTCGGCTTGGGGCAGGCTTGTTCCACCAGCACCGCCGCCCGTTCGAACCATGAAGGCGAAAAGCTTTCTGTCCGGCGCCACGCCCTTTGCGGGTGCGGGCGGAAGCGAGCCCCCTCCTCCGCCCGCTGTAGATGACAAGCGCTGGCTGTCCGAACGCCGGCTCCAACCCGGAGCAGGCGGGACACCCGCTGTTGTGACGGATCTGGACGGCAAGCATGTGCGGATCGGCGGCTATGTGGTACCGCTTGACTTCGAGGCGACGACCGTCAAGGAGTTTCTGCTCGTGCCGTTCGTTGGCGCGTGCATCCACGTCCCTCCTCCCCCGCCGAACCAGATCGTCTATGTGAAGACGGCGAAGGGGTTTGATGTGGCCGGATCTTCGACCCGGTCTACGTCACGGGGACGCTGAAAGTCGCGTCCCAATATACGGGGCTCGCCGAGACCGGATATACGATCGACGCCGACAAGGTCGAGACGCGCAAAGAATAGGCGGCGGCGCCGCGTTCGTCTCTCTAACATTACAGTTGCAATCTTGACTTAAGATAGGCCTTTCTGGCGGCTGCTTGATGTGCTCTTCGCCAGAGGGACCAGACGATGATACGCGCTGGCTCGATGCGCCTTTGCGCGAGCTTTGGGCTATGCGGCGGATTTCCTGAATGGACCAGCGGATAAGCGGCGGATCGGCGGGATCTTCAACCGCCGTTTGGGTTGGGCCAGGATGTTATTGGCCCGATGCCGGATCGTCGCCGTCATGGCGAAGGCCAGCATGACGAGCGAGACGTGGCGATGCCATCCATGCCAGGAGCGGGTCTCGTTATGATCAAGGCCAAGCTCATTTTTTGCCGTCTCAAAGCTGTCCTCGATGGCCCAACGGCAGCCTTCCACACGCGCCAGTTTCTCGATCGAGGTTCCAACTGGAGCCCAGGTGGAGAAAAAGGACAGGTCTTGATCTGCGATGGTGCGCCGGATCAAAAGGCCGCGCGTCCAAAGCCCGGAGCGGCTTGCATCGTATTCACGAGCATCGATATCGGCCAGTTCCACATAAGCCCAGTCATAGAGGCGCGGCCCCTTGACGCCATTGCCCGCCGACAGGCGTTTCCAGTCAGAAGGCGCCAAACCTTGCGCGACGCTTTCCGCCGTGCCCGATCTGGCAGTTCGTGATCTTG
This sequence comes from uncultured Alphaproteobacteria bacterium, assembly GCA_963723755.1. GTDB lineage: Bacteria > Pseudomonadota > Alphaproteobacteria > Rhizobiales > Rhodomicrobiaceae > Rhodomicrobium. Next base: position 3,477 of record CAVRSS010000142.1, on the reverse strand, counting down.
CCCGCCGAGCCGGTGTATTGCCGCGCGACGCCGGCCCATCCCTCTGTGCCTTGGCCTGATGTGCAACTCCGACGCAAAGGGCTGCTACGCGCCGTGCTCCACAAGCCCAGTCCGAGAGGCTGCTAAACCCTAGGCTAAACTCTGATCAAACGTCGTCACGCCTGCCTTGCGAACAACCGGCTGAACAGTCCGCCCCATCTGGAGCCGGATAAAGCGGCCGATTTTGCAGATGCTTCTGGCCGCTGCTTCTTTGCAACCGGAAATCCAGCCCGTTTCCAAGCAAGGATCCCACCTTCGAGATGATAAATCGTCTCGTGTGCGGACATTTCCGCCCTAAGTCTTTGGCATGCGGCTTGCCCGCGTCCGCCCATTTTGCACATGATTACGAGGTTCCGACCGTCATGCTCAGGGAGCGCGGCGCGGCGAATCCGGCCAAGTGGGACGAGCGCCGCCCCTTCGATATGCTCGGAGTCGTACTCTCTCGGCTCTCGCACATCCACAAGAACGGCCTTTTCAGCCTCAATCCAGTTTTTCAGTGTTGCGGAATTGATGTTTTCTATCGTCACAGGGTGATCCTTATATTTGACTTAACTAATGTATCTAGCGCTTGCAGTAAATGAGGTACAGGGTTGACAACAACGCATGGGCCTCCATGTTGCAGAGACGGTAGTACACCATCTGCCCTCTTCTTTCTGTATCAACCACGCCGGCCTCTCGCAACCTCGCCAAGTGCTGGGAAACAGAAGATTGAGACAAATCAATGACTTTGCATAACTCTCCGACCGATTTTTCTCCATCTATAAGTTGACATAGAATGAGCAATCGTGAAGGATTTGCCAATTCCTTCAACAGCGCCGCTGCATTCACCGCATGGCTCATCATTTCAACTGCGACGGGAAACCTGTCTCTGTGCATGTTGACAAGATATTAGATGTCCCTAATATGCGCAACTGCTAATGCACTTATTGAAGAGGACCTCCGTGGATAAGGACTACATAGAAATCACTCGCAACATTTCGACCAACCTCAAGACGTTGCGGTCGGACATTTCCGATACAATGGAGGGCTTTTCGGAACTGGCGCAGTCCGCTTCCCGAAAGGGTGTTCTCGACAGGAAAACGAAGGAGCTCATGGCGCTTGCGCTTGGCGTCGCTGCGCATTGCGACGGCTGCATTGGCTTCCATGCAGAAGCCTTGGTGAGGCTCGGAGCCTCGCGCGAGGAGATCGAAGAGACGCTCGGCATGGCGGTTTATATGGGCGGTGGCCCGTCCTTGATGTATGCCGCCGACGCGATGGCCGCCTACGAGCAGTTCCTCGGCCGGAAGACCGCGGCTTAAGCTGCGGCCCTTTCGGGCCGCGCAGGGCTGGCGTTGCCGCTCACGACCGTATTCGCGGGCTTGGGCTCGCCGCCACGATCATCGAGGACGATGTATTCCAGCGCCTGACGACGTTCCCCAATGTCATCATCACCGGCCACCAAGCTTTTTTGCCCCGTGAAGCGCTCTCAGAAATCGCCCCTGTCACGCTGAGCAACATCGACGCTTTTGAAGCGGGCGTCCAGGTCGACATTGTCGAATTTGTGGTTAGCTCGTGATCTGTCCGGTCTTTGTAGCTCGTGAGTTGTCCGGTTCTAGTGCGCCCTGAACAGAGGGGGCACGATGAACCGGGCAGCGCTTCACGAGGGACTGCGCCGGATGCGCTTTTCGAGTCTTCTTGGACCGGCAGACGAGCGGCCGGATCACACAAGCCGAGGCTGCGGAGATGCTTGGGATCGGCGAGCGGACGTTCCGGCGGTGGCGGGACCGTTTTGAAGAAGAGGGCGAAGCTGGTCTTGTGGACCGCCGTCTGGGGCGGCCGTCGCAAAAGCGCGCGCCTGCGATCGAGATCGAGCGGATGCTCGGCTTGTTCCGCGACAAATATGCGGACTTCACGGTGAAAAAAGAGCTGCGGGTGGCCGGCATCGCGACGGTTGCCGAAGCGAAGGCCTGGCTCCGCGAGACCTATAGGGCGGAGCACAACCGGAAGTTCGCGATTGAGCCGTTGGAGGAAGGCTCCGCGTTGGTGGCGGATAAAGCGGAAGTGTGGCGGGAGGTCTGTGCATCGTGGAGGAGCGCGGCGTTGGCAAAGACAACACGGCGGCGTGGAATGGGAGGCGCTTGCAAATCCCGCCGAGCCGGCTCAGGCCCCACTTCGTCAAAGCCACGGTCCGGGTGCACGAAAACCCGGACGGGACCGCGTCCGTGTTCCTGGGGCCTCCCCAGCTGGCGAGGTTCGACGCCGGGGGCGCGGAAATAATCTCAGCCCCATCCGCCACAAGCCTGGCGCCGTGCTCGAAGTCAAGGCCAAGCCCTGCCGGGCGCGCAAAGGGCGCGGCCTTGACCGCTCCTGCGCGCGCCGCCTTCATCAATGTGCGGGCAGGGACGGAGAAACGGGCTTCAAGCCGAACAAAGAAACGCACCTCAGGCGAGCTTGTTGCAACACCGTATTTCCGCCGCTTTCGCCGATGGGCTGAGAACGGCGTCTTCGATAGAGTTCAAGAGCTTATCTGGCGGCCCCGATTTCGAGTACGCCATCGTCGACGGCACGATCGGCGGGATTTACATCCCGTTCGGTATTTTCGCGGTATTATCAAGGGTTGGAGTACGCCGCAGGTCTCGTTAACTTCCCGGCAAGATGCCGCCATTCGCGAATTGCGTAAGTGCTGGAGCAATCAATCTGTGATCAAAGCTGCGACTTTTTCTGCCCTGCCTCATGCCCACGGCGGAATCGGGCGAGCAGGGATTCGCCTGTCTCCTCGCCGAAGCAGTGATCGAAGTCGTCGCATTCGCCGCAGCTTGGCGCGGTGCACAGCGAATAGGCCGCATCGGCGCAGATCATCCGGTAGAAGAACTTCTTCCACTTCATGTCCTGCGTATTGCGTATCGCGAGCGGCTTGAAATGGCGTGTCATCAGTTCGCTCAGGTCGCGGCGGCTGTTGAGGCCGAGATCCTGCCAGAGGTGATTGGGGCGTTGCGCGCGGCGGGCGATCATCGCGGCGAGCCGCGCCTCGAAGACCGTCCGCGACGTGGTGCAGCTTGTCAAGAGATCGAGAAGGCAAGCCTCGTCGGCGCTCCGTGCAACCTCTCCAGCAGGGGCAATGAAGCGCCAGGGCGCGGCGTTCGGAAAAACCTGCGAGAGAAGGTCGCCAAGGTGCTCGCCCGGGAGGCCGGTTGCGCTCGTGAGAGGGCGTCCTTCCGCGACACCCTCGCAGAAGGAGATCGCAAGGATCGAGGCCGCGACATGGGCATCGAATTCATCCAGCTCCGGCGAGCGCGCGTCCATGAGATCAAGGTAAAGATTTGAGGAAGAGGACTTTTGCTGAAAGACCCCTCATCCTGTCCTTCTCCCGCAAGGGGAGAAGGGACGTTGTTGCAACCGGCACAGCCTGCTCCCTCTCCCCTGGCGGGAGAGGGTTGGGGTGAGGGGGAAGGAACCATG
>CAVRSS010000141.1:0-4669 GCA_963723755.1 uncultured Alphaproteobacteria bacterium | reverse complement strand
CCGAACTCTTTGCGTTGTACGGGCCGGCCTGGATTTGGAAGCCGCCGTTCGCTCTCGGCGTCACGTCAAGCTGACGATTGATGAGGATATCCGAAAGCTGGGCCTTGATCGTTTTGGCGGTGGCGCGGCCGGACGCCTCGCTGCTGGCGGAGCCGAACAGGATCAGAATGCCTCCGGGAGCGGAAGCCACCGATAAAGCCGACGCTGGCTCTTCCGGTGCTTGCGCTGCTGCGGGGGCAGGCTTGGCGCGCGCCATCTTCGTGGACTTGGCCTGGGCCTTCGGTGGCGTTTTTTTCGGTTGCGTCGTTGCAGGCGCGGGCTGGACGGGCGCCGGTTGGCTACTCTGCTGCGCGACTTCCGCGGGATGCGGCGGCGTTGGCTTGCTGTCCGATCCTCCGAAGATGCCGTTGAACAAACCTAAAACGCCGCTGGATGAACTCCCCGATGCGGCGGGCTCGGCCGCCATGCTTGCGTGCTTGATATTTTGTTTGGGTTCTTCGGCGGGACGAGGCCGCGCTGGCGTGCTCTCCGCTCCGGTGAAGACGCCTTTGAACAACCCCGAAACGCCGCTGGACGCATTCCCCGATGGGCGGCGCTGCGCTTGCGCGGAGGCGGCGCCGGACGATCCGGCAGGGCTCAGGCCCATCGAGGCCATGACCCGCTCCTTGCCCTCCGTAGCCAGCTTCCGTTCCGCTGGGCGAAGCGTGTCCATCCAGAGCGCATTCGAATAATCCTGGAGGGCCTTGGCCGGCGCGCCGTTTCTCTCGTTGATTTCGGCTCTGAGAAGAATGGCCCGGGCCGCAAGCTCTCCTGTCAAGCCTGCCTTGAAGGCCGAGTCGATGAGCTCCGAAGCGTCGGCATACGCGCCAGCTTCAAAGGATTTGTTGGCGCGGCTCAGGAGCTCCACCCCCTTGCCCGGGTTGCTCTCCGCGCTCGCCCCGCAAATCTGCAGCGTAGGACCGGCCATGATTCCAACGGCCAAGCCCAACACAACAAGAAGCCATTTTATGCCAGTGAGCCTCATGGAAGAGGAAAGCCTGTTCCGAATTGACCAAAAATTATGGCGTGACCGCACGCACACCCCAAGATGCATCACAAAATTGGGGCGTGGCCATGTCTCGCCTGCTGTAGGCCAATTCTGTACCGGACGCCTGCTGGTGTGTATTTCTATCCACAATCAAAGGCGCTTCTTGCAACGGTTGTGCAAAACGGCGCGGGCGTTCGCACCCGCACTCGCCCTCTCAAAGCAGACATCACCTCATATTGCGCGGCGGCGTTCACTCCACCGTCACCGACTTGGCGAGATTGCGCGGCTGATCCACATCCGTGCCCATCTCGACCGCCGTGTGATAGGCGATGAGCTGAATGGGGACAGCGTACAGGATCGGCGTGATCAGCGGATGAGCCGAGGGCAGCTGGAAGTTCGCGTGCGCCTTCACACCCGACGCCGCATCCTCCGCGTCGCTGAACACGATCAGCTGCCCGCCGCGAGCAGCGACCTCCTGCATATTGGAGACCATCTTCTCGTAAAGCGCATCCTTCGGCGCCATGGCGATCACGGGAACGGTTTCGTCGATCAGCGCAATCGGGCCGTGCTTCAATTCCCCCGCCGCGAAGCCTTCCGCGTGCAGATAGGAAATCTCCTTCAGCTTGAGAGCGCCTTCCAACGCGATGGGATAGGTTGAGCCGCGCCCAAGGTAGAGCACGAGAGGCGCCTTCGCCAGGCCGTGCGCCAGCGCGTCAAACTCCTCTTCCCGCCGCAGAACATCCGTGATGAGGCGCGGCACCTGGACGAGCGCGCGAACGAGTTCGACTTCCTCCGCCTCGGACAGCGTGCCGCGCTTGCGCCCGGCCGCGATCGCCATGCAGGCCAGCACCGCAAGCTGACAGGTGAATGCCTTGGTCGAAGCAACGCCGATCTCAGGCCCCGCGAGCGTCGGCAGAACGGCGTCGGATTCGCGCGCGATGCTGGACTCGGGCACGTTCACGATGGACGCGATGAGTTGCTTGTTCGAGCGGCAATAACGGAGGCTTGCCAGCGTGTCGGCGGTCTCGCCTGACTGCGAGACGAACAGCGCCATGCCGTCTTTGGGCATCGGCGCTTCGCGGTAACGGAATTCCGAGGCGATATCCACTTCGACCGGAAGCTTCGCATAGCGCTCGAACCAGTATTTCGCCGTCAAGGCTGCATAAAAAGCGGTGCCGCAGGCTGTGATGCTGAGCTTGGAAAGGCGCTCGAAGGGGAGCTGCGCCCCAGGCAGCGTGATCGTGTTGTCCGCGAACCGCACATAATGCGCGAGCGTCCGGCTTATCACCTCCGGCTGCTCGTGGATCTCCTTCGCCATGAAGTGGCGGTGGTTGCCCTTGTCGATCAAAAGCGCGGACGCTAGCGTGCGATTGATCGTCCTTGACGCCTTGGCTCCGGTCTCGTCGTAGATGACAGCTCCCGAGCGCGAGAGCACCGCCCAATCGCCTTCCTCCAGAAAGCAGACGCGATCCGTAAAGGGCGCGAGCGCCATGGCGTCGGACCCGAGGAACATCTCGCCCTTGCCATAGCCAACCGCGAGCGGGCTGCCGCGCCGCGCGCCGATCATAATGTCCTCGCGCCCGGAGAACAGGATGGCCAATGCGAAGGCCCCGTGAAGCCTGGAAAGCGCAAGCTTGACGGCGGCCGCGGGATCGCTTCCCTTTCGAAGCTCGCGATCAAGGAGATGCGCAATCACCTCCGTATCGGTCTCGCTTTCGAACACAGCGCCGTCGCGTTCGAGTTCGTCGCGCAACTCGCGAAAGTTCTCGATGATGCCGTTGTGAACGATCGCCACCCGGCTCGTCATATGCGGATGGGCGTTGCGCTCGACCGGCTTGCCATGCGTGGCCCAGCGCGTATGCCCGATGCCGGCCGTTCCTTGCGAGCGGTTCCTTGGTCAGGCGGCGGTCCAGGGCAGCAAGCTTGCCTTCGGCGCGGCGCCTTGTCAGCACGCCGGATTCGAGTGTGGCGACGCCTGCGGAATTGTAGCCTCGATATTCCAGCCGCTTCAGAGCCTCGACGAGCCGGGGCGCGGCCGGTTCCGTTCCAAGAATGCCAATGATCCCACACATATTCGAAATCGCCTTGGTTGATACACCTGAAGCGCCGCTGTCCGGCTTCAGCGTGCAATAGCTTAAGCCAGCAAATCGGCCAATTCAAAAGTTTGCCCGGCCCATTTCAAGGCAAGGTTAAGTGTGCAGCCCCGAGTTTAGTCGCCTCGTGCGCGCTTATTTGGAATCGCGCTTGTGCCTCGCGCGCATCCGTCCGGCCCAGCCCTCGTGATTAACCTGCGGCGCGCGCGTTAACGCCAGGGAGTTCGCGGGCACATCCTTGGAGATGACGCTTCCCGAGCCGACATAGGCGCCCTCGCCGATGCGGACCGGCGCGATGAGCGCGCTGTTCGAGCCGATGAACGCGCCTGCGCCAATGTCGGTCTTGTGCTTGCGATAGCCGTCATAATTGCAGGTGATCGTGCCCGCTCCGATATTGGCGCCCGCACCGATGTGAGTATCGCCGATATAGGTCAGATGACTGACCTTGGCCCCCTCATCGATATCGGCGGCTTTCAGCTCGACGAAGTTCCCGACCTTGGCCTTCGGGCCAACCCGCGTTCCGGGTCGCAACCGTGCGAACGGGCCGACAATCGCGCCCCGCTCGATGTGCGCGCCTTCGATATGAGAGAAGCCTTTGATGGTAACGCCGTCCTCGATCACGACGCCAAGCCCGAAGAAGACGTTCGGCTCGATCACGACGTCCTGCCCGATCACCGTGTCGTGGCTGAATGTCACCGTCTCGGGCGAAAGAAGCGTCGCGCCCCCGTCCATGGCGCGCCTCCTGAGACGCGTCTGTAAAATCGCCTCGACCTCGCTGAGCTGCGCCCGCGTATTCACGCCGCGCACTTCGTCCTCGCCGATGACCTCGCACGCGACGCGGCGGCCCTCGGAGCGCGCAATCTCGACGGCATCGGTCAGATAATATTCGCCGGCTTTGTTCTTGTTATCGATCCGATCAAGCAGGGGCGGAAGCACGCGGCCCTGGAACGCCATGATGCCGGAGTTGCAAAGAGACAAGGCGCGCTCCTCGGGCGTCGCGTCCTTCTCTTCCCTTATCGCAAGGAGTTCGCCCGCTTCGCTGGTGATGAGACGGCCATAGCCTTTGGGATCCTTGGCATGGAAGCCGATGACGGCCATGTCGGCGCCGTTCTCGATCGCGGCGGCCAGCTTTCGGATGCTTTCCGGCGAGACGAGCGGCGTGTCGCCATAAAGAACGATCACGGGGCCGCCTCTGTCCTCAAGCGCCTGACGCGCCATGAGCACGGCGTGCGCCGTTCCAAGCCGTTCTCTTTGCTCGAAGAACCGCGTCTCGATTGGCATGGCCAGTTTCTCGAAGCCTTTTGCATCCGGCGGAATGACCACCGAACACGATGATGCCCCAGCCGCCGTCGCGGCCTTGATGACGTGCGCCACGAGCGGCAAGCCCGCCAACGGATGCAGGACCTTCGGCATCGAGGATTTCATCCGGGCGCCCTGTCCTGCTGCCAGCACGACCGCGTGAAATGCAACCATCGTTCCAACCCTTAAGTGAAAGTTTCGGGCAGATCCTTAGGTGGCGCGGCTAGTGCTGTCAAAATCGAAAACGGCA
>CAVRSS010000140.1:0-4059 GCA_963723755.1 uncultured Alphaproteobacteria bacterium | reverse complement strand
GCCGTAGCCGATCCGATGGGGTCCGCGATCTACAGCTATTACGCGAAGGGCAAGCTCGAAGCGCAAGGATCGTCGATCACGGAAGGGATCGGCCAGGGCCGCATCACCGCAAACCTCGAAGGCGTCACCGTCGACAGGGCCTACCAAATTCCCGACGCGGAAGCGCTTGACGTGGCTTTCCGCCTGCTCGCGGAAGAAGGCCTGTGCCTCGGCGGTTCGAGCGGCATCAACGTCGCGGGCGCAATCCGCCTCGCGCGCGATCTCGGCCCCGGCCACACGATTGTAACCGTGCTTTGCGACCACGGGACGCGATATCAGTCGAAAATGTTCAACCCGCTGTTCCTGCGGAAAAAAGACCTTCCGGTTCCGCCATGGCTCGAGGCATCGCCGGCCGTGCCGGAGGTCTTCCAGCCTGAGGTTTGAGAGCGCGCCATCTTTGGGGGAGTGAGTATGAGCGATTTATCGTCGAAGTGGCTGGTTGAGACGGATTGGCTTGAGCAACATCTCGGAGCGCCAGGCCTCGTCGTGTTGGACGCCACCTGGACGATGCCGGGCGAGGCGAAGCTCGGCGGCGACCACTATCGCGAGGCGCATATTCCGGGCGCGCAGTTCTTCGATATCGAGGAACTTTCCGATACCTCGTCTCCACATCCGCACATGCTGCCGCCGCCTGAAAAATTCGCGTCCCGGATGAATAAAATGGGCGTGGGCGACGGGATGAAGGTCATCGTTTATGACAACAAGGGCATCTTCAGCTCGCCTCGCGCGTGGTGGATGTTTCGCGTCATGGGCCATGAAGACGTCGCGGTGCTGAATGGGGGGCTCAAGAAGTGGCTCGCCGAGGGGCGGGCCGTGGAAAGCGGCCCCGCGGACTTGCGCTCGACCCGCCACTTCACGGCGCGCAGGAACGCCGAACTCGTCCGCGATATTTCGGACATGATGAGGGTGGTTCAGGCAGGCAAGCCGCAGATCGTGGATGCGCGTTCAAGGCCGCGCTTTTCCGGCCACGAGGTGGAGATCCGCCCCGTGCCGCGACTGGGTCACATGCCGGGCGCGTGCAACGTCCCCTTTGGCACGCTGATCGATGGCAATGGCGTCATGAAACCCGCCGCCGAATTGCGTAGCCTCTTCGAGAGCGCAGGCATCGACCCCGGCAAGCCCGTCATCACCACATGCGGCTCCGGTATCACGGCTTGCATTCTTGCGCTTGGGCTTGCGATCGTGGGCAATGAATATGCGGCGGTCTATGACGGGTCCTGGGCGGAATGGGCTACGGTGCCGGCCGCTCCGGCCGTCACCGATTAAGCAAGTTGCGACGGCAACGCGCCTGCTTGCCTGAAGCCAAAAGTTTCGGGTGGTGGAGCGTCTCTGCCCGCTGTCAGCGCAATAGGAGCCACAGAACGTAGACCGTAAGCGCGACCAGGAACAGGTACGCCAGCGCGCGCAAGAACGGCAGCACCGTGTCAGCTTCAAGCCACCCTTGGAGCAACTTCACAGGCACAGCCGGTTCGTCGCGCGCCGGTGCCGCTTGCATGTTCAACTCTTCGATGGCAAGGCGATTACGGACCATGGACTTGTCGGCCCTGATCATGACGATGTTCCGCGGAAACCCGTAGCGCCACACAGTGAAAGCGAGCGGAAACCAGCCGACGCCAGCATCCGGCGGAAAGCCGTTGTTTTTAACGTCAGTTACATCAAACCGGTCGTATCCCACAATCTGTCTTATGCCAGGCGCGATGTAGGGCAAGGGCTTGCCGCTGTTAGCAACCTCGTTGAAAATCTTGAGCTGCGCATTTTTGACGTTGCCCTCATAGAGTTCCCGGAGAAGGAAAGCCGTCAGGCGCACCTTTCCCATTGCCGCACCCTGAGGTCCGCCCGTTTTCAGATCATCCTGGTTGAGATCGAAGAAATTTTTGTAAATATCGGCGAAGGGGGCGGGATCGTCGGTGACCGGGATCATTTGAAGCCAGTCGGCGCGTTCCTTGACCACATTTTTGCGGCTTTCGCCGGAGTACCCTCCGCCCCAGGCACGCAGGAGAGAGTTCATCTCCCGCTCCGCGAGCGTGAGCCACTCCGCTATCTGGAAAGTTTGAGGGGTGATGAGTACCAGCCCGACAAGGAGGCCAACCAGCGGGAGCAAGACAATGGCGGGGAGGCCATAGGTGCGCAAATTATCCCACGAGGAGGGAAGCCAATCTCGCCACCAGGACGTGCCGCCACCCTTCACGCAATCTTTGGCGCAGTTCGGCGAGCACTCTGGCCGGCAGTCCTTCACGCTGCGGTAGCCACCGACCTGCACTTGAGGATGCCGGCCGAAATACTGCTCCACAGCATACGGCACCGCCACCAGCAAACCGATAAGTAGAAGACCTTTTAGCAAAGCCTGCATGAGATCAAGCCCACCGTTTCAAATGCGATCGTGCCCACGAATTGCGGGTGGAATGATAATGGCATCGGACAGCTTCCCGTAAGGTCCAAATTCCCTCATTTCGGCGGCTCGGGATGGGGCTGCGCCTGGGCTTCCTCCCTCGTGGTGATGCGGGAGCCCTTCTCAAGCGTGGTGTGAACCGGGCACTTGTCGGCGATCTCAAGCAGCTTCCGCCGCGCTGCCTCATCGAGATCGCCATCGAGCCGGATCACGCGCTCGAAATGATCGATCCCGGCGGCCCGCCCCTCCGCGCATTCCTTGCAGTCGTCGATGTGGCGCTTGTCGTGCCGGACGAAAACCTGAATGCGTTCGAGCGGCAGCTTCTTCAAATCCGCGTAGAGGCGCAAGGTCATCGAGGTGCAGGCTCCGAGCGCAGCCGCGAGGAGATCGTAGGGGCTAGGCCCTGTATTCGCCCCGCCCTGAGCCTCCGGTTCGTCGACGAGAAAACGATGCCGCCCCGCCCGGATGTCCTGCTGAAACCTGCCGTGCCGCGTCTCCCTGATTGAGATGATGTCCGGCGCGAGCGGGGCCTCATCGCGCGCGCCTGCCCGGTCCGCGATGTATCGCGAAGCCCAAGCGCTCAAGACTTCGGCCACGTAGGTCGCGTCCTCGCGCCTGGCGAGCAAATGATCGGCGCCCTGCAGCGCAAGGAAGCTTTTCGGATGCCGGGCAGCCGCAAAGATCGCCGATGCGTTCGCAAGGCCCACCACCTCGTCGGTTGGGGCATGAAAGATCAGAAGCGCCTTCTTCATCGTGGCGATCCGGTCGTGAAGCCGCGCGGTTTCGACATCCTCCAGAAACTGGCGCTTGATCGTGAATGTTCGCCCGGCGAGCGTCACGGCGGCCTCGCCCTTATTGCGAATCTCGTCCAGATGGGCTGCGAAGCTCCGCGTCACATGCTCGGCATCGGCGGGCGCGCCGATGGTTGCGACAGCCTTCGCCTCCGGAATGTCGCCTGCGGCGGCCAGCACCGCCGTCCCGCCAAGGCTATGCCCGATGAGAATATCGACGGGCATCAGGGTCTCGCGAAGGTACTTGGCCGCGGCAAGGAGATCCTGCACGTTGGAGGAGAAGTTCGTGTTCGCGAACTCGCCCTCGCTCATGCCGAGGCCCGTGAAATCGAAGCGGAAGACAGCGAATCCACGGTCGGTGAGTTCGCTCGCGATCCGCGCCGCGGCGTAAAGATCCTTCGAACAGGTGAAGCAATGCGCGAATAGCGCAAATGCGCGCGTCTTCCCTTCCGGATAATCGAGCCGTGCCGCGAGTGGCGCGCCCTGCGACCCCGGGAAAGTTATTTTCTTCGAGTGGGAACCCATGTTTATAACCGCTTTACACCCCAGATCTATTTTTATCATAGGGATTTACCACGGACCTTACACGCGGCCGTGATCACAGAAGGGAAATAAATCATGAAGAAAGCGGCTGTCCTTGCTTTTCTCGCCACGCTCGTGGCGGGGAACGTGTCTGCAGCGGATGCCGCCGGACGCTGGGTGAGAGGCTACGGGTATCATCATGCCCCGCATGTGTGGCGCGGCAGGACCGTTTACTCGTATTCTCGCGGCCCGCGTTTTGTGCCGCCCCCTGCCGCGCCGGAGCCCTTCTTCTTCGAGTTCTTCCCGACCAGCCGCGTG
>CAVRSS010000139.1:0-11983 GCA_963723755.1 uncultured Alphaproteobacteria bacterium | reverse complement strand
GACGGCGGTGGCAGCTGGCCTTGCCGAACGGAACATCGCCACGTTGCGCTACCAATTCCCCTATATGGAGCGAGGCGGCAAGAGGCCGGACCCGCCGAAGCTTGCGCAGGCCGCTGTGCGGGCAGCCGTCGGCGAGGCACTGCGCTTGCTGCCGAACGTCTTGCTTGTCGCTGGCGGCAAATCCTTCGGCGGACGCATGACATCGCAGGCGCAAGCCATCGAGCCGCTTCCTGGGGTCCGTGGGCTCGCATTTCTTGGATTTCCGCTGCACCCGGCCGGGCGGCCCTCGATAGAGCGCGCTGACCACTTATTCAAAGTGCGCATCCCCATGCTGTTCCTGCAGGGGACGCGTGATGCTCTGGCTCAAATGGGCGAACTCGAGCCGCTTTGCACGGCGCTTGGCGCGCACGCGACCTTGAAGCTCTTCCCAGACGCTGATCATTCTTTCCATGTGCCGGCCCGCAGCGGGCGAACCGATGCGCAGGTGCTGGCCGGGATGCTGGATGCGCTGGCCTCATGGGTTCACGAGTTAGAAAAGGGCGGCGCTGGCTAAGCAGTTTACCTCCTCAAAAGCCGTGTATGCATTTGTGCGTTATACTTTCTACTATTATCGCAAGCACTTTTTTAAAAAGTGGAATGATGTTTATAATTCTTCGTTTTATTGCCAGGCAAGTTTTCCAAATATAGCGCTAGAATTAGAAAGTTTTTTCTAGGAAAAAAGTGGTTGCTTTCGGTGAAGAATGCAAGACTTGACCAATTCATTTTATATAGATGCTATAATAACCGGCTCTAATGTCATAAATATACCATGATCAAGACAATATGATTATCCGCTTGGTGAGGATCTCATGGCAAGCAGTGAACTGAGAAAGAGAAAAAGCCAACGCATCGCAAAGTCGCTGTCTTCTGGTGTGACCGAAGATAAGTCCACGCTCGAAGCATATTTGCAAAATAGCCTTGAAGAGCTGGGAGCCTCCATTCCAAAAGGTGAACGGGGTCGTGTTTTCCTCGCGGTACGGCAGAGATAACGATCTTCCTAATCATGATCACCCAGACGATCAGGCGCTGATACACTGCGACGATCAGAAACGGGGGCGTAGCGTCGAAACAGATTTGACTGCTGGAAAGCGCCCGAAAAAATTCTTCCGGTCTTTTTTATCGTATTTAGCAATTGCTATACTATCCGGAGCGATATCGGGAGGCGGGTTGCTCTACTTCCTGTTGCATTATGCGGCTCCTCATGACACTGAAACCATGAGCGCTCGCTCATCCGCGCCTGGGCCAGGGGGAGGCGAAACTTCAGTTCGCCCGGCAATTGAGGGATCGCTCTCGTTTAGCTCTGTCTCCGAAGCAGTGTCCGTGCCGCCAGGCGGCGTCGAGCGGCAGGACGGCCCTGCGGGAAATGCGGGCGGCCCCTCCCTTCCCGCCGAGTTGAACAGAAATCCCACGGGGACCCTTCCGGCCACTTCGGGCGCGGATGCCAAGGAGCCTGACGCCGGGAGCAGGATGGCTGCCGTCGCCCCTGTCGAGGAGCCAACGCGGGCCGCGCCAATGCCTGAGCTGGTTGCCGGTCCAAAAGACCTTCGGGACGTGAGCCTTCCCGCACGTGACAAGGCCGATCCGGGCGCCACGAAACGGGGCACCCAACTTCCGAAACTCCCGGCGGAGCAAGAAGATAAGATGCTGAAACGGGGATCCACCCTCCTCGGTCAGAATGACATCGCCGGTGCACGCCTGATTTTCCAGTATTTGGCAAACCACGGAAGCGCCGGCGGCGCGTTTGCTTTTGCCGAGAGCTACGACCCTCGGAAATTGGCCAGCCACCGCGTTGCCGGAGTGACCTCGGATGCAGATCAGGCTCGCTCCTGGTATGCGCGCGCGGCGGAGTTGGGAAGCAGGGAAGCGGCCGCCATCCTGCGCAAAGAGAAACCCTGATCCTGTAGCGAAGCTCAAAATCTCATTTGTTGAGGAGTATCATGAGATATTCGTCGCCTGAATGCGTCATTCCGCAAGCAAGGCATTGGTTAACCAGTCTTTTCGTGGCCTATCTCTGCCTCTTTGTCTGCTTGGATACGGCGTCGGCGCAGTACAAGACGCAAACCTACGAGCAGAAGAAGAGAGAAGCCAACGATGCGTCGGTGGCGATTATCGTCTCGGGGCTTTCATGTACCTGTGCTCGATTTACTGAAGATATGCGCAATGTCGTCAACGATCTCAGGCCCGATGGGATCCGCGTCTTGCCCGTCCTCGGTGTCGGGGGTTTGCAGAACCTGAAAGACGTCCTCTACCTGAAGGGCATCGACATGGGCATTGTCGACCAGGATAATCTGGCCCTCCTCAAAAAGAGGGACCCCAAGCTCTACGCCGACATTGAACGGCGCGTGCAGTATATTACGAAGCTGTACAACGCCGAGCTTCACGTGATTGCGCGGACCGACGTGAAGTCTCTCGCAGACCTCAAGGGCAAGAGAGTCAACTTCAACGTCAAGGAGCACCAGACCGAGGTTACAGGCGACCACCTCTTTTCGATGCTGAAAATCCCCGTCGAAAAGACGAACTACGATGTTGATGAAGCGATCAGGCGGCTCTTGAGCGGCGATCTGGCCGCCATGATGATCGTGACAGGGGCTCCGCAGGCGGCGCTGGCCAATCTCAAGAAAGAGGACGGCCTGCATTTCGTTCCAGTCGATCAGGATAGCCTGCCCGGCATCGATTTCTCGCCTGTGATCGGGGAATATCTGCCTGCCGAGTTTACGAGCAAGACCTATCCCAATCTCGTGCCGGAAGGGACCTACGTTCCGACAATTGCCAACCGCGCTCTTCTTATCACCTATGGCTGGCCGGAAGGCTCCCCCCGTTACAACAGAGTCGCGAAATTTGTGAACGAGTTCTTCGGCAAGATCGATGAGTTCCACTCGCCTGCCAGACATCCAAAATGGGCCGAAATCAATCTTTGGGCCGATATTCCCGGCTGGACGAGATTTCAAGCCTGCTTCCCAGTGGCTTTCCTCGCACCAAAAGATGGCGCGTGTTGCCGTCGAGGTTGCCAAAGAGCAACAGGAGAACGTCCAGCAAACCATCAACGGCATGTTGGCGAACGCAAATAACCGGGACCTGAGCCCAAGCGAGAGAGAGGCGCTGCTCAACCGTATAAGACAATATCTGGAAAGCAACAAGACAGCGCGGTAAGTTGGCAGGTCGCATCGGAGCTTAGGGCGGCGGTTTGATTGCACACCCGCGAGCACTTGCCTGCGACATCGGCAGTTCAAAAACGGCGCGGGGATCTCAGAGCCACGCCGGTCCCTTTGGGGTTCTGGCTGCCTCGTCGGCTCGCATTTTAAAAACCGTCGCCACGCCCGCCGATTTCAGCGGAGCGTGGCAACGGCAGTTAAGGGTTATACGTTGAGGATTTTGGGCACACGATTGAGGCGCAACCGGGCAACGTCCGGCATGCCCGAACCCAGCAGCGGCTGGAGATAAGCCACGAACTTGTCGGTCACGTCGTGACCGTTCTCGTGAATGAACTCGGCCGGCATGACCTTGGTCTTTCCGGCGATATCCTCAAGCAAACTCAGCTTGTACTCGACCGAATACGAACCGATCCGGTGAATGGTCACCGATCCGCTGGTGTTGCCTGCGCTGTCGCCGTAATGAGCGAACTGCACGGCCTTTTCGCCGACCTCGCGAGCCTCGCGGGCATCAACGTCGGAGACGACGCCGAGAAACGAGCGCTGCAAGTAGCCGAAGGTATCGCCACGGATGCGGGTGATCTTCGTCGCGGTCTTCACATAATCGGTGAGAAGATCGGCAAGCGCGCCCGTGCCCGACAGCTGCACGTTGCCATGGGCGTCGCGTTCAACCTTCTTGGCGAGCTTCGTGGCGATCGGCTCGCCGCTGGCGTCGTGGACGCCCTCGGAAACGGCGACCATGCAACGGCCGTACTTGTCGTACACGGCTTTGACATCGGTAGCGAATTTTTCGAGGTCGAAAGTGCGTTCCGGTACATAGATGAGGTGGGGGCCGTCGTCGGGGAACTTGCGGCCAAGCGCGGCTGCGGCCGTCAAAAACCCGGCGTGGCGGCCCATGACAACCGCCACGTAGACGCCTGGAAGCGCCCGGTTGTCGAGGTTGGCGCCTTCGAAAGCGAGCGCGACGAAGCGGGCCGCGGATGGGTAGCCCGGCGTGTGGTCGTTAACCATCAGGTCGTTGTCGATCGTCTTGGGGATGTGGACGCACTGCAGCGGATAGTTTGCGGCCTGTGCCTGATCGCGCAAAATACGCAAGGTGTCCGACGAGTTGTTGCCGCCCGTGTAAAAGAAGGTCTGGATTTCGTGGGCGCGCAGAACCTTGAGAATTTGCTCGCAGTACTTGGCATCCGGCTTATCGCGCGTCGACCCGAGCGCTGCGGCTGGCGTATTGCCGACCATTTCGAGGTTGTCGGTCGTCTCGAGGGTGAGGTCGATAAAGTTCTCGTTGATGATGCCGCTGACCCCGTGATAGGCGCCATAGATGCGGTCCACTGAGGGGATCTTCCGCGCTTCCGTGACAGCGCCGACCAACGACTGATTGATGACCGCAGTGGGGCCGCCGCCCTGAGCGATCAGTACCTTGCCCTTCAACATAGGCTGCTTTCCTTTGATTTGATTAGACGTGGCAAAAACCGGCACGCTATTGCACCGCTTTCGATGTCGAGGCGAAAGTAGCACGGCGGGACGCCGATGCGGAAGAGCGAAACGGCAGGCGCGGCAAGCGGCGGAGCCATCGAGTGCGCCGGGCGATGCTGCGATCTAAGCAAACGGTCTTGCTTCCGTCAACGAATGCGTCTGTGCTGAGCGGTCCCTTCGGGCCGACACGCATGCGCACGGTGGGGCGAAAGCCGCCGCGCCAATTTTCTCGCGATCTCATGCGTGCCATATCGGCTTGGGGATCTTGAAGCTGCCATTACCTGAAGCGGTCCTACTCCGCTGCGAACCCCTCGATGACCGCAACGAATTCCTCGGCCAAGCCGATGGCCTCGCTGGCCTGGGCTGCCGTAACGTTCGCGGCGGCGCCGGTTTCGTAATCGGCTGCGGCTTTCAGGCTATAGGCGCGGGCCAGAAACGCGGTGTGCTTGCGTTCGATGCGGGCATCGGATTTGGCCAGCCGCGCAAATTCCGCTTTGACCCCCTGGTGAGTTGCGTAAACCTTGTCCGTGCGCTCGAACAGCAGGGCTTGCGCGGCATGGAAGGCGGCGTAATAGGCATGCCGCCCGGCTTCGTCATAAAGGCCGATCGCAAACACGCGGCGGCCTTTATCCAGAGCTTGCCGGGCCTTTGCCAGATACGCCGAAGCGGCTTCCTTCATAGGTCGCGGCCGTCCTTGCGGATTTCATGCATCAGCGGCGATGCCCGGTCCCGCCAAGCGCCAGCGGGGTAAGGCAGCGCGTGCACCACGGCGCCCGTTTCGTCCAGAAGGTCGACCTCGATCTCCGCCAGCACGCCCGCCTCATCCCACCGGCTTTCCATGCCGCTGAGGAACACGGCGATGTCGTAATCGCTGCCGGGTTTGGCGTCGCCCCTCGCGCGCGAGCCGAAGAGCACGGCGCGTTCCAGGCGCGGGCCGTAAGCCCGGCCAAGCGCCGCGCGGAATTTGGAAATGACGGGGTCTTCCATGACTGGGAACCTCGCGAAACGCTTAATTCTAGCACGCATGCCGGTCCCCGGGAAAGCTGGGTTCGGAAGGGGCTGGGCGTCTCCACCTCGCTCATGAGGCCCAGATTATTCCCGCGGCTTGTTTTCGAGTGCATCGAGCGCGCTTGCGCAGTCTTTGGCAAGCTGCGGCGTCTGCTCCCAAGCCATGATCCAGATTTCCCCGACGCTCACAATATCGTATCCATGGCGCAAAATATTACCCAGGCTGCGAATTTGCTTCCAGGGCTGAGAAGGAAGCAGCGTCTCTGCATCGCTTCCGAGTTTTACAGCGGCTTCGGAGATCCTTTGTAGACAGCGCTCGACGGCGTCCCGCCTCATCCGATCGCTGCGGAAGGCTTTCTCGTCGAGCCCCTCGATATAGCTTGCGATATAAGCGGCATTTTCAACGATATCCTGCAGGCGCCGCGCGGGGGATTTAGAAGGCACGCACACGGTCCCTGTCGATTTCTTGCTGGAAGCGCTGCTTTTCCACAGGTTCGGGAACAAGATCAACGGACTGCCCGAGCACGGCCTCAAGGCGCTCGCGCACTTCTTCGAGCCGGCCGATGTAGTAGAAGCCGCGCGGCGTGGTCGCCGGATCGAACATTACGGCAAGGTCGATGTCCGAACGGCCGGTCGCCTCTCCCCGCGCCACTGAGCCGAACAGCGACAAGCTCACGGCGCCAAGCGCTTTCAATTCAGCCTGGCGGCTTTGCAGTGTGGCGATGATCGCATCTCGGTCCATGAGGATTAATTTAGCCTACGCAAAGTTTCCCCGCAATGTTCACGCTGCAGTCCCGCCGCGCCTTCAGGGCGGCTGCTGAGGCCCGGCCCCTGCTTGGCCCACAACCGGACTCAAGCAGAGACGCGGAACCCGGTGAAGTTGAACCTGACGCCGCGATCGAACTCGATGCGGCTCGCCGCCCGTAAGCTCCTGGCGTTGCCGCCCCAGGAGCCGCCGCGCAGCGCGCGCGAGGCGCTCTCCAGAGGCCCAGCAGGATCGGCCTCAGGCTTGGTGGAGTAGCTGCGCTTCCCATCGGCGCACAATTCCCAAACATTGCCAAGCATGTCGTAAAGCCCCCAGTCATTGCATGGTTTCGTGGCCACCGGATGCATCTGACCGCCGCTGTTTTCCGAAAACCAAGCGATATCCGCCAATTTCTGGGCGCCACGCGCGTAATTTGCGCCCCTGGCGCCAGCGGTACGGCGTCGCTACCCTTGGCCAGCGTGCTGACGAATTTATAGACATTAATCGCTTGAGAAACAGCGCCGCCGATAGACAGAATTGTGCCGAGCCCGATCATGAGGCCGCCCCATATGCCAAAAGAACTTGCATTTCTGTTTTAATTCATCGCCCGCCTGGCGGCAATGAAACAACCGAAGGCAGCGCTGTTTGCTTGCAGTGCCATGCAGGGGCCGGGGGTCGCTGTGGCGGAGCTTCGCGCTCGAACTTGATGCCGCATAGTGCGGCATCCGCTGGAAGGTCCGAAAGCGGTTGCCCCAATATAGAAAGAAATCCAATATCGTTAGTCCGCACCCGGCCCTGCAGCGCGCATTCTCCTGGGCTAACGCATTCCGTCAAAATTAACCATCTGATTTATGTAACTTTACTTTAAAAAGGAACCAGAAAACGAAACTTTTGGAAAAAAGCTGAAAAAGCCGCTCATGGGGGCACCGTAAAATCAGGACTTTAGCGTAGATACTTTAATACTTACCTGTAGACCGTCTTACGAAACGAAACCAATCTTCACCGGATGTTAAGCGAACCTGCCTTGCAAGGCAAAGAACTGGCGCAGGCACGCTCACATGCGCTCGCGGCAAACTGGCCGCTCGCTTCCCCCCGAGGAAGTGACGCCTCAACTGAGTTGAAGGGCGGGTTCCAGCCTTCTCCAGTCGAAGATGAAGCGGCCATATCTCACCCTCCATTCGTTGGCCAAGCCGCGAATGCCTGTTAGCCCGTGAGGGCGACGACTCCGAGGCCGCTGAACCCGCACTCACTTTTGACCCACATCCCGGTGTTTCACTTGCGCTTCCATGCCGCGCTCGCGCAGCCTCGCACCGAGCGCCTCCGCCATTGCGACGCTGCGGTGCCTGCCCCCGGTGCAACCGATAGCCAGGGTAGCATAGCTCTTCCCTTCGCGGGTGTAGCCCGCGGCCACGACGCCGAACAGGTCCACATAGCCGTCGATGAATTCTTTCGCGCCGGGTTGTCCGAGAACGTACTCCCGAACGGGGGCGTCCAGTCCGCTCATTGGACGAAGGTCCGGCACCCAGTGCGGGTTGGTGAGGAAGCGGCAGTCCACGACCATGTCGGCGTCAACCGGCAAGCCGTTCTTGTAGCCGAAGGAAACCACGCTGATCATAAGGCCGGCGCGCCGCTCGCCGCCAAAGAAGGAAACCATCTTCTTGCGGAACTCGTGCACGTTGAGGTTGGAGGTGTCGATCACCAGATCCGCGTTGGCGCGGACCTCTCGCAGAATGCCGCGCTCGCGTTCAATGCCGTCCACGAGGCGTCCGTCGGCCTGGAGCGGATGAGGGCGGCGCACATTCTCGAACCGGCGAACCAGCGCCTCGTCACTGGCCTCCAGGAAGAGAACACGAACGCCGACGCCGCGGCCGCCGAGTTCCACGATGGCCGCGTTCAGGTCGGAGGTGAAGGCCAGCGAGCGCACGTCCACGACTGCCGCCACCTTATCGGCGGGCAGCTTCACCCGCCCGGCCTCTTCGGCCAACGAGAACAGCATCCCGGGCGGCAGATTGTCGATCACGAACCAGCCGAGGTCCTCCAGCGCCTTCGCGGCGGTACTCCTGCCAGCCCCCGACATACCGGTGACCAGAACGAACGCCCGTTCATTGACCTGGCTCATCAGCTCCCTCCACAAACGCTGCCATGGTCACTGCCCTAGAGCCATGTTGCGCGCAATTGCCGTGAACTGGCTGCCCGTCACGGGCTCCCGGCTGGATGCGTGCGATGCGGGTGTTCCGCGGGGAACAGCGGCGTCCCGGCCCGAGTGAGAAGATTGTCTCAGCTAACTAAGCTTCTCATCCGGGAGCGGAACCATGCCGCAAGACGCTACACGCTCGCTCGGCACCAGCATTCCATGCTCCTGCCACCCCGCGTCCGACATCTTCAAGGTCATCGCTCCCCTTCTTGTGGCCGCATTGGCCTCTCTTTTTCTTGGAGCAAATACAGTAGAGATTTAAGCGATCTGGAGTTTGAAACGGGGTTCCGCGCGCGTTCGGCCGTCCTGATAACGGTAGAGTGACCGCGAACGGAGTCACCAACATGGAGGAGGAAGCGCTCCGCGCTCTTCTTCACCCTTTTCAGCGCGGGTCGACATCGTGTAAATCGCGGCATGGGCGATTTGAAAACGGCGCGGGACTGCTTGCGGACGACCTTTGGGTTTGCGGATTTCCGCGCGGGCCAAGGCGACATCATCAGCGCGATCCTCAATGGGAGAGACGTGCTCGCCGTGATGCCGACGGGCGGCGGCAAGTCGCTCTGCTATCAATTGCCCGCGCTTCTGAGAGACGGACTGACCATCGTGGTCTCGCCGCTCATTGCGCTCATGCGCAACCAGGTCGCGCAGTTGCAGGCCCATGGAATTGCGGCAGGCGCGCTCAATTCTTCGAACAGCCGCGAGGACACGGCCTCCATTCTCGACGGCGTTGCAAATCGCAGCTTGCGTCTTCTCTATGTCGCGCCCGAAAGACTGGCGCTCGGCGATACGAAGGCGATGCTTCAGAGGGCAGGCGTCAGCCTTTTTGCCATCGACGAGGCACACTGCGTGTCGCAGTGGGGGCATGATTTCCGGCCCGATTACCTCAATCTCGGGGAGGTCGCCGCCTCGCTACCGGGCGTTCAGATTTTGGCGCTCACCGCGACGGCCGACGCGGCCACGCGCGGGGACATTCTCGGCCGTCTCTTCGCGCGTCCGCCCGAGGTGTTTGTGCATGGCTTCGACAGGCCGAACCTGCGCCTCGCCATGCGCGGAAAGAGCGACGGCCGCCGTCAGCTCGTGGACTTTATCGCCGGGCACAAAGGCGAATGCGGCATTGTTTATTGCAGTACGCGCCGTCAGACCGAGGATTTGGCCGCTTTCTTTGAGGGGAAGGGCATTGCGGCGCTTCCGTATCACGCTGGCATGGATAGCGCGGCGCGCTCGGCCAATCAGGACCGCTTCCTGCAGGAAGACGGCCTCGTCATGGTGGCGACGGTTGCTTTCGGCATGGGCATCGATAAGCCGGACGTACGGTTTGTGGCCCACGCCAATCTGCCGAAATCGATCGAGGCCTATTATCAGGAAATCGGGCGCGCGGGACGCGACGGTTTGCCCGCGTCCACGCTGACGCTTTATGGCCTCGACGACATGCGGCTGCGCCGCCAGCAGATCGAGGAAAGCGAGGCGCCGGACGAACAAAAGCGCATCGAACGGCGGCGGCTCGATGCTCTCATTGCGCTGTGCGAAGCGCCGCGGTGCCGGCGGCAGACGCTTCTCGCCTATTTTGGCGAGACCACCCAACCTTGCGGCAATTGCGATCTGTGCGCGGAGGGCGTCGAGCTTGCCGACGGCACGATCCTCGCGCAGAAAGCGCTCTCGGCCATCGCCCGCACCGGCCAGCGCTTCGGCGCGGAGCATCTGATCGCTCTGCTCCGGGGGCAGACGACGGAGCGAATGACGCAACTGAACCATCACCATCTGCCGACATTCGGTGTGGGCAGCGACGTGAGCGCACAGGCATGGCGGGCCATTTTCCGGCAGCTTTATGCGGGCGGCGTCATCAATCTCGATGTTGCCGGATACGGCTCCTGGACCATCACGCCGCATGGCCGGGAGGTTTTGCGGGGAAAGGCCTCAGTCGAACTCAGGAAGGACGCGCTTGTGGAGCGCGGAGACAAACGCGCCCCCCGCGACGCGCCGCCTCCAGCTGCGAACGGCCAAGCTTTGCGGGGCGTTGACGCGGCCCTGTTCGAAGCCCTGAAAGCGATCCGGCGCACGCTGGCTACCGAAAAGAAAGTCCCTGCTTATGTCGTGTTTCCCGACAAGACACTGCTCGACATGGTGCACCTCAAGCCTCAAACGCGCGGGCAAATGGCGATGGTCCATGGCGTGGGCGCAGCAAAGCTCGAACAGTATGGCGAGGCGTTTCTGACGGTCATCAGAGACCATCTCTCAGCCGGTCCCCAGTCGCTCTAATGCATCGTGCGTTCATGAGAGCCCATCAAAAGTAGATAGCTCTGGCAGGATGCTGAAGAAGGCTGAAAACATGGCTTCATCCTTCGACAAGCTCAGGATGAGGGCTTCGACAGGCTCAGGATGAGGGCTTGACGGGGTCTGGATGAGGGCTTCGACGGCTCTGGATGAAGTCGAGTGTTTTCGACGAGTTAATCCTCATGGTGAGCCTGTCGAACCATGGGCAACGCCGATGAAATCTTGGCTCCATCCTTCGACAGGCTCAGGATGAGGTCGAGTGTTGGCTCCATCCTTCGACAGGCTCAGGATGAGGTCGAGTGTTTTCGACGAGTTAATCCTCATGGTGAGCCTGTCGAACCATGGGCAACGCCGATGAAATCTTGGCTCCATCCTTCGACGGGCTCAGGATGAGGTCGAGTGTTGGCTTCATCCTTCGACGGGGTCTGGATGAAGTCGAGTGTTTTCGACGAGTTAATCCTCATGGTGAGCCTGTCGAACCATGGGCAACGCCGATGAAATCTTGGCTTCATCCTTCGACAGGCTCAGGATGAGGTCGAGTGTTGGCTCCATCCTTCGACAGGCTCAGGATGAGGCTTCGACAAGGATGAGGCTTTGACAAGCTCGGGATGGGGCTTCGACAGGCGCAGGATGAGGTCGAGTGTTTCGATGAGTTGACCCTCATGGTGAGCTTGTGTTCGTCCTCATGGTGAGCTTGTCGAACCATGGGCAATATCGTTTTTCACTAGCCTGTTAGCGGTTGGTATTGATCTTAAGCAAAGCGGCCGAGACTATTGACAGATAAAGGATGTTGAAAACCAAATGATCGTTCGATAGGGCTGTTCGCCGGAGATGGACATGGGCAAGACCAAATCGGCGGAGCCAAAGGAATCGGTGCTGCGCGATGCGAAGGAAGTGACCGCAATCGAGCAATACAAGCACTTGGCCGACTGCCCGAAGCCACGAAAGCCTCCCAAGAACTATAAATATCTCGAGGAACTCGCCCATCTGCAGTTCGAACTCATCAAGCTGCAGGAATCGGTTCGCTTGCAGGGCTTGCGCGTCGTTATTCTTTTCGAAGGCCGCGACGCCGCCGGCAAGGGCGGCGTCATCAAGCGCATC
>CAVRSS010000138.1:0-26473 GCA_963723755.1 uncultured Alphaproteobacteria bacterium | reverse complement strand
CGGGGTGGGAGCGCCGTTGGTTAAGGGCGGACAAGTCCAACTGCGATCCGTATATCTTCTGGATGCCTCCGGACAGACTGCGCCGGCTGACACCCAGTTCTTTTGTTCCAACGCGGGCGGTACGCTTACCGTGACCATCACCATGCGTGCCCTGCCGCCCGGGCGTTATGCGGTGGTGCTTGCCGATGCCGCTGGTGCGCCTCAAGCCGGCCAGTTGGGTTTTGTTCTGGTTTGGGATGCAACTGGCTCGGCTCCTGGGTGGAAGATTGGCGGGGCCTCGGTACGGCAGGGAGCGATCGATGGGCACGACGGCGTCTGGTTTTGGACCCATGCCCGTGAGCTCGCCCGGGAAAATGCGCCATGGGGCGCTTGGTTTTGTTATGAAGCTGCGCGTTACCTGCTGCTGCCCGTGGATTTCATCTCCTCTCCGAATCTCGACAAGCTGGGCCTTGAACAATCGCAGATCAAGGGCTCGCCGGTCGACGCCTTTCCCTACACTCTTGTAGATGGCTCGCGGACCTGGAAGATCGATGCTGTGCGCCTCGATACATCTCTGCGCGAGGCCGACTTGGGTGTGACATACGAGTCACTGGGCATCGCCGATCCGGCCGCAGCACGCACCGAGGCCGTGGCCGTATTGAGCGCTTTGCTCAAGGCGCAGCCCGGCATCCGGGAAAACTTCCATGGGCTTTGGGCCTATGCTTCCAAAGATGGCAAGGTGACACCGGTCATCGAGTTACCCATGGCGCAGATTCCCTGATGTTAGTTGCCTGTGATCCACCGTCTGCGAATTGGCGAGTTGGTGCAGGATCACGTTGGTTCAACCCGGACGGTTATGCAGGCAGAAACCATTTCCAGATAAACCAAGCCCCGGAAAGGAAAAGACATTGGCAGCCTTGATTGATCTCCGTTCCGATACCGTAACCCGACCCACGCCGGGGATGCGCGCGGCGATGGCTGCGGCCGAGGTCGGCGACGATGTGTACGGCGAAGATCCCACGGTCAACCTGCTGGAGCGTCGTGCGGCAGAGGTCTTCGGCCGCGAAGCGGCACTCTTTGTACCTACCGGAACCATGGGCAACCAGATTGCGATCCGCCTTCACACTCGTCCGGGGCAGGAGATCATCGCGGAGTCGCGAGCGCACATATTGGACTGGGAAATGGCCACCACTGCAGTATTTTCCGGTTGTCTCGTGCGCGCCGTCCCCGCCGAGCGCGGCATTCTGACCTGGAAGCACATCGAGCCCGCGATCTATGCGCGGGGAGCGTTTCGCGCCGACCGGCCTGATTGAGATTGAGAACACCGCCAACCTCGCGGGCGGAGGCGTCACGCCGCTGCCCGTTCTTGAAGAGATTTGGGATGGAGCTAGGGAGCACAAGCTTCCCTTGCATCTGGACGGTGCGCGCATCTTCAATGCAGCCACCGTGCTGGGCCTGGACGTAAAAGATCTTACGCGCGGATTCGACACCGTGATGTTCTGTCTCTCAAAAGGGCTTTGCGCGCCAGTGGGCTCGATGCTGACCGGATCGGCAGAATTGATGGATCAGGCGCGCCTCTACCGTAAGGCGCTCGGTGGTGGCATGAGGCAGGCTGGCATCCTGGCGGCTGCGGGATTAATTGCTCTGGAGCAGATGCCCGCTCGGCTCCATGAGGACCACGCAAACGCGCGCTTGCTGGCTGAAGCGCTCGCCCACATGGAGAACGTCCTCATCGATCTCGATGCTGTTGAGACCAATATCATCATCTTCCGCCTCAAAGGTGGACTGACCTCGTCGGATCTGGTGGCGCGGCTCAGGGCCCGCGGCATTCTAGCCAGTGCGGTCGGCCCGGACACCATTCGTTTGGTCACTCACCATGACGTTGATCGGGCGGCCTGCGTCACTGCTGCGGAAGCGCTCACAGAAGAAATCGAGGTGATGGTGGCAGCAAATTAGCTAAAGCACTTATGCGCTTCAAGCACCCCGGGCCGCATTATTAAGGACGCGGCCAAGGCTGATCAAACGGTGCCACCAGGCACCGTTTTCTCGATCAACCAGGGCGGCGCTCTCTCAGCTAATCTCGATCACGTCGGTGGCGGCAGCCGCGGCAGCTTCGGCGCGCTCCATCAGTTTTTCCGCAACGGCGATAGAACTCCGCGGCCTGCGGGCTCTTGGGGCCGGCCAGCGCAACGGGCAAGCCGCGGTCGCCGCCCTCGCGGATGGCAGGAACCAGCTCAATCGATCCCAGGAAGGGAACTTGAACTGCTGCCGCCGTGCGCTCCGCGCCGCCCCTGGAGAAGATATCGATCTCCTGGTGGCAATGCGGGCAGGTGAAGTGGCTCATGTTCTCCACAATGCCCAGCACCTCCACGTTGACCTGGGCAAACATCTCCAGTGCCTTGCGCGCATCCTGCAGGCTCACGTCGCTGGGCGTGGAGACGACCACGGCGCCGGTCAGCGGCACCGTCTGCACCAGCGAGATCACCACGTCGCCGGTGCCCGGCGGCAGATCGACGATCAGGTAGTCCAATTCGCCCCACTCCACCTGCTGCAGAAACTGGCGGATGATCTGGTGCAGCATCGGTCCGCGCATCACCATCGGCTTGTCGCCGGGCGAGATGTAGCCGATGGAGATGGTCTTGATGCCGTGCGTCTCGTTGGGCTGGATGCTGGTTGTCCGCGCCGACTCGCGGCTGCTGGCTTGAGCCCATCATCAGCGGTACATTGGGGCCGTAGATGTCGGCGTCAATGAGGCCCACGCGCTGGCCGAGCCGCGACAGCGCAATGGCCAGGTTGACGGCGACGGTGGTTTTGCCCACTCCGCCCTTGCCGGAACCGATAGCGACGATCTTTGACACGCCCGGCAAAGCGACGGGCGAAGGCATGGCATGTGAATGGGCCATTGTTTTTGATTGCTCCTTTTTCTGAAATTCCTGTTCGTGGGTTAAGATGCTGTTTCAATTGCGATATTAGCAGCGTTCAGTCTCTTCGAGCGCAGCGTGGCCAGTCTGCGCCTTCTTGCGGCGAGCGCCTCGGCCTCGCGATGTTCGCGGCGCAGCAGAGCATCGGCATAGCGGCGCTTTTCATCCGGCGTCTCCGGCAGCAACCTCGGGAACGCGCACACGCCGGCCGTTCTGGTCGATGGCCACAAAGACCAGGTAAGCGCTGGCCACGTGCAGCAGCACGCCGGTCTGCGGATGCTCGACCCACACTTTCACGCCCACTTCCATCGACGTGGTGAACGCGCGGTTGACGCTCGACTTGAGCGTCAGCAGGTCGCCCACGTGCACCGGCCGGATGAAGTCGATGTGGTCCATCGCCGCGGTCACCACGTGCGTGCGCGAGTGCCGGTAGGCGGCCATGGCCCCGGTCAGATCGATAAAGTGCATCAGCCGCCCGCCCAGCAGGTTGCCCAGAGTGTTGGTGTCGTTGGGCAGGATGATCTCGGTCATCTCCGACTGCGTGCTGGCCACTGTGCGGGCTGCGGGATTGGTCTCGCTTGTGAACTCATCGTTCGATTGCTCCGTTCTCCTGCTGTGCCGCTCGAGCTCGTCTGCTCGCCGGATACAATGAAACTGGCGGCGGCCGGCCTGCAGAGGCTCCTGCTTCCAGTTTCGGCAATCCCCGCCAATTACGCAAATCCTCCAGGGCCGCAGAACTGGCACCGATGAGCAAATATGGACAAGATCGCAGGACTGAAAGAGATTCTGGCGCTGGACCCGAAGAACAGTTTTGCCCGCTACGGCGTTGGCCATGGAACTGGCCGGCCGCGGCGAGACCGACGCGGCGCTGGCCGAGTTCGACACGCTGCTGGCCAACGATCCGGACTACACGGCCGGCTACTTCATGGCCGCGCAGACGCTGGCCACGGCGGGACGCACCCAGAAGCCATCGAGCGGCTGAAGGCCGGCATCGATTGCGCCGCGCGCACGCGGCAACCGCCATGCCCTCAGCGAGATGCAGGCCATGCTCGACGAACTGGACCGGTAGCTTTCCGCTCGCGTCCACAGCCTCTGCCGGATTGCACTTGCACTGTGACCGTCTCTGATCCAATAGGCGATGCATTATGCGCCGTTTTTCAATCGCAGCAGCGTCTATACTAGTAGATATGGCGAAATACTCGATCGTCGTTCCTTTTCACAACGAAGAGGAGAACGTCACCGTTTTGTACGCGCGCCTGAAGCAGGTGATGGAGCAGGTGGGCGATAGTTTTGAGCTGGTGCTGGTGGACGACGGCTCCAGCGACCGCACCTACAAGCTGATGGAAGAGATTGCCGCGGTCGACAGCCGCGTGCTGGTGATCAAGCTGCGCCGCAACTTCGGGCAGACCTCGGCGCTGGCTGCCGGTTTTCGACCATGCCTCGGGCGAGTTCATCCTGGCCATGGACGGCGACCTGCAGCACGATCCCAACGATATTCCCGGCTTCATCGAAAAGCTCGAAGAAGGCTACGACGTGGTCTCGGGCTGGCGCAAGGAGCGGATCGACAACTTTGTCATGCGGCGCTTTCCCTCGCGCTGCGCCAACTGGCTGATGGCCAAGCTCTCCGGCGTGGACATTCACGACTTCGGCACCACCTTCAAGGCCTATCGCCGCGAGGTGATCCAGAACATTCCGCTCTACGGCGAGATGCACCGCTTCATCCCCGCGCTGGCCAGTTGGTATGGCGCGTCGATCTGCGAGATTCCCATCAGGAACGTGAACCGCGAGCGGGGCAAGAGCCACTACGGCATCGGCCGCACCTTCCGCGTCTTCTTCGACCTGCTGACCATCCGCTTCCTGCTCAAGTACATGAGCCGGCCGCTGCACTTCTTCGGCGGCTTTGGCGCGCTGGGCATTCTGGCGGGTAGCGTCATCTCCGCCATGCTGCTGGGAATGAAGATTCTGAATCCGCATCGGAGCGTGATGGACCAGCACGGACCGTTGTTCGTGATTGGTGCGGTGCTGATTGTCGCCGGCATTCAGATGCTGGCCATTGGCCTGCTGGGCGAGTTGCAGGTGCGCCACTACCACACCAGCCAGCAGCGCGCGCCTTATGCCATCGACCGCCTGGTGCGGCTGCGCTCGCCGGAAGAGCCGAGCATCTTGTCGGACAGGGTGAGATAGAGACTAGGGAATAGGGAATAGCATGTGAGACAGGAGCAGCCTCGCAGGCCTCGCAGGCGGGAGCTTTCTTCGCGCGGGGCTTTTGTATCGCTCGACGGTCCGATGCATCGCATAGCTCCTAGCAGCTTTACCCTTGCAGCAGCCGGCCCTCAGGGTGCATCCTTGCCCTGACATGAAAGCCATCCAGATTCACGCAGACAGGCGGGCCAGAGGTTCTTGCAGCTGGTCGAGTTGCCCATTCCCGAGCCGGGACCGGGGCAGGTGTTGATCCGCGTCGAGGCCATCGGGGTCAACTTCATCGAAGTCTACTTCCGCAAGGGCGTGTACAAGGCGACGCTGCCGCTGACCCCGGGCAGCGAGGCCGCGGGCACGGTGGAGAAGCTGGGTCCCGGCGTGACAGGCTTTGCCGAGGGCGATGCGGTGGCCTCGGTGAGCGTGCTGGGCAGCTATGCCGAGTATGCGCTGGTTCCTGCTGCGCAACTGGTCAAGGTTCCGGCGGGCCTGAGCCCTGAGCAGGCCGCCGCCGCCATGCTGCAGGGCATGACGGCGCACTACCTTGCTCATTCGACCTTTCCGCTCAAGGCTGGCGATACGGCGCTGGTTCATGCCGGGGCCGGTGGAGTGGGGCTGTTGCTGACGCAGATTGCAGTCACGCTCGGCGCGCGTGTTATTACCACCGTCTCCACGCCGGAGAAGGCAGACTTTCGCGCGAGGCCGGCGCATCTGACGTGATTCTTTATACCGAGCAGGACTTCGTGGCCGAGGTCAAGCGCCTCACGGGCGGCAAGGGCGTGGACGTGGTCTACGATTCGGTGGGCGGCAATGACCGTCGATTGCCACACGCGGATCGCTCGCGGGAAGGAAGCCCACGAGCGGGATCAGAAGCGCGCTGGCGTCAAGCGTGGTGGAACCGTAGCTTTGCGTGAATGCGCCATTTTTCGCATCAAAGCCTTCTTCGCAAACCTGATTGTGGATTTGATCGCGAACCTTTCGCCAACGTTCCAGCGGCCCTTCCATACCGTGGCGCTCCATGGATCTGACAGCGCGGTCGAAGGCGACCCAAGCCATCACTTTCGAATGTGTGAACTGCCGCGCGCCTCCTCGGACCTCCCACAATCCCTCGTCCGGCAGCTGCCAAATCTTCTCCAGATGTTCAAGAATGGTAAGGGCAAGAGGCCAGGCTTCATGTCCTGGAGTTCGAGCAACCCTCGTGCCATTGAAACATCGCATCCATCACCTCGCCGAAGATGTCGAGTTGCAACTGGCCCGCGGCCGCGTTGCCGATGCGCACGGGCTTTGAATTTTCATAGCCGGGAAGCCATGGGATTGTGCTCTCGACCAGGCGGCGCTCGCCAGCGAGGCCATACACGATCTGAACCTGCTGAGGGCTCCCGGCCACGGCGCGGCGAGCCATGTCCGCCACTGCCCTGCCTCGTGCCGGTACCCGGAATTCATCAGCGCAAGCAGCGTGAATGTTGCGTCCCGCAGCCAGCAAAAACGGTAGTCCCAGTTGCGGCTGCCGCCGATTTCCTCGGGAAGCGAGGTGGTTACGGCGGCGGCGATGCCTCCCGTAGGATGGTAGGTCAGGGCTTTCAAAGTGATGAGGGAGCGCAAAACCGGGCCTGAGTAAGGTCCGCTGTAGCTACAACGCTGCGACCACCGGCGCCAGGCATTCTCAGTGTCCTCGAGGCTTTCAAGGCGTCGATCGGCGGAGGCGGTTCCTCGAAAGACCTGGCATAAGCCAACACGAACGAGACCGTTTCGCCGGCCTTGACCGTGAACACTCCCGAATGCTTCATTCCCCGCGCCTTCACGGCCGCATCCGTATACAGGACGACCATGTCCGGTCCGGCGATGGCCTGCAGACCTTTCGAGTCCATGCGAGTAATCCACGGGACGATCAGGCCATAATCGAACCGCAGCACAAACTCGGTGACCATTTCGACCTCGCCGGACCGGCCCTGGACGAAGGCGAACCACCCGGCTCGAACCTTCCCGATGGAACGGCATGAAGTCGACGAGAGTAACGGCCCCGCTTTCTGTCTCGAAATCGGCCCTGAGGATCAGGGTATTCTCGCGGTATCGGCGCCGCGTGGCGGTCCCTTGCACTGCGGACATGCTCCAATGTCCATTCTCCGGAGTGCCAAGCAAGGCGGCAAACAGTGCCCCGGAGTCGAAACGCGGCCAGCATAGCCAGTCGATTGAACCGTCGCGGGCTATAAGAGCCGCGCTCTCGCAATCGCCAATAAGGCCGTAGTCTTCGATACGCTTTGTCATGGATCCGTGGGTGTGATGATAACCCTAAACACGCGAATAGACCTATTGTTCAGCTAACGGCGGGCTACTCTCAAGACGAGATGGTGAGACATAGAACAAAAGGAGCAACCCCCGCTTCAACCAGGACGCTTGCGCAGGTCGTATGCAATACCCATTTAAAGTCATCAACATAAGGGTGATGACCCCTCAGAGCTCGCTTGGGGCGTGGCCGGCGCTCTCCCTTGCAGTGGCTCATGCGCCAAACGGAAGGATGACCCCATGGCTGCCACGACCAAAACCAAGGCTGCGGAGCGCTTTGCCAATCTTCAGAAACGCGATCAGGCCGTCAGGCATGATATTGAGTTCGCCGCTCGTCAGCGTTCGGAGAAGGTTGCGAAATTGCGCGAGATGAGGCTCGCCAAAGAAGCCGAAGACGCAGAAACCAAGAAGAAGGAAGCCGCTGAAAAAGCGGAGAGGCAGGCCCCAAAGAGAAGCCGCACCCGCGTAGCTGCCGCTGACAACGGCTAATCTTAGCCCGCACACGTCCGCTACCTGACCCAGCGCTCGGCTGCGGCGTCGTCGGCGTCGCGTGGAGCGACCCACTGCCGCTGTTCTCCATTCTCCTCGCTCTTCCAAAAGGGAGCCGTCGTCTTGAGGTAGTCCATCAGGAATTGGGCTGCTTCGAAAGCGGCGTGCCGATGCTCGGATAGCGTAATGACGAGCACGATGTTGTCGCCGGGCGAAAGCTGGCCTATGCGATGGACGATAAGGCAACCCTGAAGCGGCCATCTTTCGCGGGCTTCCGCTTCGATGCGCGCCAGCTCCTTTTCGGTCATGCCCGGGTAGTGTTCGAGCGTCATCGAGGTGACTGCGCGGCCGCCCGCATGGTCCCGGACCAGCCCTACGAACGCTGCGATCGCGCCGATATCGGTACGGACACCCCGCAAGGCAGCGATCTCGGCGCCGACATCAAAATCCTGGTGTTGAACGCGGATCATCGGTCCTCCTTCACAGGTCCGGTCGTTTCTTAAAAATCGCGGCATTCCCTCCAAGGGTCAAGCCCGCGATCTCGAAAAAGTCCGCCTAAGCCGCTCCGCTGTACCAGGCCTGAATTCCATTCCAGATTTCCTCCGCCGTCTCCGCATACCAGAACAGTTCGCGGTCCTCATGAGCAATCACGCCTTCATCGGCAAGGAAATCAAAGTTGACGGCGCGCTGCCAATAGTCTTTTCCCACAAGGATCACCGGGATTTGCTTGAGCTTCTGCGTTTGAACGAGCGTTAGGACTTCGAACAACTCGTCGAACGTGCCGTATCCACCTGGAAAGGCCACGAGTGCTTTCGCGCGGAGCACAAAATGAAATTTCCGCGTCGCGAAGTAATGGAAGCTGAAGCATAAGTTGGGCGTGATGTAGGGGTTGGGGAATTGCTCGTGCGGCAGGGTTATATTGAGGCCGACGGACTTGGCTCCGGCATCGAACGCGCCGCGGTTCGCCGCCTCCATGATGCCAGGGCCGCCTCCGGTCATGATGACGGCGTGCTCCTCCTGGCCAGCGTTGTTGGCTTCGCTGACGATCCGTCCGAATTCGCGGGCAACGTCGTAATAGTGGCTCTTGGCCAGGATTCGCTTTGCGGCGGCAAGACGGTCCACCAGCTCCTTGTTGCCGGGGTCCGCGGCAAGCGCCTCTGTCAGCGTCTCAACCTGACGCGATGCCGCTGCGTGCTCGCAGATGCGGGTGCTGCCGAAAACCACGATGGTTTGGCGCACCCCTGCTTCCTGGAGCAGGAGGTCGGGCTTGAGGTAGTCGATCTGGAGCCGAAGACCGCGCAAGTCGCCCCGCGCGAGGAAGTCGAAGTCGGTATCCGCCCGGCGGTAACTCGGACTGTTGACAATCGCCTCAATCCGGGCGTGCGCCTCGGGGTCCTCCTCGGTGGATTTCGGAGAATTCCACGGAAGAGGTTCGCGCCGCTGAATGGGCCGAGGTCGTTTCAGGACTCTTAAACCGTTGCGAGCGGCGACTTTTTTGGCCAATGGGTGAACTCCATGCAGTTTCGGAACCCTTTTTAGCAAGAGATCAGCGCAATCACGTGGCAGCTGAATTGCACTCCTGCATAGTCTGCTCAGCTTGCCAAGCTCCACTTAAAAAGCCAATGTCACGGAAATATCACGGGAAACCTCGGCGCGGCTTACACTGTCGGTGAGATGTGCATTGGCATCGGTTGCTGAAATCTGCATGGAAAACCTCATGGACCAGACAATGGTCCAAAAGTGTGTGTGGCTTGGACCAAAATCGAGTTCGGCTTCAACGAAAACCAGCTGTCATACTGGCTGGGAGAGATCTTAGGGAAAAGCACCTTGCCGGGTGGTTAATTGCGATAAGCCTTTGGTTTATCAAGGATAATTTCAGGATGGATGACCGCAGCGAAGCGCGCGTCGAGGCTGCGACGGGCGTGGACATGGTTAAAAGGCGCGGCGGCGATATAATTAACGGACTTTAGCGCGTCCCAGTAAAGAAGAAAATTTCGGCATTAAGTTCTATTTAATGGCGGCCGATTTAAGAAAACCCTCAGCGTTTTCCATGTCTTATCCGCGCCAGTTAAAGGCGCGCGGCTCTCGTTTTGCGCCGAATTAACCCCTTGTTAGGACGATTTGGACCAGAAATAATGCTGGCACGCGAAAATTAACCAACTTCAGATTAAGATATCGCCGGTAGGCGCATCAGGATGCTGAAAAAGCCTGAAAACGTGGCTTCATCCTTCGACAAGCTCGGGACGAGGGCTTCGGCAAGCTCATCCTCCTTCGACAGGTTCAGGATGAGGCCGTGTGTTTTCAGTGGTTTCAACCTCATGGTGAGCTTGTCGAACCATGGGCAACATCGTTCCAGACGGACACCACTTGGCCGTGGGTCATTGCATCCGGCTGTTGTTTGAAGTCTGAACGTGGCTTCATCCTTCGACAAGCTCAGGATGAGGTTTTCGACAGGCTCGGGACGAGGTCTGCGACAAGCTCCGGACGAGGGCTTCGGCAAGCTTAGGACGAGGGCTTCGACAGGCTCAGGATGAGGCCGAGTGTTTTCAATGGTTTCAACCTCATGGTGAGCTTGTCGAACCATGGGCCGCATCGTTTGCCCGCGCGGAGTTCAATTCTTGAATGTCTTCGCCAGCCAGTCGGCGATTGGCTGGGCGGCGTCACGCCAGTTCTTGTCCAGCATGATCGCGTGGGCGCCGTCCGGCAGGATGACGGAGCGCGCGCCGTAGTAGATACCGGTCAGGCGAACGTCGGTCGCGGGCATGAACTGATCTTTCTCGCCCCCGACCACGAGAAGCTTCGGCATTCCCCACGGGAAGGGCGCGAAAGGAACCCAACCCATAAGCTGCCGGCTCGCTGTCTCCGCAATGTCGGCGATGCCTTCGGCAAAACGCTGCCGAAGTTCGGCTGACGGCGGCTCGGCGAACAAGCCGTCCATGATGATGTCCAGATTGGCGGCGGTGAGACCATGGTGCAGCACCAGCCGCATTTCTTCCGCGAGCTTCGGATTTTCGGCATACATCGCCGCCGAGGCCCGGATCAAGCCATGCGGAGGCGCAGAGCAAAGCAGCACCGCGCCCGCGACCTGCCCGCCGCGTTGCACGAAGTTCTGCACCACGCCGCCGCCAAGCGAGTGGCCGACGATCACGGAAGGGCCGCCAATCTTTTTCAGAGCCCATGCGATGTCGTCGGCAAAGTCCGAAAGCGTAAACTCGCGGACCTTTTTGCGGCCTTCACTCTTACCATGTCCGCGCAAGCTCAGCGCATAGCTGCTATAGCCGCGCTCCGCAAAGAAGGGCAGAAAGTGAGGGTCCCAAACCCACGCGCCGGTGCAGATCCCGTGAACGAACAGGAGGTTTACGGGCTGGGCGGGGCTCGGCGCAGCTTTGTGAAGGAGTTCAAGTTTCATGATACACCGGCACAACGAAATGCTGCGCGATTGAATAGCGTAAATCTTGAGCAGAACAAGGGGGAAGAGCAAATGACGCTTTTGCGAGGGGCTCGTGCAGCCGGAGGCAAGTTCGCACCCCATAGCCGCACGCTCTCAGAAGCGAACTTGCCTCCGATAAGCTGTACGAGAATCAAATAATTGCTAGCACGCCTTATCTGCCGGAAATCCCGTGCGGGCTTGCGGCAAACGGGGCGGGATTTCCCGCGGGGCGTCCTTGTCATGTGCTGAAATGCTCGAAGCCCTTGGCGGCAAGCGCGAGAGCCGTGCCGTCAGGTTTGAGGAAAACCGGCGCGCCCGCGCCTTGATTGGCCACGCCGATTTTTGTCGCGGGCACACCCGCTTCTCTGCTCGCGGTCTCGAAAGCGGCGCCGTGCTCCAAAGGAACGGCGGCAAGGATCTCGTAGTCGTCGCCGCCCGACAGAATAATTTCGATTGCGCGGGGAGAGGCCGTGGCGGCAGCGCTCGCCGCCGCCGAGAGGGGAATGGAAGCGACTTCAACCTCCGCCGATACCTGCGAGGCGGCGCACAGGCGCGAAAGGTCGAGCGCGAGGCCATCCGAAATGTCCATCGCCGCCGAAGCGTAATGCGCAAGGGCTTGCGACAAGGCGAGCCTTGGCTGTGGGTAGAGGTAGCGCTTGAGCAGAAAGTCGCGGTTTTCGGGCGTCAAGGCAGCCTCGAAGTCCGCTTTTTTGAGCCGAAGGATCAGGCCGAGCGCCGCATCGCCGAGCGTTCCACTGACATAGAGAAGGTCGCCTGCACGCGCGCCGCCGCGAGGCACGAGGCCGCGAGATGAAGCCTCGCCGAAAGCCGTGATGGACATCCACCAGGCCCCGCTTGCGGTCACGGTGTCACCGCCCAACAGAGCGATGCCGAACTCGCTTTGAGCGCGCGAAAGGCCGCCTGCGAACCGCGCCGCCCACTCTCGCGCCGGAGTTTCGGCAAGCGCCAGCGTGAGCATGTAGCCCAAGGGCTTCGCCGCTTTTGCCGCAAGGTCCGAAACATTGGTGGCAAGCGCCTTGTAAGCCGCGTCGCCCGGGTCGTCGTCCTCGAAAAAATGGCTACCGGCCACAAGCGCATCAGCCGTCACCACAAGCCCATGGGCCGGAAGCTTTGTCAGCAGCGCCGCGTCATCCTTGAGGCCGAGCGCGGCGGCATCGGTCGCAAGCGGTGCGAGATAATCGGCGATGAAGGCGAGTTCGCCAAGTCCACCCATCTCTCAGCCCGGCTTCTTCGCCGCCTTCCGTCCGAACTCGCCGTGGCGCTTTTCGCGCGCGACGCGGTCCAGCACCCCATTCACGACGCCAGGCTCCTCGCCACCGAAGAAGTCGCGCGCAATCTCGACATATTCGTTGATGACGGCTCGCGCGGGCACGTCGCGCCGCGCGATGATCTCATACACGCCGGAACGAAGAACCGCCCGCAGGATGCTGTCGATGCGCGCCAGCCGCCAGCCTTGCGCCAGGTGTGAGGTGATCTCGGGGTCGATCTCGGTTTGACGTTCGGCCACGCCGGTCACGATATCGCGAAAGAAGCCGCGATCGGCGCCCGCGTAGATTTCCACGGTCTCGAAACGATGGCTCAGAAACTCTTCGAGAACCGCGCTCAGGTCACGCTGGGTCATGTCCATCTGGTAAAGGGCCTGGACCGCGGCCAACCGCGCCCGCGTTCGGGACGGTCCCGTCGGCATAGCATTGTCAGGGCCGCGCTCGCGGCCATTCTCCAAATCCATTGATCAAGCTTTCAGTTCAACCCGCCTTGCGGGGTGGGTCAGCGGCGTCTTGTGCTGAAATCTCGTTTGGCGCGGAGCACTTCGAGGCAAGCTTCTGCCGCCTCGCGCCCTTTGTTCTTGCCGTTCACAGAAGCCCTTGCAACCGCCTGGGCTTCATTTTCGACAGTCAAGATCCCGTTTCCGAAAGGTATGCCATGAAGCGTCGAGAGCGTCAAAAGCGCCCGCGCGGACTCACCCGCGACGATGTCATAATGTGATGTCTCGCCCCGGATGACGCAACCGAGCGCGACGCAGCCGTGGAAGGCCTTGGCGGTGTCTTCAAAGAACAGCCCGGCGTCGCTCGCCACCGATAAAACCTGAGGAATTTCAAGTGCGCCTGGGACGGTTACCACCTCCCACGTCGCGCCAAGCTCCCTCAACGCCATCTCGGCGCCAAGCAGAAGCGCGTCCGAGATGTGGTGGTAATAGCGGCCCTCGATGACGAGGATGTGGATGGGATTTTTCATTGGTCGTCAATAGGCCGCCGCGCGACGAGGTTCAAGCCGTAACCTTCAAGGCCGACGATTTTTGGCGTCGGCGAGTTCGAAAGCAGGATCATGTTCTTGATGCCGAGATCGATGAGGATTTGCGCGCCGATGCCGTAATCGACGAGGCGCTTCTCGGCCGGCTTCCCGTCGGCAGAGGGAGGTCCGCCGTCCGTGAGCTTGCTTTGGATCGTTCCTTCGCGCACGTCGCGGATCACGACCACGACGCCCCGGCCTTCCTGGCCGATCCGGCGCATGGCGCGCTCGACAAGAGAACGCCTGTTGCCGTTTCGGCCCATGCCGATCAGGTCTTCGAGGATATTGATGGCGTGCATCCGGACCAGGACCGGGTCGCCGGTTCCAACATCGCCTTTGATCAAGGCCAGATGCTCGGTGTTGTCGACGGCATTGAGGTAGACGCGAAGCTTGAACGCGCCGCCATAGGGAGACGTAATCTCCTGCTCGTGGACGGCGCGGACATAGCTTTCCTTGCGGCGGCGATAGGCGATCAGATCAGAGATGGTGCCGATTTTGAGGCCGTGCCGCTGCGCGAAGGCGAGAAGATCCGGCATGCGGGCCATCGTGCCGTCGTCGTTCATGATCTCGCAGATGACGCCGGCCGGCAGCAGCCCGGCGAGGCGCGCGAGATCGACGGCGGCTTCGGTGTGGCCAGCCCGAACGAGGACGCCGCCATCGCGAGCGACAAGCGGGAAGACGTGGCCGGGGCTTACGATGTCGCGCCAGTCCTTTTCCGGGTTGATGGCGACGGCGATGGTCTTGGCCCGGTCATAGGCCGAGATGCCGGTCGAGATGCCTTCCTTCGCTTCGATCGAGACGGTAAACGCGGTCGAATGCCTGGATTGGTTTGACCGCGACATGCGCTCGAGATGCAGCGTTTCCGCGCGATCCGGCGTAATCGCAAGGCAGATCAACCCCCGGCCGAAGCGCGCCATGAAATTGATGGCGTCGGGCGTCGCCATCTGCGCCGGGATGATGAGGTCGCCCTCGTTTTCGCGCTCCTCCGCGTCCACGAGAATGAACATGCGGCCCTGGCGCGCGTCTTCCAGGATCTCATCGATCGACGAGAGCTGCTCGTGGATCTGCGACTTGTCGAGGACGCGCAATTGTTCGCCTTGCATTCCAATCAACCTATTGGCCCATTAGCCTTGCGACGTAGCGGGCGACCAAGTCCACTTCCATGTTCACGTCGTCGCCCGCCTGCCGCTCGCCCCAGGTGGTGACCTCGAGCGTGGTGGGAATGATGTTGATGGTGAAGAGGGAGCCTGAAACCTCGTTCACAGTAAGTGAAACACCGTCGAGCGCAACCGAGCCTTTCGGCGCAATGTATTTTGCGAGGACGTGCGGGGAGCGCACCTCAAAAATCTTTGAGAAGCCCGAAGGTTTAACGCTCGCGATCCGGGCGACACCATCGATATGGCCCGAGACGAGATGGCCTCCAAGCTCGTCGCCCACGCGAAGCGACCGTTCGAGGTTGATGCGGCGGCCTTCGCTCCAATCGTCGAGCGTCGTCTTGCTCAGCGTTTCGTCAGAGACGTCGATCTTGAAGTGCGCGCCGCTGGGACCTGGTTCCACGCCTGTCACGGAAAGGCAGCAGCCATCGCAGCAGATCGAGGCGCCGAGCGGGATCGACGCGGCATCCCAGGGGCATGCGATAGTGAAGCGGCCATTTTTGGCGGCGAGGACGGTGCCCTTCGCCTGAACAAGTCCGGTGAACATGATCTAGCTCTGCCAGTGCAGGGTGGAACGAAAGGCGTGGATGGAGTCGGTGCCTGCTTTGCGCCGGTCCATCAATACAAATGACGGTGACTCTGTCACAATGTCCAGTCCGCGATCGACGAAGGGAAGCACACTGCGGTCCGGCTCCAAAGTTTTGTCCCCTTGCATGATGATGATCTCGTCCGCGAGACCGGCGTCGACAAATCCCCGAGCTGTCCGCGGTCCGCCTTCGACGAGCAGGCGCGTCACACCTTCGGCTGCGAGGCGCATCATGGCAAGCCTGAGGTTGAGAATTCCGCTGGATGAGGCTCCGATGTCGAACAAACGAACGCCACGACGGCCGAACAAAGGACCGCACTTCGAGGAGTCGCCGCAGATGATCCAGACGGGCGGCGTTTCACCGTCGAACAGGCGCGCATTCGACGGGACGTTGCATTGAGATGCGAGGATGACGCGCACCGGCGATCGATCTTCAAGGCCAGGAAGCCGGCAGGTCAATGCCGGATCGTCGGCCTCGATGGTCTTTCGTCCCGCCAGGATGGCATCGGCCCTGGCCCGCAGGAGATGGGCCTGATCGCGCGCCGCCTCGCCGGTCACCCAGACGGGCTTGCCTGTGCCGAGCGGCACCCGGCCTCCGGCATCGACGGCCAGCTTGATCTGAACGAAGGGCCTGCGTTCGGTGACGCGCAGGGCGTGCCCGAGGTTGAGCCAGTCCGCTTCCTTGGCGAACGCGCCTCTTATGGCGGGGACGCCATTGGTTTCGAGCCACGTCAGACCCCGGCCTGAAACGCGCATGTCCGGGTCGAGCGAGCCATATACGACAAGCGAAATCCCCGCGTCGGCGATGGTATGCGCGCAGGGCGGCGTGGCGCCGTAGTGGCTGCATGGCTCAAGCGTGGTGACCATGATCGCGCCGTGCGCTCGCGAGCCTGCGTCGCGCAGCGCAAGCACTTCGGCATGCGGCCGTCCACCCCGCGCGGTGACGGCGCTTGCGATGATTTCCCCCGTTGCGGCGTCCGCGACGACGGCCCCGACAGAGGGATTGGGCGACGTGGCTCCAAGGTTGCTTTCGGCAAGGAAAAGCGCGCGGCGCATCAGAGATGCCATCACCTCCGGCGTAAGCGGAACGTCTGCGCCAGTGCGCGAAATCGCCCTCAAGGAGGAAGCAGGCATCTCGGTCATCACAACTCGTCCGGAGCGCGGTTGAAGGAGTCCCCAAGCTCGACGAGGACGCGATGGAAATCCTTCGCCTCGCGGAAGTCACGATACACGCTCGCATAGCGGACATAGGCCACGCCATCGAGCGCCTTCAGCCCCTCCATGACGAGTCTGCCGACGTTCTCGGAGGGGATCTCGGCTTCGTTACCGTTCTCTAGAGTGCGAACGATGGAGCTGACAAGCTGCTCGATGCGATCCTCGCCGAAGGGCCGTTTCCTGAGCGCGATCTCGATGGAGCGCCGCAGCTTTTCGCGGTCGAAGGGAGCGCGCCGACCGCTCCTCTTGATG
The DNA here is from genome assembly GCA_963723755.1 of uncultured Alphaproteobacteria bacterium. Classification (GTDB taxonomy): domain Bacteria; phylum Pseudomonadota; class Alphaproteobacteria; order Rhizobiales; family Rhodomicrobiaceae; genus Rhodomicrobium. The sequence goes on along the minus strand of CAVRSS010000138.1, from coordinate 9,658 downwards.
ATGGTGAGTTCGCGCAGCTGCACGCGCTCGAACGTGGTGAACCGCGCCGCGCAGGTCGGGCAGGAGCGGCGACGCCTTATAGCGGCGTGATCCTCCGACGGGCGGCTATCGCGCACTTGTGTATCAAGCGCGCCGCAATGGGGGCATCGCATGGTCTCAGCCTACCTTATACGGTGCCAATTCACTTCAGGCCTTACTGCCCGGATAGATCGGAAAGCGATTGCAAAGCGCAATGGCCTCGGCCTTGACCTTTTCGGTCGCCGCTCGCGCCTTCTCATCGCCCGCCTTCAGGCCGTCGAGAACGGCGCCGATCATCGCGCCGATCTCAGTAAACTCGCCGGTTCCAAATCCGCGTGTCGTTCCTGCGGGCGAGCCCACGCGAATGCCGGACGTGATCGTCGGCTTTTGCGGGTCGAACGGCACGCCGTTTTTATTGACGGTAATATGAGCGGCGCCAAGGGCAGCCTCGGCGGCTTTTCCGGTCAGCGCCTTCGGGCGAAGATCGACGAGGAGGAGATGCGTGTCGGTCCCGCCCGACACAAGCTCCAGGCCGCCCGCCTTCAGACTCTCTCCCAGCGCCTTCGCATTGTTCACCACGGCGCGGGCATAGGCCTTGAACTCCGGACGCAGTGCCTCGCCGAAGGCGACAGCCTTGGCAGCTATGATGTGCATCAGCGGCCCGCCCTGCAGGCCAGGAAAGATCGCGGAATTGATCTTCTTGGCGAGATCGGGGTCGTTTGTCAGGATGATCGCGCCGCGCGGGCCGCGCAGTGTCTTGTGGGTCGTGGTCGTTGCAATATGGGCATGCGGGAAGGGGCTCGGATGCGCGCCGCCCGCGACCAGCCCGGCGAAGTGGGCCATGTCAACAAGGAGAAGCGCGCCGACCTCGTCCGCGATTTGCCGGAACCGCTTGAAATCGATGATGCGCGCATAGGCCGAACCGCCTGCGATGATCAGGCGCGGCTTGTGCTCACGGGCAAGCCTCTCAACCTGTTCGTAGTCGATAAACCCGTCGTCGCGGCGCACGCCATAATGCACGGCATGGAACCATTTGCCGGACATGTTCGGCGCAGCCCCGTGCGTCAGGTGGCCGCCCGCATCGATCCCCATGCCGAGAATGGTATCGCCGGGTTTGAGGACAGCAAGAAAGACGCCCTGGTTGGCCTGGCTGCCCGAGTGGGGCTGCACATTCGCGAAGTCGCAGCCGAACATCTGTTTCGCGCGATTGATCGCCAATTCTTCGGCAACGTCGACCACCTGGCAGCCGCCGTAATAGCGCCTTCCGGGGTAGCCTTCCGCGTATTTGTTGGTGAGCACCGAGCCGGCCGCTTCAAGCACCGCGCGCGATACGTAGTTTTCCGAGGCTATAAGCTCGATTTCATCCTGCTGGCGGAGAAGCTCGCTCTCCAGGACGCCGAAAATTTCGGGATCGGCCTCCCGAAGCGGCGCGGAAAAGAATTTGCCTTCTTGAGAATGCGGAGCTTGCGATGGGTGAGGTTTCGCGGTTGCGGCTGACATTGGGTCTCTATGGGATGGAATGAAGTGGGCGCAGTATAGGAACTTCCGGTCAGAATGCAATCAAGGCCGGAAATCCTTTCGCCGCGTGTTTAAGGCGGCCGAGGTCCGGCTCCGCCTCGAAAACCGGGAGCGCCACAGGCCCTCGAAGCTTGCGTGGAGAGCGGCAAAACGGCCATCAATATGATCACAGTTTATCTTTATGAAATGTCTGTCACATATGTAACAGCGTGTATATATATAGTATATCAGCCCGCTCTCATCGATATAGCTCGTTCCTTCGGAAGCAGTGTCATCAACCGCTCCAGCGCCAGTTGTAATCCAGCTCTTTGGTGCGCGCTTTCCGGAACGTGTCCTCGCTGGCGAAATACGCCGGGATGCATGATACCAAAGTGCAAGGTATTTGTGCGTTCGATTGACGCACCAAAGGCTCAAGTGCAATCGAATAACGGCGCGACAAAATGGACAAAAAACAAATAACAGCAAGCATAGTGCAACGATAAAGTGCTGAAATAAGTTTAAAAATGCATCCTAAGATGAATGCGTAATCATCGTGAAACTGGGTGGCGCGGATGTCGCGTGCAAGCGAATTCGGCAGTGCTCCAAATTTACGCCTTATTTACCCGTTTGATCACAACCTCGTAATCGACACGACAAGGAAAGGTTGTGATGAAGAGAGTGAAGCGTATCCCAGCGGCTGTTCTGTTCGCAGCGGCAGCTTTCATTGGGTGCCAGCAGGCGTCTGCCGAATGTGGAATCGCCTCCACCTATGCCGGTGGCTCACGCACGGCGAACGGCGAACACTACAACCACATGGGAATATCAGCAGCTCATAAGAGCTTGCCGTTCGGCACACGCGTGGTCGTTCGCAATCAGCGGACCGGCCGCAGCATTACAGTTCGCATCAACGACCGCGGCCCCTTCGTTGGCGGGCGGATCATCGATCTGTCGACAGGCGCGAAGAACGCGCTGGGCATGGATGGTCTCGCGTCTGTATGCCTCGAAGTTGTGAGCTACGGCAGCGGAAAGAAGGGTTTCCGGAACAACGAGCTTGGCGAGCCTTTGCAAGAGGCACACGCGACGAAGGGCCATCGTGCGGTTCGTGTGGCCCATCATCACGCTCGCAGCACTGGCAGGGTGCAGTATGCCCATCATGGCCGGAGCCATTACGCGCATCGGTCGGAACATCACGGGCGCAAGCGCTACGCCTCCAACTAAAAGCGAAGCAAAACCTAATGCGGCGGTGCATCAAAATATCAGCACCCCGCATTTTTTATGGTTCAGATGACGCGTTCTGCGGCGTCTAAGTTTTCCTTGATTGCATTTTTGGCGGATTATCGTTAACGAAACTCGTGAACATTTCCCCGGTTGTACATGTTGTTACAAACGACACTGACAATCTTGAGGAAATGACTACAGATGAGTGCACTTCGCCTGACCTGTATAATTCCGCTCAGCTTTGCGGTTGGCTGTTCATCATCAGCCGCACTTGCGGAATGTGGGATCGCTTCCAACTACTCGACCGGCAACGTGACCGCGAACGGCGAAAAGTTTAATCCGCGCGGTATATCGGCTGCCCACAAAAGACTGCCCTTTGGCACGAGGGTTGCGGTGATCAACAGGCGCACGGGCAGAAGCATCGTGGTGCGCATCAATGATCGGGGGCCATTTGTTAAGGGCCGGATCATCGATCTCTCGAAAGGCGCGGCGAGAGCGCTTGGAGGCGGTGACTTGGCGCCCGTCTGCATCCGCGTCTTAAAGTATGGCCGCGAAACCGTCCGTCTTAGGGAAACTTCATTTCATGGCAGACTTGGGCTGATGGCCAGGCTGACCAGAGCGCGAGATTAGGTCGCATGCGCTCCGGTGGGGGTTTGTGGAGAAGAATTTATGCACTTCGTCGCGAAAACGCCGACATTCCAAACTTTGTGAGAGGACAGAAACGCGAGTTTCAGGTCAAAGTAACTCACATTGATAGACCTCCACGTTAAATCCCATCAAGACCAGGAGCTTTCATGAACATGAAATTTGTCGCCGCAATCGCGGTTTGTGCCGCCTTTGCGGCCCCGTCTGCAATCGCGCAGGAGAAAGCCCCGCAGCCTGAGCCGCAGCAGGAACAGGCGCCGCCGAAGGCGAGCAAGGCCGAGGTCCAGAAACTTGTCGAAGCCATCAAAGCCGACAAGGCGAAGCTGGCGCAGTTTTGCAGTCTCATGAAGCTCCAGGATCAGTACACGGCCGCCGCGGAGAAAAAAGACGAGAAGAAGCTGGAAGCGCTCGACAAGCAGATGGAGGAAGGGGCGAAGAAGATCGGCCCTGACTTCGATCGGATCACGCAGTCCGAGTTGGACGAGGAAGCGACCAACCTCCTCGATGGGCTTGCGAATAGCTGCAGCAAGACCTAGGCGCGAGCCTTACTTTTAAGCCGGGTTTCCGGCCTCTTGGTTCTGGAGAGCGGGACAGCGAAAACTCGCTTTCCCGATTTTTCGCGAAAACGCGTGGGTATGCTCCAAAAATCGCATGCGGGCGCGAATTCAGGCATATGGATTGCGCGCCGCAGTGGAGCGCGCTCAGGCGCCTTGCCTCGCCGCCAAGAATGCGCTTCAGCATAGCTGGTCGGCCTCCCTCCTCATGTTCGTCGAAGAAACCGCGCCATAAAGGCGCGGTTGAGTGGGCGTTTTAACCGCCCTGCGAGGAGCACGCATACAGATCAGGCAGGCCAGTAGAACGAAAGCAGGAGCTATCTCCATCGCGCACGGCATTGTAATCCGAATGGTAGTAGGTAGCCTGGCTATGAACTGGAGCCATCCGGGTTCCCTGCGGCCTCGCGTCCGAAGACATTACGGAAGCCGCCACAAGCAATACGGTCGCTGAAAACGTCAAGAACGTCTTGGTGAGATTGAGAGACATGATGATTTCCTCAAGTTGGGAAGTCGATCTGTTCGAACTTCTCCAATATGAGTAAATCATCGCTTCGTTATGGGCTGTTCCCTGGGGAACAGGTCGAAGTATTTGCATCATTTTTCTTTGCCACGCCCAAGAAGCGACAAAGAGCCTGAAAACGTGGCTTCATCCTTCGACAAGCTCAGGATGAGGCTGCGACGGGGTCAGGATGACGGCCGAGTGTTGGCTTCTTCCTTCGACAGGCTCAGGATGAGGTTGAGTGTTTTTCAATGAGTTGAATCTCATGGTGAGGTTGTCGAACCATGGGCAACATCGTTTTCAGCACGAGCGCCATTGAAACAGCTCGGTCTCGAAGGGCAGCGCCTCCTACGCTCCCGGAACAGGATCGCACGCTCGGCGGCGGCACCAACATCGACGCTCCGTACATCGGCGATGAACCACGCAAGCCCCGACCACCGCTCGTGACCCGGAGCACGCGCAAGGCCTTGCGATATCGCCCATTCGTTGATGCAGCCGCAGTAGCCGCTAACGAGCCATCAACCTGAACCCCCGTCGCAACTCGCCGCGCGGGCTGGCCAGCATACCCACCCCGTAGAACCAGGCGAGCGCGTCCGAAATGCCCTGCTCATAGGGCCTGGACGTGTAGCCCAGCTCCTTGCGGGCCTTGGCATCGTTGAAGAACATGCACTGGCGCGCCATCCTGAGACTGTCGCGGGTGGCGAAAGGCTCCTTGCCTGTGCACCAGGCGACGGCTTCGCTCGCGATGGCAAAGGGGATGACCGCCGGGACCGGAAGCTTCACGCGGGGCGGCCGCCGGCCTATCTGACGCGAAATTTCGGCGAGCATGTCCCGTAGGCGGATGTTCTGGGCGCCGAGAATATACCGCTCGCCGACGACGCCATGCTTCAGCGCCGCGAGATGGCCCTGAGCCACATCGTCAACGTGAACGAGGTTCAGACCCGTATCCACATAAGCAGGCATCCGGCCGGCGGCGCATTCTACGATAATGCGGCCTGTCGGCGTCGGTTTGATGTCGCGCGGACCAATCGGGGCGGTCGGGTTTACGATAACGGCGGGAAGCCCGGCCTGGGCGATGAGTCCCCGCACGGCGCTTTCGGCCAGGATCTTGCTCCGCTTGTAAGGATTGAAGGCTTCGGCGCCATCATGGGAATGTTCCTCGTCAGCGGGATCCGACGCCGAAGAGTGGGCGAGCGTGCAGACGCTGCTCGTGTAGACGATCTTTTCAACGCCGCTCTTTAGCGCCTCCTCCATGATGTTGCTCGTGCCGACCACATTGGACGCCATCAACTCGGAGGGCTTTCTGGTCCAGAGCCGGTAGTCCGCGGCAGCATGGATGAGGTAGCGCACATCCTTCAGCGCGGCGGCGATCGAGCGTCTGTCCATCAAGTCGCCGATTGCGATTTCAACCGGTAAGCCTGCGAAGTTCTCGCGCGGACTGGAGGAGCGAACAAAAACCCGGACTTTGAAACCAGCGTTCAAGAAGGTGCGGACGATGGCCGACCCGATAAAGCCGCTTGCGCCCGTGATAAGGACACGATCGCTTTCCTCTAAATTCACGATGATTTTCCTCCAGTTCGGTGTCCGGCGGCTCGCGGCTTGGGTCGGATTCAGCCCTTACGGAATGAAGTATATAACTAACTATGCACTATTGACCCGTGCGAGCCGTTGTTTTGTGAAAAGTCCAATCCAACTGTGGCCGGACCGGGACGCTGGGCGACCGGCTCTCAGGAAGAGCGTGAAACGCACATAAATTTTTTAGGGGATACAAGGAGAAGCGCTCGCGGTTGGGTTATGAGAACAACCGATGCGATGCATTCATAGCCCGCTCGCAGAGCCCTTGATTTGGGGCGCGGATAAGCTGCTCTCTAGTCCTTTAGAATCGACTTTTCCGCCTTCAACCGGAATCGGTTGAAGGCGGGTTGATATAGCGCAGAAATTGCGGGAAAGATGACGCTCGGACGCCGCGGGGCGTGGATCCATAGGGTTTTTCATGGACGGGCTTGAAATCAGACGCAAGCGCGCGATTTATCGCGCGCATCATCGCGGCACGAAAGAACTGGATCTGATCTTGGGCCGTTATGCAAAAGAGCAGGTTCAAGGCATGGATGAGGCGCGGCTGACACTTTTCGAACACCTCCTGTCTTTACCCGATGCCGATATCGATCAATGGATTCGCGGGCATGAAGCCCCCGAAGACGTGGTCGTCACCGTGGCGGAAGTCCGCGAGTTTTATGGGCTTGGGATTTAGCTTGCGCTAGACCGGCACGCGACCGAATGGACGCGGAGAAGCTGCTCTAGCACTCTAGAATAGATCAACTTTTCCGCCTTCAATCAAAAGGCGGGGTTGATCTGGTGCGTGGAATTTTGATTGGCGTATTAAGAGCGTAGACGAATGGCGAGCAATCAGGAACCCTCGACAAGAAGAGCGCGGCGCAGGCGGCGACACCAACCGCACTCGATAAGCTCGCCGGCGGCGAGGGCACGATTGTGGCCGCGGGGGTGCCCGAGGGCTACGACGCTTTTCTTTTGGCCGCCATAGCGCGCAGGCTTCCGGCCGATACCGCGTTTCAGCAGGCGGTTCTTCATGTCGCGCGTGGCGATCAGCGGCTTGCGGCGATCCGAAGCCAGCTCGAATTCTTTGCGCCGAACGCCGAGGTGATGACCTTTCCGGCCTGGGACTGCGTTCCCTATGACCGCGTCTCGCCCGACAGCGACATCGAAGCGCGCCGCATCGCCACCTTGGCGCGGCTCGCTCATGCAAAGGGCGGCAGGCCTGCAATCATCGTCTTGACAACGGTCAACGCCGTGCTCCAGCGCGTGCCCCCGCTTGAGGCGCTCAAGAAGGCGGCGGCGCGGCTTACGGCGGGCGGCCGCCTGAGCATGGACCAGGTGATCCAGCGGCTCGACGCGTCGGGATTCTATCGCACGGGCACCGTCATGGAGCCGGGCGAATACGCGGTGCGCGGCGGCATTCTGGACCTCTTCGCGCCGGGGCACGCCCGTCCCGTGAGGCTCGATTTCTTCGGCGATACGCTCGAAAGCATCCGGCCGTTCGATCCCGTCACGCAGCGCACGCAGGCCGCGCGCGAGCAGGTCACGCTCCTGCCCATCAGCGAAGTGCCTTCCGGCGAGGCGGCCATCAAGCACTTCCGCCAGCGCTATGTCGAGCTGTTCGGCCCGGCGAAAGGCGACGACGCGCTTTACGAAGCGGTCTCGGCCCGCAGCCGCTATCCCGGCATGGAGCATTGGCTGCCGCTGTTTTATGAGCGGATGGATACGCTGTTCGACTACCTGCCGAACGCGGTCGTCACATTCGACCATCTTGGCGAAGATGCGACGGCACGGCGGCTTGAAACGATTGCAGACCATTATGACGCCCGCAAAGAAGGGCTCGAACAAAGATCGTTCGGCGCCCCGCCCTATAAGCCGTTGCCGCCGGATGCGCTCTATCTGACGGCTGCGGAGTGGCAGGGGCATCTGGAGGCGCGCAAGCTGCGGCTTTTCTCGCCCTTTCCGCAGCCCTCTCCAAGGGGCCTTCAGATCGATTTCAAAGGCAAGCAGGGCCGCAGCTTCGCCATCGAACGCGCGGAATCATCCGAGAAGCTGATCCCCGCAGTCATCGACCATATTCGCACCCTCCAGGGGCTCGGGAAGCGAGCCATCGTGGCGTGCTGGACCAACGGCGCCCGCGAGCGGCTCGGCAACATGATCTCGGCTCATGGCAACACGCGCATCGAGAAGGTTGCGAACATCGCCGAGGCGCGAAAAGCCGACAAATCGGCGGTGAGTTTTGCGCTGCTCGGCCTCGAAAGCGGCTTCGAGACGCCCGGACCTCGCCATTATCGCCGAGCAGGATATTCTCGGCGACAGGCTCATCCGCCGCCGGAAGGCCAAAAAGCCAAGCGACGTGCTGGTGGAGGCGTCGAGCCTCACGCCGGGCGATCTCATGGTGCATGCCGACCACGGCATCGGCCGCTTCATCGGCCTCAAAACCATCGCCGCGGCGGGCGCTCCGCACGATTGCGTGGAACTCGAATATTCGGGCGGCGACAAGCTCTTCCTGCCCATCGAGAACATGGAGCTTCTGACCCGCTACGGCTCCGACGAGACGAGCGCGAACCTGGACAAGCTCGGCGGCGCATCCTGGCAAGGGCGTAAGGCCCGCATGAAGAAGCGCATCCGCGAGATGGCGGAGGAGCTGATCAAGATTGCGGCTGCGCGCGAGACAAGGCCAGCGCCCGTGTTCCCTGTGCCCGAGGGCGCTTATAACGAGTTCGTCACGCGCTTCCCCTATGAGGAGACCGACGATCAGTTCGCCAGCATCGACGCGGTCACCGAAGACCTCGCCAAAGGCAAGCCGATGGACCGGCTCATTTGCGGCGATGTCGGCTTCGGCAAGACCGAAGTGGCGCTGCGCGCGGCTTTCCTTGCTGTCATGGAAGGAAAGCAGGTCGCGGTGGTCGTGCCCACGACGCTTTTGGCGCGGCAGCACTTCCAGACCTTCACGGATCGCTTTCGCGGCTTTCCCGTGAAGGTCGCGCAGGCGTCCCGGCTCGTCGCGTCGAAGGAGCTGGCGCAGGTTCGCGAGGGACTGAAAAACGGGCAGATCGACATCGTGGTCGGCACGCACGCGCTGCTCGCCAAGTCCATCGGGTTCAGGGATCTCGGCCTTCTCATCATCGACGAGGAGCAGCATTTTGGCGTAGGTCACAAGGAGCGGCTGAAAGCTCTGCGCGAAGAAGTGCATGTGCTGACGCTCACCGCGACGCCGATCCCGCGCACGCTGCAACTCGCGCTGACCGGTGTGCGCGAGATGTCCGTTATCGCGACTCCGCCGGTGGACCGGCTCACCGTGCGCACCTTCATCACGCCGTTCGATCCCGTGACCCTGCGCGAAGCGCTGTTACGCGAACGCTATCGTGGCGGCCAGAGCTTCTATGTGGTGCCGCGAATTTCGGACCTCGAAGAGGTGGCGACGTTCCTGCGCGAGCAGATCCCCGAAGTGCGTTTCATGCAGGCGCACGGGCAGATCGGGGCGACGCAGCTCGAAGACATCATGTCCGCCTTCTACGACAAGCAGTTCGACGTGCTGCTCTCCACGACCATCGTGGAATCCGGGCTCGACATCCCGAACGCGAACACGCTCATCGTGCACCGCGCGGACATGTTCGGGCTCGCCCAGCTCTATCAGCTTCGCGGGCGCGTGGGCCGCTCCAAGACGCGC
>CAVRSS010000137.1:0-13800 GCA_963723755.1 uncultured Alphaproteobacteria bacterium | reverse complement strand
TCCCATGTGAAGGGAACCCGTCACGTTCGGCGGGGGAATCACAATCGAAAAGGACTCGGCTTCGGGGTTGACCGAGAGCACGCGCCCCGCGCGGAACGCTTGCGCTTCCTCCCAGGATTTCGAGATGCGTGGTTCGATGGCGGCGTGATTGTATGTTTTTTCGAGCATGATCGGTTGAAAGAAACAGGGGCTGCGACTTTGGCTAGATGTAGAAAAACGGTTCCCATCCGGCAACCGCTAATACGGCCCAGGCGCTAAGAGGCAGCAGTTGTTCGCCGTTATTTTTCTGCTTTGGATAAAAGCCCGCGCGCTGCGATCTCCTCGCGGATCGCGCTTTCAAGGACTCGAGGCATATGTTTGTCCAGCCACTGGTCCAGGAGGGGCCGCAACATATCCCGGACTGCCGCTTCCAGAGGCGATCCTGATTCTGCGGAGCGATCCGGATCTGGCTGAGGTATCGGAGCGATCCAGACCGGAGCTTTCTCTTGTGGGGCCGAAGTCTCACTGACCCTCGAAGGAGGTTCGCTACCCAATTGCGGGGCAGACTCGCGACCTGCGGCGGCTTGAAAAGCTATTTCAGGCGCCCCCCAGTTCGGGGCAAAGCGCGTGTCTTCCGCCTTCTCATGACTTTCCTCGTGAGCGCGTGACGCTTCAGTCTCGGACGAATCCTCGGCGGGCTCTTCGTCAGGCGACAACTCCCGAATGAAGTCCTGCCGGAGAACCTCATCCAGGAGGGTGGGAAGCGGGTTCCTATCGCGAGGTGCAGCATGGATTGCGTTCGCGAAGGTCTCCGTCACCTCAGCCTTTTGCTCCTCGCCAAGCTTTGAAAAGTCCACATCGCCTGCTGTCGCAAGCTCTTCCGAATCCATGGCTCCCGCCGCTGTCCGCGCCAGGCTTTCGGCGATGGCGGCAACAGCGGCCTCTCTCTCGCCAAGCCCATGCGGCAGCTCGCCGCCTCCCGCGGCCTCCATGTGCTCGGCCGTTTCCCTTTCGTCCTCCGGTTCCTGGACATGGGGTTGCGCCTGACCCGGAACCAGCGAAACCGGCCCTCGATCCGGGATGGGCATTTGAATGTCCTGGGCCCAACTCCTTTGCGGCTGTCTTGCCGGCGCCTCATACCTCGGGTCAGGGTCAGTGGGAGTCCGGGGAGAACCCGGAAGTTCCCGCCGCGACCAGATTGTGCGCGAGGCAGGGGGCTCGGAATGCGAGAGGTCGTGACGGGGCTCCAAAGAAGGCTGCGCCTCTTGAGGTTGCGCCGAGATGTCCGCTTCTTGTTTGGGTTCCGGCTCTGCCTCGATCACATCCTCTTGCGCGCGCGGCTGCTCGTCTTCAGGCTCTTCATGGGGGGCAGCCGCCGGCATGGCGTAGCGTTCGCGCGGGCGGGAAGGAGCATTTGGCGATGGTTGTTCTTCAGGAGCGAGCGCGTCGGTCAGGTCCAAGACTTCCTCTTCCGGCAGCGCATTGAGCGGTGCGGCGTCTACCCTGGGCGGCGCAAGGCGGCTGGGATGATCCTCCGGTCCCGAAGGCGCCCTTTTGGCGTCGTCCGAAATGATGAGCCGGATGGACGCAAGGATCTCCTCCATGGTCGGCTCAGGAGCCTGTTCTGTACGGGTCATTGCACCTCACCTCGACCGATCGCGCCCAGAAACAATCGGCGCGCCATTGAACCTGCGAAAGCTGCTTAACAGCAAACGACTCGGAAAGCCGCGAGGTCAGGTTAGTAATATCGGCCGAACCGCGCTACCCCTGGATCCGGGAAAGCACGGCTGTTTCTGGGTATAAACGAGAACTCACAGTGCATTTTTTTTCACGTGTGTCTCCGCGCCGTATCAAGGAATCTGCGGGAGATACTGGGTATAAGCCGGGCCATCTGTCGATGTCTGCCAAGGAGTACGGCCCTCGTCGGTCACTGGAGCCACGCGAGGGTCCTCTTCGCTCTCTGCCGAAGCGCCCCAGCCGAACCATGCGTCCTTGACCTCGCCATAGTAGCGTGTCGGATCGTAAAGTTCCGCCTCCAGAGCGATATCGGCCGCAGTCAGCCGCCCCATGTAGGCAAGAACGCCGTAGGACGCGACAACAAGGTCGCGCTGGAATGAAACCAAGTTCACCTGCGCATTCAGATATTGCTGCTCGGAATTCAGAACGTCGAGGATGGTGCGCTGCCCGACCCTTTCCTCTTCCCTCACGCCCTCAAGTGCAATTCGGGTGGCATCGACGGCGGACTTTCCAGCCGCTACGTTACCCCTTGCAGCGATGAGCAATCCCCATTGCGAACTCACGCTCTGCCTTGCAAGCTCGCGCTGCTCGTCGATTTGCTCGCGGCGCTGCGACAGAGTTTCGATCGCCTGCCTGATCTGCGCGGAAACGCTGCCTGCCTGATAAAGGGGCACGGTAAGCTGACCGAACACGCGCGTATCTTGAAGCTCCGACACATTCGGCTCGCCGAAGGGCTGGGCGGCGTCCGTGTAGGTTGCGTTGAACGTCAGTGTCGGAAGAAGCTGGCCTTTTGCTACCTTGACCTGATGCTCCTGGGCGCGTTCCCGGAAAACAGCGGAAAGAATACCGGGGTTCTCAGCCTCTGAGATATCAATGGCTTCTTGCAAGGTCTTGGGAAGCAGTTTCGTCGGCGGGCCCGGATCCCGCAAAGTGCCGGCGGGATGGCCAATATATTGGGCAAAAAGCGCCTGGTCGCCATACAGGGTTCCTTGCGCGATGCTCAAATCGGCCTGAGACTGCGCGAGCCCCAACTCGGCCTGCGCGACGTCGGTGCGGGTGACTTCTCCGACCTTGAACCGATCCTGCGTCGCGCGCAATTGTTCGGACAGCACCTTCACGTTGTTCTGCCGAAGGTTCACAATCGCCTGATCGCGGACGACATTCATATAAGCGGTTGCGGAATTGAGAAGAATGTTCACTTCAGCGTTGCGAAGATCTTCGCGGCCCGCCTCGACCGCCGCCTCGGCGCCCTTGACATTGTTATAGGTACGAAAACCGTCGAATACGTTCTGCTGGAGGGAAACCTGCGCCTGCCGGGGATTTGAATACCCGTTTCCAACGGCGCTACTGGCTCCGAACGTGCTCAGTGGAAGGCTAGTGAAGGTGCCGCTGGTACAGGTGCCGTCGAAGTTCACTGTGCCCGAGCAAACAGGTATAGAGCCGGTTGATGTTCCTCCGGCACCCTGCAATTTGGTGCGAACGTCTTCATAGCCGTATTGAAACTGCGCTGAGATTGTCGGCCTATACCCCGACTTGGCGAGAGAAACTTGATTATCGGTCGCCCGAAGTTGAGCCCTTGAGGATTTCAATGTAGGATTGAAAAGATAGGCGGCCGTTAATGCTTCCTTCAAGGATTCGGCATGGACGGAGGTGCTCATCGCCAAAATAAGCGACAATGCCGAACAATAGGTTCGGAGCCTTGGCCAATTGGGGAAGCTGAATTTGTTTTCTGGCGGCACTGGATGTTCCCGTTTGCGTAGATCGCATCCACTAAACGCTACCCATACACCAACGCGGAACAAATCGCCGACTGGACACTAATCGCTTACGCTACAAAGAAAAGACAAAACAGGGGCGGGGAGGGGTGTTTCGCTTTTTTCACGCAGCTCCGTTGCCGAATTACCGCGTCGTAGAAGGTTCCCTCGATCAGCCCGTCCACGTGGACATAGTTATGCTGCACTAGCACTTTAGACTTGGCCAACTTTTCCACCCTTAAATCGATTCCGATTAAAGGCGGTTGATCTAAAACACAAAGTGCGGATGTTTCTCGAACCCGGGAAGGTATTCGGCGCCGGTGTCGAAGATCGGCCGGCCCGAAACCGCCCCGGAACTCTTTGTATAAAGAAAAGCGTGGCCCTGCCAGCCGCGTATTACGATGGCAGCGAGTCGGCCTCCTTCGGCGAGTTGACCGAACAGTTCCTTAGGCTCCTCGGCCACGCTTCCATTAAGCAGAATGAAGTCGTAAGGTTTCAAATCATCAAGGCCTTGATTGAGCGGCCCATGATGAACTGAAACGTTTTCGACATTAGCGGCCGCCAAGCTCCGCCTCATTGTTTCCGCGAGCGATTCGGATGCCTCCAGGGCTTCCACTTTCGCGCAGATCTGGGCAAGAACCGCTGCAGAGTAGCCCGTCGCTCCGCCGATATCGAGCGCATGATCCGATTGCGTGATCGAGGCGCCCTGCAAAAGCCTGGCAAGGACCATGGGCGGCAGGAGATACCGAGGCGGCGACCCTTCCGTGGCGGAAACCGCCACCACAGGCTCATCCATGTAGGCAAGCGTTCTCTGGAACTCCGGAACGAACGCTTCTCTCGGGAGCGTTGCGAATGCGTTCAGAATAAGTGGATCGCGCACCCCATTTGGCCTGATTTGCGATTCCACCATCGCGAGCCGCGCTGCCTGAAAGTCCATCTGACCGCTATTCTCCTAAGGAAATATCCACAGAACTGACCTAACAAGATTCCTTCCCCCCTGACCAGGGCAAAAACCGGAAGTGCAAACCCGCTTTTCATGCGCCAACGATCATGATACCACATGAACTCAGGGCCACGTGGCGGAGTGGTGACGCATCGGACTGCAAATCCGCGCACCCCGGTTCAATTCCGGGCGTGGCCTCCACATTCGCATAGGGCCTGATGTTGTTGTCCTTTTCTCTGAAGGAACAGAGGGAGGTTACGCCCGATTGGAAAATCCCAATTGTGATGCCTCTGTCGGCCCGTTCCGATGCTGCCTGCAGATCGCGGAAAGCCCCCTTTGCAGGATAAATGCCTTATTGAGCGGCCGACCGCCGAGTGCTTGCTACCTGCACAAACTCTGTCCGTTAACTTTATCCTGCGCCCTATGTGCTTCTTCGCTCGCCGCGTCTGCTGCGCCGGTCAGGTTGACGACGGCGCGGCTGATTGTCCCGGTGAACACGAACGGGTTCGTGTTGTCCTCGCTGGCCGAGGTGCCGGCGATTATGCCGACGTCGGCGTTCTGGTCTCCGATGCAGTAGCATTGAGTTTTCGCGATCCGTCCCTCGCCGCCCTTTTCGCCGTTGACGAAGATGCGTCCGACGCCGCCCCTCCGGAGCCCTCCGTCGTCATAGATAATCGTACTGGACTGTCGCCTTGCCCGGAGAAAGGGGTTTGTCCGCAACGATGGTAGAGCGATCCAGTCCAAGGGAATTAGCGCCCGGATCGGCGCATCGGTTTGGCTGTAGCATCGCGCTGTTGCGTGGTAGAGGTTAACAAAGCAAAGGCTGAGATGAGCACCAACGAGCAGCTTGCGGGCCTTGATCACTTTTCTGTAGAAGGGCGCGGCCCTTGTCATTACCTTCCTTCCTGTGTCATGACCGCTTTTCCATGAAGATAGATTTGGGGCTCGATGCGATGCCGACACTGACGATTTTGCCTTCGGGCGCTGCCGTGGACGCCTCTGATGGCGACACTGTACTCTTTGCACTTCTCATGGGAGGTATCCCTATCGGTCACGAATGCACCGGAAAGGCGCAGTGCGACGGGTGCCACATCCTTGTTCATCAAGGCGGAGAGAACCTCTCGAAGATTGCAGGCCCCGAAAATGACCGCCTCAAGCAGATCGCTGGCGTCGGCCCGACGTCCCGGCTGGCCTGCCAGGCCGTCGTCAGATCCGGCGATGTAACGATCGAAGTTTTGAGCACCGAAAACCCAGGAGAAGAGGAAGCGCGGGAATTGAGGGCCTGGTAATCCTGAGGGACGGCCCTGCCTCGTTCACGCAATGTGAGAGGAGGGCTGGCCATGCAGACATTAATCTGCGCAGAGCAGCATGTGGCTCCAATGTCGCTTGTTGGCCCACACGCCATTCGGCTTCAGGTTCGCTTTTGTAGGAGGCCGGGGTCGGAAACGGCAACATTCTCTGCGATATCGGCGCAGCGAATGCGAATGCGGGAATAAGGAATGAGCGCGTCCTGCCATGATCTCAGGAAAAATTCTCCGGGCGGGTCACAATCTTTCGGCGCGCTTGCGGCACTGCGTTGGCTGCGGCCCCTTCAAGTTTGTCAATCTTGAACTGGAGGGGGCTTTGCTCGCAAGTCGAGTATCGTCCCGCTCATGATAATCTTCGAGCTTCAGACCGGCCAAAAGGAATAGGCGTGCGAAGACCATGTCGATGTGCGGGTGCAACTTCGTCCAAACCGCCGTCAGCATCTCTCCTTTGTCTGAGATGGAATAGCCGATGACCAACCCAATCACGAGACCGGAGAAAAACTGTCCGATGATCGAAGAAACGACAAGGGCGAAAATGACACCCGCGAGGGCATACAGTCCTTTGTTCATGGATCACACTTCCGATCGCAGCGCTGCGCCAAAAGGCGCGGAAATACAGCTCTAGGCAGTCTCCCCGATTTCTCTTCGCTGTCTCGGACAATCCCGCAGAGTGAGCTGATATGTTCCGGGAACATGCCAGTGATGCCCTTGTATCAAGCCTCATGAGGGCTAATGAACACGTCGCGTCGGCTGTGGCCCAGATGTCCACCACGCGGAGGCTTCGTGACCGATCGTCAGCCCTGTTGTGGGCACATCGCCGATTAGGCTGCAGCCAATTCTCCACCAAACAAAATCGTTTCACTCAACATTTTGAGCATAAACAAAGGACCGCATCTCGACCTTACGCAAGTTTCTCCCCATGGCTACAAGGCCATGCTTGGATGGCAAAGCCTATGTACAAAACAGCGGCCTATCACTCGGGCTGCTGGAATTGATGAAGGTGCGTGTATCACAGATAAACGGCTGCGCCTTCTGCATCGCCATGCACGTTCCCTTGGCTCGTAAGCATGGCATCAGCGAACGACCAATTGCAACTTCTCGCCGCCTGGCGCGAAGCGCCGATTTATAGCCCGAAGGAGTGTGCTGCCTTGGCCTGGGCGGAAGCTCTGACACGCCTTACCGGAGGCGACGTTTCTAATGAAGTCTACATAGATATGCGTCAACATTTCTCGGAGAAGGAAGTAGCCGATCTTCTTTTGCGGTCGCTGCAATCAACGACCTGCAACGCCTATGATGTGCACTCGGATTCCGCCGCAGCTTGCATCACGTCCGCAAAAATCGGTCCTCCCAGGCCCTTCAACGGATGGATAGCGTAGCCCGCGGCTTCGCTTTTCATGGCCGTCGGTTGTGGTTTCTCTTCAGGTGTGACGACGGCTCCAGGCCTTTCACCGAGAATTACGTAAGCGTACAGCGGCCGCGGAGATCAAACCGTCAATTGTTCCACGATCGCGCAAAAAGGCTGAGCCTAAAGTTGGTACGCAGCCTGCGGTAGTGGCAGTGACAGCAGAAGAGCCGCCGCGCGCTACGCTGGTGTGGTCAGCTTCTTGCTTCCTGAGATACCTTAAATAAAGCTCTTCAATTTCATCGTCGTCCATAATCATTGGCGTGAGACGCTGATCTGTAGATCCATTGGGCTAAGCTACTTGTTGGTGAGTGGGCGAACCACCAACCAGAAGTTTATTCGCCAGAAAAAAGTCCTTTCCTGTTGGAAGGGCGCCAACCCACCTTGGCGCAGAGCGCGCTCCTCTTGAGGCAGGCCGATGATGATCAGCAACGAAACACGCCTGTCTGCTTTGGCTTTGCCACCGCTTTTCCGGCGGCTTCTGGTTGCTGCCTGGCAATGTGCTCGCCTTATGCCGCTGGGCGAGGGGAGGTGCGGCTCGGTTACGGCGCGTTTCTCATTACCTTGGCGGATCTCGCCGAGGGCGCAGATCCCATGGCGATCAACGCAACTTCCGTAGCCCGTGTGGCTCCGATCGCGTGGAAGGCGAAAGTGAAGGCAAATCGGAGGCTCCGCCAGGCCGAGCTTGCGCTAGCTTGGCACTGAGCTTCTTAACAGCGTGCGCGTCTCCTCACGTGAAGCCTCTTGCAACCGGCCAGCATTTGGCCTACTTTTCCGTCAGCTCAAGATCATCTCTGATTAAAGAGTGGGCCATCGGTCCGCTCTTTTTCTTTATCTGGCGCTTGCTGCGCTGGAGAACCGGAGTGCATGGAAAGGAACCCGTCATCGGCGGATATTGAAAGCGGAGCCCCTGAGGCGCCGACGGAGCGTTTCGTGCGCGAGATAGGGTCCGCCGTTGAGATCGCCGCGCTTGTTGAGCCGGTTCTGGAGGACATGGGCTTTCGTCTTGTGCGCGTGGTGATGTCCAGGCGCGACGGGGGTACGATCCAGATCATGGCGGACAAGGCTGGCGGCACGATCAATGTCGACGACTGCGCCATCATCAGCCGCCGCATCTCGCCCCTGCTCGACGCTCATGACCCTATTGAAGGACGCTATTTTCTGGAGGTTTCCTCGCCCGGAATTGATCGTATTCTGGTCCGGCCTTCCGATTTCGAGGATTGGGCTGGGTTTGAAACAAAAGTGGAGTTGAAGGAGCTTGATCGACGGCCGCCGCCGCTTTAGGGGCATATTGGAAGGATATGAGAACGGCGAAATGCTGTTGCAAGTCCGGCTCGATGAAGAGAGCGAGCCACAAACGATCGGGTTGCCGGTCGATCTCATTCAGGATGCGAAGCTTGTGCTGACGGATGAACTCATCCGGGCTTCGCTCGCAAGAGCTAAAGCCGCTGGCAAATGGGCCGAGGGCGGCGAAATCGAAGACCAAGACATTAAGGATTCGGAGTCGAACGATGGCGCAGATCGGAATTAGCGCAAACCGCCTGGAACTCTTGCAAATCGCAGAAGCAGTCGCGCGCGAAAAGTCGATCGACCGCACGCTCGTGCTTTCTGCGATGGAAGACGCGATCCAGAAAGCGGCAAAATCCCGCTACGGAAGCGAAAATGAGATCCGCGCGGAGATTGATCCGCGCACCGGTGAGATCAAGCTGTCGCGGCTTCTGGAGGTCGTGGAGAAGGTGACACTCGACGCGACCGAAATCAGCCTCAAGGACGCTAAAAAGCGTAATCCGGAGGCAGAGGTGGGTGATTTCATCGCAGAGCCATTGCCGCCTCTCGACTTTGGCCGTGTTGCGGCGCAAAACGCCAAGCAGGTCATTGTGCAGAAGGTGCGCGAGGCCGAGCGCGAGCGGCAGCACGAAGAGTATAAGGATCGCGTGGGCGAGATTGTGAGTGGCATCGTGAAGCGCGCCGAGTATGGCAACGTCATGATCGACCTAGGCCGGGCCGAGGCGATTATCCGGCGCGACGAGACCTTGCCGCGCGAAAACCACAAGCTTGGCGACCGGGTCCGCGCCTATGTCTACGACGTGCGGCGCGAAAACCGCGGGCCGCAAATCTTTCTATCGCGAACGCGGCCTGAATTCATGGCGAAGTTGTTCGCTCAAGAGGTGCCTGAAATTTACGACGGAATTGTCGAGATCAAATCAGTCGCGCGGGATCCGGGCAGCCGGGCAAAGATTGCCGTCGTCTCAAAGGATACTTCGGTTGATCCGGTCGGCGCGTGCGTCGGTATGCGGGGCAGTCGGGTGCAGGCAGTTGTGAACGAACTGCAGGGCGAAAAGATCGACATTATCCAATGGTCGGGAGACGCCGCGACCTTCATCGTGAACGCGCTTGCTCCCGCGGAGGTGGCCAAGGTCGTGCTCGACGAGGAGTTGGAGCGCATTGAGGTCGTGGTGCCGGATGAGCAACTGAGCCTCGCCATTGGCCGCAAAGGACAGAATGTCCGCTTGGCGTCGCAATTGACAGGTTGGGACATCGATATCCTGACGGAGGCCGAAGAATTGGAGCGCCGCCAGAAGGAATTTGCCGAACGCACGAACACCTTCGTCGCCGCGCTCGATGTCGACGAGATGATCGCGCAACTTCTTGTTTCCGAAGGTTTTACGACCGTCGAAGAGCTTGCCTATGTAGACGGGCAGGAAGTCGCGAGCATTGAGGGCTTCGACGAGAACACGGCGCAGGAAATCCAGGAACGCGCCCGCGAATTTCTAGAGCGGCAGGAAGCGGAATTGACCGAGAAACGCAAGCAACTGGGCGTTCAGGACGAGCTTGCGGAGGTCGAGGGCCTTACGACAGCTATGCTTGTTACGCTTGGTGAAAACGGGATCAAGACGGTGGAGGATATTGCCGATTGCGCAACCGATGAACTGGCCGGTTGGCAGGAACGCGCGCATGGGCAAACGAAACAGCATCCCGGCATTCTTCAGAGCTTCGATCTCAGCAAATCGGATATCGAGCAGATCATCCTGAATGCCCGGATCAAAGCCGGATGGATCGAGCCGCTGGCAGTCGAGGAGCCCTCGACGGAGGAGCTTGATCCCACTGAAGGGGGCCAAGATGCAGATAGCGAAGAAAAAGCGCTCTGAGTCTGAGCCAATACTGGATTTTTTGGACGAGACCGCACATCTAGAGGAGGGCGACCAAGGCGGCAATCCTATCAGAACCTGCATTGTGGACCGCGAGAGAAAGGAAAAACCTTCTCTCATCCGGTTCGTGCTATCTCCGCAGGAAGAAGTGGTGCCGGACATCAAAGGCAATCTTCCAGGGCGTGGTGTTTGGGTAACCGCCAGAAACCAGATTGTGGCCGATGCGGTGAAGCGCCGCGCCTTCCAAAGGGCATTTCGGAAACAGGTTACCGTTAGCGATAGCCTTTCTTTAGAAGTGGAACGGCTTTTTAAGCGATCTGCACTAGAACGGTTATCGATTTGTAATAAAGCAGGGCTGTTGGTCGTTGGGTTTGCGAAAGTTGAGGAAGCGCTGAAGCGGCATGAAATCGTGGCTCTTCTTCATGCGGATACCGCCGCAACCGATGGCAAAGCCAAGCTCGATAGGAAGCTCGAAGCCTTATTTTCAGGAAGAGATTATATCGCGCCGAAAAATTGCTTCACATCTGCCGAAATTAGCTTGGCGGCTGGAAGCATAGGTGTAATACATGCGGGACTTAGAGAAGGCGGGGCGACCCGAGCATTCTTGCAAGCTCTCGATCGTTTAAGCGTCTATTGCGCAGGAGAAGCGGAGATTGCTTCGCTGTGCCAGGATAGAGAATGAGCGAAACGAAAGAAACGGACCATAAAACTGCGGGCGGTCGCAAGACTATGTCGCTGAACGTAAAGCGGACAGTGGAACAGGGCCACATCCGGCAAAACTTCAGCCATGGGCGCTCGAAATCCGTTCTTGTCGAGACCAAGCGCAAGCGCCCGGTTTCCTCGAGTACGGGCCACGAGGAGCCACAAGAGCAGAAGGCTGCGCCTCAGAAGCCCGAGCCTCGCGCCTTCCAGAAACCTGCTCCCGATCAGGCAGGAGATAAGCGTCCTCAAAAGGTGCTCCGGCAGCTTTCCGCAGGCGAGGTAGATGCTCGCACCCGCGCTCTTTTAGAGGCGCGCAAGCGGGAAGACGTCGAGAAGCGTGAGCGGGAAATCGAAGACGCTCGGCTTCGCGAGGAAGCGCAAAAGCGTGCAATCGAAGATCAGAAGCGCCGCGTCGAGGAAGAGGCCGCCCGAAAGGTCGAGGAAGAGGCTGAAAGGTTGCGCGCAGCCGAGACCGCCAAAGTGAACGAGGCTGAGGCTGCAAAAGCGCCGAAACAGGAACAGGTAGCTGCGCGCGTCGTAGAGCGTCCAGCCGAACTACCGCGGCGGGCTGGTCCGGATAGCGTTCGCGTTATCCCGCGTCCTCAAGGCGATGATCGCAGACCGCAAGGCGCCGCCCCATTTCGACCAGCAGAAAATGGGCAGCGTGGTCCCGCACGAGAGGGAGTCCGCGCCCGCAGGGCCGCGAAGGTTTTCGGAGCGACAGCCCTCGTCCAGGTGGCGCGGCGGCGGGAGGTGCGCGACCGGGTTTTGGAGCGAGACCTGGAACTGGCGCGGGTTCGCGGACAGCGGCTACGCCGGCTTCGGAGGTTACACGGCCCGAACGGGTTCGTGAGGGCGATGTTGCCCTCCGCGCTCGCCCTCTCGACGCCGAAGAGGAGGATCGCCGGGCGAAGCGTGGCGGCTTCCCTGTCAAGGCGCCCGAACGTGCCGCGCCCGTCAAGAAAGCGGCTGTGGACCAACGCCTTGGCCGTCAGCGGTTGACGCTTTCCAACGCACTTGATGAGCAACAGCGCGAGAGAAGTCTCGCCTCACTCAAACGTCAACGGGAACGCCAAAAGCTACAGGCGCTTGGCGGTGCCCGGCAGGAGCGGGTCAAGATCCAACGCATAGTGCAATTGCCAGAAGCGATCACAATCCAAGAACTCGCCAACCGCATGGCCGAGCGCGCAGTCGACATCATCAAATTCCTGATGAAACAGGGGCAGATGTTGAAGATCAACGACGTGATTGATGCCGACACGGCGGAACTCGTCGCGGCAGAATTCGGGCATACGGTGAAACGCGTTTCGGAGGAAGACGTTGAAGAAGGTTTCATCGGCGAGATTGATGCCGATGAGACGCTGAGACCGCGCGCACCGGTTGTCACGATCATGGGCCACGTCGATCACGGCAAGACATCGCTGCTTGACGCAATCCGGAAGGCCAACGTGGTCGCCGGCGAAGCTGGCGGCATCACGCAGCATATCGGCGCTTATCAGGTCACCACGCCAAACGGCGATCCGGTAACTTTTATCGATACTCCTGGCCATGCCGCCTTTACGGCCATGCGTGCCCGCGGAGCGAAAGTGACGGATATCGTCGTGCTCGTGGTTGCCGCCGATGACGGCGTAATGCCGCAGACAGTAGAAGCTATCAATCACGCCAAAGCAGCCGGTGTCCCGATCATCGTCGCGATCAATAAGATCGATAAGCCGGATGCCGACCCCTTGCGCGTCCGGACCGATCTGCTCTCTCACGATATCGTTGTGGAAAGCATGGGCGGCGACACGCTGGAAGTCGAGGTTTCAGCGAAGCAGCAACTCGGTCTCGATAAGTTGCTGTCGGCGATCAACTTGCAGGCTGAAGTGCTTGAGCTAATGGCGAATCCGGACCGGCCAGCGGAAGGTATCGTCATCGAGGCGAAACTCGAGCGCGGGCGCGGTCCAGTTGGCACCGTTCTCGTCCAGCGTGGAACGCTGAAGGTCGGACAGCTCATCGTGGCCGGCCGCGCTTGGGGCCGTGTACGCGCCTTGATCGACGACAAGGGCGAAAACGTGGTCACTGCGGGTCCATCCACGCCTGTGGAGGTCCTGGGGCTTGATAGCGCGCCCGAGGCTGGCGATCAACTCGCCGTAGTCGATAACGAAGCCCGCGCCCGCGAATTGACCGAGCACCGTGTCCGCAAGCTTCGCGATGTGAGGGCTGTTGGGGCCGGAGCACGCACGCTTGAGCAAATGATGAAACAGGCGGCGAAGGGCGGGAAGAAGGAGTTCCTGCTCATCATCAAAGGCGATGTTCAGGGCTCAGTCGAAGCGATCAACTCAGCGCTTGAGAAGCTCGGTACGGATGAGGTCGAGGCGCGAATTATTCACTGGGCGGTCGGCGGGATTACGTCCTCCGACGTGGCTCTGGCCGAGGCTTCCGGTGCTGTCATCATCGCCTTCAATGTTCGCGCCGATGCGCAGGCCAAGCAACAGGCTGAGCGCGATGGCGTCGAAATTCGCTACTACGCCATCATCTACGACCTCGTCGACGATGTGAAAAAAGCGATGTCTGGGCTCCTTTCGCCGGTCATGCGCGAAGAGTTCCTCGGAAATGCCGAGATCCTCGAAGTGTTCAACATCTCGAAGGTCGGCAAGGTCGCTGGTTGCCGCGTTACCGATGGCAAAGTCGAGCGCGGGGCGAACGTGCGTCTCATCCGCGACAATGTGGTGATCCACGAAGGCAAGCTTTCTACGCTCAAGCGCTTCAAGGACGAGGTCCGTGAGGTGGTTGCCGGTCAGGAATGCGGCATGGGCTTTGAAAACTACCACGATATGAAGCAGGG
>CAVRSS010000136.1:0-30735 GCA_963723755.1 uncultured Alphaproteobacteria bacterium | reverse complement strand
CTCGACCGGCGGATGTGGGCCGGAGGCCGCCTGACATTCCACGATCAGCTGCGCATCGGCGACGTCATAGAAAAGAAGTCTGAAATCCTGAAAGTCGACGAGAAGAAGGGCAAGGCCTCCCAGATGGCCTTCGTGACAGTGAAGCACGAAGTCCACTCGCAGCGCGGCCTTGCCATCTCCGAGGAGCAGGACATCGTCTACATAGAAATCCCGAAGGTCTTCGCTCTGCCCAAGCCGATCCCGTTGCCCGAACGCCCCAGCCTGCGCAGCGCCCCTATCCGGATTGATCCGGTCCTCTTGTTTCGTTTCTCCGCGATTACCTTCAACGGCCACCGCATCCATTACGACCTGCGGTACTCGACGGAGGTCCAAAAATATCCCGGCCTTGTCGTTCACGGGCCGCTGCAGGCCATGCTTATGATGAGAGCGGCAGAAATGCGAAACCCGCGCCGGCGCGTTGCCCGCTACAGTTTTCGCGGGGTCCGGCCGCTTTTCGACTTCGATAAGCTGTTCCTCTCGGGCAAGCAGCGCGACGATGGCGGGCTCGATCTCTTTACGTCGAACGGCGAGGGTTACGTCTGCATGCAGGCAACATTGGACTGGCAGGACTAGCGAGATGCTGAAAAAGTGATGCTGCCCATGGTTCGACAGGCTCACCATGAGGCTGGATCGTTGAGAACTCTGAGCCTCATCCTGAGTTTGGTGAAGGATGGCCGTCCCGAGCTTGTCGAGGATCTCGGCCTCATCCTGAGCTTGTCGAAGGATGGCGTGCTTTTCAGCCGCCAGCTAAACCCAAGAGAGGCGGCGAGATCAACTGCCGCTGGTAAAACAAAGGAGGGCGCCGTGGTAAAGATTTTTCAAGGAATGCGAGTTATCGAAGGCTCGGCCTTCGTGGCGGCGCCGCTGGGCGGCATGACGCTGGCGCAAATGGGCGCGGACGTCATCCGCTTCGACCGGCTGCAGGGCGGCCTCGATCATTACCGCTGGCCTGTCACGCAAGACAATCGCAGCCTGTTCTGGGCGGGCCTGAACAAGGGAAAGCGCTCCATCGCTTGCGATCTGAGCAACCCTCGCGGGCAGGAGGTGCTGCGCCGCCTGATCTGCGCGCCGGGGCCGGATGCCGGGATGTTCCTTACGAATATTCGAGGCCGCGGCTGGATGGCCTACGAGAACCTGAAGAAGGAACGGCCCGACCTCATTATGATCACGGTGCTGGGAGACCGGGCGGGCGGCCCTGCCGTCGACTACACCATCAATCCGTCGATCGGCTTCCCGATGGTCACCGGCCCGGAAGGGTCCGATCCCATTTGCCACGTTCTTCCGGCTTGGGACTGCATCACCGGGCAGATGGCGGCGCTTTCGCTCCTCGCGGCGGAGCGGCATCGCCGAAGACGGGCGAAGGCCAGCTGGTTGAGCTTGCCCTGAAGGATGTGGCGCTGGCGATGTTGGGCAATCTCGGCGTCATAGGCGAGGTGACCATCAATCAGTATGACCGCCCCAAATTTGGAAACGCGCTTTACGGCGCTTACGCCCAGGACTTTCTCTGCGCCGATGGGAAGCGTGTCATGGTTACGGCCATCACGTCTCGCCAGTGGGATGGGCTCGTCGCCGCGACTGGCCTCAAAGCCGAGTTCGAACAGCTCAGCCAGAAACTTGGGTTGAATCTTGGCCTTGAGGGCGATCGCTTCAAAGCTCGCGCCGGCATTACCGAGATTTTGAATCCGTGGTTCGCCGCTCGCCGCGTGGACGACTTTGCGCGCGTGCTCAATGAGAACGGCATCACCTGGAGCGTGTTCCGGTCGTTTGCGGATGTGATCGCGGAAGATCCCGATTGCTCCACGGCCAACCCGATGTTCAGCGTGCTGGAGCAGCCAGGGATCGGCAGCTACCTCGTGCCCGGAAGTCCGCTTTCGTTCAGCGCCTACGACCGCGAGCCGCCAACGCGCGCGCCGATGCTGGGAGAGCACACAGACGCGATTTTGCACGAGATCGGATACTCCGAGTCCGAAATCGGGGCGCTGCACGACGCCAAGATCGTCGCCGGGCCTCGCTAGCAGGATGTTGAAAAAGCCTGAAAACGTGCTTCATCCTTCGACAAGCTCAGGATGAGGTCGAGTGAGTTGCCCCTCATGGTGAGCTTGTCGAACCATGGGCAACATCGTTTTTCAGCAGCCTGCTAGCGGTCCGATCTCGACATTTGAGCGCGAACGGCAGACGGGACTCAAATGTCAAATTCGCCCCACTAACGAAAAGCGCATCAAATACAGCCAATGATCCTCATGCGCATCCACAGCAGCACCCAAGCTGGGTGCTCTATTTCGAAAAACGCCGCGATATCCGCTATAATATTACTTGCCTGATTCGAGTTAGAGAGCGCGAGGCCAGTGCCAGTCTCTTGTTTGCGTACGCGCACCACAACGGGAGAGACGACATGGTCCTATGCGACAACGTTTTTTGTTCCGGCGAAGTCATAGAGTTTGAGTATATTACACTTGCAGGGCGGAGGTTTTGCTGTGTGGCTTGCGCCGATGCCTGGTATCAGCAGAACGAGGTGCTCGCCGAGGCCGCGGTGCCGTTGCATGAAACTTCAAAAAAAGAACCTCGCGGAAGAATCACCCTTGCCGCTCGCCGCAATGCGCTGACTTAAACCCTTAAACACTTTATTCCTGGGAGAGAGAAACCTCGCTCCAGGTTATAGAGCGAGGTCCAGCGTCTGGCTTATGGGGTAAGCATCTTAGGGGATACTGACTTTATACTCTTGATTCTCCTCCAATAGCGCAATTCACGATTTATTGCAGATCAATACAGCGGAACGCACACGCCTCACCCAAACGGATATTGCCTCAAGTCGAGAAAAAATCAGCGGGTTCGAACGCAGTAGTGGCATCGAATCCCCAAGCCGTTAACAATCGTTAATGGTTTCTTGACTGTGCAATTTTCGTCCGCTTGAATGCGCCTTAATAAAGTTCTAGGCGCGATTAAACCGGCCAGCCTCATGCGAGGATCACAATTTAAGCATCGTACGCCAAGGCGTTCTTTTGATGCTTTGTGAATCGCATTTTTTGTTTCGAAACGGACGGAGGGGTGATTATGAAAATAGGGTTTCGATTGTTATGTGCTCTCGCCGCGAGCGTGACCTTGGGGAGCTATTCCGCGCCCTCAAATGCGACGCCTGTCTGCGATGGTCCGACGTCGACTATCATGGCGTTTCTGCCCGAGCTGCCCAAGGGCTGCCAGAGGGAGCGGATTCAGGCTTCCGGTGAACTCAGCTTCAATGTGCTTCGCAAGGCAAGCAAGATTGCCGAGGCTGCCTGGCAGCGTGAAGTGATCACGAAGTACGGCGAGCGCTTCCAGGATTTGGAATTCGCGGCCTGCAAGAACGTCCTTTGTGTGAAGGGCGCGGTTAGCGGCACGGAGCGCTGCACCATTTCCGCCTTCCCCTGTGCGTCAGACATGGGAGTGCCCGCGAGGTCGCAGGTTGAGCACATGGCTTCCCTGGATGACGAGAATCTCTCTCCCGAGGACCGTCGGCATATCGAACGCTTTAAGGAGCACAGAGAAGCCGCCAAGGAGGAGAGGAAGGAAGAGCAAAGGGAAGTAAGAAGAGACCAAATAAGAGAAGCGGTAAAAGAAGAGAGAAGAGACGAAAGACAGGAACAGAGACCAGAAGAGCGTGTGGTGGAGAGAGACCTCAACCCGCAAGAGGTTCGTGAACTGCAACGCCTGTTGAATCGCGCAGGTTACAACGTCCACGCTGACGGGGTTTTCGGCGACGAATCGAGAGATGCTCTCAGTGCCTTCGAACGCAGGGCTGGGATCCGCGACGACGGCTATCCAACGTTCGAGGCTCTTGAGAGGCTGCGGCGCGACATCAGGTAATGATCGCCCTTTGGGAATTGGTTTTGCGGAGCGCATTGCGCTCCGCTATGTGTTTTAGGAAAACTATAAAGGCCTCACATCCCGTTCGTATTGCTTGGTGTCGGCCCTGAGCTAATGCTCCAACTGGATAGAAGGCTGCTCTAGCACTTAAGAATTGATCAACTTTTCCGCCGTTAAGCGCGGGTTGATCCAGGCTGCGGGGATAGGCGTCATGATCATGAGTTCGTGGTTCGGCGACATGACCCGCCAGATCGATATATATTGCGAGCGGCGCGGCCCCGCTTGGGACGCGGAACCGCTCAACGCCGTTTCCAATGTCGCCTTCTTCATCGCGGCGTGGGCAGCTTGGCGTTTGCTGCAGCACCGTCCGAATGCCGCGTTCGGCGGTGCAATCCGGGCCCTCTGCATCATTATCGCCGTAGTCGGAGCAGGCAGCCTGACCTTCCACACCCTCGCAACCCGCTGGGCCGAATGGGCGGATGTCATTCCGATCCTCATTTTCATGATCGTCTATTGCTGGCTGATCTTGACGGCGTTCTTCCGGTGGCCGCGGTGGGCCAAGGCGCTCGCGACGCTGCTTCTTTTTGTATCCACGTTCTACCTGGAGTCGGATGAATTCGAAAAAGTCCTCTGGGGGGGAGCAATGTATTTGCCGACGCTCGTCTTCCTGATGGCCGTCGGCGCCGGGATCTGGCGCTGCAGCGCGAGCGCAGGCAAAGCCTTCTACGCGGCGGCCGGACTTTTCGTGCTCTCATTCACGGCAAGAACCCTCGATAAGCCGATGTGCGACGCCCTTCCGATCGGCACGCATTATTTCTGGCATCTCTTCAACGCCGCGGTGCTTTTCCTGCTGGTCCGGACCGTTATTCTTCATGCCCCTGCCCCCGAGGAAGAGGCTCCAGGGTCGTGGGGCGCGGAGCCAACGGTCCTTGGTGCGCCAGGCGCCTGAGCAGGGCGGGATCGAAGGCGCGCCTGAAAGCCATCTAACGTGTTGCGATTGGCTGGAACCTTTGTCATGGCCGGGCTTGACAGGCTTGACCCGGCCATCCAGCCGCAAGCTCCAAAAGCGATTTGTTGCCCTGGATGGCCGCCTCGCAGGGCGGCCATGACAATGAGGCGAATAGTTTCGATACGATCGGGACGGCAAACTGCTTCGCCGTCTCTGTCGTTCGACTTGTTGCGAGTTCTATGCCCGGAGAACTTCGCTCATGTCCTATGAAGGCTCGCCTGCCGGCTTGTTGCGGCGTTCGGTCATGAACTGATCGAACTCGGCCTGATCCTTCGCCCGGCGCAAGCGGTCGAGAAAGCCGGTGAACTCCTTTTGCTCCTCTTCGAGCCGTTTCAGCGTTTCAGTGCGATAGTCGTCGAAGGCGGCGTTGCCGCTCGATCCGATCACGCCATAGCCGCCGCGCTTCATGGCTCGCCAATCCTCGCGCGCCTCACGCCAGCGCTCGCGACGCTCCTGCCAACTCATGTTCCCGTGATGTCCACACCCCATGCGTCTACTCCAGAATAAGAAAGCCAAGGTAGCCAAGCCAATCGGCCACCAGATGATGAAGGAAACGATCATCAGCGCGATCCACGCGGGTTTGCCGATGTCGTCGAGCCTTTCGGCCAGGTGCATTTGCGTAACTCCTTATGTAAATGTAAGTTACATTAACATAGGTGCGCGGCTGTGGCCGCTTTGTCAAGCCACCGGGCTCGACTTTCTCATTTTCGAAAAACAGGCAGCCAAAAAAATTGGCTGCCGCACAGCGCGCGACAGCCAATCCACCCCTCAAGAATTCCTGTTTATTTTAATGTCCCCGGCACCCAACCATCAAAAATGCTGGACGTATCGCACGGTAAAACGCTGGCCCTCGGGACGGTTCTCGGCTCCGAACTCCTGGTAGGCGTTGAAGAAGAAGTTCTGCTCCGGCCCCCAGCTGTACATAAAGCCCGGACCGACGGCGGCCACCCTCTCCCTCCGGCCGGGAACGGGAATATCGTTGACCAGGGTATCGGTTGTCTGTTGCAGATAGTACCCGTTGAGGCCGATCCGAAGTTCCTTGGTCAGCGCGTATTCCGTCGCGAAGTTCATATGAAAGGCCTGGCCAGCCTGGCTTGAGACGGCGGTGGGGCCGAGCGCAACATTCGGCTCATCGTTCTTGCCGTTCCAGAGATAGTGAATGCGGGCGGAGGCCGTCCACTCGGGCGTTATGAACACGGTGCCCGAGTAGTAGGGATCGAACGACCAGAAGTTCGCGCCCGGCTGTACGGCTGCCGAATTATCGTAGAGACCTGTCGGCGCCAGAATTTGAAATTCGATCCGTTGCACGAAAAGCGGGCCGTTCGCCCCCATGATGGGATCGAATTGAATAAGCGGGCCAATAAGGAGGTCGCCAATACCGGTCCTGCCCTTGAGAACGGCATTTCCAAGACCGTCGTCGACGTTTGCGGATGCGACCCATGGAACGATCACGTCCAGTCCGAGGCTGCCTGAACCCACTTTCAAATTGGAGACATAAATAAACTGGGTCAGCGAAACCAGCGCGTCGACGTCAGTCTTAGGCAAACCCAAGTTATTGCCGTACTGATCTGTCAGCTTGTTTGCGGTATAGAATTGCAAATATTCAACGGCGTAAAACCCAGGTCCAGCAGGCAGCCCGCCATCAAGGAAGCTTGTAAACCCCAGATTGAGGTTCGGCTCATCGTATGCGTTTGCGCTCTGGTTGAACCCCAAGGTTAAGCCAAGAGCAAAAGCTGTTCCGATGATGCCTCTCGTAGTCTTCCCGGCCATATCCGCCCCTATTGTTTCGCGCGTTTCAACGGTCGGTTGAAAGCTCAACCGTGTGCACTTTTTACTTATGGGGACAAAACTACTTACAATTGAAGGAAAGTCGTAACCACCGTTACTGGGTTCGCATTGCGCGACAATCGACTTCACGCCGCACACGCCCCAAGCGGAAGCTTTAGAGTTGGTGCTGTGGCGAATTTGCATCAAAATCGCTGCACTCGCGCAAGCGGCTTTCGCAATAGGCCACCGAGACGCGCCTGCTCTTTCAGCCGAACCCGCCTATTTGAAAAATCCTCTCAGTCGAGGACTGCGGCCGGTGGCCTGATGACGGAGAGTATCCCCTTGATGATCGTCTCCGAGACCGAACCAATGAAGCCCGACAGAAAATCCAGGTCCACGCCAAGGTTCTGGCCGGCAAGCGGTAAGATGAAGATCATACCGAGGAGGATCAGAAGCCCATAAGGCTCAAGTCCCGCGTAGGGCTTGGCGAGCCGCAGCGGAAGCAAGCCGGTCAGAACCCGGCCTCCATCAAGCGGCGGTATCGGCAGCATGTTGAAGACCGCGAGAATCACGTTGATGAGGATGCTGTGCCAAAGGTTCAGGTTCAGCCAAGTGGAGAGCGGCTGCGGTGCAAGCGATGCAGCATAGAAGAGCAGCGCGGAGAGAACGGCGAGCGTGATATTCGTGCCCGGCCCCGCCAGCGCGACAAAAACCATGTCCCTTCGCGGATTGCGAAGTGCGCCAAAGTTGACGGGCACGGGCTTGGCATAGCCGAAAAGAAACGGCGAGCGGGCCAACAGCAAGATGCCGGGAAGAATGATTGTGCCGAAGAGGTCGATATGCTTGAGGGGGTTGAGCGTGACGCGGCCCATCATCCAGGCCGTGTTATCGCCGAAACGCCGCGCCGCAAAACCGTGCGCCGCCTCGTGCAGCGTGACAGCCAGAAGGACCGGAATAATCCAGGTCGACGCCGTGTAGAAAGCCGCGCTCATATTCCCGCTCATGGCTGTGCTTCCCTGGAATGGATTTGCTCTATCCAGGCTTATTTCCACCTATTCGATGGCGATGTCATCACCGCGTTCGGCACAAGACCGGGAATTCAGCCCTTTACCTTAAGAATAAGCCGTTAGCGGTCAAATTGGAGCGAAAGGAGCAATCGGCAATGGATGTTGGCTTTATCGGCCTCGGCAACATGGGCCTTCCCATGGCGCGCAACCTTTTGAAAGCGGGCCACGGTCTCCGCGTCTACAATCGAACCAGAAGCCGCGCCGAGCCGCTTGAGCAGGAGGGCGCCACCGTCGCGAACAGCCCGGCGGAAGCGTCCACCGGCGATGCGGTCATATCCATGCTCGCCAACGATCAGGCCGTCGAGGAGACGGTATTCGGTGAGGAGGGTGTCCTGAGGGGCCTCAAAAAGGGCGCGGCACACATCTCGATGAGCACGATCACCGTCGCTCTCTCCGAGCGGCTGAAGCAAGCTCATGCCGAGGCGCGGCAGACCTACATCGCGGCGCCCGTCTTCGGTCGCCCTGACGCCGCCGCGGCCGCGAAACTCTTCATCGTCCCCGCCGGAGAGAAAAAGGCGATCGAGCACTTTCAGCCGCTGTTCGACGCGATGGGCCAACGCACCTTCTTTTTGAGCGCGAATGCGCCCGAAGCCAACCTCGTTAAGCTGAGCGGCAACTTCCTTATCGCCTCGATGATCGAGTGCCTGGGCGAGAGCGTCGCCCTCATGCGCAAGTATGAGGTCGATCCCCGCCGCTTTCTGGAAATCATGACGGAGACCCTCTTCGCGGCTCCGGTCTACCGGACCTACGGCGCGCTGATTGCCGAGCAAAAATATGAGCCCGCCGGTTTCAAGCTGGAGCTCGGGCTGAAGGATGTGCGCTCCGTGCTTGCCGCGGCGGAGGCGAAGGCTGTTCCGATGCTGGTCGCGAGCGTCGTCCGGGATCATTTCCTGAGCGCGATCGCGCGCGGCGGGGCCGATCTCGACTGGTCGGCTCTGGCGAAAGTGACCGCCGAGGATGCAGGGCTTAAGTCCTGAGATAGTTTCAGCATGACGGCGGCCCGCACTCGGGCCGCCCTTGACGCAGTCCGGGCCTTGGGTGCATAAACTCGGCGAGACTTACGATCCAGCCTCGCAGTCCACCCCAATCTAAAAAATGCGTCAGACGATACTGAAAACTTCTGTTAAGAAACAAACTCAATAGATAATAAATGAAAGCTCAACCTTTTAACTTTCCTTCAGCTTCGGAGGCCAGTATTTTCATCCCCATCCGCAGCTCTGAACATCATAATAACTTTTTTTGAATTGACCATGCGCGAATTCCATGCTTTTCCTGAATGGACAGCGATCATCCGCACACCGCGCTATTCGACAAAATGATGGGATCGCGTTATTAACACGTTACATTTGTGCGCCACACTTTCCAAAGCGGCGGGCATTACGAAAGCGGGAGTATGGCCGGACCTTTATTCCGTTCCTGGCGCGCAATGAGGTGCGCATCATGGATGACGAAGGACGCCACCAGCTCGGCCGCGTCCACTCAAGGCAACGAGAAGAGACATATGACGGAAAGCATGCGAAAAGCGAATTTCTCCGAACGGGCGCATGGCTCGGACAATGAAGCAGATGGCAACGAGGTCGGCCGTCTTCGCGAGCTTATCCTTGAGCGGCTTATCAGCACAACAGGCAAGGACCAGACTTCGGCCAGCCAGCGGGATTGGTTCATCGCGACGGCGCTCGTCGCTCGCGACCGGATCATCAAGGCCTGGATCGCATCCAAGAAAGTCAATTACAAACAAAGCCGGCGGCGCGTCTACTACCTGTCGCTTGAGTTTTTGATTGGGCGCCTGCTCATGGATGCGCTGACCAATCTTGGCTTCACCGAGGAGTTCCGCTCCGCCCTGGCCGGCCTCGATGTCGACCTCAACAAGCTGAGCGAGATGGAGCCGGATGCCGCGCTTGGCAATGGCGGCCTGGGACGTCTTGCTGCCTGCTTCATGGAAAGCATGGCGACGCTGGAGGTTGCCGCGCATGGTTATGGCATTCGCTACGACCACGGCCTGTTCCGGCAGGCGATCAAGGACGGCTGGCAGCACGAATACCCGGAAGACTGGCTGGCCTTCGGCAATCCTTGGGAGTTCCCGCGCCCGGAAATCGCCTATGCCATCGGGTTTGGCGGCTCCGTGGAATCGCTCCACCACAGCTCAGTGGCGCAGATTTGGCGTCCATCCGACGTTATCGAGGCCGTCGCCTACGATACGCCGATACCCGGCTGGCGCGGCAAATACGTCAATACGCTCCGGCTTTGGAGATCACGCGCGCCCGATCCCATACGTCTCGACGTGTTCAATGCGGGGGATTACGTCGCGGCACAAACCGAGCAGGTTCGAGCCGAATTGATCTCCAAGGTGCTCTATCCGAGCGACTCGACCCCGGCCGGCCAGGAACTCAGGCTGCGCCAGGAATATTTCTTCGCCTCGGCCTCGCTGCAAGACCTCATCCACCGTCACCTGAAACAGCACGGCGACATTACGAAGCTCGCCGAGAAGGTGGCGATCCAGCTCAACGACACACACCCTGCCATCGCGGTTGCGGAGCTGATGAGGCTCCTGGTCGATGTTTACGGCGTCGGCTGGGAGCAAGCCTGGAGCATCACGCAGGCTACGTTTTCGTACACGAACCACACGCTGCTGCCTGAGGCTCTCGAATCCTGGCCCGTGCCGCTGCTGGAGCGCCTGCTTCCGCGGCACATGCAGATCATCTATCTCATCAATGCGCTGCACCTGGACGCCCTGCGGGAGAAGGGCGCCGATCAGCAACTCCAATCGCACGTCTCGCTCATCGACGAATATTCCGGTCGGCGCGTGCGCATGGGGCATCTCGCCTTCCTCGGCTCGCACAAGATCAATGGCGTGTCGCAACTCCACACCGATCTCATGAAGGAGACGGTGTTCCACGATTTGCACACCCTCTATCCCGATCGCATCGTCAACAAGACGAACGGGATCACCTTCCGCCGCTGGCTTTACGAAGCCAACCCCGGCCTGACGAAGCTTCTCATTGAAACGATCGGGCCGGATTTCCTGGATGACGCGAACGCCCTCCGGAACATTGAGAAATTCGCGGACGACTTAAGCTTCCAGGAGAAGTACGCCGCCGTCCGGCATACGAACAAGGAAGCGCTCGCGAAGATCATCACCGACCGGCTTCTCATCAAGGTCGACCCGGATGCGCTCTTCGACGTCCAGATTAAGCGCATCCACGAGTACAAGCGCCAGCTTCTCAATATCCTTGAGACGATTGCGTTCTACAACGAGATCCACGCGCATCCGACGCGGGACTTCGTTCCCCGCGTGAAGATCTTCGCGGGCAAGGCGGCGGCGAGCTATCATCAGGCCAAGCTCATCATCAAGCTGATGCATGACGTGGCGCGCGTGGTGAACAACGACCCATCCGTGCGTGGCCTCCTGAAAGTGGTGTTCCTCCCGAACTTCAATGTGAGCCTGGCGCAGAACATCATCCCCGCGGCGGATCTGTCCGAGCAGATATCAACCGCAGGCATGGAGGCGTCGGGCACGGGCAACATGAAATTCATGCTCAACGGCGCGCTCACCATCGGGACGCTCGACGGAGCCAACGTGGAAATGTGCGAGCATGTGGGGCGCGACAACATCTTCATCTTCGGGATGACGGCGCAGGAGGTCCAGGACCGCCGCAAAAATGGGATCGATGCACGCGAGGTTATCGCCAAATCGCCGATGCTGGCGGAGGTGCTCGATTCTGTCGCATCCGGCGTATTTTCGCACGACGAGAAGGATCGCTATCGACAGTTGGTCGATATCCTGACATACCATGACCACTTCATGGTTACGGCAGATTTTGAAGCCTATTGCGCAGCGCAAAGAGAGGCCGATAAGCGTTGGCGTGACCCGAAGGGCTGGTGGCGCTCTGCCACATTGAATACCGCTCGCGTAGGGTGGTTTTCTTCCGACCGAACAATTAAAGAATATGCTGAGGATATCTGGCACGTGCCAACGCGCTCGGCGTGAGGGATAAAAAATTGACCAGTGCAAGCTGGCGTGCAACCGATGAGGACGTGGCGAGCATAATCGCCGCTACTCATCATGATCCATTTGCCATCCTCGGGCTGCATGACGTGCCCGAGGGAATGGCGATCCGCGCTTTCGTTCCCAGCATCGCGAGCATACAGGCCCTGATTGAGCCCGTTGACTCGCTCCTGGAACTCGAACGGCGCGGCGAAAGCGATTTCTTCGAGGCCTTGGTCCCTGGTGTAAGGGACCGCTTTGCCTACCGCTTGCGCGCCGAGGAGAAAGGCGAGAGATGGGAATTTCTCGATCCCTATGCTTTCGGCCCTGTTCTCGGCCCTCTCGATGATTACCTGCTTGTCGAAGGAACGCACCAGCGGCTTTACGAACGCCTGGGCGCGCATTTGATCACCCACGAAGGCGTCGAGGGTGTTTTGTTTGCCGTATGGGCGCCGCAAGCCAAGCGCGTCTCCATCGTCGGCGACTTCAACCAGTGGGACGGGCGCCGCCACACCATGCGCAAGCGGGTGGATAGCGGCCTTTGGGAGCTTTTCGCGCCGGGCCTCGGCGAAGGAACCGTCTACAAATACGAGATCGTCGGCGCGGGCGGAAATCTTGGGCCACTTAAGGCGGATCCCTTCGGCTTTGGCAGCGAGATGCGGCCATCGACGGCTTCGATCGTGGCGCGCACGGACAACTTTATATGGGACGACGAGGCCCACATCGCCTGGCGGACGAATGCCGATGCCCGGCGCAGCCCCATGTCGATCTACGAAGTGCATCTCGGCTCCTGGCGGCGCAAGTGGGATAACGGCTTCCTGACCTACGACGAGTTGGCTGAGCAGCTCATCCCCTACGTCCAGGACATGGGGTTCACCCATATCGAGCTGTTGCCTGTCTCCGAGCATCCGCTGGATGCCTCCTGGGGCTATCAGCCGATCGGCCTGTTCTCACCCACCCGCCGCCATGGCGATCCGGCAGGTTTCCAGCGTTTCGTCGATAAGGCGCATCAGGCCGGGCTTAGCGTGATCCTGGATTGGGTGCCCGCTCACTTTCCAACCGACGAGCATGGCCTCGCATGGTTCGACGGCGCGCCTCTCTACGAGCATCCTGACCCGCGGAGAGGCTTCCACCCTGACTGGAACACCGCGATCTACGAATTCGGCAGGCGCGAGGTCTCGAGCATCCTGACCTCGAACGCGATGTATTGGTTCGACCGCTTCCATGTGGATGGCCTTCGCGTCGATGCGGTCGCGTCCATGCTCTATCTCGATTATTCGAGACGGCCGGGCGAATGGCTGCCAAACGCCGAGGGTGGGAACGAGAACCGCGACGCGGTACGCTTCCTTCAATCGGCGAATGAACGCCTTTATGCGGCCTTCCCCGGCGTGACGATGGCCGCGGAGGAGTTGACGTCCTGGCCGGGCGTTTCGCATCCGACCAGCACAGGCGGCCTCGGGTTCGGCTTCAAGTGGAACATGGGGTGGATGAACGACACCCTCAACTACATGACGAAGAACCCCGTTCACCGGCGGTGGCACCACGATAAGCTCACCTTCGGCCTGCTCTATGCCTTCTCCGAGAACTTCATCCTTCCGATCTCGCACGACGAGGTCGTCCACGGCAAAGGCTCGGTCGTCAACAAGATGCCCGGAGACGAGTGGCAACAATTCGCGAATGCCCGCGCCTATTATGGCTTCATGTGGGGCTATCCCGGCAAGAAGCTGTTGTTCATGGGCCAGGAGTTCGGTCAGCGGAACGAGTGGAACTTCGATACGGGCCTCGACTGGTGGGTTCTCGACCATGCCTACCACCGAGGCATACAGTCGCTGGTCCGCGATTTGAACCGCCTGCATATCGAGAAACCCGCGCTCCACGCCCGCGATTGCGAGCCGGAAGGCTTTCAATGGATCGTCGTCGATGACGCACAGCACTCGGTCTTCGCCTGGGTGCGCTGGGGCGGCGCTGACTCCAAGCCTATCGCTGTGATTTCGAACTTTACACCGGAGCCTCGTCGCAACTATCGCATCGGGCTGCCCTACCGCGGGCGATGGAACGAAATCCTTAATACTGACGCTCCAGCCTATGGCGGGTCCGGCATGGGCAACCTTGGAGGGGTAACAGCCTTCAGTACCCCCTCACATGGGCTCCCGGCATCAGCAGAAATTGTGCTGCCGCCGCTCGCCACTGTTTATTTTGAGTTTGACTCAGGTTAAACCTGCACCAGACAGCTCCTGCTACTCTCCAATCTCAGCCACCTTTGGGAGGAACCGATGAGGCCGCCCGGCATATCTCCCATAGCACGCGACGCCATGGCCTACGTTCTGGCCGGCGGGCGTGGCAGCCGTTTGATGGAATTGACCGCAAGGCGCGCCAAACCGGCCGTCTACTTTGGCGGGAAGTCGCGCATCGTCGATTTCGCGCTTTCGAATGCTCTCAATTCGGGCATCAGGCACATCGCCGTCGCCACTCAATACAAAGCGCATAGCCTTATCCGGCATCTCCATCGTGCCTGGAATATTATGCGTCCCATTCGGAACGAGAGCTTCGATATTCTGCCCGCCAGCCAGCGCATTTCGGAAGAGCTCTGGTATCTCGGCACCGCGGACGCGGTTTACCAGAACCTCGACATCATCGAAGGCTACGATCCGAAATATCTGGTCGTGCTCGCGGGCGACCACATCTACAAACAAGACTACGAGTTCATGCTCCAGCAGCATGTGGACCAGAACGCCGACGTTACGGTTGGCTGCATCGAGGTTCCACGCATGGAAGCGACCGGTTTCGGCGTGATGGATGCCGACGAGAATGATGTCATCCGGTCCTTCGTGGAAAAGCCCGCAGACCCGCCGGCCATGCACAACAAGCCCGACGTCGCGCTCGCCAGCATGGGCATCTATGTTTTCGAGACGCGATTCCTGTTGGATCAGCTGATGCGCGACGCCGCTGACCCCAACTCATCCCACGACTTTGGCAAGGATATCATCCCCTATCTCGTCAAGTACGGTAAGGCTGTTGCGCATAGCTTCAACCGCTCGTGCGTCAGGTCGGAGTCGGAAAAGGGCGCGTATTGGCGCGATGTCGGGACTGTCGACGCTTATTGGGCGGCCAATATCGATCTGACGGCGGTTGTTCCAGACCTCGACATCTACGACCAGAACTGGCCGGTCTGGACCTACAATGAGATCACGCCCCCTGCGAAGTTCGTCCATGACGAGGACGGCAGGCGCGGACAGGCAATTTCCTCGCTAGTATCGGGCGCATGCATCATTTCCGGCGCCTCCTTGCGTCGAACCTTGCTATCGACGGGCGCCCGCGTGAATTCCTTCGCAAACGTGGAAAACGCGGTCATTCTTCCTCGCGTCGACGTGGGGCGCTCCGCCCGCTTGAAAAACGTCGTCATCGACGCCGAAGTTAAAATTCCCGAGGGGCTGGTCGTCGGCGAAGATCCCGAACTCGACGCGAAGCGTTTCCGGCGAACGGAAAGCGGCATTTGCCTTATAACACAACCCATGATCGACAGGCTTGTCGGACAACCCTCGGTCCACCGCCCACCGGTGCGCAAGTTGCCTTCGATCGAAGCCGCTGAGGAAGCCCCTGCAGTCGAACCCCCTGAAGTCGAAGACCATGCAATCAATGGGCTCGACCCCGACGCCACAGGAGACGAGCCCAAAGAAGAAGTCGCAACAAGCGGACTTAAAGCGTGAGCCAGTTGAAGATCCTATCGGTTGCTTCGGAGGTCTATCCGCTCATCAAGACAGGCGGGCTGGCCGATGTTGCGGGGGCGCTTCCCCTAGCATTGCGAGCCGAAGACACCACCATGATCACGCTGGTTCCAGGCTATCCAGCGGTGATGGCCGCCTTGGAGAGCCATGTGGAAGTGCGGTCGATCCCGCTTCTATTCGGGGGCACTGCCCGTCTTCTGAGCGGTAGGGCGGGACACCTTGAGCTTTTCGTCCTTGATGCGCCCCACCTCTATGACCGTCCCGGCAACCCCTATACCGCAGCGGGCGGCGCCGACTGGCCCGATAACGCCTTTCGCTTCGCCGCTCTCGGAAAGATTGCCGCCGCCATTGGCCGGGGCCTGGTGCCGGGATTTGTGCCTGATGTGGTGCATACCCATGATTGGCAAGGCGGCCTTACCGCAGCCTATCTTCACTATGGCGAAGAAGCCAGGCCAGCCACGGTCGTCACCGTTCATAATCTCGCCTATCAGGGACAATTCCCCGCCACGCTTCTCGGCGCGTTGGAATTGCCGCCTGAAGCTCTCACCTTCAACGGTATCGAGCATTACGGTGCGATCGGGTACCTGAAAGCCGCGCTCCAGCTTTCCGACAGGATCACGACCGTCTCCCCAACCTACGCCGTCGAAATCCAACGCCCCGAAACGGGCATGGGATTTGACGGCCTGCTTCGCGAACGCTCGGCGCGTCTGCGCGGAATCCTCAACGGCATCGACACGGAGGTGTGGAATCCCGCTGACGATCCCCGGATTGCCGTCAATTACGATGCCAGGGGGCTCTATGCCCGCGCCGCGAACAAAGAAGCTTTGCAGCACGCCCTCGGCCTCAATTCCGAGCCGGACACGCTCGTCGCCGGCGTTATCAGCCGGCTATCCTGGCAGAAGGGACTCGACCTGCTCCTCGATAATCTGCCGGTTCTCCTTGAAGAAGGGATGCAACTCGCAGTGCTTGGCGAAGGCGACCCGGAGATTAAAGCCCGGTTCCGCGCGGCCGCACAAGGCTTCCCGGGGCGGGTTGGCGTCTGCATTGGCTATGACGAAACGCTCGCGCACGGCATCCAGGCAGGCTCGGATGCGCTTCTTGTCCCGTCGCGCTTCGAGCCTTGCGGCCTGACTCAACTCTGCGCTCTGCGCTATGGCGCCGTGCCGGTGGTTTCCCGGGTTGGCGGCCTTGCCGACACCATCATCGACGCGAACGAGATGGCGCTCACCGCAGGCGTTGCCACTGGCATTCAGTTCCTGGCCGGGACCGATGATGGCTTGGCGCTGGCCTTGCGCAAAACCGCGTCTTTATTCCGCGACAAGGAAACGTGGCGAGGCTTGCAGTGGAACGGCATGGCCGCTGATGTATCCTGGCGTAATCCTGCCCGGCGTTATGTGCAACTCTACCGCGAACTCACGCGCAAAGCGGCCGCTCTGGATGCTGCTGCATGAAGCGGCGCGTGAGCGAAGGCTCGCCCGAGCCTCTCGGCCTGACACTCGACAAACGCGGCGCAAATTGTGCTGTTTTTTCCGCTCACGCCACGTCCATCGAACTG
Organism: uncultured Alphaproteobacteria bacterium; assembly: GCA_963723755.1. GTDB lineage: Bacteria > Pseudomonadota > Alphaproteobacteria > Rhizobiales > Rhodomicrobiaceae > Rhodomicrobium. Next base: position 13,748 of record CAVRSS010000136.1, on the reverse strand, counting down.
TGCCTCTTCGATGCGCAGGGGGACGCTGAGGTCGAGCGGATACGCCTGCCCTCCCGCACCGGCGACGTCTTTCACGGTCATTTTGCGGGCATCAGCGCCGGCCAGCGCTACGGTTTTCGCGCCCATGGCCCGCATGAACCGCGCGAGGGACAACGGTTCAACGCCGCGAAACTTCTCCTCGATCCTTACGCGCTGGCGCTCGATCGCCCCTTTACACTCGCCCCTGCGATGCTTGGTTTTCAGCGCGGCGTGGCGGATGCGGATCTGAGCTTCGATGCGACCGACAGCGCGCCGTTCATGCCGAAGGCGATCGCGATCAATCCAAGGCCGCGGAAAACGGGCTGCCAACGAGGCGCCCCTGGGCGGATACGATCATCTACGAACTGCATGTCCGGGGCTTTACCAAAACGCATCCGGGCATTCCAGAGGCGATCCGTGGGACATTCGCGGGCCTCGCCCATCCCGCCGCCATCGATCACCTGGTAAAGCTGGGCGTGACGGCTGTCGAGATCTTGCCTTGCGCCGCCTGGATCGAGGAATTGCACCTTAAAGCGACGGGCCTTACGAATTATTGGGGCTATAACCCCATCACACTGATGGCGCCCGAGCCCAGCTTAGCGCCAGGCGGCTGGGAGGAGATCCGTAACTGCACCTCCGCGCTGCACGCCGCTGGCATCGAAGTCATCGTGGATGTCGTGCTCAATCACACCGGCGAAGGGGGCGAACTCGGTTCGACCGTGTCGATGCGCGGGTTCGATAACGCCACCTATTACAGGCTGGCGCATGATCGGCGCTACTTCATCAATGACACAGGGTGCGGGAATACGCTGGCGCTCGACCGGCCGCCCGTCGTGCGGCTCGCGATGGATGCGCTCCGCGCCTGGGTGAACTTTGGCGGCATTGACGGCTTCCGCTTCGATCTCGCCACCGTCCTTGGCCGCAGGGAGGACGGCTTCGACGCGTCCGCTCCGCTCATCACCGCAATCTCACAAGACCCGATTTTACGGGAGGTGCGGCTGATCGCCGAGCCATGGGACATCGGACCCGGCGGATACCAGGTCGGCGCGTTCCCAGGATCCTGGCGCGAATGGAACGACCAGTTCCGCGACACTATCCGGAAGTTCTGGCGCGGCGACAACGCCATGGTACCGGGCGCTGTCACGCGGTTTGCAGGCTCATCCGATATCTTCGGCCCGCCGCACCGCCGCCCCTCATCCAGCGTCAATTTCGTTGTCGCTCACGACGGTTTCACGCTTGCAGACCTTGTCTCCCACGAGCGAAAGCACAACGAGGCCAACGGCGAAAGCAACCGCGACGGGACAAACGAGAATTGTTCGTGGAACAACGGCATCGAAGGCGCTACCCGCGATCCTGCCATACTGGCGGCAAGGCGGCGCGATCAGCGCAATCTGCTGGCGTCGTTGTTGCTCGCGCGTGGCACGCCCATGCTGGCGATGGGCTCCGAATGCGGCCAATCGCAGGGCGGCAACAACAATGCATACGCCCAGGACAGCGCCACAACCTGGATGAATTGGGGAGCGGCCGACGCGGCGCTCCTTTCGTGCACGGCCCATATCATCGCTCTTAGAAAGGCGCATCCGGCTTTCACGCGCGATCACTTCCTGACCGGCGACGCCCCCGATGTCTCGCTGATCCCGGATGTTCAATGGCTGACGGCTAAGGGGCTGCCGATGCAGTCGGGGGACTGGGGCGATAGCAACCTGCGCACGGTCATCGCCGCGCTTTACGCCCCAAGCGGCGAGACTTCACGAGGCGGATCGCGTCATTGCCATATTGCACGCGGGTCCCGAGCCCATCGAGGTGACATTGCCTGAAGCCCAGATCGGCTTCGTGTGGCGTTGCTGCCTCGACACGGCGCACGAAAACGGCATCGGCGAGGAAGGAGCTTTCGAGGGAGGCGCCATAATAAAGGTTGCGCCGCGCTCCGTGGCTGCCCTTGAGGAGCGATCCGCCGGCACATTTCGTTTCGTCGTTGCATCAGGACAAAGCGTTTCGCCCGATCTGCTCGACAGGCTGGCGAGCGCTGCCGGCATCGCGCCAGACTGGTATGACATCTCAGGCGAACGGCATATTGTGCCCTCCGAGACGAAGGCCACGCTGCTCGCAGACATGGGGCTGCCGGCTGGAAGCAGCAGCGAGGCGCGGGAAAGTCTCGTGCGCCTCTCCGATGATCATGATCGCCGCGCGCTTCCCTGGAGCCTCGTTGTCCGCGAAGGGGAAGCGGTCAGGGTTGGCCTTCCTTTGACCGGCGGACGCGCGCCCGACGCGCTGCGGGTGCAGCGCGAGGATGGCAGCGCGAGCGTTATTCCGCTTGGGCCGAGCGATATTGAGCTTGTGTCATTCACGGCCCTGGATGGCCGCCCGACCGAGGCTGCCATTGCAAAGCTGCCGCCGCAACCTCTCGGACGGCACCGGATCATCCTTGAGCATCGGCCCGAACTTGACTGCCGCCTCACCATTTCGCCCGGGCGGTGCTATCTGCCGGACGCGCTTTGCTCCGGCAAGAAGGCGACGGGCATCGCCGCGCAGCTCTATTCCCTTCGCCGCGCCCAGGATCAGGGCATCGGGGATTTCACGACGCTGGGCGAGTTAGCCAGGATGGCGGGCCGGACCGGCTTCGCCACGGTGGGCGTGAACCCCTTGCACTCCCTGTTTAACAACGACCGCGAGCGCTCCAGCCCCTATTACCCCTCAGACCGGCGGTTCATCGATCCGATTTATATCGATGTCGCAGCTTTGCCGGGTCTATCAGGCGGAGGCTGCGCAGCCGCCGCGCTTGTAAAGCATGCCGGCCGTATCGCCCCTCTTTCAGCGCTGGGCCATGTCGATTATTCAGCCGTTTGGGCGTTAAAGCGGGAAATTCTGGAAGCGGCTTTTGCCGATTTCGAGGATATGCGAGCCCGAACGCGCGGCGGGGTACTGCCCCAGGACTTCGACGCCTTTATCGCAAGCGGCGGCAAAACCCTGTTTCAATTCGCCTGCTTTCAGGCCATCAGCGATGACCGCCGCGGAGAAGCATGGACACAGTGGCCCGTCGACCTTGCCAAGCGCAACAAGTTCGCGCTCCAGGCTTTCGCGCAGGCGAACGCGAGGCAAGTTCGGTTTCATCTCTTTCTGCAATGGCTCTGCGAGCGCCAGCTTGCCAGTGCCGCCGCGCAGGGGCGCAAGGGCGATCTCTGGCTTGGCTTTTATCGCGATCTGGCAGTCGGTGCTGCGCCCGATGGCGCGGAATGCTGGGCCAATGCCGATCAATTGATGAAATCGTGCTCGGTCGGCGCGCCCCCTGACCCCTTCGCCGAAGGCGGCCAGAACTGGGGCCTGCAGCCACCAAATCCCGTCGCCTGGCAGCGGTCGGCCTATGCCTCCTTCAACGAGCTGACATCCGCCAATATGCGCCATGCCGGAGCGCTGCGGATCGATCACGCCATGGCGCTCGCGCGGTTGTTTGTCATCCCGAACGGAGCGAAGGCTCTGGACGGCGCTTACCTCTCCTATCCCGTGAATGACCTCATCGGGCAACTGGCTCTCGAAAGCCAGCGCGCTCGCTGCGTTGTCGTCGGCGAGGACCTCGGCACCGTGCCGATGGGATTCCGCGAGACGATGGATGCCGCCGATATTTTGAGCTACCGCGTGTTCTGGTTCGAGCGCAACGGCGAGGACTTCAGCCCAACCGCCAACTATCCGCAAAAATCGCTCGCCTGTCTGTCAACGCACGATCTGCCGACGCTGGCTGGCTGGTGGCGGGGCGAAGACATCATCGAAAAGGTAGCGCTCGGCCTCATGACAGCGGAAGAGGCAGCGGCCGCTACGGCACGGCGTGCCGCCGACAAGCAAGCGCTGCTCCGTCTTTTGCACCGTGAGGGCCTCGGTGTCGATGTGGACCTCAGCGCACCGGTCGATGTATCCGTTGTCGCAGCCGCGCACCGTCTTCTTGGCCGGGCGTCTTCGCTTATCGCCGTCGCGCAAATCGACGACGTCGTGGGCGAACTCACGGCGGTGAATCTTCCCGGCACAGATCGCGAGAGACCGAATTGGCGAAGAAAGCTCAACGGCGCCATCGAAGATTTGCCGGCAAAGCTCTCGGCTTTTGCGGGACCACTCCGAAGGTAAATGCGGCGGCTGAAGAAGCGCGTCGGAAATCCCCTGATCGTCATGGCCGCCCTTCGAGGGCCATCCAGGACAACAAATTCCCTCTTGCGGATTTTGAGGCTGGATGGCCGGGTCATGCCGATGGGTCATGCCCAGCCATGACAAGCTAACCGCAACACGCTTTAGCAAATCGATCAGCCTTTGCGCCTTCCTGAAGGCGGGTTGAGCTATTGGCCGTCCGGACGTAGCGTGCTCTTCTTGGAGAGAGCATCGCGCATGCGCTTCTCGAAGTCGCTCGCACCGCTTGCTGCCCCGCCTGCGCCGCCGGTGAAGTTTCTTCGCGCTTGCGGCGAGCCTGCGATGTCGGAGCAGGTTCCTGCTTCGTCGCCCAGGCGGCCGCAGCGGCCTGCGGCTTGTTGAGGCTTTCAAGCCGCGTCATGTCGCCTTCCACCTTGCGAACAAGAAGTGTGCGGGCGAAATCTTCCGCCGAAAGCACCCTCGGTCTGGCGCCGAGTTCCCGCAGCGGACCCGACACCTGCACCTTTACAGGCGGCCAGCGGACGTGACGGTCGGAGCTTACGCCAGCCTGCCAGGTCGTGTCGGCCTGCATGGTTGAAAGATCAAGATAAGCCTCCATCCGCACGGTGCCGTCCTTGTTGCGGAACGAAGCGCGCGGGATTTCCACCATTCCATTGCGAATCCTGACGGGGACCTTCAGATGGCGGTACTTGAAGTCGGCTGACTGCAACGCCTCAAGAACTTTCTTCTTGATCGTATCCTCTGGGAGCGGGTGCTGCACCGACGCCAACTCGTCGCCGCTTTTCTGAATGCGCGCCGGAGAGAATTTCGCGAGTTGTCCGTCCCCAAGCACGATCGCACCTCGTCCCTGAAGCACCGATAGGATGCCGCGCGGGCTCAACCCCTGCCCGGTCGCGCGAAGCGAAAGCGATGCCTTTCCGGTAACAATCGCAGGGGAACCACTGGCCGGAAGCGCCGACAGGTCGGCCTTGGAAAGGGAGATGATTGCTGACGCCGCGATAGCGGATGCGCGGCCATCGAGGCTCATCGAGGCCGACAAATCGCCGCCGAACACTTTTCCTTCGAGCTTCTGCACCGCGAGACGGCCATCATCGAGCAAGGCCGACAACTGCGCGTCCGAGAGCGCAAGCGTATCCCCAAGCTTCATGGTCCTGGCGGAAAGTGTGACTTTCGCAGCCGTATCCTGAAACACGTTCAGAACAAAAGGCCGGTCGCTCCAAATGTCCTGAGGCTGCGCCGGCGTCACATTGGCTAGTGCAAGCGTTATTCGATCCGAGGACGGCGGCGTGAGCAGATAGCCGAGGATCGAAGGCAACGAGAACTGGTCGGCTTTAAGATCGGCATCGACCTCAGTCAAGCGACCGGCCACGCCAATGGCGAGATGGCCGCTGACAACGTTCCTGGGCAACTCCGCTTTGAGCTTGGATGCATCGAGATGCCCCGACCCGAAGGCAATATTCAACTCAACCTTCAGGCTGGTTTGCCGCTCGCCGCCGAGGAGCGCCAAAGCCGCGGGCGGCAGGAATTGCTCAGGCGCCTGGGTCGAGGCTTGCGCTTTGCCTGAAAAGTAAAATGCCTTGCTTAACTCCGCCACCCCATCGATCTGCGCCTGCAGCGATGCCGCCTTGACCGTGGTGGAGGTGTCGAGCCGGTCGGGCGTACCACTGGCGCGGATCGTGATCGTGCCAGGAGAATTGGACACGCCCAATGCCGCCCCTGCCTTCGTGGAGAGTAGAGCAACAAGCTTGTTGCCGTCAGGAGCAGACAGCGCCAATTGCCCTGAGAACTGGCCTGCCAGCCACTCGGCGAGACTGCCCTTCAGATGCACCCGGCCATCGACGCGAGCCGGCCCGAGGCTTCCGCTGAGCTGCACGGTTGCGCCGGTCGCCTGTCCCTCTGCGTTGTAACTGATCGCGAGGCTCGCCGGGGCCAAGTCTTCGGCGCGGCGTCCGACGATGCTGTCGGCACTGTATCCAGCCAACGCTGCAACCCTCAAAACAGCCTTTGGCGAGCCCGCCTCAAGGCGCCCATCGAACCTGCCCTGGCCAACGCTGCGCATCGGCACGACACCCTCTCCGCGCAAGGAAAGGCCATCAGCCGTCTCGGCGCTGAATTTCGTGACGGTGAGGATGTCCTGGTTGAACTTCAGCTGCACCTTGACGTTCTTTGCTTCGATGACGCTTGTTCGAAGGCTTCCGGCGGAGACATCGATATCGGCCGTATCGAAGTTCGTGGGATCGTCCCCAGAATTGGAGCGAGTTGCGCAAGCCCAGCCTGCCAGGCGCCCTTTAGGCTCTCGCTCGACAAAGCATCGCCGCCCGTTTGGCCGGTTTCCAGGCTGGTCAAATCGAAGCTGTCGCCCGTAAGCGAAACTTTCAGCTTGCGAGCCGGCGTCTTGTCGAGGCGCAAGCTTGCCGTAAACGGGGTGCCGTCCACGTCGCCCTTTACGTCTGTAAAGGCCGTGACGTCGTCCGAAAGCGTGAGCAACCCGCCTGCCGTGAAGGCTCTCGCTGGTCCGCTCCTGCCATTTGCCGCAGCGGGTGCGACCCAGCGGTTGAGCCGTCCCAGGTTCTTGCCTTCGAAAGCGACACGCGCCATCAATTCGGGCTTTCCGGCGGTCTTCTTGAGCGCGCCCGTGAGCCTGATCGTGGTTTCGCCCGGAAGGGTCGCCTGGGCGTCCTCGAATAGCCATTTCTGAGCCGTTCGCGTGCCCTCCGCTTTTGCACCCTCGATGAGTTCGCCTCGAAGTTGGATTTGATCGCTCGCCAGCAAAACATGCGACCCCGAAATCGGGATAGAACCACAGCAGCTGTTCTGCGGCGGTTCGGAAGGTGTCCCATCCCGCGGCCGTGCCAAGCGCTCCCGGTCCAGACGCGCCTGACACGAGCACGTCGGCGTCGAGCGCGCGCGCTTGCAGCGTGATATCGGCCGTGCTGGGCGTGAAGGCTACGTTCGCCGATCCTGTGAGAATTTGCGGACGGCTTCCGGGGTCCAGCGTCAGGACAAGGTCGGTCAGGGCCAGACCTGCGCGATTGAGTTTTGCCCCTGCCTTTGCCTGGATGTCGAAAGGGGCTCCCGCCTGCGCCTGAGGCGCCGTCGCCGCCAGCGTTCCGTCAAAAACCGGGAGCGTTGGCCGTATTAAGCACGCCATCGGCCTGGATCACGGCCTTCGATCGAAGCTCCGTCGCACTCCCCGAAAGCTTCACGCCGCTGCCTTGCGCCGCTGCACTGAATTTTACGTCGAAGCGCTGGTTCTTTTGCGAGACCCGGCCTGTGAAGCGGTAAGCATTCCCGTGCTGAGGGGCAGCGAGCGCTCCGTCAACGCCGGTTAAAATCAACGCTTCGGGTTGGCCAGCATCCGGATAAACGGAAATCCGGCCCCCCTCGATTTCGAGGCTTGTTACCTCTGCCACCATCGGTAGCGGCCCAGTCTTGGCTGGGCAGCGCGCTTTGCAGCGGCTTCGACAGATCAAGGATCAGAAAAGGGCTAACGAGCTTGAGCTTGCTCGCCTCGACGCGGCCGCTCAACAAACCCTGAAGGGACAAAGTGAGATCAACCGCCTCTGCGCTCATTTGGGCCGCCTCGGACGGCCCGCCCTCAGCCACAACCTTCTTCGCGTGAAGGTGCGGCTCCGGCAGGAGCGCGATGTCGATATCGCCGGTAATGCTGATTTTGCGGCCCAGAAGAGCGGAGGCCGCCTGCTCGATGTCCGGCCGGAAGGCTTTCCATCCACCAATCCTGGCGCGACAGAGGCCGCCGCGAGCAGAAGAACCAGAAACGTCGCAAGTGTAACCAGCAGGCGGCCCAAATCGATCCCTCTTGGCTTCTTCAGACCCGCAGCGCATGGCCCGGCGCTGCCTCTACCGATACTATTGCAAACACTGAAGCCTGTTTTGTGGCGTCCATTGTGGTCGCGGAAGCAGGCCTCTTATGCTTGCCCGATTTCCGAATGTAACCGCCCGCGTTCCTTTGTAAAAGTTACGAGCGGTCCACAATTCCTTCTTTATTTAAAGGGTCAGCGTGCCGGCCTTTGCCGCGGCATAGCGCTCGCCGATTTTGGCCCAATCGACCACGCTCCACCAGGCTTTCAGATAATCGGCGCGGCGATTTTGATATTTCAGATAGTAGGCGTGCTCCACACATCATTGCCGAAAAGCACGCGCTCTTCGTCCATCAGCGGCGTATCCTGATTGGGCCGCGTCGTGAGCGAGAAATCCCGGCCCTGTCCACCGTCACGAAGACCCAGCCGGAGCCGAAAATCTTCGCGCCTGCGTCGTTGAACGCATTTTGCATAGCCGAAAAGCCGCCCAGATCGCGATCGATGGCGGATGAAACCTCGCCGGTAGGCGTGCCGCCGCGTCCGCCCATGATCTGCCAGAACATCGTGTGATTGGCGTGGCCACCGCCATTGTTGCGGACAGTTGTGCGAACGCTTCCTGGCACCGCGCTGAGCCCGGCCGAGATGTCTTGCAACGGCTTCCTCGTCCAGCCGCCGCCGCTCTCCGCTGCTTGATTGAGGGCATTCACATAGGCGGCATGATGCTTGTCGTGATGCAACTGCATGGTTTGCCATCGATGGCGGGCTTGTTCTTGCTGGTGGCGTAAGGCAGGGGCGGGAGCGTGAACGCCCCATGCGTGGTTTCCGCTTTTTTGTGACCGAAGCCGAGCATTGCCGCGCCGGCAGAGAGCATCTGTTGCGTCGCCTGATTTGTCATTGGGGCCTCCTTGTGATGTTTCCAAAAAAGAGAACCAGCGAACCGCCGCATTGGACGCAACGCGGCGTCCCTCTGGCTGAGCAAAACTGTTCCATGGGATGCCACGAATAGAGCGGGTATCGGATGTGCTGCCGGTTGATCTAGGCCAATTGGGCATGGGGCAAAATGGGAGGGACCACGCTCTCGCGGCCCGCCCCTCCAGCTCTTCGTTAGGACGCTAGGCCTTTGCGGACCAATCCCGCCAGGTCGCGCCATTTGGCGAGAACTGCCGCAGCGAGCAGCAATGCAAAGCTAACAAGCCGCTGCCGGGCACGGGTCCTGGCACGGCGGTTAACCCGTAGTTGAAGCCGAATCCGGCACCCGGCGAGCTCCCCGGTCCACGAATAATCGACCGTCAGGTTAGAGACGCCGCCGCTAATCAGGCCATAATCCAGCGCATCGTTGGTGAAGAAGCTTTGCGCTTGGGCCAGCGTCGAGAAGCTGTATTGGTGGTCGAAGCCGTTCACATAAACGTTGAGGACCCCAGCTGTCGAAGCCGATGCCCGCGGAGTTCTGCGAGAAGAGGTTCAGTCTGAAATCCCCTGTCACGGCGTTCGTGAAGCTGAACGTGGCGCTGGTATTATAGATCAACGTCTCGCCGATCCCGCCATAGCCGACCGACATGGCGCCGTAGCCAAGCCCATTGCTGCTGACCCCGGCCGGGACCAGGATCGCCTGCGACACACTTTGGCCCGACGCGATGTTGATCAGCCCAAGCGGGCCGGAGCCCCAGACTCTCGCCGTCGTCGCAGCCGTCGCGCAGGACCGCCGACAGGAGCGGAGGCTTGCGTCTGGACGGAGCCGAAGCCGCTCTGGGCGACGCTCGACGCATTGGCGGACCCCGCCGAGGCGCCCGTCGCTTGCGCGGTTGCGGATGCGCTGCTGCCGGTGGCGTCAGCGGTGACGTTGACGATCGCATTGTTGGTGGTCGTAGCCGCATTTCGGCGTTGCCGCCGCCGGTCGCGGCGACATTCGCGTTGATGTTGGAGGCCGAGCGATCAGTGAGCGTCAGCGTCGATGAGGCGTTGCCGCCGTTGGCCGACTGAGAAAAGAGAGCGAGCCGGTCGTCGATCCCGTCGCGGCGTTGGTCAGGCTCGCCGAAGCGCCCGCGCTGTAAAGCGCAGCCGAGCTGTAAACTGCACCGCTGCCCGAGACAGCGTTAGCCGTCGCCGAACTCCCAGCACCGCCGGAGGCGGTGGCATTTGCCGTTGCCGAATTGCCGCCGCTGGCGTTCGCCATGCTGTACGCGATCGCCTGGCCGGCGGCGGCACCGCGTAAGAAAGCCGAGCCGCCGGTACCGCCGGTGGCGGAGCTGTAGGATTGCGCGGAGCCGTTGCTGGCTGTCGTGCTGGTCGTCGCAGTCGCCGAACCGCCTGCGGCTGCAGTGCCGGAGCCGAAGCCGTAGCCGCCACCGGCGCCACCTCCGACGCCGCCGTTCGCCGAACTAGACCCATAGACGCTTCCGGCACCCGTCAGATTGGTCGAGGCGCTGGCAGCGCCCGCTGTCCCACCGCCGTTGGCCCCATAGCCGCCGGACCCGCCGGAAGCAGAGGTGCTCCCTTTAAGATAAGAGGCGGCGCCGTCCTTGAGCGTAAGCGTCGACGTCCCATTGCCGCCGGCGCCGTCGGCCTCCTCGTTGGCGCCGTAGCTGTAGCCGTAGCCGTTGCCGCCACTTCCGCCGCCGGCCGACTGAGAAGAGAGAGCGAGCCGGTCGTCGATCCGGTCGCGGCGTTGGTCAGGCTCGCCGAAGCACCCGCGCCGCCATTGGCGCCGTGATAACCATCGCCGCCCGAGCCGCCGTAAAGCGCAGCCGAGCTGAACACAGCACCGCTGACCGAGACGGCATTGGCCGTCGCGCTGGCAACGCCGCCCGCGCCGCCGGGGTAGCGGGCGTCAGAGGCGGAGCCACCAGATCCCCCCAGGCAGTCGCATTTGCCGTCGCCGAATTGCCGCCGCTGGCGTTGGCCGTGCTGCTCGCGATCGCTTGGCCGCCGGCGGCACCGTTGGCGCCGTAAAAGTAGACTGAGCCGCCACCGCCGCCACCGCCGGATGCGGTGCTGTTAGATTGGGCGGAGCCGTTGCTGGCCGTGGTGCTGGTCGCCGCCGTCGCCGAACCGCCTGCGCCTACTGTGCCGAAGGCGGAGCCGCCGCCCGCGCCGCCGCTCGCTGAACTGGATCCGATAGACGCTGCCGACGCCCCTCAGATTGGTCGAGGCGCTGGCCGCGCCCGCTGTCCCACCGCCGGCGTCCCCATAGCCGCCGGGACCGCCTGAAGCAGCAGTTAATCCCTTGAAGATACGAGGCGGCGCCATCGGTGAGCTTCAGCGTCGACGTCCCATTGCCGCCGTCGCCGCCGTCACCATAGCCGTTGCCGCTGAAGCCGCCCCCGGCGCCGCCGCCACTTCCGCCGACGGCCGACTGATAAAGAGAGAGCGAGCCGGTCGTCGACCCGGTCGCGGCGTTGGTCAGGCTCGCCGAAGCGCCCGTGCCGCCACTGGAGCCGGAATAGCCCGCGCCGCCCGAGCCGCCGTAAAGCGCAGCCGAGCTGGACACAGCACCGCTGCCTGAGACGGCGTTGGCCATCACTGAACTGGTCGCATCGCCCGCGCCGCCGGTGCCGAAGTTTAGGGCGTATCCGCCAGATCCCGCCCAGGCGGTCGCATTTGCCGTCGCCGAATTGCCGCCGCTGGCGCTCGCTGTGCTGTTCGCGATCGCCTGGCCGCCAGCGCCGCCATAGCCCGAGGAGCTGTTATAGCCGCCCGATCCCCCCGAAGCGGTCGCATTTGCCGTCGCCCCATTGCCGCCGTTGGCGTTCGCCGTGCTGTTCGCGATCGCGTGGCCGCCGGCGCCGCCATTGCCCGAGGAACTGTTGTAGCCGCCAGCACCGCCGTAGGCGTAGCTGTCGGACTGGGCGAAGTCGTTGCTGGCCGTCGTGTTAGTCGTCGCCGCGGCCGCGCCGCCATTGCCGCCCGCGCTACTAGCATCGCTGCCATCGCCATCGCCGCCGTAAGCCGTAGCGATGTTGGTCGCGTCGCCGGCCCCCGTCGCATTGGCGTTGGCGTCGCCGCCTGCCCCGCCCAACGAACCAGCCGCGCCATATACGGTGACGGAGTTGGCCCAACCCGAGCCGGCTGAACCGATGAGCATGAGGGGGATCGCCGTAGCGCACAAAAGCGCGCTTTTTCGCCGAGAGTGAAATCTCTTCATTGCCGCCACCCTAAAAAAATGCCCGTTATCTATCGTGGGTAAAAAGTTTTTAGCTTAGATGGCAGCAGCTAGCCCGATTCTTGGTTTCGCTCACTCGGTGACGGCACTTAAATGCCTAGAAGAAAAAGCAGCGTTGCTGAAACACAACTCTTTCGCTGATTGCTTGTCTGTAATTTCTACACTTATCTTGGGTTGCGCTTCCGCTGTATCGCGGCGTGCGCAAAATCGGAACCGGCTGCGACGCAAATTTGCTCAACGAGTTCGGATCGCGCCGAGCGCATCCGGGCAACGATGGGGGTGGATGCGAATGAACGTGGGATGCTTCAGCCGTGCTTCGCCAATCTGGCCAGGCCCTCTTGGACGGCGCTCGCCGCACGCCTGGTGGTAAACGGATCGTTGCCGCGCCGGTGCTTTAACCCGAAGATGGTTAAAAGAAGCGCGCTTGATTTATTTCCGCTCACCTTGTGCTTAACAACCAATTTATTCCTGCCTCAATTACTTCCCTCCGAGGGTTCGTCCCGGTGGGAAGTAATTCTGCTATGTCGTTGCAAGCAAAGAGCTTTCATTCGTTCATGACCTCCCATTAAATAGAACTAAATGCCGGAATTTTCGCATTAACTGGGACGAGCAAAAGTCCGTTAAATATGTTTTTGTACCAGTGGGTTAACGCCCAGCGCAGCCGGAACAGCTGCGGCGCAGGCGGCCACGATGACGGCCCGTTCGGCATTTTTCACGCGATTAACCCGCTATATCAAGGGTTGGAGCGGGCTCGCGCTCTCGTTAACGTGACAGCAAGACGTTTTCGCTGACGATCTTCAGAAGAAGGAAAGTGGACGAAAGCGTAAGGGACACGTTGAAATGCAGACGCCGCCATTGGCAATTTGCTTACAAAAAAGCATCCGGACACTGCGTCCGATCAAGCGCGCAATGCCCTGGCGCTCCCCAAACAGTCAATGCCCGGAATGATCCATGCCCTTCATGCCGTGCATGCCCATCGGCATAGCCTCCGCAGTGCCAGGCGCGGTCCTCCCCCACTTTGATATCCACGTTGATGGCGGCCGCCTTTGCGAGCGTGATCGTCAACGGCACCATCGCCCCCTCTTCAAGCGGCTTCTTGAGATCGATAAGCATGAGGTGATAACCGCCCGGCTTTAGCTCCAGCGAGGAGCCCGGCTTCACTTCGGCCCCATCCTTGACGGCGCGCATTTTGATCACGCCGTTTTCATCGCGCGTCTCATGCAGTTCGACTTTCGCGGCCCTTTGCGTCGTGGGTGGCCAGGACAGTTTGGACCTTGTGCTCCGGAGCCGAGACCCGCAACCGGGCAAGGAGCGCATCGCTGGCGGCGCCGTCGAGGGCGGAGAACGGCTCGTCCAGCAGCAGCAGACGGGGCATCGGAGCGAGGGCGCGGGCCAGGGCCACTCGTTGCGCTTCGCCACCGGAAAGGTCGTGCGGGCGGCGGGGGCTGATTAGCCTCAGCGCATCCACCAGCTCCAAAACTTGCTCGACCTGTGCGGCGCGATGGGTGCGGTCGAGCCCGCTGAGCCCGTAGGCAACGTTGGCGGCGACGCTGAGGTGAGGGAAGAGCGCGGATTGCTGCGCGACCAGCAATACGGTAACCGGTTGAAGTAAGTAGGAC
>CAVRSS010000135.1:0-41727 GCA_963723755.1 uncultured Alphaproteobacteria bacterium | reverse complement strand
CGCCGGAAGCGGGCTTTGCCAATAACGCCCTCGCTGGCCAGAAGACGGCAGGCCGCGAACTCGGGGTTGAGCGAGGCGAGCAAGACCTTTCCGTCTTTCAAGACCTCGTAGAAGTAGCCGGCGCGGGTGGGGTTTTTCCTGGCGACGCAGCACCAAGTCGGTAATAGGCGTCATAGCCTTCAGAACCTTTCTAGGATTTGTAGGGGGTAAGGGGGTTTTGCCCGTTTGGGCTTAGCCCGGTACATTTGCAGCGGGCAGACTTTCGCCTGTGTACGTAGGGGACGTAAAAACCTAAAGGCGCGACCGCTGGGCTGCGTGGTCGACGCGGCGATCGGCGACTGGACGGGCGGCTGATTGCTCTTGGAATGCACCACACCAGGGGGGACTTTAGCAGGTTTAGCAGGTGGTCCGGCTGTCGAAAAACATGCCCTCGCGTGATGATGATTTTTGAACCTCAATCTATCTATCTTTCTTATTGTTCCTTGGTGTCCGTATGTGGAACCATTGTTCTTTCATGGGCTGCCCCTCTGCTAAAGCTGCTAAACATGCTAAACTTCCGCCCTAGCAGTATCCGGATCGACCTCGACAATCTTCTTCCGGTCGCGGCGTTCAGACGCACTCGATTTATCGAAGCAAGCTCACGAAGGGCTGCATCCCTGGCCGCCTTCTCTCGAACGCCGTAGGGGCCACTCTGTAAGATGTCGCCAGCCTTCACGCGGTCCGTGCCTGTCCTGGCGCACTGCTCCAAAAGCCAGCGGTCCAGATCAATCACGTTCTTGCGCTCCACCGAGGCCGAAACCCGCGTCAGGAGTTGCTTCGCCTGTTCCAGGTGCCAGTCGATAATCCGAATGGCGCGCTCAATGTGATCCTGGTCGATCCGCCGACGTATGCCCAGTTCGTAGACAGGCGTGCCCACTTCGTAGAGGTGAAACAGAGCGGCCAGCCGGGCCACGTTGTCCGCAGCCTTCGAACCGGAATTCGTGAAGTGCTCGAGGTTGCCACCTTTTGCCTGCCGCCGTTCGGTTGTGTTGGCGTAAACCTCCCAAGATTTCTTGGCCTTGGGCGACAGCCTCAGCGCGGCAAAGGCGACCTCTCCCGTCTTCTGGTTGGGCGGCGGCGCGCCCAAGAGTAGCGCTTCGGTCTTGCGGGTAAACTTGGAAAGGCTCGGCCAGCCTGTGGGCGGCTCCTTATACATACGCGCGCCTATAGTGCTTTCGGGATAGGCGATGAGGCAGCGCGCGAGAAAACCCGTCCCCTTTGCAAGCCCGCCGGTGCGCTCGAAGAACTGCCGGAGGGCTCCTCCTGAACTGCGATATGGATGGTCAGGCGCGCCTCCTCGACTACGAAAGCTCTCCTGCGTTCGCCTTGAATGTACGTGCCGCTCGCCGCTCCACAGGCCATTCCAGAGGCTTAGACAGCGCGTCACGTTTTCGGCCTGCATAGGATGGCTGCCAACAATGTATGCTTTGGATTAGAGAGATCGCGTACCTGTCATCCTGCGACAACGAGGTGCAGTCCGCCACGTCACGTCCTCATAAAGCAGGCGCGGGATGCGGGGCGCGATGGGCTGCCCCGACTTCGAGGTCTCGTCCGCTCCTTCTCTGATTGGCTGGCGTCCTCGCCCTTTTTCACCGCTGAGACGATTGCGTGCTCAAGTCCCTTCCTTCCTGGCTTCCCAGTTGGCCAGTGCCGCCAGATATTCGCGCTTCTTCGGTCTGTGGATTTCGGTTTGCTCGCGCTCGTAGCGCCGCACGCCTTCACCGAAATGCTTGTCGAGCTGGCTCTTCCGCTCGCCACTCTTGGCTATGACGAGAAAATAAAGGCCGACTGGACCGCAAAGCGTTTCGTCCCTGTACACATTCGCACAGCCCTGTCCTGCCACCGACCCCAACTGCGCCAAGGCCGAACAGGCAGCCAGCGCGTCCGGACATTGCACAAATGCAACAACCTCCTCGACGGCGTCCCTGATGCCGGTCGGCAGTGCATCCAGCGGATAAGGCTCCGTCCCCTCCTCCGCTACAAGCGGGTCGGGTTCGCCCCAGCTCGTTTGCTGGTCCGGCTCCGGGGTCGATGGCGGCTGGTCCGGCTCATCAGGCGCATCCCCGAATACGCTCTCCCCACTGCCGGCCGTGAACTGCACCTCGGCTTCTCGTCTTTCAGCGTCGGCAGCGGGTCGCCCACGGCGCGTGCGAGTCCGCTCTCGATCGTCCGCTCGATCGCCCTGGCGCCCACGCTGATCGAGCAGCCCGTTGCTTCTGCAGGCGTTCATGAAGCCCGCCGCGAACTCCGCCTTGCCGATCACGCTGTGATGTACGCCCCAGCCAAGGCGGCAGACCGCATGGAAAAGCGCTGTTGGGCGGCCCTCCGTTAACCCGGCAAGCGTCTTGTTTCGGCGTCATAGCCAGCCTTAAGTATGCGCCATGTCGCCCCGGCTCTATCTTGGCACTGCCGCCACCGATGGTCCCGCTGGTGCGCTTCCGTGGGGCGCGTGCGAACGGGGACTAGGGCTCTCCTGGCAAGTTCTAATGTGGTCCGGCGTGACGATTGGCAGCTCGGTGAGCGGCGGCAGCCCGTCGATCTCTTCGCCCGTCTCCGGATCGACAACACCTAAGGCCGTCCCGTTTTCCTGTGCAGGCTTGGTGGCACGGGGATGTTGTCCCGTCGCCCTTGAACTCGACAATGGGTTCCTTGCGGGCTGGTCCCTCGAATAGACGGCCGGAATGCGCTCGCTCTTGAAACTGCGCACCATGAGCGCGAAGCCCTTGGAGCCAAAACGGGCGATGCGGCAATGCGGAAGTGCGTCGAGTACAGCCGCCTTTATGCGCGGATCGTCACTGTCGACGTCGATGGCGAGGAGATCGCGATAGCCGCCGCACAGGGCGACGCTGACGTCAGGCTTCCGCGCCCACTTCGCCATCTCGGCATCGGTAGCTTGTTCGCCGCGATGAATCCGACCATTTCAGCGGCCACGTGTACCGCCCATCGATCTTGTAGATCGGGATCGGCGAATAGCCCATCGCCGCAAACTTGGCGAATATGGAGGGTTGCTTCGTTCCGGGGTTTCCGGCGTCGGCCTTCGCTTTCGCCTTCGCCAACTCTTCGATCACGTCTTCGTTTAGCGGATTAACCATGACGCACCCCCTTCTTGCCCAGCAGGCTTTCAAGGAGCGGTTCTGTATCGCCGTCGATTGGTGCAGTTATCTTCGGGTTGAAGCTCGCGAGGCGTAAAACCGCGGCAGCCATGCCGGTGCTGCCCACATTCGGATCCCTCATGCGCGCTGCGGCTTCGTGGCACAATTGCTGTGCGGCGGCTCGATAGTGGCCAAATCGTCGAGGCACCAGCGTTCGCCATTCCAGAAAACCCAGCGGCCCAAGCGCGGAACGAAGCGGAATTCGTCCTCCGCCGTGCGAAGAACTCAGCCAGTTGTTTCGGCAAGTTCTTTTCATCAATGGCGGGCTTGGCTCGGACAATACGCGGGAGTGGACTGTATCCAAGCTTCGGGAGGAGGGGCGCGTCAGTAGAAAGGATGCTGGGGTGACGCTCCGCGGATTTCTGCGTGCCTCCGCTATTTCCAGCTTGCGGGGTGCGCTCTTCTAAGCGATAGTAGGTCTGCATATCTACACCATGCCCCCTCGCGAATTGCCGTTCGCAGGGGGCTTTTGTTATTGCGAGAGGGATTGAGCTGGATGCGGTAGCGGCCTGGGGCCGCTGCGGATATTGCGACGTGGAAGCGTAAACCCGCTCCTCGCGCCAAGCATCCAGATCCGATTTCCGATAGGTGACGCGCCTTCCCAATTTGCAATAGCGCGGGCCGAAGCCGGAGCAGCGCGCTTTTGCGAGAAAGGATTGCGAGAGCCCCAGATAGCGGGCGGCGTCAGGTGGCGGGAAGGATATTCGTTCGTGAAGGTCTTTCATGGTTTACTCCGTACAAACTCAAGACTGCGAGGCCAACTGTAGGCCGGGTACGGAAGAACTATGAAAGATAGTGCATGAGATGTCGACGGCGTGAGTTGCACCGAGATTTGAGAGAAACTCAACCCGCCAGTTTTTGCTTTTTTATTCGCGCTGGTAGGGCTTTTTTAAGTTCTTTACACACGGCGCGCACATGCCCTTCTATAGCCGCCCACGTGTAGGTCCCTTTCTGCCGATCATCGCATTCTCTGGCAGGGCATGGAGTATTTCCTGCACGAAATCGATAAATGGAGAAGCTCTTCGCCCCATCTTTCTACTGTTTGGAGCGGTCGCCTTGTCCGCGCCGAAAACTTGCGCGAGTCCGCTTATGCACTTTCGCAGTGCCGCATCAGGCGATGGCCCCGGTTTTTTTTGGGGTTTGTGTCTCTCAACCACGATTTTCGAAGCTTTTACAACGCCCCGTAGTACTTTAACAATTGGGACTCTTGGCCACTCCTTATCAAATGACTCATAAAGCTCAGAACGAAACTCGTCCATCGTGGGCCGCCTCATTAACGGTATGCCCAGCTCTAGATAGCGTAGATGCTGTACAAGCTGATCCGCCAAGGAATTTACTTTTTTCAGGGCTGAGATATCGTACTTCTCTTGTTCGGCTTCTGATTCCAGTTGCTGTCGTAACTCTTCCGCTGTTTCGACATACTCCTTGCTATCAATCAGTTCGCCGCAGGCCGCTTTGACTTGATCGCGTTCAGAAAGCGACAATCTCCGCTTTCTTATTCGCTCCAATCGGTGAAAGAGGACAGGATAGTGCTGTTTGGGGAACGTCCAGCGACAACGCCGAATATGACAGCGTACTGGATAGCTGACCGGGTGGATTAATCGATCACGTGCATCTTTGCGTTTGTACACCTCATCGAGATATTCTTCATAGCTGCACTCATCCATTTGCCGCCCTCCGAACGATTAGGCGCACGACGTATCGAACGCAACTTCTGCGTTCGGCGGCGAATAGCCGTGCGACCCCATATCACTTGCGGTGATGCTAGCTGATTGCCCAGATAAGCCAGGGGCAAGGCTCCGCTTGGCTGCGTCGAATAATTCAGGTCAGATTCACCATAGCAACCAGGAACTGGCTCTTTCTGGTCTTCACTCCGATCATGGGATGCGGGGGAGCGGACGCGGGACGGCGGTGTCGGCCCCAACCAATATTGGGATGAGGGGGCTTAGCGAAATGCGCAACGTTTCAGCCGCGCCACGCTCCCAGCTCAAACCGCTCAGCCCGCTCTTTCAGCGTCTGCATCTCTCGGCGCAAGCCGAAGACCTCTTGCCGCAAGCTCTCCAGCTCTGCCTGGTTCGCAACACCAAGCTCGCGGGCTTCGTATTCTATTTCAGCGTGTGTCCTCATTGCGTTCATCCTGCGTAGGCCTTCGCGCATCAGAAGGATTTCGCCGAGCGTGCAACGGTTGTCCCTTGAAATCCCGCACAAGTCCGCTCGCGCCCCACTTCAGCTTACGACAGAACTTGCTAGGGCTGTCGCAGGGCGAATGCCGTGCCCTCTTGTTAGCGAAGCCAGGGATGATTGGCCGTGCGCGGTTCTGCTATCGCGATGCGGTGAACGGAACAACATTCGAAGCTGGCGCATCGCCAGACACAAGCTGGTCAATGAGTGCGCCCCACAAGTGTCATGGCCTGCTTGCGTTTTTCACGATATTGCTGGCGCTGATATGTGCCCATCAAGCCCGATTGCGTGCCCGTCAGATGGCCTAAGCAGCGCTCAATCACGCCCTGGTCGACATCCAGGTCATCGCCCATCAGGCTCGCGACCGTGCGCCGAATGTCATGCACACGGAAGGGCCGAAGCGGCTTGCCGAGGTGTTTCTCCATCGCTGCGTCGAGGCGCGCTTTTGCCTTGCCGAAGCCACTGATTGGCGTGGATCCCGTGGTCGTGAAGACAAGATCGCTGTGGAGCCTTGGCAAACCTTCGATAATCGCCACAGCCTGCGGGCTCAGGTCAACGACATGCTCCTGACCGTTCTTCGTCCGTCGAGGTTGAAATTCTTCGGCTGGCGGCAAGCGCCATATGCGCCGTTGCAGATCAAGATCCAATTCCGGCCAACGCATGCCGGCAACCTCTTCCCGGCGAGCGCCGGTGAGGAGGAGCAGCTTGTAGAACGGACCGAAAGGCCAATCGAGCGCATCGGCTGCCGTCCACATCGCGCGGATTTCGGCATGGTCCAAGACGCGCTTGCGCCGCGGCGCGGGCTTTGGCCGCGTCAGGTCGGTCATGGGGTTGCTATCGATAGCGCCGCGCTCTGTAGCCCATTTGAAGACCGGCATGAGAGCCACATAGAGCTTGCGCTCTGCCGATGGCTTTCGGCCCGGTTCGGTCACGATAGCGTCGAGGCGGCCGCGGACTTGCTGCCGGGTGATTGTAGAAATGGACTGCGAGCCAAAGGCCGGCATGGCGTCGCGTTCCAGGATGCGCCGCATCTCTTGCCAGTGACGCGTCGGCTTAGCCTCCCGCTCAAGATAGCGTTTGCAGACATCGCGGAACGTCCCAGATGCGAGCCGTAACCGCTCGTCTCGCTTCACCTGCGCCACGTCAACGCCTTTAGCCACTTCCCCGAGCTTTGCCTTCGCCAGCGATCGCGCCTCGCTCGGGGTTAGCGCCCCATGCTTGCCAAGCGAAAAACGGCGGTTCGGGGCAGCTCGTCCGCCGATCCTGAACTCGACAAAGTAGCTCGCCGATCCTTTCGCCGTGGCCAGCGCGCCGAAGCCGGTCAGTTCGCTGTCCCAAAGATATACGGTCTTTGCGGTTACGATGGCTTGCTCGCGAAGCTCATCGATTGCGGTCTTTGTGATCTTGCCCCTCATGGCTGCGTGCCTATTCGCCGTGTTTTATAGGCACTGTATAGGCACGGTAGAGGCATTTCAAGGAATGACTAGATATGTCGGTGAAGGAATTTATGGTGTTTAATCAGCGTAGTATGTAAGCCTGGGAATACGGGGGAATCCCAGAAATCCCAGGAAACGCGTCCTGAAAATCCGCGTGTCGCTGGTTCGATTCCGGCCCTGGGCACCACCACCTTTCATAACGCATTGCTTTTACTGGCTTTTGAGGTTTGGGGAAACTCAGGAATCCCGCCTCTATGCGCAGTCTGCAGTTCCGCCGCTCAATCTCCGCTATTCGATGCCTAGCGGAATTTGGCCCGGCGGGCGGGCATGCCGGATCGAGGGGGCCATTTGATGCCTGATCATGTCCACATGTTCGTCTCGATCCCGCCGAAATACTCGGTTGCCGAGGTGATCGGCTTCATCAAGTGCAAAAGCTCGATTTCGATCACGCGAAATATCGAGCGAAAGGCGAAATTTCACCGGACACAAGTTCTGGGCACGCAGATATTTCGTCTCGACGGTGGCGGGCCGAGACGAGGAGATGATCCGGGTCCCATCAAGCGCCAGGAGATTTCAGGATAGTCAGATGGATCAACTTGCGCTGGTCCCAAAATCCAATCACAAAAGTAGTAGAGTCCTTTCAAACCGCTTTTAGCGGTTCCCCACCATACCACCAGCGATCGTTGCTAATCCGGCGAGGAGCGGAGTTGGTCGATGACAGGAATAAGGCGAGCTTTCGTAATGGCCAGCCTCGGTCGATATCTGATGATGGCGATCAATCTTTGCGCCACGTTGATCATGGCGCGGCTGCTAGCGCCGGTGGATTACGGCATCGCCGTGCTGGGTGGCTCTGCGCTGGCCTTGGCGGAGGCCATCCGGGCGCTGGGAGGAGGCGCCTATCTGGTTCAGGAGGAGAATCTGACGCCCGCGCGGATACCGCACCAACTTCACGATCAGCCTGATCGCCACCGCCATCCTGATTGTAGCCCTGTTCCTGCTCGTCCGGCCGCTAACCGCATTCTTCGGTCGTCCCGAACTCGATCCCTATTTGCGCGTGGGGGCACTGGGTTTCCTCGCCGGGCCAGTCAGCTACCAGATCTCCGCGCTTATGAGCCGTAATCTGGCCTTTGGGCAGATCGCCCTTGTCACCACGATCACCGCCGCGATCAATGCCGGCGTTGGTGTTGGCCTGGCGCTCCTTGGCTTGGGGTATATGAGTCTGGCGTGGGCGGCTGCGATCTCAGCACTCGCCGCAATGGCTCTCTATCTGCATTTCTGGCGGGAATGGTCGATCTTCCGTCCGGAGCTGCGGGAATGGCGCAGCGTCATTAGCTTTGGCATCCATGACAGTGCCTCGGGCATTTTGTGGCAGATCGGCGATGCAGTGCCCTATCTCATTATCGGCCGGACCCTCGATGTTGGCTCGGTCGGCCTGTGCCAACGTGCGGCGCTCCTGGCCTTCTTCCCGGAGCGCGTCATCCTGGCCGGCGTAGGCGCTGTCGCGTTGCCTGCTTTTTCGCGGCAGGCGCGAGATGGGCATCCACCCAAGGAAAGCTACCTGAAGGCTCTTGGTCTAATGACGGCAGCGCAGTGGCCTGCCCTCGTCACACTCATCTTGCTGGCGGATCCAGTTGTCAGAGTATTGCTGGGCCCGCAATGGATGGGCGTGGCGCCGCTGCTGCAGGTCTTCGGCGCCGCTCTCCTCTTTTCATTCCCAATGGCGCTGCACTATCCGACGCTGGTGGCGCTTGGCGCCATTCGCATTGTGCCGGCCACGCTGCTCGCGCAGGCGGTGGTGACGATTGGGCTCCTCGCGCTTGCCGCACCCTCCGGGCTTGAGGCCATCGCTTTCAGCACTCTTGCGATTGTTCCAATTTGCAGTCTTATATCGCTGGGAGTCGTCCGGCATTTTATCAATTTCGGCTGGCTTGAACTCGCACGTGCGATTGCTCGCAGCGGCGTTGTTACGGTCGCTTGTGCGGCTGGTCCATTGGCGACAATAGCGGTCGCCGGGTGGACTAAGCAACTTTCGATCCCGTTAGCGATGATGGCCGGCGCCCTCGCCGGGGCCGGGTGGATTGCCGGTCTGCGGCTAACAGGTCATCCGCTGCTTGCGGAGTTGCTTCAGCTCGGCTTCAGGCTTAGAAACAAGATTGCAACATCGCAGACCGACGCAGGAAGCGCTTCCAAATGAGGATCAGCGAGCCGCCGATTGCGGCCTCTGCCCAGGTTGCGGGCGCCGCCGCCGCATCGAGCCGCGTGTTCATCCACACCACCCAGTTGAGGACAACATCGAAAAGCTGCGCGCGATCAGTCTCCGAGGTAAAGACGTGATCGGACGACTGGAAAAACTCGAGCTTCAGCTGATCGCCGAATACGATGCCGGGAAAGCCGTCGAGCATCTGCTCGCGATAGGTCTGCCGCACCGGGTGACCCGTGAAGACGGCCAGGATAAAAGCACCTCTGTCGATGGCGGTGCGGTAACTCTGCTTCAGAAAAGCGTGGAAGCGCAAGTCGTCGAGCGATGCCGGACGAGGGTTGGCGCTCGGTCGAAGCCCGTAGAGAAGCTCGCGCCGCCAAAGCTGCAGGAGGCCGCTGCGCCCGAGCGCCACGCTCACATAGCACCGCCAGAGGCTCAGGCGCCGAAGGATGTATTTGGCGTAAAAGCGGACCGTGGTCGGGATCGACGGGTCCATCAAAATCAGTCCCACGACCCGTGGATCCCCGTGGCCGTGCAGAATTGCGTGATCCGCTCCCGAGCACAAACCGATCAGGATAACACGAGAGATGCCGCGCTCTCGCTCCAGCCAATCCATCACCTCTTCCTGATCGGCGAGCGAGGAATTGAGCGGGGAAAGGCCATTTATGCGCGGCTCGCTGTCGCCGATGCCGGAGAAGTCGAAACGGAGTACGTTGAAGCCGAGGCGAGCAAGCGAGCGAGCGAGCGCGACGTACATCCGGTTATGCCCGACCCGATGAACAATGCCGGAATTGAGGATGACGACCGCTGGCTTTTCGTTCGGTGCGGTCGTGACGGCCCGCGTCATGATGCCGACGAGCGAACGGTGTTTCCCGAGTAGAAGGGCTTGTTCACTGATCCTGTAGGTCATTCCAGCCAACTCAAAATCCGCCGCACAACCGAAAGGGGAACCAAACCGGAAGCGGCGGGATGCTCAAGCCAAGGACGCACGTCCTCAAGAAATTCGACCGAAAACAAGGCCGGTCCCCCTGCCTCAGTCAGGGGCGTAAATATCTCATAAGCCGGCGATCGTTCGGTTAACAGCGCGAGCGTCCGCTGAGGATAAGCCAATGTGCTGAGGTCCAAGGTCAGAAGGTCTTGCAGCATCCGCTCGGTCAGCGGAAAGCCTTGTGATTTAAGCGGCGGCTTGGCTGTCGGCGGCACGCCGAGCTGCTTGAGGTATTTGGGACCGGACACGACCGGATCCCACAGCACGAGCGCCTCGATCGAGCTTCGCAGCTGTAACGCCACGCGCGCGGCGACGGTTCCTCCCAGCCGAAGTCCGATCAAGTTGACCTTGGCGACACCGCTGATCTCGATGAGTTCCTCGATTGCGGTTCTTAGATCGGCTTCCCAGCCGCTAAGATCGGCGTCGGTCGACTCTCCCCCTGAATTGCCGGTGCCGAAAAAATCGAATTGTAATGTATGGAAGCCCGCAGCAGACAATTTGATGGCAAGCAGGCGCAAGGTTCGGTGAGCGTGCAGATACTCGGCTCCCCAGGGATAGCACAAGATCGCGGCTCGCTTGCCGGCGCAACCGGCGGCGGCTGGCTATAGATACCGAAGAGCCGCCGTTCAGCAGTCCCAAAATAGAACGGTT
Source organism: uncultured Alphaproteobacteria bacterium (assembly GCA_963723755.1). Lineage (GTDB taxonomy): Bacteria > Pseudomonadota > Alphaproteobacteria > Rhizobiales > Rhodomicrobiaceae > Rhodomicrobium. The sequence continues at coordinate 31,080 of CAVRSS010000135.1, read as the reverse complement.
TCATCTCCCGACCATTCCTGCAGTCTCGCGAGCGATCAAGATTGCGACTTGGCGCAGATTGTTGAAGAAGAGCGCGCGCGGATCAAGGCGATAACCAGTTTCTTTCTCGACCGCCAGAGCCACCCGCAACGATAGAAGGGAGTGTCCGCCCAGCTCGAAAAAAATTGTCCTCCGCACTGATCGCGTCGACGGACAGGATCGAACGCCATATCTCGGCAATCTTCTGCTCTAGGCCTGGCGCCGGCGGCTCAGACGCCTCTGCCGGCCGGCGCGTAATCCTGAAAGGGTCGGGCAATGCGTTGCGGTCGATCTTGCCGTTAGGCGTGAGCGGCATCGAATTAAGCGGCACAAACACCGAAGGAATCATAAAATCGGGGAGCTGTTGTCGCAGATGGCGGCGGAAATCGCCGGTCGTCAACTCCTCGCCATCGCGATAGACAATATAGGCGACGAGCCGCTGGTCGCCCGGATGCGCCTCCACGGCATTCGCGACCGCCTGAAGCACCGCGGGATTTGCTGAAAGCACCGCCTCGACCTCGCCGAGTTCGACGCGGAAGCCGCGGATCTTCACTTGATGATCGAGCCGGCCGAGATGATACAGTTTGCCGTCTGCTCCCCATCGCCCGAGATCGCCTGTCCGGTAAAGTTGGGCGCAGGGCTGGTCGGAGAAGCGGTCGACGATGAAACGTTCGGCCGTGAGAGCAGGCCGCCGATGATAGCCGTTTGCGACGCCCAAGCCGCCAATGTGGATTTCGCCGGCGACGCCGATGGGCGCCGGCTCGCCGGCGGCATCCAGAATATGGATGACGGTATTGGCGATCGGCTCGCCGATACTGATTGGGGCATTGTCCCGCGCAACCCGATCGACGGTCGACCAGACGGTCGTTTCGGTCGGGCCATGAAGATTTCAAAGCTCCTCTGTGCGGTCGAGAAGCGCATCGGCGAGATCGCGTGGCAGCGGCTCGCCGCCGCAGAAGGCGCGGAAGCCCCGTGCGCCGCCCCAGCCAGCTTCGATCAGCAGGCGCCAAGTCGCCGGCGTCGCCTGCAGCACGGTAATGCCGCCCCTCTCGATAAATCCGGCAAGGGCGACGCCGTCGGTCGCGGTCTCGCGCGGCGCCAACTCGATGCGGGCGCCTGTAAGCAGGGGCAAATAGAGCTCGAGCACCGCGATATCAAAGGAGATCGTGGTGATGGCTGCCAAAGTGTCAGAAGCCGACAAGCCCGGCTTCCGCTGCATGGACAAAAGGAAATTCATTACAGAGCCGTGCGAAACGGCGACGCCCTTGGGCCGGCCGGTCGAGCCCGAGGTATAAATAACATAGGCGGTATCGGCGGGGCCCGCGCCGCACGCGGGATTGTCAGACGAACTGGCTTCTGACAGGCTGTCGAGGTCGAGCCTGGCGACCCCGTCCGGGAGTTCGATCCGACCGCAGGCATCGCCGCCCGTCACCAGCACTTTGGCCCCGCTGTCGGCCAGCATGTAAGCAAGCCGCTCGTCTGGGAACCCGGGATCAAGCGGAAGATACGCGCCCCCCGATTTCTGAATGCCAATGAGCGCGGGGAGCAGCGCTGGCGAGCGCGGGGTCGAAAGACCGACCAGGCTGCCCGGGCCGACGCCAAGAGCCTGGAGCGCATGCGCGACCGCATTCGCACGCGCATTGAGTTCGCCATAGCTTGAGACGCTGCCCTCGAAGGAGACGGCTGGCGCTGCAGGTGTCGCCTTCGCCTGCGCTTCGAAGAGCTGCACGAAAGACCGTCCCTGGAATAAGGATTCCGCGGTGGCGTTCCAGCGCCGCAGCAGCGCCTGCTCTTGAGCCGTCAGCAACGGGAGCGTGCTCAGCACAGTCTCGGGCGCTGCGATCGCCCATCGAGAAGCGTCAGATAATTCCCGATGGCGCGTTCGATTGTCGTGCGGTCGAACAGGTCCGTGTTGTATTCGAGAATGATGCGGCGAGTGACCTCGCTGTCGATCGACAGGCTCAGCTCGAACTGGGCGCCGCCCCGATCGAGCGGGCATCGGCTCCCAGGTTACATCGTCGAGCCGAAGACCATGCATTGGCGCATTGGCGACGTTGAAGAGCACCTGCGTCAATGGAGAGCGATCGGGTTCGCGCTGCTGCCCGATCTCCTGGACCAGCCGGTCGAAGGAGACATCCTGGTGTGCGAAGGCGTCAAGGGCAGTCGCGCGCAGGCGCAGCAGCAGCTCGCGGAAGGACGGGTTGCCAGCGAGGTCGATACGCAGCACAAGCGTGTTCACAAAGGTGCCGACGATGCCCTCAGTGGCGCTGTGTGTCCGGCCAGCGACGGGGACGCCGATCGGAATGTCGGTCTGGCCAGTGATTCGGTGCAGCAGAACCGCGAAGCCGGTCAACATGGTCATGAAGAACGTTGACCCGACCTCGCGCCCGAGCCGCGCGAGCCCGTTGAGCAACTCCTCGGAGAGTGTTACATCGCAGAAGGCGCCGCGCAGACTTCGCAGCCTCGGGCGCGGCCGGTCTGTCGGCAGATCGAGCACCGGAACGTCGGCGAGCTGTTTGCGCCAATAGGAGAGTTGCCGCTCGAACTCATCCGCGAGGGCTGGATCGCGTTGCCAGACCGCATAATCCCTATAGCTGATTGGCTGCGGCGGCAGTGCCGGTTGCTCGCCCCGGCGGAATCCGCTGTAGAGCAGCGCCAGTTCGCGACCGAACACGCCGAGGGACCACTGGTCGCCGGCAATATGGTGCAGCACCACTGCCAGCAGATAGGTTTCCGAGCCGGTGCGATAGAGCGTTGCGCGGATCACCGGCCCCTGGGCCAGGTCGAAGGGCCGTTGGGCGTCCATTTCAGCTGCGCGCATCGCAGCGCCTTCGCCCTCGGATCGAGAATTGAAGAACACGAGAGACGGCCCGATCCACGGCTGCACTTCCTGGACTGGCCGGTCGTCCACGAGGCGAATTGCGGTGCGGAGAATCTCGTGTCGCTGGACCAGGACGTCGAATGCGCGGCCGAGCGCAGCTGTGGCGAGCAGTCCGGTGATTTTCACCGCGAAGGCTATATTGTATGCGGTGTTTTCCGGGTCGAGTGACTGAATGAGCCACATTCGCTCCTGGGAGTAGGATAGCGGCACCGGCCCCGAATGCACTCGATGAACGATCGGAGAGACACGCGAGGTACACTGGCTAGCGGCGACCGCCTGATCGATCTCTGCTGCAATGGCGTGGAGCGTCGGCGCCTGAAAGAGCGTCTTCAGCGGCAGCTCGAGCCCGAAACAGTCGCGCAAGCGCGAGACGACTTGCATCGCCGTCAACGAATTGCCGCCGAGCTCGAAGAAATTATCATACCGGCCAATATGCTTGGTCCGCAGCAGGTCGCACCAGATCTCCGCGAGCGCCGTCTCGACGGGTCCTTCTGGTGACTGGTAGAAGCTCGCCCCCCGCGCCTCGGCGGCCGGCAGCGCCTCGCGATCGAGCTTGCCATTGGGCGTCAGAGGCAGCCGCTCCAGACGCACATAGGCCGCGGGCACCATGTGCTCGGGGAGCGTCGCAGCCAGATGCGCCCGCAGCTCATCGGCGCCTACACCGTCCCCGCCCGCATAATAGGCCACAAGCCGCTTCCCGCCGGGGCCCTCCTCGCGAGCGACAACCACCGCCTGGCGAACGCTCTCATGCTCCTCAAGCCGCGCCTCGATCTCGCCAAGCTCGATCCTGAAGCCCCGAATCTTCACCTGGAAGTCGTTGCGGCCCAAAAACTCGATGGCGCCGTCGGAAAGCCAGCGCCCCATATCCCCTGTCCGGAACATCCGCGCGCCGGCTTTGCCCGCAAACGGATCGGGCAAAAACCGCTCCGCCGTCAGCCCTGGGCGGTTCAAATAGCCCCGCGCAACGCCCGCTCCGCCGATATAAATCTCCCCCGTCACCCCAATAGGAACGGGCTCACCATGCAGATCCAGGATGTAAATCTTCGTGTTCGAAATCGGATGGCCGATGGGAGGAATGCGACTGTCTCAGCCTTAGGGTCGGAGGAAAGGGAAAAACTAGTGGCGACGTGGGTCTCGGTAGGCCCGTATGGCATCTGAAGCCGGCAGACCCTTCAGCCCACTCTCCAGAAATCTGAGGGCCTGCGAACTGCATCGCCGGCCATGACTCCTAAGGTGTGACAGGGCTACGCCGATGCCCGACCTTATTGCCGATCTCTGATAAGACCTGGCAACACTGCCGGCGGCAGAGTCACATACGGTGACACGCCCTCTGGCAATGGCTTGCAACAGTCCCTGGCTGACAGCAACGCCCCATGCAGCCGGCAATGCAGGAAGATGCTCACCGCCCGAGCACAAAGTCATTGCGATCTCCGGAAATGCAACGTCGAAGCTAAACGAAGCAAATTGCAAAGCCCCGGGGGCTGTCAGGCTCTACCGCGATCTTGTTTGCAAGCCTGTGCCAGATTGACACAGCCCCCGCTGCTCGGGCATGCCACGCCTTTTGGAGTCGCCGGTTGAGCCGGAGGTATAGATCACATAGGCGAGGTGGCGCGAGGTGAGGCCCAAGGCGGCGCAGTCCAGATTGGCGGCGGGCTCGCCCGGCCCAGGGCGCAGCATCGGCCAGATCGATCACCGGCGCATCTATATCCCAACCCGCCAGAGCCGCCCGGCCGGCGCCTGTCGGCGAGCAGCGCCACGGGCGCGCCGTCGTTAAGCATGAAGGAAAGCCGCGCCGCCGGATAGGCCGGGTCGAGCGGCACATAGGCCCCGCCCGCCTTCAGGATGGCCAAAAGGCCGACGATCATCTCGAAGCTGCGCTCCACGCAAATGGCCACCCGACCGTCGGGCTTGACGCCAAGCCCGCGCAAATGATGCGCCAGCCGGTTGGCTTGGGCGTTCAGCTCGCCATAGGAGAGCTTTTGATCCTCAAACTCGACCGCAACCGCCTCCGGCGTCCTTTCCGCCTGCGCCTCGAACAGCTCGTGGACGCACTTGTCTTGCGGATACGCTGCCTCCGTAGCATTCCATTCGACTAAAACACGGTGCCGCTCGGCTTCCGGCAGCACCTCAAGCTGCAGCACCGGCTGATCGAGCCGGCGGCATCCGTCTGCCAACTCGTCGATCAACCGCAAGAAGCGGTTGCCATGCGCCGCGAGAATTTCCTCGTCGTAGTGACGCTCATTCGCATTCAAATAGAGCCGGAGGTCGGCAGCCGGGCCGCCAACATGCATCACGATCATGAAGTCTTCGATACGGGGCGCCGAGAGATCGTGCTTTTGGATTGCCACACCCGCGAAGTCGAAATCCTCGTCGATGGGCCTGAAATTCACCAGGGAGCCGTAAAATGGCGGCTGATCGGGCGTCAGCCCAAGGTCCCTACGCAGCTCGCTGGTCCAGTAACGCTGATGACGGAGCGCGTCGCGGACACGCCGGCCGACCTGCTCCAATAGCGCGCGGAGCGACACGTCCTGATCGACATAAAGGCGCAGAGGCACGATGTTTGACGCCATGCCAACGACGCGGCGCATCTTCGGATTGGTTCGACCGGAAACGGCCATGCCCAAAACGAGGTCGGTTGTCCCAGTCAGGCGTGCTTGATAGATCGCCACCGCGGCTATCATCACCGCGGAGAGGCTCGCGCCGCAGGCGGCCCCCAACCGCTCAAGCCGCTCGACCTTTTCGCCGTGAACGATCGCCTCCCTTTTGAGCATGCCGCCGGGCCAATGCGGCGCCCGGCCGGAAAGAGAGACGGCTTCCGGCCGGCTCGCCAGCTGCTCGCGCCAATAGTCCCGGTCGCGCGCATATCGGTCTGAGCGATGATAGGCGGCGTCCTCCTCCAGCAGTTCGAGCACTGACAACAACTTCGATGGCGGCGGATCCCTGCGCTCGACCAGAGCGCCGTAAACTTCAGCAAGCCGCCGCAAGAAGAGCGAGGAGCCGTACAAGTCATTGATCAAGTGGTGATTGGCGCCATAGAGAAAGAACCGATCGGGAGCGGTCTTGATGATCGCACAACGAAATAGCGGTCCGTTCGCGAGATCGAACAGCTTGGCGCGGTCGGAGCACATCCAAGCGACCGCAGTAGCCTGCGGATTGTTTTCGCCGCTGAAATCAAGAATAGGGATGTGGAAAGTCGCAACCGGGCGGAAGCATTGCCGCGGTCCGTCTTCGGAACTTTCGAAGATCAGGTGCAGGCCATCGTTCTCGCTGATCGTCCTCCGCAACGCCTGCTCCAGCAGCGCGACATCGATCGTGCCGAAAAATTCAATGCCCAAGCACGCGGTAAAAAAGTCGCTGGAAGGATCGAGAATCTGCGCGACCCATATATCGCGCTGCCCGATCGTGAGCGGATAGTGTTTCGGTCTATCGGTTTTCGACAGTTCTGCCATTTCCGGATGCTTGCCCGCACGCAAATAAGTGCCGGGTCGACACGTCTTTTTGCGCGCCCCCCTAGATATTCTTACCTAAGAATTTCCCCATCTGAAGCTGCGGCGTAGCAGCTCGGCCGTGCCTAGTCAATATTCTATCGAACACTTCTAAAAACCAGCTTAATTTCTGTAGCAGAGCAAACTATCGCATTGTTTTGCAAAGATAAAAACATTCCCGCATCGCAGGTTTTTAGAAGTTCCCTGTATCAAATGCACCTCCTCCCGAAGTATCTGAGCGCTCCAGGCGGCCTTAAATTTCCAATCGAGGCAGTCCTGCCGGCGCCCCGTCCGGCGGCTGACCAGCCTGGCGAACCTCCCGAAAGTTCGGCCAAAGCGAATGCTGGCCTTCGGCATTGACCAGCACGCGGTATTCGATGTCGCCGCTTTCGAAGGATCCGCCAAGCGCGCTCTCCGATCATGGTTCAGTTCACCCAATTAAGGGACATCAGTCGCGTTTTACGTTTCTTTGGGAACAGAGTTCCTCACGCGCACGGTCGACGATATTACGCGGCGACACGCCGGCCGCATCAATCGGGATCGGCGCTCTCGACCGCACGGCCAAGGCTAGCGAGTGCGCGGGCCCTGGCTGGAACTCGGCGAACTGCCATTCAGCCCCGGCGTCCGGCGCAGCAACCGTGATCGCGACCGGATCGAGACTGAATGCGAAGATGTTGAGGGAAGCCGCAAGGCCCTGACCGGTCGCCTTCAGATAAGCCTCCTTGAGCGTCCAGAGACGATAGAAGGTCGCGGACTGCTCCACGGGGAGGCACTCTTCCACAAGGCGGGCCTCGCAGAGCGCGAAATACCGCGCGGCGAGCTCGATAGGAGCCGGCTCGCGCCATGCCTCGGCATCGATGCCGAGCTCGCAAGGCCAGCCGACCGCGCATGCAGCAAGGCCTCGGGTATGTGTCACGCTGAAATGGAGGTCGGACGGGTTTTGATCGGGATCGAGCGAAGGCTTTCCGCACGCAGCAGTCGTGAACCGCCAGTCCGCCGGCCTGACGTCAGCTGAGCAGCTCAGCGTTGACCGCAGCAGCGCATGGGCGGCGATGTAGGCGTCGCGATCGGCAGCCATGTGGAAGCGATCGACGCGCGCACGCTCCGGCGCGTCGAGTAGCGGCAGCAGTGCAGCGATTGCTGATGAATCCGATTGCACCGCGATCCAGCGGACCACGATGGCGGCGTGATCCCTTTGGCGCGTCGTCGTAGAGACCATTCCCAGTATCGAATCCAACCTATCCTGGAAGATCAGCCTCTATCCCGAATCTCGTAGAATGGGCAACCAGGATATTTGATGTAGGCCGCATTTTGATCGGTCTGGCGCGTTCGCATCGGCGCCGCCGACCGTGGGAACTGCGTAGACCGCGAGACACCGCTGGATCGCGCATCTTTGCTCCCTGCACGGCGGGTTGTGGCAGGCCTCACCGTTTGTAACGGCCAAAAGCAAATCTCCATCTCCGCTTGGCCGCGCGCAAGCCGGGGGTGACGCGCTTTTTGGGCTCCCGAACGATCTCAGCCTGCTCTTGGAGCGAGTCCTGCATTTTAACCTGCGACGTGGCGGCTGTATCCTGCGGAACGAGGTGGCCTGCATCCAATCTGTTTTTAGGTTGATCGCTCATCTCAGTCTCCATGAAGGCCGCCGGTGATCGCTCCCTCCAATGCCAACTTGTTGAGTTCGATAGAAATGCAGCGCCGAAGGCTCACTAAGGCCGTCAGATTTGATTTCGGCGCTGCTTTGTCTTGCTCGCGCGACCTGCGTCTCAGGTCAACACCCTGACCGTCCTTGCGGTCCCACACATTTCGGCAAGATCAATCGTAGCAAAACGGGTCAAACGGCCATGCGCAAGGGTAGCCTCCATAGCCGCCGTACCAGCGGCCGCCGCGCCAGTACCCTCGGCCCATACCGCCGCGTCCCAAGCCGCCGTAACTCCTGCCGCCGCGGGCCCAGCCTCCACGGCTCATACCGCCATGCATGCCGCCTCCCCAGCCCCCGCGCATGCCGCCTCTCATGGCGCCACCGCCGCGTATGCCGCCGCCTCCATGGCCCCCACCCCAAACCAGCGTGACGCCGCTTTGCGCTCCAATCATCGAAGCTTCTGGACCAACGGAGCCAGCAGAAGCTGCCTGAACAGTAAGTGTCAACCCTATCGCGGTAACGGTTCCCGCCCAAAACATCAACGCCATGCTCGATCGGATTCAGCGGCTCATCGCGACCGTTCGCGGCATCACTGAAAACATAGCCCACGATTTGCGGACGCCATTGAACCGTTTGCGCGGCAGGCTGGAGGTCGCGCTGCTATCGCCTCGCTCGGAGGAGCGCTGCCAACCTGTATTGCCGGGACAACGGTTCCGGCGACGCCGCCACTTTCAGCAACTGTCCTATATGCATCGATCGCAAAGCCGATAATGCTTCAAATTGTGTAATATCTTAAGTAATACTGCTAATTGATTCTAACTATGAGGTCTGGATGTGAAAATCTGGAATAGGAGTTACTCCAATTTGTGTCGCATTTGCTATCGTTATATTCTACTGGTAGCAATACTTCTGGCGGGACAACCGTTGATTGCGGTTGCGGACGAAAAGGAGACCATTATATCGGTGGAACAAACGTTGCTCGCACCCGAGGAGGGCGACCTGGCGAGCGAGATGATCGAGCTTGACGAAAGCGTATTGAAATCGCTCAGGATCACGCAGCGAATCGCCATTTTGGTGGTGCTCCCAGCCAATGATGGACCTGCGGACAAGGCTGGTCTCAAGCCCGGCGATGTTATTTTGACCTTAGATGGACAGCCAACTCGTGACCTCGTCGCGTTTACCACCGCTGTAAGTCGCACTGGAAGTGGCGAAATCAAGCTTGGTGTTTGGCGCCGAGGCGAGAGAATGACGCTTCCTGTCCGGTTGGAAAGCACAAGCAGCGGATCAGCGAGTATCGAGCAAGTCATCGAGGCTTATAAGGAAATCGGAAAAACCTTCGAAAACAGCCAGTTTCCCGCAATTTGGGGCTGTGTCCAGTTAGCGCTCGGAGAAGTCATACTGGATTCGTGCTGAGGGTCGCATCGAGGATAACCTTGAGACCGCCATCGCCGCGTATAAGTCGGCTTTGACGGTATTAACGCGCGAGGATTTCCCTCAGCAGTGGGCGCGGACCGAGAATGATCTTGCCTTGGCCTATATTTACCGCGTTCGTGGCAATCGCGCCGAGAACCTCGATGCCGCAATCGTAGCCTATGAAGCGACCTTGACGGTCCTGACCAAGGAGTCTTTTCCGGAAGATTGGGCGCGGGTGCAAGAACACCTTGTCCAAGCTTACCGAACTCGCTTCCGCGGCGAAAGAGTCGACAATCGTCAAGCAGCCGCAAAGGCCGATGAGGCGGCGTTGACGATTCCGTCTGAGCCGATTTCTTCTGCTCCTCCTCCTGCGGCAACAATTCAGTCACCTCTCACACAGCAGCCGACTGTGGCGCAAAACGAGCCCCGGTCGCCGGTAGGGAGAGAAAACTCATCGAGCGCGCCAGCGGAGGCTATTATGCAGTCCCCAAGGGAAGCGGACCTAAAGCGCGAAGCTCCGCAAGCCGAAGGAGAAAGCAAACAAATCAGCCAGCACCTCGAGGCAAGCGCGTCTCCGCAGGCTGACTCGGCTTTAGCCGTGCAAACGAAGCGCTCGGCACATGATGGTGACTTCCCCAAAAGAAATTATCGTAGGGCAAAGAGGAAAGTTGAGCAGGAGGAGGCGTCCGATAACGAGCTTGTCCCACAAATTCGCAGATACGAGGCCAAGGTGAAAACTGAATGCGGTGGCGCCATTGTTTGGATCGATAAGAGAAAAAATCATGCTCACCGCCCCGGCACGCTTGGCTACGGCCAGCGGCCCGGTTGGTTTGAGTGTCGATAAGGCAGCAGCACGAACCGCCTTCGCCTCGACTCAAGCCTTCTCTCCGATTCAAAGCCCCGAAGCTCCTACCCCTCGTGAGATTTTCGGGCTAGGAGCTTGATAAACGCGGCCCCGACGAGGCGCTGCCCGGTGTCATTGAGATGGCCGCCGTCGTCCGTCAGGGACGGCCTCATAACCTCGATTTCCTTGCCGTCGTCTGCGACTGCCTTTTCGGCCTCAAGCGCGGCGAGGTCGAAGAGGTGGTCCTTATCGAATTCCTTGCGCAAATATTCGTTGAATTCCTTGCGCTTCGCGTTGTCGGCGAGGTCCGGAGAGCCGCCCCGTATCAGGCTCTTCACCCACGCTTTCGGCCCGCTCTGCAATGCGGTCAGCGGCGACGTTATCACAACAAACCTTGTTGACGGATGTGCCCGTTGCAGGCCCTTGATCGCATCGGTGTAGGTCTTGGCGACCGCGGTCGCGTCAGAATGCCGGTTCAGATCGACAAAGCAAATTTTCATCATCGCGATGTCGATATCTGCAAATGAGGGAGCGGTGCTGACGAAGTCTTTGATTTTGCCGAGCGGATCGCCGTTTTGTCCGACGCTGAACTGGAAGATTGCCGGCGTCTTTCCTTGATCGCTCCGGCTTTCCGTCATCGTCAGTTTGACATGGTTCTCATCCGCGAGTGTGCGAACGCCGCTGAGAATGTTCGCGCCAACGGATTGATGTGCAAACAACACCCGTTGCTTGGCCGCCGCTTCAATTTCCGCTTTTGTCAGTGACACAGCCTGCTCCTGAGCCTTGCCTTCGCTGGAGAAAACCAAGAACGCGACCGCAAGAGCGAGAAGTCCCGCCGCCGCTCGCGCAAGAAAACGCGGCTCTCTTCCTGTCCGGGTTTGCATGATTGGCCCCCCTTTCCCTCGATCTTTCGAAAGCCCGCCAAAGGCGTGCCCCAAGCTTCTAGATCATTGCATCGCTTCCGCCAATCCTGGAGCGATATCAAGGTTAGCTTGGACGGGTCCGCTGCCCAATCTGTCTTGGAAAACCTGGGATAAGCTGGGGTTTAGGCTGCGCTCGCCTTATTGGCCGCCATTTTACTCTCTAGAGACCCGCGAACTTCGTTTCCTTACCGGGTCAGGGGCATACTCATGGTTTTGCGGCGCTGGGTCATTGCGTGTTTCGTTCTTGCGGCGTTCGGTTCCATCAACGGTGGGGCGATTGCGCAAAACCCTGCGCCCCAAGGCCAGCAGCCAGCGGCGGCGCAGGCACAACCGGTCAAGCCTGCAGCGCCGCAAATAAACACCGCAGAGATCACCAAACGCGCCAACGACAGCGTCGGCCTCGACATCCAGGCTCATATCAAAGGCTGGCAAAAAGAGTTGGACCGTGTTGAAGAGGTCCTTCGCAAGCCCAATCACAGCTACTCGGAGTTGAACGGTTACCGTGACGAGCTTGTGAAGCTGCGGGCGGATGGGGAAGAGTTTTGGAAAAAGCTCGAACAGCCTCTCGCCGCAATCCAAGAGCAGGTTCAGAAGCTGCCGCCTGTGCCAGCACAGGATCAGCCTCCCGAGCCCGAGCAGGGTGCGCAGTTGCGCGCCGACCTCAATTATCACCTCGGCCTTTTCAAATCGGCTCGGAGTGCGCTTGACGCAGCGCAGCCTCGCATCAATCAGCTTTTCAACACGATCCAGGATATCCGCCGGAAGAACTTCACGAGCAATCTGTTCCAGCCTGTCCCCGGCGTCTTCTCGTCCTCGACGTGGGAGAACGTGTCGGACTACGCGAGTCTTGCTGAGACGCGGCTCGAGGGTATGTTCAAGGATTGGTGGAACAACGCCAGCGATAAGCAGGAGTTGCGCTATCTCGTCTTAAGTGCGCTCGCGATGTTTTTTGTCCTGGTGTACTTCCGCTGGCACGGCGTGGAAGGATTAAGGACGTGGTCGGAAGCCGGGGATCCGCCTTTCTGGCGGCGGGCTTCGTCGGCGGCGGGCGTGATCCTCTTAAGAACGATGCCGGTCGTCGTTCCGATCATATTCCTCTACAACGCGATCGATGAATTGCAGCCTTTTCCCGAAAAAGTCGGGTGGCTGTTCTATGTCGCAGCGCGTTCGCTGTTCATCATCGTGGTCGTGAACGCCCTCATGACCACCGTTCTCTCGCCGGGCGCGTCGCAGTGGCGTTTGATCCCCGCAGGAGACAAAGCTGCGCTCCGCATAACCCAGCTTGTGCTGGCCGTCGTCATTCTTTATGGGCTCATGACGTTCGTCCACTCGGCGACGCGCATCGTGCAGGCGCCTTTTTCGCTGACATTGGCTTTGACTTTACCGGCAAACCTTCTCGTGGCAGCACTGGTCGGGGCGATCCTGAAAACCCCGCTTGAGGAAAAGGAAGTGGAGGGAATGCCTTCGCTGACCGGGCTGCGCCTCCTGCGTTTGCCATTGTGGGGAGTAAGCCTCGCGATTGTGGTCACATCCTTCGCCGGTTACCTCTCGCTGTCGCGGTTTATCGCGCAACAACTTATCGTCACAGGGTCGATTTTGGCCTTGGTCTATCTTCTCCTCTTATGGGCCGATGGCTATGCCCAGAGCATGAGCGATGAGAACTCGGCTATAGGGGCTTGGCTGAGGAACACTGGGAATCTCGACCAGGACAAGCGTGAAAGGCTTTCGGTTCCCGTCAGCCTTACCCTGAAACTCCTCGTTCTGGTTGCGTCCGTCCCGCTGATCCTGCTGCAATGGGGCTACCCCTGGCCAGACATCATTGAATTGTACCGCCAGCTGTTTTTCGGTTTCCGGATCGGAAGCGCTGAGATCTCGCTCGCTGCCATCCTTGCCTCAATGATCGTCTTCATCCTTGGCTACTTCGCCGCGAAGCTGTTTCAAGGATGGCTTGACCGGCAGGTCCTCAAGCCGGCCGGCCTGTCGGGCGGATTGCGCGACTCCATCCGGACCACCGTCGGCTATGCGGGCGTCTTCGCCGCGGCGTTGCTCGCGCTCTCCTACGCAGGCTTCAATCTTTCAAACATTGCGATCGTCGCCGGCGCTTTGTCGGTCGGTATTGGTTTGGGCCTGCAAGCCGTGGTCAGCAACTTCGTATCGGGTCTGATCCTGCTCGCCGAGCGGCCGATCAAAATTGGCGATTTGGTGACCGTGGGAGGCGAGGAGGGCTATGTTCGCAAAATCAGCGTCCGCTCGACGGAAATCGAGACCTTCGATCGCGCAAATGTTTTGATCCCGAACTCATCGTTCATCACGGATAAAGTGAAGAACTGGACGCTCCGCAACAGCACGACCCGGGTCATGATCCCCATCGCCGTCGCTCATGGCAACGATCCTCGGCTCGTCAAAACGCTCCTTCTCAAGTGCGCCCAGGATCATCTGAACGTCATGACATCGCCGGAGCCCTTCGTTGATTTTGAAGACTTCAACGCCGACGCCCTGAACTTCAAGCTCTACGCCTATGTCTACGATTTGAACAAGAGCACCGGGACGAGAACCGATCTCCGAATTGCGATCCTGGAGACGTTCAAGGCCAACAGTATCGCTCTGCCCTCGCGGCACACCGAGGTTATGCTCCACGAGATGGAGTGGTTGCGTGACGCGGTAAACCAATATATGGCCAGCCCAACGAATGGGCATGCCGGGAATGGCAACGGCGTTTCCGCTGGCGCTCCCGGCAAGAGCAAAGAGGTTCTATCGTAATGACAATGGGTAAGGCGATCCAGCAGATTGAGAGCCTTTTTCTCCTGGTGATAGCGCTCCTGACCGTGGTTGGCGCGGTCAAGGAGATCTACCTGATCCTGGCGAAGCGTGATGTCGGCCTTCAGGATCTGCTGCTGATGTTTCTGTATGTCGAGGTTCTGGGAATGGTCGGGATCTACTTGGACAGCAAGCAGATCCCCATCACGCTGCCGATCTTTATCGCAATAACTGCGCTGGCACGAATGGCGATCCTGCAAAAAGAGCAGGAACCCGTGCAACTCATTTATGAAGCGGGCTCTATTCTGATGCTCGCGATTGCTGCGTTCATTGTCAATCTCCGGCCGGGCCACTTTGCCCTTCGCATGACAAAGCAAGGCGAAAAAGTCGTGCCCGACCAGCAGAAGTATGAATAAGCGGCAGCTTAGGCTTTGACCTTCGCGGCTGCTGGAACCTCGTTGCATGGGCTCTTTTCATGCTTCAAGGTCTTCTTGCCCTCGGGCGGCTTGCCTTTGAAGAAATGAGCTGTGGCAATCGCGACCTGCGGTTCGGCGGGGCCATTCGAGATCTGCTGGATACCATCCTGATACCAACCGTCATATTTACGAGCGACAGCCTCCTGGCGGGCACGGCACCACACCACGGAGGACAGGTCCGCGAATGTGAACTTGTTCGTCGTCGCTGCCGCAAGCCGGAGCGTATCCTGGCCCTGGTCGGTTACGACGACATCCTTGACGGTGAAAATTCCGGCCTGCGGCATCTTCGAAGTATCGACGGCCGCCGCCTGAAGCGCCGGCTGGTCTGCATTTGAGGCGCAGCCTGCAAGCGCTATGGCCACGGCGCAAGGTAAGGCAATATTTTTCATTGTTATCTCGCTTTGGTGATCCCGTGAACGCTTTCAGCCCGCCAGCCCCTTTGACGCGCCTTAGCATTGGCAGCGTGCTGGGCGATTCTGGGCGCTTATGTGGCTTGCCGCCTTGTTTTCAACGTCCGGGTGGCATCAGGCTGCCTGAGGCGATGTGAATGCGTGGTCTGTTGCAAATCAGTCCATTGCATTTGCGCGCCTTTCGCACGATTATCTTATCTACCAAGGGGGGCCGCAGGCATGCGGCTGAGATTGCGCTGATTACCCATGGCGAAGGCCTTGGAGGCCGCGCGGCAACCCATTGAACCTGATCCGGTTAGGACCGGCGGAGGGATGGTCGTCCGCGAATGACAACCACCAGATCTTCACAATCGCTTCAAAAGCCTAGCCGCGCGCTTGGCCGCAATAAAGCACGCGCATAACAGAGAGGTAAGGGATGAACGCGCCCATCGACCCCAAGAATGTCACGCCGGTGCAGGTCACGACGGGCTCCCTGCCTGGATCGCGCAAGGCTTATGTCGAGGCTGAGGGGCGGCCTGATATTCGCGTTCCCTTCCGCGAGATCGCTCTGCATGAGAGCAGCGGCGAGCCGCCATTCCGCGTCTACGACACGAGCGGGCCTTACTCGGACGAAGCGGTAAAGATCGACGTGAACGAAGGGCTACAGCGGCTTCGCGAGCCCTGGGTGAAGGCGCGCGCCGTTGAGCAATATGCCGGCCGCGAGGTGAAACCCGAGGACAACGGCAATGTTGGCGCCGACCGTCTGGCGCGCGAGTATCCCACGCGCCATCCGGCTTATCGTTCGGCGAATGTCATGGCCGGACTTGACCCGGCCATCCAGCCCAAAGGGGAGGGTCAGAGCGCTGCTCTGGATGGCCGCCTCAAGGGCGGCCATGACAACAAGGGCGTCACCCAGCTCGAACTCGCCCGCGCCGGGATCATTACCGAGGAAATGATCTATATCGCCCACCGCGAGAATATCGGGCGTACGGTGGCATTGGAGCACGCCAAGGAGGCGCTCGCGGATGGCGAGAGCTTCGGTGCGGCGATCCCCGAGTTCATCACGCCGGAATTCGTGCGCTCCGAAGTGGCGCGCGGGCGCGCGATCATCCCCGCCAATCTCAACCACGCCGAGCTTGAGCCGGTGATCATCGGCCGCAACTTCCTCACCAAGGTGAACGCGAATATCGGCAACTCGGCCGTCACGTCCTCGGTGGAGGAAGAAGTCGAGAAGATGGTGTGGGCGATCCGCTGGGGCGCGGACACGGTGATGGACCTATCGACAGGGCGCAACATCCACACCACCCGCGAATGGATCATCCGCAACGCGCCGGTGCCGATCGGGACCGTCCCAATCTATCAGGCGCTGGAGAAGGTGAACGGCGATCCGGTCAAACTCGACTGGGAGGTATACAAGGACACGCTCATCGAGCAGTGCGAGCAAGGCGTGGACTACTTCACGATCCACGCCGGTGTGCGGCTGCGCTATATCCCGCTGACGGCGAAGCGCGTCACCGGCATCGTCAGCCGCGGCGGCGCCATCATGGCGAAGTGGTGCCTCGCCCATCACCGCGAGAGCTTCCTTTATGAGCGGTTCGACGAGATTTGCGACATCATGCGCCGCTACGACGTGTCGTTTTCGCTGGGCGACGGCTTGCGGCCCGGTTCCATCGCCGACGCCAACGACCGCGCACAGTTCGCCGAGCTTGAGACGCTGGGCGAGCTGACGAAAATCGCCTGGGCGAAGGGCTGCCAGGTGATGATCGAAGGCCCCGGCCATGTACCGCTGCATAAGATCAAGGTCAACGTCGAAAAGCAGCTTGCGCTGTGCGGCGAGGCGCCGTTCTACACGCTCGGGCCGCTCGTCACCGACATCGCGCCCGGCCACGACCACATCACGAGCGCCATCGGGGCGGCCATGATCGGCTGGTTCGGCACGTCCATGCTTTGCTATGTGACGCCGAAGGAGCATCTTGGCCTGCCCGACCGCAACGACGTGAAGGCGGGCGTGATCGCCTACAAGATCGCCGCGCACGCCGCCGACCTCGCCAAAGGCCACCCCGCCGCGCAGCTTCGCGACAACGCCATCAGCCGCGCCCGCTTCGATTTCCGCTGGGACGACCAGTTCAATCTCGGCCTCGACCCCGAAGGCAGCCGCGCCATGCATGACGAGACGCTACCGAAGGAGGCGCACAAGGTCGCGCATTTCTGCTCCATGTGCGGGCCGAAATTCTGCTCGATGGAGATCACGCAGCAGGTGCGCGACTACGCCGCGAAGCTGAACGAGACGCCGGAGATGGCGGCAAAGGCCGGCATGGAGGAGATGAGCGAGAAGTTTAAGGCGATGGGGGAGAAGCTTTATGTGGAGGCGACGCGGCAAGACGACACGAATAGAAAGCTAGTCACGTCAAGAAGCTCGCTTATATTTAACGAAAGGCCACGGAGTTGAGGTCGCATGACCGTTGAAAGAGTTTGAAAAGGCTGTTGCGAAGCTTTCGCCCGATGAACTGGCGGCGTTCAGGGAGTGGTTCTACCAATTCGATATGGATGAATGGGACCGTCAGATCGCTCGCGACGGCGAGTTGGGGAAACTCGACAAACTCATCGAACAGGCGAAGCGCGATTACGCCGAAGGGCGCGGCAGGGAGTTGTGAGACATTTCGCAACGGCCAGCTTCTGGGATTGCTATGACACGCTGCTGCCTGCGCATCAGCGTTTGGCGGACAAGGGTTTTGAATTACTCAAGTCGGACCCAAGGCATCCGTCGCTTCAATTTAAGAAAAGAGGGGCTTTTGGTCGGTTCGCGTTGGGCTGCTTACCGCGCCCTGGCGATGGAAGAGGCCGACGGTTATTCTTGGTTCTGGATCGGCTCCCATGCGGAATATGACCGTTTGCTGAGGCAGAATTAAAAGGGCAAGCCATTGCGCGTGAGAGTGGATCACAAGGCAGATGCCGTTTATCTGAATTTGACCGACCACGAAATCGCCGAGAGCGAAGAGGTCGCGGACGGCATTGTCGTGGAGATCCTCTTGAGGCAATTCAGTTTCGATTTGCCTCCTGCCCCGTGAAGACTGATCAACGCCTTCGCAGCGTCCGAGCTTGCGTCGCACCCGCTGGCAGGATCAGTTCAATCTCGGCCTCGACCCCGAAGGCAGCCGCGCCATGCGCGACGAGACGCTGCCGAAGGAGGCGCACAAGGTGGCGCATTTCTGCTCCATGTGCGGGCCGAAATTCTGCTCGATGGAGATCACGCAGCAGGTGCGCGACTACGCGGCGAAGCTGAACGAGACGCCCGAGATGGCGGCAAAGGCCGGCATGGAGGAGATGAGCGAGAAATTTAGGGAGATGGGCGCGGAGGTTTATGTTACAAAGCGTTGACTGGAAGCTCAACGCGAATAGCAGAGACGGGCATTTCTGCCAATTTCGACAGCAAATGCCCCGGCCAGCTGACGTAACGCGTTATTATAGTCAATGAGTTGCGGGGGCCTGAACGAGATTTAGCTCTACAACTCGGCTGCCTCGACCCGCCGCGACTATCATCATAATGAGAGCTATCCAACCAACAATGGGTATGAAGAGACAAATGATAGCGAGAATCCAGTTAAATTTCTTTTTGCGCGACAGTGTGAGCGAGTTATCAGCGTCTCGAATTGTAACAAATCCATCGCTAGCATATTGAGTGAGCTTGGCACGAAATTGCTCCTTGCTTGATACGTTAATGATTTCGGCCGGCATCTTTTCCCTCAAAGTAATTAACGTGGCTAGCGCTTTAACCGATATGGCGTGATTGTCAATGCGAGTTCGAGCTCGGAATGGGTTATATACAAAAATTGCAATGTCCTTACCATAAAGTAAGGAATGAACTATGGGGCGCATCATGCGCCACATCCACAGTCACGTCCAAAGGGCAAATCACAATTGCGGCGCCGGTGCGTCTGGCACTTGGTTTGGAAGCAGGAAGCCGTGTCGAATTTGTGGAGGTCGAGAAGGGCCGGTATTTGATGGTTGCCGCCACGGACGACGTTCAATCCCTAAAGGGGATGCTGCGAAAGCCGAACTCGGCGGTCAGTGTTGAACAAATGAACGAGGCCATTGCGGAGCGCGGGGCTGGGTGGCAGTGACCAAATTGGATACAAATGTTCTGGTCCGTTATATTGCCCAAGACGACCCTGTCCATTCAAATCCCCACTTTGCCGACTGTCTCATTGAACGTTCCGCTCACCGTGCAAATTGCGCGCACATGATGACCTTCGATGAAAAGGCCGCAAAGACGGCCGGTATGCGGTTGCTCTCTTAAGTGACCGGACTACAGGCCCGCGCCGCGCCCGGTTTTATGCTGCAGCGTATCGATGCGTTTTGACGCCTCGGCCTTCGTGAGATTGGGGTCGAACGCCTCCCCCGCCTCCTCGCACAATGTCTCCAGATAGGAAGCCTGCGCGCCCGTCATCGGCTCGTCGCCGGTCGTCCAGGCGTCGGGGTCCTTCTTGGCATTGGAGTTGGGGTCCGGGTTTTTCTTCGGATTGATCTCGGTCATGGGGCGCACCTCCCGTCCGCCAACGTTTCGCCCCTGGCAAGGTTCCAAGGGTGGAGAGAAGCGCGCCCATGGCAACCCGGACGAGCCTTACGACCTTTGCCACGCCGTCCGGCGCAATTATTTAGATTATTACTTATGGCCGTTCTACGAAACGAACCCAATCTTAACTCATTGCACACTCTGTTTGCCCATTCCCGTCTGGGATTGAGCCACGCGATCCGGAGAGCCGCAAGGGGAATCCTCAGACGAGCAGGGCTTTGAACGAGCTGTGTCAGACCTCGAAAGGCTTGCCGATCTCGGGCACGAACACGTTCTGCCCCTCGGCAGCCGCGATGAACTTGTCCGGGGTCTGGTCAATGATCGGGAAGGTGCCGTAATGCATCGGCACGACGGTGTCGAACTTGAAGAACTTCTTGCAGGCGAGCGCCGCCGACTTCGCGCCCATCGTGAAGCGGTCGCCGATCGGCACGAAGCCCACCTTCGGCGCGAAAATCTCGTTCACGAGCGCCATGTCGCCGAAAATCTCCGTGTCGCCCATATGGTAGATCGTCTTGCCGAGGCCCTCGATCACCACGCCTGTCGGGTTGCCGAGATAGACCGTCTGGCCGTTCTCGCTGGTGGACGAGGAATGGAACGCCTTCACGAAGCTCACGCTCACGCCGCCGCCCAGGTCGATGGTGCCGCCAGGGTTGCCCGGCTCGACCTTTGAGGCGCCTTGCCCGGAGACATGCATCGCAAGCTCATAGACCGCGACAAGCGTCGCGCCCGTGTTTTTACAGATCGCCGCCGCGTCGCCAACGTGGTCGTCATGGCCGTGCGTCAGCACCACATGCGTCGCGCCGCGCGTTGCTTCTTCGACTGAGCCGTTGAATTTGGGGTTGCCCGACAGGAACGGGTCGATCAGGATGACGTGACTGCCGTTTTCTGCTCGAACCGCGGCATGCCCGAACCATGTCAGCTTCATTGCAACTCTCCCTGGGGTGAAGGCCATTTCCCGCATAATAGGAAACCGCGGCGCGCCCGCAATTTATAAAAACATGCAAGGACAAACTTGTGCCACCCAAGCCTTTGGCGCTTGCCGAATTGTCTGAACGGCTGAAGCGCGACGAGCGGCTTTTCGGCCTCGACGTGGGGACGAAGACCATCGGGCTTGCGCTTTCCGACGTGATGCGGCGGATCGCGACGCCGCTTGAGACGATCCGGCGGACGAAGTTTTCGGCGGACGCCGCGCGGCTTTTGGAACTTGCCAGAGAGCATGGTGTGGCCGGCCTCGTCATCGGGCTGCCGGTCAATCTCGATGGCTCCGAGGGGCCGCGCGCGCAGTCGACTCGCGCCTTCGCCCGCAATCTCGCCGCGCTGACGGATTTGCCGATGGCGTTCTGGGATGAGCGCCTCTCCACGGCTGCCGCCGAGCGCGCGCTTCTTGAGGCAGATACCAGCCGGAAGCGGCGCGCCGAGGTGATCGACAAAATGGCCGCCGCATACATCCTCCAAGGCGCATTAGAACGCCTGAATTACGGCCTCCGCTCTCCTGCTTCATGATCGCCATTCTTTCGGCGCTCGCGCCTGCTGGTCGCCATCCGCTCGCCCTGTGGGCACCGAGCTTCATCTATGAACCATTTTCCGTTCCTGGCGCGGCGGCCATTGCATTAACAATGCCTGCAGTCGGATCCAGCCTTGACCTTGCTAGCGCCCAAGCAGCCCGCAACCTCGTGGCGGCAAGCATGGCCCCGCGTCTCATCGACATGCCGCTTCTTGTGTTCGCCTGTGCTGTCGGGGCCTACACCGCACCGTCGCCGGTTATCGCGGCCGCCGTGCCGACCGCGGCAACGACCTATACCATGGCCCGGAGCGACGCCGAGTTGATGGCGCAGATCAGAGCATTGCGTCAATGGCGACCCTTCCTCTTTTTATTTGGCTGGCACAAGCTCATGAGAGTGTTTTTATGACGCCAAGTCGCTCAAATCATAGAAGCTGCTGAAGGGCCGTCGATGGCGATGAATGAAAAAGATATGTGGTTCGCGGTCTTGCTCAGCGCGCAGCCATGGCTTGTCTTGGCCGGCACGTTCCTGACCGGCTATCTGCTAGGTTCCATCCCGTTCGGTTATCTCTACGGCCGCCTCGCGGGCGTCGGCGATATTCGCAAAGTCGGGTCGGGCAATATCGGCGCGACGAATGTGCTGCGCACAGGGCGCAAGGGATTGGCCGCACTCACCCTCCTGTCCGATGCGGCGAAAGGCTTCGTACCAGTTCTATTGTGCAGGCAATATCTCGGGATGGAACCGGCGCTGTTTTGCGCGGCAGGTGCGTTTCTCGGCCACCTCTATCCGGTTTGGCTTCGTTTTCGTGGCGGCAAGGGCGTCGCGACCTATATCGGCGTCATCACGGCTCTTTATTGGCCCGCGGGGGCATTCTTCTGCGCGGTTTGGCTAGGCACCGCGGTTGTAACGCGCTATTCGTCGCTTTCCGCGCTCATCGCGGCGGCCCTCGCCCCCATTTTCGTGGCCGTCATGGTGCCGGGAGCGCTTTATGTCTTTATGCTTGCAGTCTCCACTTTTCTTATCGCTAAGCATCACCAGAATATACGGAATTTGATTGCAGGCCATGAAAGCAAGATCGGCCAGGGCGCGACGGGCGCCAAAAGAGCCTAGCTTACAGGAAGGAGCGCCAAGCCTCAGCGAAGGCGAAAAGCTCGACTGGCTCCGCTTGATCCGGGCGCCGCATATTGGGGTGGTCACCTTCTGGGAGCTGCTGTCGCATTTCGGCTCGGCGAGCGCTGCAATTGAAGCCTTGCCGGAGTTTGCGAAATTCGGAAGCCGCGTTACCGCGCGCACCATCCCGACTGTGGCGGCCGCCGAGGCGGAGTTGAAGAGGGCGACGGCGGCTGGCATGACGCTCCATGCCGCGCGTGAGGCGGTATATCCGCCGCTTCTTTCCCGGATCGAGGCGCCACCGCCGCTGCTTTACGCAAAGGGTCAAACCGGTATCTGGGAACGGCCGGCGGTTGCGGTCGTGGGTTCTCGAAATGCTTCCGCGGCGGGCATGAAATTCGCAGCCGAAATCAGCGTTGAACTCGGCCGACGAGGCTTCCTCATTGTCTCAGGACTGGCGCGCGGGATTGACGGGGCTGCTCACCGCGCCGCATTGCCCTTCGCAACCTGCGCTGTATTGCCCGGCGGCCTCGATGCGATTTATCCGCCGGAACACAAGGGCCTGGCGGCGGAAATTTTGGAAACCGGAGCCCTGGTTAGCGAGTGCCCGCCCGGCTTTATCGCCCGCTCCCAGGATTTTCCCCGCCGAAACCGGATCATTTCCGGCTCTTCCCTCGGCGTCGTTGTGGTCGAGGCGACCGAGCGATCGGGTTCTCTGATCACAGCCAGACTCGCCGGGGAGCAAAATCGCGAGGTTTTTGCCGTGCCTGGCCATCCTTTCGAGCCAAGAGCCGCGGGCACAAACCGTTTGATCAAGGAAGGCGCCATCTTCACGACGTCAGCCCACGACGTGGAGGACGCCCTGCAAGCTCTCCTGAAGGCATGGGGAGGGACAAGGCCATCGAGCCTTGAAAGCCGAGGGACGGAGGTTGACGCAGAGGCGGCCCGCAGCGTCAAACCGCTGTCACCGTCTCAATCGACTATGGATAATTTTGATTTCCTCGGGAATGCAATGAGCGATGTTGAAAAGCTTCTAAGCCTCGGACCCGTCGATGTGGACGATCTCTGCCGACTAAGCGGCTTAGAAGCGCGGCATGTGAATGCTGCGCTTATGTCCCTCGATCTGGCGGGCCGGGTTGAACGTCGAGGCTCAAGGCTGGTTGCTTTGAGGCCCTGACAGCGTTCACACGCCGCAGTGGAACCGGGCCTCCTCTTCGGCGACTGCAATGAGGTCGGAAAGGAGACGGAACTGCGCCTTTGCTGCTATGGGCCGGAGGGTGGCAAGAAGGGATGCGATATATTCCGCAGCTTCTTTTGGTTGCAACTCCACAACACACTCATCGTTGCCGTCGTCAGGTTCTTGCAACTCTTCGGGTGTGCAGACATGCGCCAGATAAAGTTGGCCGCGACGTGTATTCATGATGAAATACCTCGACCTCGTTTCACTCACACCAGGGATGGTTGAGCGACACATACAACGATGTTACCAGAGGTTGTGGTACTCAAGCCAGCACTCGGTTGCAAGGTCCGCACGCTGTTTTATTCCCGTTGACACACATTTTCCAAAAAGTGATGCAATTCAGTCACTCTATGGGCGTTCAGACGACCTTTTGCCCCCGCAGCAGAGCCCTCGAACGCACAAATCTTTACATTGACGCCGAGTTCGCAGCCGTCGTCTGCTTCTGAAATACGAGCATGAAGTTGTTGGCGGGAAGGTCCAACTGCTGTTTCAGCACGATGCGGCGATGGTGCGCAACTTTTTCGAGGTCCCGGACGTCTTTCAGTCCCCTCCCGGGAACGCCAGCTTCGCGCAGGCTCCTGTCGAAAGCCTCATTGGACGGGCTGGTGAAGCAGCCATCCACTTTGAAGGGGCCGTAAATCGCCGCAAATCCCTCCGGTTTCAAAACCGTTGCCGCTATCTCCGCGAAACCCTGCGCGGCGGCGATCGGCGCGAGATGGAAAACATTGATAGCAAAGATGACGTGGTAAAGCCGTTCCTTTTCGCGAGGCCAGCTATCCGGCTTCGTGAGATCGATCCTGAGTGGGTCGGCCACATTCGTATTGCCGGCGCGGGAGCGGTTCGACTTGATTGTGTCGAAGACGTTCACGTCGCGTTCGGAAGGCTGGAACGTGATGCCCGGAAAAATCGGAGCGAAATAGTTGATATGTGCTCCGCTTCCGCTTGCAAGTTCTAAAACGTTCCCTGCTTTCGGAAAGACTGTTTTTAAGACTTGCAGTATGGGATCGCGATTTCTCTCCCAAGCCCATGAGGTGTACGGGCTTAATGGGTAGGGATCGATCCTGGGTTTCGACTCGGACACTTTTTTTACGCCTTCATCCAGCCAAAGAGTGACTTTAAAGCCTCATGCTATAGTCAACTCGTAAGGGCGTAGCATGGTTTGAGCTTGAACTTCCCGCTTAAATTGCGGCAGAGAGTTTCGTGGTCCTTATTCGCGTTGCAGTTTTAGGAAGCGACGTATATTGGCCTCTCCGGCGAAATTTCAAATGATCTGAGCCACATGCATCCATTTCAGTTTTCGGGATATACCCGGCCGACTTTTTCTTGGTGTGCACTCGGTGGCTTGGCCATCCTGTTCGCGGCTGCAAGCGTTATTACGGCAGCGCCACCGGCGGAAGCACAGCAACGCACTTACAACGACAGTTTTTTTCAGGGCTGGTTTCGAAGCCCCTATCAAGCCTATCGTCCCCGGCCTCATGAACGCCTGCCCGCGCGAAGGCCGGTCGAGCGACGGCCTGTCGAGCGACGGCAAGTTGGGCAGAGGCAAGCGGAGCCAAAAGCGGTCGAGGGAAATAAGCCCGCCGGCCCGCTTTATGCGGTCGTCTCGCTCGCCGATCAGCATGTCTCATTCTACGACGCGAACGGCTTGTGGGAACGGAGCGTGATTTCGACGGGTGTGGCTGGCCATCCGACGCCACCCGGCATCTTCACCATCCTTGAGAAGGAGCGGTGGCACAGGTCAAACATCTATAGTGGCGCGCCTATGCCTTACATGCAGCGCCTCGCCTGGACGGGCGTTGCGATGCATGAAGGGGTGGTGACCGGGCGGCCCGCCTCGCACGGGTGTATCCGCCTTCCCGGAGCTTTCGCGAAGCGGCTTTTCGGACTCACAAAGGTGGGCCAGCGCGTCGTCGTCTCACCGGAGGATATCACCCCGACGGATATCGTGAATGCGCATCTTCCTGTGCCGCAGTTGCAAACTCCGCCGCCGGGAGCGGTGGAAAAGATCGCCGCCACCAAGGGAGGCAAGGTGGTCGAGACCGTTGCCTTGGATACGCCTGCCGCGGGCGCGGACACGAAACTTCTCAATCCCGCTCAGTTCGCGCATGCGTTGAAAGGGGCCTCAGAAGCGAATGCGATAAAAGCTGCGCAGGCGAAGAAAGCGGCCCTCGTCATTGTTGCGGCCAAATCCGAGGAAGCGCGTCAGGCGGCGAGAGAGCTTTCGATCGCGGAAGAAAGCGTTCGAAGGATAAAGGCCGAAATCGAGGATGCGAACCGCAGCATCGAAAGGGCTCAGGGCGACGAAGCCATTAAGAAAGCCACGGACCGGAAATCGGCTGCTGACGCCAAACTCGTGGAAGCCGAGGGCAAAGTTCGGGAAGCGATCGAAGCCAAGGCAGCCAAGGATCAGGATCTGTCTTCGGCTCAGAACGCGGTTCGAGAGGCTGACGAACAGGCGTCGGCGGCAGCCGAAAGCGCAATGGACGCAACCATCCGCGCGGAGCCGATCTCGATTTTCATCAGCCGCAAGACCAGGCATCTTTACGTCCGGCAGGCGACCCAGCATCTGTTCGACATGCCCATTACCATCCGCGACCCGGAGCGCCCGCTCGGAACCCATTTGTTCATCGCCACTCGTGCCGGTGATGATGGCGCCTCACTGCATTGGGCCGGCCTTACGCCTCCGGCCGCTGTTGAGATCAAGCGCCACCGCCATTCCAGCCGCAGAGGGCATAGGATTGAGCCGGAAGAGGAGGCGCCTTCCATGAAGTCGTTCCCTGAGACGGCGTCGGCGGCGCTCGATCGCATTGAACTCCCGCCAGAGGCTCTCCAGCGCATCGGTGAGCGCGCTTGGGCGGGGGCGACGCTGATCATATCCGATGTGGAAATGAGCGGCGAGGGGCGATATCCGATGGATTTCATCATCCTCAGCCACACGACGGTTCGAGAAGACTAAGGGCGGATGCTGCGGAGGCGATGGCTCAAGCCACCAACCTTTTAGCCGGAGCGGCGACGGCGGATGGATCGGAAGAGGTCATCACGGAGATCCTTGCCCTGCCTGGAGTGAGGATCGAGCGGATCGTCTCGACCGGGCAGGCCAGTCCGCCGGGCTTCTGGTATGACCAGCCCTGGGACGAATGGGTGACGGTGCTCGCGGGCGCGGCTCGCTTGCATTTTGAAAGCGAGCCTGGGGATCGCGAACTCGGCCCCGGCGATCATGTCTTCATACAAGCCCATGCGCGCCACCGCGTCGAATGGACGAGCGCCGATCCGCCGACGGTGTGGCTTGCCGTTCATGCGAAGCCCTGAAGTCCGGTCTGGCAGATCGGCCGCTTCGCCGGAGGTTTCGCGAGCCGCGCTTTGAGGCCAGAACGCGTATTGTATGCACATTACGCAAGACGGCATCTTTCTTCATCCTTCGGATCGGCTTCTTCCTTGCGTGTTCAGCCGGAATTCTTCAGCATTTCGCGCCACTGCGAAGCAAATCCTCCCAAGCACGGCCTGTTGCAGGTTCGCCAACGAATGAAGAGGACCGTTGCAACGGTTTCCTTCGCAAGCGATGCGCGGAAACCTCCCCTGAAACAATCTCTAGATTAGGCCGCGAACGGTCATTTAGGCCGTCGGCAGGAAAGTCTCTTCGAGCGAGCCTCGGATTTTCGGGATCGCCGGTCCGGTGTTCAAGATTAAACGCCAACTGACACGCCGGGGTTCAACTCTGAAAGGTTATCGCAAGCTAATAGGCCCCTATTGAGATTGGGCGTTAGTCTCACGCCTAGCCATGATTGTATTTGGTCATTATTCTGCTCGGAGAGGCAAGGGCTATGATGCAAATCGCAGCCTTACATGACCGCTGGCCGTTTCGGGACGAGACGCAAAGTGATTGCATGCGCTACAGATTGGCATTGCGAACTCAAGCGCCTGCCGTGGGCCGGGCTCTCTGCAGTAAATCTCGGAGGATTGGGATGCTCAATCGAACCTTGAACCTTATCGTCAGTGAGAGACGAAGCGGGACAGGCGGGAAGGCAAAGCCCTACGTCGTCGCTTTTGCCTTGGTGGTCGCGGGAGACCTTTTTCGGCGAGCGTTTCTTCAATCCCTCGGGGCAGGACTTCCCTTCATAACCTTCTTCCCCGCCGTAATGCTAGCGGCACTCTATGGCGGATTTCGCGGTGGCGTATTTGCGACCCTGCTTTCAGCCACCGGTGTCAGTTACTTCTGGATGGAGCCTGTTTACTCCTTCACAATAGGTAAACCGGCCAATCTGATCGCCATGGCTTTGTTCATCTCCGCTAACATCTTTATGTCTTGGATGGCGGAAAGGCTGCTCCAAACGAGCAAGCGGGTGCTTGAGTTGGAGGCATCGCGGCGTGAGGAACTCGTTGGGCGGCATATAAACATCTTGATGCCGCCACGCGTGAGAGCGGCGCACGATCGCTATCTCGCGGAATTCCGCGGCTGCAGCCTCGTCAAAGATATGGAAGCGCTGCACAAAAACGGAGAGCCGGTTCCACTCCATGTCGCCCTTACAGAATGGCGTGATGGCGAAGGGCGTCGCTTTCTAACCGTCATCCTTCACGACATTACCGAGCGCAAACGCAATGAAGAGGCGCTTGCCAACGCAAGGCGGCTGGAAGCCGTAGGACAACTCGCAGGCGGTGTCGCTCATAATTACAATAATCTCCTAGCTGTTATCGCGGGGAACCTCGAATTCGTCGAGGATCGCACCGCTGACCAGGAAACGCGTGATCTTATCAGAAGGGCTCTCGACGCGGCTGAGAAAGGGAGCAGTTTGAACCGCAGGCTCCTCTCTTTAGTGAAAAAGCGTAGCGTTAAGCCCGAGCTTGTCACTCTTAACCATCGTGTTGAGGAAACCGTAAAGCTACTTAAGAGCACGCTCGCCGAGCAGATTGCAATCAGTGTCGATCTTGCTTCTGACCTCTGGACGACGTTGGCCGACCCGGGCGAAATCGACAGCGCCATCTTGAACATTGCTGCAAATGCCCGCGACGCGATGCCGGAGGGGGGCAAAATCGCGATCATGACATCTAATGTGACGCTTGAAACATTCGCGGCGACAAAACTAAGCCCCGATGCAAAGCCAGGAGAATATGTGAGGCTGGCGATTACCGACAATGGCGCCGGTATGCCGCCAGAAGTTCTCGGGAAGGCGATGGAGCCATTCTTCACCACCAAGGGTGCCGGCGGAACCGGACTCGGACTGACGAGCGTGGCGTACTATGCTAAGCAGACCGGCGGATTTGCGACGATTGCGAGCACTCCTGGCGACGGCTGTATTGCCAGTCTTTACTTGCCTCGTTCGATCGAAAATGCGCGAATGCCTGCCATCAAGGATAGAGTTAACCGCCTTGGCCATGGCGAGCTTGTACTCGTTGTCGAGGACGACGATCAGGTTCGCGAGGTTACGCTCAAGCGCGTGGAAGCACTCGGTTACGCCGTTGAGGCAGCCAGAAATGGCGCGGAGGCTATAGAGCGGCTCAAGTCTGGCGCACCTATACAAGCTATCTTGAGCGACATCGTCATGCCCGGCGGCGTGACGGGCTACGAAGTAGCAAGCTGGGTGTCAGTGAACATACCCGAGATCAAGGTCATCCTTTGTTCGGGATATGATGAAGGAGACAGCGGCGGCGACAGGGAAGGCCCCAGCGGTGTAGTTGCCCAGCTCCCCAAACCGTATACCCGTGGCCAACTCGTAGACGCCTTGAGCATAGCTCTTCCGACGTCGAGAGCGGAGATCTGACGCCATCTCCGCTTACGACCAAAAGCCCGCCTGCGTATTGTCCGAAAATCCATTCGCCGCCGCAGAACGGTGGCCATCAAGAAGGCGCCTGTCAGCGCCGCGTCAATCCTCTTATAGATTAGGCCCGGGGGGGGGGGAATTTTGGGGCTAAAATTAGGGGTAGGAGCCCTCCGGGCCGCCACCGACGGCCATAAGCAAAAGACATCGCGACTTCTCGCGTTTCGTATTACTTTCCAAGTGGTTTCCTGCCCGCCCTCTGGCTCGTTGTAAAGGATGCGTCCATGCCTCACCGTTGTGCCAGCCGGATCGTCCGTTATGTCTTTCTCGTTCTGGGAGTCCTGACGCCGCTCTCGGCGTGTGGCAAGGAACCGGGTGCCCGCCGTAGCCCTTACAACTCATGAGCAAAGTTGTTATCGCGGTTGGTGTATCCCGTGCCGGTGAACGAAGGGCTTGGACGCATGCGCTGTTGGATCTGGGTGGAAGGCTGAGTTTTGCACCGATGTAGAATATCTTGAGGGCCGCACGCTCGATTATACAGTAGCGGAAAACAAGCGGCATGGATTTGCCGAATCGATTCGCCGTATTTTGCCGGACATCACGGATGAACATATCGTGCCGGATATAAGCGGTATCCGTCCGAAACTTAAAGAAAAGGAAAACCTGCACGCTACTTTGTCATTGTTCATGAATCGCACGCTGCCTGTCTGGATTTGTGAACCTGATTGGAATTGAATCACCGGGATTAACTGCCTCGCCGGCAATTGCACGGTATGTGGAAAAAATGTTGTTTTAAATCAGTGCGAAGTCGAATGAGTATCTGTTTTCCCTCGGTAGTCCAATATCATTTTTACCATGCCGACGCCTGTTCCGAATCCACCAAAAAATAAAGTAATAATATCCACAGTTCTGATTTTACCAATCATCTGATACGCCCCGATGACTGCAACGAAGATTCCAAGAAATGTGCCGATGAGAGCAAACCGTTTTCGAATCAATGGTGTTTTTTATAATAATATAATAACTCGTTAATAGTTGCATTAGCCTCTGTATATTCTCAATGCAAATCTTCGACCAGTTCTCAAATTTCTCAGTATCTTTTTGGAGTTCACTGATATTAAGGAATTTCGTTTCATTAATCGATTTTTCTTTCGGTTTGACTAAAGGCTTATCCAGCGTAAGAATATGCACAACTCCGAAGTGAACTTTTCCGACATCGTGGAATCTCTTCAGCAAAGCAACAACATGCTGCGTATAAGGAGACTCGATAGTAACCTCTTCGTTAATTTCCCTTTTCAAACCGTCATCATACGATGAACCAAACAAACCCGGATCAGTGACAGAAATATGCCCGCCTATGCCCAACGAATAACTGCCAAGAAGCCTTTTCTCTGCAAGAAGTTTGCCGCGGCGAGACACAAAAATGCTTCCTCCGCATTGTAAAAGAGCATAAGGAATCAACTGCTTATAGGCAGGATTGGATTCTGCATCTTTTCTTCTGATGAACGTATGGTTCTTCGGGTTGAGGACAATATCTAAGTATTTATCCAGCTCAAACGACAGTCCCTGAAATATTCCGATTTTTCTAAAAGTTTTGTTTTTAAATGCCAAAACATATTCTTCTAAATACTTCTCGTTTTATCCAATCTGCCCTTTCTCTTAAAATGCTTTTAATTTGAATCGTCTTTTTCTTCTTTTAGCAATTTCTGCGTTTCAGTAGCGCCGATACGTGTAACTTCAAACTCGCGCATTTCAGGACCCGTTCGAATTCCGATTTCCACCGGCGGCTTTAATTTGTATTTCAGGAGCGCAATATTTACGCATGAGCTTTACGTTTACTCGGTCGCGCCTTCGTATGAATATTTACCGTCGCTCCCTTTGACAAAGCCGTATCCTTGTAGATGTCTTTACAAATGCGGCTTTATGCTTGCTGCAAATTTCGCAGAGCTTTATTTTGTCCTCGTCGCGTGTTATGTAATCCGTTTCAAAAATTACTTTTACTATTGCGTTGTTTCCGAGGCAGGCGTCCTGCATTGCCTTGATCTCGCTCTCAATATAGTTCCAGTCGCCCTGCAGG
>CAVRSS010000134.1:0-14301 GCA_963723755.1 uncultured Alphaproteobacteria bacterium | reverse complement strand
GCCGGCCCGAGAAGGTCGTGGCTGGCCGCCGGCAGGGATTGCGCGAGCCAAATCATGGCGACGACGGTATCGTCCTCGACGCAGCAAGCCCGATGAATGAAGTCTGCGCCCGCATGCGGCGGGTCGCGCCCTATGACATCTCGGTCCTGATCTTGGCCAAGTCCGGAACCGGCAAGGAACTGATCGCTCGCGCCCTGCATTGCAACAGCCTTCGGTGGAACAAGCCTTTCGTCGTGGAGAACTGCGCGGCGCTACCCGACGAGCTTCTCGAAAGCGAGTTGTTCGGCCACAAGCGCGGAGCGTTCACCGGCGCGGTCGAGGATCATGTCGGGCTGTTCCAGCGCGCCGATGGCGGCACCGTTTTTCTCGACGAGATCGGGGAGATTTCGCCGGCCTTCCAGGCCAAGCTCTTGAGGGTCCTGCAGGATGGCGAATTCCGCCCCGTTGGCGGACGCCAAACTCGAAACGTCAATGTCCGCGTCATCGCCGCCACCAACCGCGACCTCGAGGTGGAGGTGCAGGCCGGGCGCTTCCGCGAAGACCTTTATTATCGCCTCGCGACCGTCTCGATCCATATCCCTCCTCTGCGCGAGCGTCGGATGGACATTCCCGTCATCGCGCTTGCACTGCTGGAGAAGGCGCAGAAACAGTTCGGAAAAGCCGTCAAGGGACTTGCGCGCGAGGCCATGAAGTGCCTGAAAACTTATCACTGGCCAGGGAACGTGCGGGAACTCAGAACGAGATCCAGCAACTCCTGGTTATGGGTCCATCGGACGACATGATCGGGGCCGAGTATCTATCTCGCCGCGTCTTGCACGCCTCGCCTCTGCCGGACGACGCGCCCGAAAAAGAACTCGCGCTGGCTCTGGAAGGCACGCTCAAGGAGCGTATTGAAATTCTCGAGGCGGTCATCTTGCGTGAAAGCCTCATCCGGAACCGGTGGAACAAGAGCAGAGCCGCGAAAGAGCTTGGCCTGTCCCGCGTCGGGCTTCGGGCGAAGCTTGAGCGGTACGGGCTTGAGAAGATCGAGGCGCTGCCCGTCGAACCTGCCAAGAAGAAACGCGCCTCATAATTTGTACCGATGAGTAAGATTCCGCCCTGGAATTTCTCGCCCTCGACAAGCCCGGCGCTTGCTCGCTCACCTGTCGTGGCCGGGCCTGACTCGGCCATCCAGAAAAACCCAGGTTATTTCAAGTTATAACTGGACAGCCCGTGGGTCACGGCCCGGCCATGACGACTGAATTGGCAAGCCCTTGTTTGCGCTCCGGTACAAAAAGGTGAGACGACGCCCATAGCAGTCCAGCATAGTGTACGATCCTTCGTTCCGCGCATGGTTTGCAAGGCGCATTAGAGAGTGCGCAGTCTTGTCATCCCGGAACGACGCTTGCGTCGTATCCGGATCGCAAGAAACGCTTCGATTTGGGAACGGCCCCGGATATGCGGCAGGCGCATTCCGGGGCGACGATCATCGGGATGCCCCGCGCCCGATTGATCGCACGGCGCATTAGGAGGGTGTGGTTGGACGCAATAAACCAGGTCAAGGGAGTATCCATCCGGGTGCGCGGCCTCGTGCAGGGCGTAGGCTTCCGGCCCACGGTGTGGCGTCTCGCGAAACGCTTCGGCCTGACTGGCGACGTCAGGAACGACAGCGAGGGCGTGCTCATTCGCGCTTTCGGGCATCCTGCGGTCATCGTCGAGTTCGAAGTCGCGCTCGCGTCCGAGGCCCCTCCCCTCGCCCGGATCGACCTGATCGAAACGGCGCCTTTGGGCGGCAAAGCGCCACCGGATTTCCGCATCGTGGCAAGCCGGGGTGGCGCCGTCACGACCGGCGTCGTTCCCGACGCCGCCACCTGCTCCGAATGCGTGGCCGATATCCGCGACCCGTCGAACCGGCGCTATCGCTATCCGTTCACGAACTGCACGCATTGCGGGCCGAGGCTTTCTATTCTTCGGGCAATCCCATACGACCGCGCCTCGACGAGCATGGCGGCGTTCGAGATGTGCCCCGCGTGCCTTGCCGAATATCGCAATCCCTCGAACCGCCGCTTCCACGCCCAGCCAAACGCCTGCCCGGTTTGCGGCCCGAAAGTCTGGCTGGAGGAAGCCAACGGGCGGCCCAAGCCAGTCCAGCCGCATTGCGATGCCATCCAGACCGCTGCCGCACTGATCGAGTCCGGCGCGATCGTCGCGATCAAGGGCATCGGCGGCTTCCATCTGGCTTGCGACGCACGGAACGCGGCAAGCCGTGGCGCGGTTGCGGGAGCGGAAACATCGCACCGATAAGCCGTTCGCGCTGATGGCCCGCGACGTGTCCATGATCGAGGAGTGCGCCGAGCTATCGGACACGGAACGCGCTCTTCTTGAGCAACCTGCGGCGCCGATTGTTTTGCTGGACCAACAAGAGAACGGCGCAAGCTTGCGCCTGGCATCGCGCCCGCCCAATCGACGCTCGGCTTCATGCTGCCCTACACGCCGCTTCATCACCTGCTCTTTGAGGATGTCGACTATCCGCTGGTCATGACATCGGGCAACAGGAGCGACGAGCCGCAATGCATCGGCAATGACGACGCCCGCGCGAGACTGGCCGACATTGCCGACGCCTTTCTGATGCACGACCGGGACATCGTGAACCGGCTCGACGACAGTGTCGCGCGTGTCATGGCGGGGAAGCCGAGGGTGATGCGCCGCGCGCGTGGATATGCACCCTCGCCGCTGCCTTTGCCGCAAGGCTTCGACCGAGCGCCCCGCATCCTGGCCATGGGCGCGGAGCTGAAATCCACCTTTTGCCTGCTCGGCAAGGGCCGCGCCATCGTCTCGCAGCATATGGGCGACCTGGAAGAAGCCGCGACCCATGCCGATTACCGGGCCAATCTGAAGCTCTATCGGGAGATCTTCCACTTCGAGCCGGAGGTGATCGCGGTGGATGCGCACCCCGACTATCATTCCACGCAATGGGGACAGTCGATTGCGCGAGACGCTGCCCTTCCGGTCGAAACCGTCCACCATCACCACGCCCATGTCGCCGCCGTCCTCGCCGAGTATGGCCTGCCGCTCGCAACCGGGCCGGTGATCGGCGTCGCGCTCGACGGGCTTGGGCTCGGCGAGAAGGCGAACTCTGGGGCGGCGAGTTCCTGCTCGCGGACTATCGATCCAGCCGCCGCGTTGCGGCCTTCGCACCCGTTCCGCTCATCGGCGGCGCGAAGGCCATGCGGGAGCCATGGCGCAATGCGTTGGCCCATCTCCACACATCTCTCGGCTGGGACCGCGTCCAGACACTCTATTCCGACGTTGAGGTTATCCAACGGTTGAAACAAAAGGCAGTCGCTGCAGCGCTGCAGATGATGGAGCGCGGGTTGAACACGCCTCCGTCGTCCTCGGCGGGGCGGCTCTTCGATGCTGTCGCCGCCATGCTCGGTATCTGCTTCGATGCGGCTTCCTATGAGGGACAGGCGGCGATCGAGCTTGAGGCGCTGGCCGCTCCTGCCATGACCTGCGCAGTCGAATTCTATCGAGGGACGCTGGCCGAGGGCAATCCTGCCAGGCTCGATTGGACTCCACTCTGGTGCAGCATCCTGGAGGATCTTGCGGCGGGCATCCACGCCCCGCTGATCGCTGCTCGATTTCACCTGGGGCTCGCGGAGACCTTGGCCGAAACAGCCACGTCGCTTGCTCAGAAATATGGCAGCAAGACCATCGTGCTCTGCGGCGGCGTGTTCCAGAACAAGCTATTGCTCGAGGCTACGGTCGAGGCGCTTGCCACGAACGGTATCGAGGTGCTGAGCCCTTCCCTTTTCCCCGCTGGTGATGGCGCGATTTCGCTTGGACAGGCCGCGATTGCGGCGGCGCGGCGGACGCCGGCACTTTGACAATGTTCGTCGGCGCGCATTCCGTGCCGAGTGTTCCGCAGGTTGCAGCTCGGGGCTATGCGAAGGCTGAACACGAGCCGGACGCCATCCGGTACAGTCAGGTTTTCTGGCCCATGCCATCCGGCGCCATCGAGCTGAAGGACAATCCGCTTGTTTGCGCCAGCGCCCGCCGCTTTGGCGAAGTCCAAAAGAATGCCCTCGAACAACTCCTTGCAAACCGCGTTCGAAACGTTCCACACCGTGGCGCCGGTCGCTGGTGCAGGATGGGCTTTAAGCCGAGTGCTCATCCATTGCCCAGATCTCGATGGCAGCGTCTGGATGCTGTTGTTTTTCTTCAGCGGCGGCGTCCTGCAGTTTTTTTAACGTCTCGCGATCCTCTTCGCCCGCTGCATCGGGATGGCGCGGCCTTGGTTTCTGGATGGAATACTCGATGGCGATCAGCGCGTCCCAAGCTGGCGAGCCCGCGCGCCACTTTCGGCCCCGTCCACAGGCCGCCGTCATCGGGCGGCCTCTTAAGCCGTTCCCTCAGCGTAAGGATCGCGGACGCTGAGCCATTGTTCTGCCGCCGGTCGCCCAGGCTATCCGGTCCCTGCTCGTTGTAGCGCTTGCGGAGCAGTCGAACCCACCGCGCTGAAAACGAAAGGATCGCAGCCACTTCGGTGATAGTATATCCCGAAGACAAAAGCCAGATTGCATGAAAATGGCTCTTGGAAACCGGATCCGCCGCTGTATCATATCGCGCTTCCAGTTCCCCCGCGCTCAAAAAACTTTTCCGCTTTTAATCGATTCCAATTAAAGGCGGGTTGATAGGGTCAACGCTCACCATCACAAGGAGGACCTTCCATGTCTGCGATCGCAGCCCGGCTCCTGTTGCTTTTCCTGCTCCTTCCCTTCTCTCTTCCCGCCCTCGCGCTCGAAGACACGCCGCCAAACCGCGCGCTAGAGGCGGACCGCTATCTTGAGGCCGTGCCGCCGCAGTCGATGATCACCGACATGTCGGCGAAGATGGCCGAAACCTTGCCCGAAGAGCAGCGGGATCCGTTCAAGGCGCTGATGACGAAGCATCTCGATCTTGGGCGCGTCACGGCGGCCATAAAGGCGGCGATGGTCAAGACCTTCACTGCCGACGAACTCAAGGCGCTTGCGGATTTTTACGGGTCGAACGTCGGTAAATCGGCGATGGCCAAGATGGGGACTTACATGTCCGAGGTCATGCCCGCCACCATGAGCGAGGTGCAGAGCGCGCTCGCGAAAGCTCAGAGCGAGGTGCATGAGGGACACTCAAATCAAGGCGATCAGGATAAGGGAAGCAAGGAGAATTAGCGAGGCTCCAGCGACGCGGCTGTCCAACTTTCGCCCAACGCTGGGCTATACCGCTCATAGGCTCTACGCAGGCATCTTCGCCTTCATCTATTGGGAGATCCCATGAGGACCCTTGTTGCGCTGGCGCTCAGCTTTGTTCTTATTTCGGGGGCCAACGCTCAAGGCGGGACGGTTTATAAAATTAAGGAGATCTGTGGTTTTGATATGGCAGCAATATTGCAAAGACATCCCCGCGAAGAGGATTCGCGACTTGAAGGAATGTCTCGCCAAGAATGAAAGAAACCTGCTGCCCCGCTGCCAGGATCACTACAAGGAAGCAAGACCGTAAAGCGGATCACTCGCTTTCGTTGAAGCGCGCTTCAACGAGCGCGGTAAGCGCTTCGAGGGCTTCTTCGGCTTCCGGCCCCTCGGTCTCAATCGAGATCGTAGTTCCGGGGCTCGCGCCGAGCATGAGAAGACCCATGATAGAATTGCCGGGCACCGTCTGATCATCTTTCGTTACGGAAACCTCGGCATCGAATTGCTCAGCCATTTTTACGAAGGCTGCGGAAGCTCGCGCATGCAGTCCGCGTTTGTTGATGATCGTCACCTCGGCAAGGCATTGATAGATTCCGTCGGCCGCTGCGATAGTCGGCCGTCTGCGACTTGGGAGGCTTGGTCGAGGGGACATCGATAGGCCGGCACCATTCTTGTTAATTCGCGCTCAAAACCAAGCTCGCAACGTGGATGTATTTCCGGCCCGCGTCCTGCGCTTGCTTCAAAGCGTCGGCCAACGCAACCTCCTCGCGGACGCGAGCCAGTTTGACGAGCATTGGGAGATTAACGCCCGCGATAACCTCCACTGACCCGCTATCCATGACAGATATTGCCAGATTTGAAGGCGTCCCGCCAAACATATCTGTCAGAATAATAACGCCGTCTCCGCTCTCGACCTTCTTCACCGCCGCGATAATCGCGTCGCGGCGCTCTTCCATGTCGTCGTTCGGCGCGATCGAGATGGCGGCAATTTGCTGTTGGGGCCCGACGACGTGTTCGAGGGCTGCGACAAATTCTCTTGCCAGGTTGCCATGAGTTACAATGATGAGGCCGATCATCGTCTTTCCGGGTGACTGGCAGCTGTGGGTCTTCATCTCAATAGCATTATTCTGAGGCCCAACCCTTCAACGTTCAAGCGCAATATAGTCGCCGTGATGATAAGAGGCTGTTAATCCACCGGGTCATCAAAGCAATCTTGGATCGCCAAAGCCAGCTTGATCGGTGCAGAAGGCTCGAACGGGTCGAGGATAAGGCGGCGGACAGGGATATCCAGCACAGTTTCCCACTCGGTCGTTTCGGGAAAACGTGGTCGGTCGCCGGTCCAATCGAGATCGACGATAAGCTTCAGGGTAGCCTGCGCCGCGGCCGCTTTGAGGTGGGCGATACCACAACCCCGTACTTCGATCTTCCCATGCAGAGGCGGCGGGCATGACGCGAGAATACGATCACCATCCCGCCGTAGAATGACCTGATCGTCAGCCACGAGTGAGGGCTCCGCGCCGAGACGATCGGATGGAAGGTACAGAAAACGCAGCGCCAGGTCGGACTTGCCCGATCCGCTCGATCCTCTGAGGAGAGCGGCTGCATCGCCAAGCGCGACGCAGGTTCCATGCACGGTCTGTCTTTTCATGGGCGTTCGCCCCTATCACTTCGCAGAGCATGCGGGGAGGCGGATCACGAAACGGGCGCCCCAAGAATGCCGCTCTTTCGCACCGCATGCAAACGTCTGTTCGCCTTTCGGAACGGGCATCGACACTTCGACGCGCGCCGGGCCCCTTTCCGGAGTGAAGCTTATCGGCTTGGGAGAGGCCCTGTTCTCTGCCCAGATGCTCCCGCCATGTGCCTTGACGATCTGCTGCGAGATGTTAAGGCCGAGACCGGAGTTCTGGCCAAAGGCTCCGGGGCGGTCTGTGTAGAAGCGGTCGAAAATCTTCTTCAGATTCTCATCGCGGATGCCGGGCCCCTCATCCTCAATGCAAATCTCGATCTCGTTCTCATTCGGCAGGCGCCTCGCGGTGACGTAGATGCTTCCGTTCTTGGGCGAGAACGACATGGCATTTTCGAGGAGATTCGCGATCACCTGGCTGAGCCGGCTGTCATGTCCGTTGACGATGTAGTCCCGGTTCTGCGCAAAATTCTTCGTTGTCTTGCAGCTTTCCACGTTCAAAACAAAATTGGTGCCGCTGCCGCGGCGGCTCTCCCGCATGACTTCACAAAGGGTGCGAAGAAGGTTCGCCAAGTTCACAGGCCTAGCCGTCTCGCGCACGAGTTCCGCGTCGAGTCTCGAAGCATCGGCAATATCGGTGATGAGGCGATCCAAACGCCGCACGTCATGATTGATGATGTCGACAAGCTTCTTTCGATCCTCATCCGTCTTGATCATGGGCAACAGACTGGCCGCGCTACGAAGCGATGTCAGCGGATTCTTGAGTTCGTGGGACACGTCGGCAGCAAAGCTTTCGATGGCGTCGAGACGGGAATAGAGTGCATTTGTCATATCGCGGAAGGCGCGGGACAAATGACCGATCTCATCCGGCCGGTCGCTGAAATCAGGGATTTGCTCCCGGTTCTTGATGTTCTTTCGCACGCGCTCCGCTGCAATGGCGAGTTGGCGCATGGGCTCGGCAATGGTGCCCGCGAGAAGTAGAGAAAGAATGGCCGTCACAAAGGCGACCAAGCCTGCGACTTCGACGATTTGAAATCGATCCTGCGCGATCATTTCATCGATGTCGCTGCCCTGCGCCGTCAGCAGGAGAGCGCCGAGCGCCGACCTCTCACGCTGAATTGGGACAGCGATGGAAATCACCGTTTCCCCTGTTTCGGTCACGCGGATGAGCGGCGCGACGCTGCCGGCGAGAGCGACACGAACCTCCTCATAGGCCTTGCCCTCGGGGCCAAGGTCTTTGTAGAGGGGAAGGTCCGGCGTCCAGAACGCCGTTTTGATATAGGCCCAAAAGTCTGTGAAAAAATTTGTGTCGATCTCCGCATTTCCCTCCACGCGGCCACCATTTCCACGGTAGAGCTGGCGGCTGTCCGAGATAAGCGTTCCATCCGTGTCGAACACACGCGCTCGCGTTTTCGTGGGTGCGATCAGGTCGCGCAGAATGGGCGAGACAACCTCCGGATCCACCCGGAAGGACAGTTCTGGATTGGATAAGCCCGAAGGCACCACAATCCTATTTTCGTCGGCGGCTTTGCCGTTTTCGGCGGCTGCATCAACATTGGTCTTGCTCGTCTGAGCGATCGCGATTGCGATGATCTGGGCCTGCGTGGTGAGCGTCTCCACGCGGTTCCCCATGAATTTGTAGCGGTATTGATTGAGATAGAAGATGCCGCTTACGAGAACCCCAACGCCAATAACATTGATGACAATGATTCTGCGGGTGATGCTGTTGAAGCGATAACGATCAAAAAAATGCCGGGCGGCACGAAGGAGGCGCAATCGTATTGCTCGGCTCGGGCGGCGCAACCCAACCGCTTCCCACCATCGGGACATATCAATGGCCATTGGATAACTCGAGTCCGAACGAAGGCTCAGGCAATGGAAATTATTTCACCTTCTTAGAAGACCCCCAACATTTGAGCCTTATTCCTTGAAGCGGTACCCAACGCCGTACAAGGTTTCTATCACATCGAAGTTGTTGTCGACGACCTTGAATTTCTTGCGCAGCCTCTTGATGTGGCTGTCGATCGTGCGGTCGTCCACATAAACCTGATCGTCATAGGCTGCGTCCATGAGCGCATCGCGGCTCTTTACGACGCCGGGCCGCGCCGCCAGCGCCTGCAAAATGAGAAACTCGGTCACCGTCAGGGTCACTTGCCTGCCGTCCCAGATGCAAGTGTGACGCTCCGGATCAAGCTTGAGCTTTCCGCGCTCGATGATCTTGGAGGAATCCTCCACGACGGCGGCTGATGCATCACGCGGTTGGCTGCGGCGTAGAATTGCTCGCACACGCTCAACGACCAGCCTTTGAGAAAACGGTTTACGGATGAAATCGTCGGCCCCCATCTTGAGGCCGAACAACTCGTCGATCTCCTCATCCTTCGAGGTCAGAAAGATCACCGGCATTTCGCTTTTTTGCCGCAGCCGCCTGAGCAGCTCCATCCCGTCCATGCGAGGCATTTTGATGTCGAGGATCGCGAGATCCGGCGGATCGCTCATGATCCCGTCAAAAGCGGAAACGCCATCCGTATAGGCCATGATTTTATACCCTTCAGCCTCGAGAAGCATCCGAAGGGATGTCAAAATGTTCCGGTCGTCATCGACAAGAGCGATTGTAGGCATCAGTAATCCAAGGTTGTTTCTGGTTCAACGAGGCGTTTCTGTTGCCGAAATACCTCTGGCCGGAAAAATCCGTAAGGCGCAAGCAGCGCACGCAGATCATGGCTGAATTGCGTCTCAAAGGTCAATTTCCAATTAAGGCTCCGTTAGGCTAGACTTTCCGGAACTGGGGTTGGGAAGGCCGCCTTTCCTTCTGAGCAAGGTTTCCGGGATTGCCCAACGCAAAATCTTTTCCAATCTTAGTTGGCCCCCCCCGCCAATGGGCGATGCAGAATGGCATGATGCTGAATAGCGGTCAGGGAGGAGATCATACTCGTTCGTTCCGTCTTCCCCTTGACCTTTGCACCTAGCACTCATTTCCTATTGTCGCGAGTCCGAATATATTGACAATAACATCTTGCTTATAAAGCAACGTTGTAGTTCAAGCTGAAACGAATAACCTCTGACCGGCCCACACGTGGAAGGCTGATCGGAGGACATCTGAGCGGCATGCCCGAATGGAGGGAAAACTCATGACCAGCCCGACCACCAATGCCAAGCTACGCGCCTGGGTTGAGGAAATGACGGCACTGTGCAAACCCGACCAGGTCGTGTGGGCCGACGGAACCCAGCAGGAATACGATCAGCTTTGCCAGATGATGGTGGATACCGGAACCTTCATCCGCCTCAATCCGGAGAAACGTCCGAACTCTTATCTCGCTCGCTCGCATCCTTCCGATGTTGGCCGGGTCGAGGATCGGACGTTCATATGCTCCGTGAACAAAAACGACGCCGGTCCCACCAACAATTGGGCCGCGCCGGCCGAGATGCGGGCGACGCTCAACGGCCTGTTCGACGGCTGCATGACCGGACGCACACTATACGTCCTTCCGTTCAGCATGGGGCCGATCGGATCGCCAATCGCAAAAATCGGCATACAGATCACAGACAGCCCCTATGTCGTCGCCAACATGCGAATTATGACGCGCATGGGTAAGGCCGTGCTGGACGCGCTAGGCCCGGACGGCTCCTTCATTCCGTGCATGCACTCGATCGGCGCGCCGCTCAAGCCCGGACAGAAAGACGTGCCGTGGCCGTGCGAAGGCGACATCAGCCGCAAATACATCGTTCACTTCCCGGAGACGTACGAGATTTGGTCGTATGGCTCTGGCTACGGTGGAAATGCGCTCCTGGGCAAGAAATGTCTGGCGCTGCGCATCGCTTCTGTGATGGCGCGCGACGAAGGCTGGCTTGCCGAGCACATGCTGATTGCGGCCATCCAATCTCCGGACGGCGAGAAAACCTATCTCGGCGCCGCGTTCCCGAGCGCCTGCGGCAAAACCAATCTCGCCATGCTGGTGCCGCCGAAGGGCTTCGAGGGCTGGAAGGTCTACACTGTCGGGGACGACATCGCCTGGATCAAGAAGGCGCCGGACGGTTCCTTGCGGGCCATTAATCCGGAAGCGGGATTCTTCGGTGTCGCACCGGGCACGAATACGCAATCGAACCCGAACGCGATGGCGACCATCAGCGAGAACACCATCTTCACGAACTGCGCACTCACCGATGATGGCGATATCTGGTGGGAGGGGATGACCGGAGAGACGCCAGCGCATCTCATCGACTGGAAGGGTGAAGACTGGACACGCGGCTGCGGCCACCCCGCTGCGCATCCGAACGCGCGCTTCACGGCGCCAGCCAACCAATGTCCATCAATCGATCCTGATTGGGAGAAGCCGGAAGGGGTTCCGATCGCCGCCTTTGTATTCGGCGGCCGGATGAGCAAGGACTTGCCGCTCGTATTCCAGGCGTTCAACTGGAGCCACGGTGTCTACCTTGCAGCAACAATGGGATCGGAAGCCACTGCGGCCGCGATCGGCCAGGCGGACATGCGGCGCGACCCGATGGCGATGCTGCCGTTCTGCGGCTACAACATGGCTGACTATTTCGGCCATTGGCTGAATGTCGGGCGCCGTGTGCCGAATCCACCAAGGATTTTCCGGATCAACTGGTTCCGCAAGGACGAGAACGGCAAATTCATGTGGCCTGGCTTCGGCCAGAATATGCGCGTTCTGAAGTGGATCGTCGACCGGGTGCACGGTCGCGGCTACGGGGTCGAGAGCCCGATTGGCTGGATGCCACGGCACGAAGACATTGAGTGGAAAGGCCTCGATCTTCCGCCCGACGTGTTCTACGAGTTGATGTCCGTGGGGCGCTTGGCAGGCACTGCCGAGGCGCACGCTCATGAACAGCAATTCGACAAGTTTTTCGATCGGCTGCCGAAGGAGTTCATTTTCGAGCGTGAGCTTCTGCGCTCGCGGTTGTGGCGTTCGCCCGATCGTTGGGAACTTGCTCGCGAGGACATCGTTCGACCTGCAGCTTGAGATTAGGGAGAGGCGGGCAGCGAGAGCTCTTCGTCTCACCCCCGCTTGCGGGCTTGCGCGACACATGGTCTGAAGAGCGCGAGATGCTCGAGGAGAATTTCGCAAGTTTCAGGCCTATGTTGGAGCCGTGTAAAGTTGACGCGGCAAGCCTTGCACGGAACGGAATAGGAGGCGCCCTCTACCAAAGGTTGCGCGTCGCCCGAATTGGCGGGTACAGCCGTTGCCATGAAAGCGATCCTGGCTAATGAACGGCGTGCCCTAGGACGATTTCCCCGGCTTTGGGCCGCCGATGCAAAATCGGCGGCTTTTTTGCACCACTTGGCCTTCCGGCCCTACGCGGCGGTGATCGCGCTTTCGCTCTTATGCTGCGCTCTCTTCCTTCCTGGCATAGCCACGCTTCCGGTCACGGATCGCGACGAGGCGCGGTTCGCTCAAGCCTCGAAGCAGATGATCGAGACCGGCGACACCATCGACATCCGCCTTCAGGACAAGCCGCGCTACAAAAAGCCCGCGGGGATATACTGGCTGCAGGCTGCGGCTGTGACCGTCGCCACAAGAGCGGGCGCCGCGCTCAACGACATCTGGGCCTATCGAATTCCCTCATTTCTTGGCGCGCTCGGTGCGGTTCTTCTAACCTTCTGGGTAGGCCGCGCAATCCTCGGTCGAGAACCCGCCTTGATTGCATCTGCGCTTTTCGCGACGACACTCATGCTTTCATTCGAGGCGCGCATCGCAAAGGCGGATGCTGCGTTGATGGCAAGCATCATGCTTTCGCAAGGCGCGCTGTTTCGTCTCTACATAGCTCCGGCGAAAGCTGCAACCCAAGGGCTGGCGGCGTTGTTCTGGCTCGGACTTGGAGCCGGCATCCTCATCAAGGGACCCGTCGCGCCAAGCCTCGCCTCTCTGACTTTGGTTACCGTTCTCGTCGCCACCCCGCATCGCGCGTGGCTCAAGAACCTGCATTGGAGATGGGGCATCCCCTTGCTCCTCGTCGTCACGCTTCCCTGGCTGATAGCAATCGGCATCGCTTCGAATGGTGACTTTTTCACCGAGTTGGTCTCGCGGGATTTCGCCAGGAAGCTGCAAGCTCCTCAGGAAAAGCATTGGGGGCCGCCGGGCTTCTATATCCTTGCCTTCCTGTGGACGTTCTGGCCAGCCGCCCTGTTCGTGACGGCTGACACCTTCCGCGCGCTTTGGAAGATGCGACGCTCTCGCCGCATTGTTTTTCTTTTGGCGTGGATTGTCCCGTTCTGGCTCATGCTGGAAGCGGTTCCGACCAAACTTCCGCATTATGCGCTGCCTCTATACCCCGCGATTGCGATGGTCGCGGCTTTCACGATGCGATCGGCAAAGCCGCCGCGAAACCGCGTCAGCGCCATCATCTGGGGCCTCGTCGCAGCGACTCAGATCGCCCTTCTCCTGTGCATGTCCTGGCTCACGGAAGCGCCGCAGCTAACCCTGCTCGCCGCTATATTTGCCATCGTTACCGCAGCTGTCACGCTAACCGTCATCGCGGCGTGGCGGTCCTACCGGACGCTGGCGCTGTTCGGGATGCTTCTCAGCGGCGCTTTATTCTGCGGCGCCGGATACCGCATCGCCCTTCCCGCCTTCGAACCTCTCTGGATCAGCGCGAAGGCCTCGGCAGCGGCACATATGCTCGATGGCTGCGGAAGAGAGCCTGCTGGCTTTGCCGGCCTCAATGAAATAAGCGTTGTTTTCCAGAATGGGACGGGCACGCTTCTGACAACACCAGACGCCTTGGCTGATGCGCTGGCTTCGAATCAAGTGAGGGTGGCTTTTGTCTCCTGGAAACACGAACACGAGTTCGAGCAGGCCTTTTCCCGAAGATCTGGTCATGAGCCTGAATTATTCGGATGCGTCGACGGCTTCGATATCAACGGACAAGGCCCCGTACGTCTCCAAGTCTATGTCAGACCCGAAGCTGCGAACGGCCGAGGCTGCGCGCCGACCGCTGCCCTGGCGTGCCGGCCCAAACACGCCGTGCGATGGCGCCGGCTACTCGACACCACGTTCTAAGCA
The DNA here is from genome assembly GCA_963723755.1 of uncultured Alphaproteobacteria bacterium. Lineage (GTDB taxonomy): Bacteria > Pseudomonadota > Alphaproteobacteria > Rhizobiales > Rhodomicrobiaceae > Rhodomicrobium. The sequence continues at coordinate 391 of CAVRSS010000134.1, read as the reverse complement.
ATCTTATCATGTACAATCGGTTAAAATTGGTTTCGTTTCGTAGAACACGATAAGTAATCATGTAATTAATTTATCGGACCCGCACGGGCGGCCATTGGCAAGAGCGTCATGACTTGTGGCGGTCCCCATTCGTTAGCGATCTGGCAGCGGGGCGATCTGCTTCTCGAACCCGGCGATTGATTTGATTCGTGACGACAGACGGCGACAGAATTTCACGAAGCCGCCACGCTTCCACCCCAACCCCGCCTTTGAGCTCGGGCAAATTCTGTGGCTACGCAGACCCGGCGCTGGATACTTCATCTCTGCCCCCCAATGAAGCCCAAGCCTCCAGCGCCGGTATCGCGCTCTTGTCCGCCTCTCATCACTCCAACCCCTAGTAAATCCTTTCCTA
>CAVRSS010000133.1:0-6584 GCA_963723755.1 uncultured Alphaproteobacteria bacterium | reverse complement strand
TTGAGGAGAGATGTGCCGGGTAAGACGCCGGGCGATCGTCAGGAGCACGCCGTCATTTGTGGAAAAGTCCGGCGAGCGGTTCTGGTTCTTCATGGCGTCCAAATCGATGAAGAACACGGTGGGCTTGGTCTGTTCGTTCTTCGCCCGGGCAACCGCGGTTTCCAGCCTGTCCAGGAAAAGCTCCCTGTTCGGCAAGCCTGTCAGGCCATCGCGAATGGCATTCTGAAAAAGACGCTCCTGTGCGCGTTTCTGGGCGTTCACGTTTCGCAATAGGCCCACGCCGCGCAGTGTTCTTGTCGCCCGCTGTTGTGTCACAGCCGCGCGGAGCTCATACCAGAGATAGCCGCCATCGACCCGCTTCATGCGGAAGTCCTGGTTGATGTCGCCGCCCTGGCGTTCGCGCAACGTCCACAGAGTGAGCCGCATACGCTCCCTGTCGGACGCATGGAGATGCTGGAGCCAGCTATCGGAGGCGCATCGAAGCGTCCCCGGCGAGAATCCAAGCGCATGCTCCACTTCGGAGCCGGTGTTGATTTCGTTGCGGCGGGCATCCCATTCCCAAACGCTTGCGCCGGACGCCTCCAGAGCCATGACGCGCAGCTTGAATTGGCCTGCCTCTTCGCCCGTGCCTCCGCTCTCGCCGCCCTGAAAAGCGTATTGCGTGACCGTGACGCCGATCAGCATCAGAAAGATCACGAGACCGGCCGACAGCGAGGACACGACAATATCGCCTGAGACTTTGCCTGTTATCGTGACGGCAGCCGCGAACAGCCAGACCATGAAGAGCATCCAGGACGGCACCAGCGCGAGGGCGCGTTCCTGGCCGCGCAAAGCCAGAAAGCCGATCACGGCGCTCCCGACGACCGCGATCGGGACGAAGGAGAGTCTTGCGAACCCAGCCGTAAGCTGCGCGTCGATGAGGGCGAAGACAATCAAGCCGAGTTGCGCGGCTATCCAGGTCAAAAACGCGAGCGAGATCCAGGAATGCCAGAGCCTCAGGTTCAGAAAAGTGTAAAGGAAGATGACAAGGCTCGCCGCCAGGAAGGCCTCGCCGGCCGCTCGATAGGTGCCGTTGTCCTCGGATGGGAGCTGAAAAAGATTATCCCAGAAGCCGAAATCGACGCAGAAATAAGCAAGCGCCGCCCAGGCGACGAGCGCCGTGGCCGGAAAGACGAGCTTGTGGTTGGCCGCGAAAATCGCCGTCAGGAAGATCGCGATAATACCCGTGATGCCCAGTAAAATGCCGCGAAACAGGGCGGACTCCCGCATCCGCTTCCCGAAGTTTGCCGGTGAGGTCAGATAAAGCCTTGGCACCGACGCAGAGGCGAGTTCCACGATGAATGTGACGGTGGTGCCGGGTTCGATCGAAAGGCGGTAAATATCGAGATGCTCGTAGTCCTCGTTTCGTTCAGGGCGGAAGCCGAGCGATGGCGTGACATTCGAGATTCGCGGGGCGTCGAGGTCCGGCTTGGTGACGCGCGATCCAACGATGTCGTATCGCTGGGCTGTCAGAAAGCGAACGACGGGCTTGTCGGTCGGGTTGCTGAGCGCGAAAACCACCCAGCTCGGGTTCGTGCCCGGCGTTTTTGCCGAGACGGTCATGCGTCCGGCGATGCCGTCACCACTCGACGCGGTTTCGACGCTCAGCTTATCGCCGCGGCGCTCATAGAACTCACCGAGAAGGGTGATATCGATTTTCTCGTCGTCGGGGCCGATGACGATAGGCTCCACCGCCCTGGACGGCGTCGCCATGATAGCGAGCGCCATGACAAAGACGGCTATGAAAGCCGCGAAAGCTGACGCAATACCTGTTCGCCGATTGAACGCCCCCCGACATCGCCGATTTCCCCCGCTTCTTCATCAGCGGGGCCGCCGGTGGCCGCTTGGCTCAACGCGCAGGGTCGTCACTGAGCAGAGCAAAAAGCCAATGGTCTTGCCATATGCCATTAATTTTCAGGTACCGCCGGGCCAAGCCCTCAAATTGAAACCCCGTCCGGTTCAGAAGCGCCGCCGACGCCTTGTTCTCTGGCAGGCACGCCGCTTCCAACCGGTGAAGACGCAAAACATCGAAGACAAACCAAATAGTCGCCCGCACACCCTTGGTCATTTGGCCTTGGCGGGCGTATGGCTCGCCAATCCAATATCCCAAGGAGCAGCTTTGGCTCACTCCACGGCGGATATTGCTCAAAGTTATTCCCCCGATTAAGGCGTTATCAGAGGTTCTGAACAGAAAAAAGGCGTAACCGAGATCTTGGCGGGCATCGCGGTAATAGTAGCGGATGCGGCGGCGGTACGTGTCGCGGGTCAGTTCGTCTCTCGCCCAGCGTGGTTCCCAGGGTTCAAGAAAGGCGCGGCTTTGCGCGCGGAGAGCGGCCCACGCCTTGTAATCCGACATTTGCGGCTCGCGCAGATAGACGCCGTCGCCCTCCACGTAGGGCTTCGAGTGTCGGAAAAGAACATGCGTGCGCCGAGCATGTCGGGCGGTCACGCGGCAAGAGCACCGCCCAGGAACGCTTCGGCGGCATCAGCCACCGCCGCCGCCGAACCTCGGGCGCCGACGGCCGCCGAAACCATGTCCGGCTTTGCGCGGATGCCGCGGCCGATCGCCTGAACGTGCTCGCAGGTGATGCCATCGACCTTTTCGATCAGTTCCTCGTTCGTGATCGGTCTGCCGAACACCAAGAGGTCCCACGCCAGCTGCCCCGCTCTCGACTCTGCAGCTTTCGAGGCTCATGAACAGCCCGGCCTTGATCTGCGCTTTGGCGCGGGCGAGTTCCCGCTCCGTGGGGCCTTTCTCTGCGAGATCCGCGAATATGCCCAGCGAGAGAGTGCACAATTCCTTCAATTGCTGCGCGCTGGTCGCTGCGTGCAGCCCGATCACGCCCGAGTTTGCATATCCCCAATCGAAGGCGTGGATGTCGTAGCAGAGGCCGCGCTTCTCGCGCACCTCCTGGAAAAGCCGCGAAGCCATCCCGCCGCCCGCGATTCCCGCAAATATGCGGCCCGCAAAGGAAGCCTCGTGGCCATTCGGGTAGCCCTCGAAGGCAAAGAGCACGTGGCACTGCTCGAAGCGCTTGTCCGAGACCGTGTTGCCGCCCTCGAACTTGGCCTTTTTCATCTGGCGCGGCGCTTCCAGGGGAAGGCCGGTGAAGATGCTATCCGCAAGCCGGTGCAGCGCATCGTGGTCGACGGCGCCGGCCGCGCTGAGGATCATTCGCGAAGCCGAATAGTTCTCGTTGCGAAAGCGCTTGAGGTCGGCGGCGGAATGCCGGGAGATGGTGCGCTCCGTACCGAGGATCGAGCGGCCCAGCGCCTGACTCGGATAGGCTTCGGCAAGAGCGAGATCGAACACGATGTCGTCCGGGCTGTCCTGCGTCGCGGCAATTTCCTGCAGGATCACCTCGCGCTCCCGGTCCATCTCCTCCTCGCTGAAGGCTGGATTGAGAAGAAGGTCGCCGATCAGGTTCAGGCCGAGTTCCACGTCGTCTTTCAAAACGCGCGCGTAATAGTTGGTGGCTTCCGATGAGGTGACGGCGTTCAGCGCGCCGCCCGCGCCCTCGATTTCTTCGGCGATCTGCATCGGCGTGCGCGTCGGCGTGCCCTTGAAAGCCATATGCTCGAGAAAATGCGCGACGCCATGCTCATTGTCGGTTTCAGCGCGCGCTCCGGCAGCGACAAACACACCAACGGTCGCTGTTTCGAGCCCCGCCATGCGGTGCGTTACGATCCGCATCCCGTTGCTGAGCTGGCTTACTTGAACTGTCATGGTTGAACCTCGAATGTCATGAATGCCGCGCGCTGGCCTGTGTCTCTATATAGTCGGAGACGGCCTTCGCGGAGTTCGGCAAAAGCTTGAACCTCTCCCGGCCGCCAAGGCGCGCCTGAAGACGTTCGGGAATTTCTGCTGTTCGGCCCGTGGCGCGCTCCAAAGCGTCGGGGAACTTGGCCGGATGCGCGGTGCCAAGCACCACCATCGGCCCCGGCGTGCGTTCCTGCTCCCTTTGAGCGGCTGCAAGCCCCACGGCCGTGTGCGGATCGATGAGCCTGCCCGTATCTTCGAAGAGCTTGCGCATGGCGGACGCCGCTTCCTCCCGGCTCGCGCGGTAGGCCGAAAAGCGTGTCCGCATCGGCGCAAGAACGGAGTTCGGAATCTCGAACGCGCCCTTGTTGCGCAGATTCGCCATGGCCCAGATGACAAACGCAGCATCCCGGCCGCTTTCCTCAAAAAGGAGGCGCTCGAAATTGCTTGAAACCTGAATATCCATGCTCGGGCTGTCGGTGGGCACCACCCCGCGCGGTTCATACCGCCCGGTTTCCAGCGTGCGGGCGAGGATATCATTCTCGTTCGTTGCGATCACGAGCCTTCCCATCGGCAGCCCCATTTTCGCGGCGACGTAGCCCGCAAAGATGTCGCCGAAATTTCCGGTCGGAACGGTGAAGCTTGGCCGCGCATCGGGGCCAAGCTTGGCGTGCGCGGTATAGTAGTAGACCGCTTGCGCGATGATGCGCACCCAGTTGATCGAGTTGATTGCCGAAAGCGCGTGGCGCGTGCGAAATCCCGCATCGCCGAACAGGGTTTTCACGATCGCCTGCGCATCGTCGAAGGTGCCATCGATGGCGATGGCATGGATGTTGTCTTCCTGCGCCGCCGTCATCTGCTTGCGCTGAACGTCGCTGATGCGTCCGTTCGGGAAGAGGATGAAAAGCTTGATGTCCGTGCGCCCGCGAAAGGCTTCCACCGCAGCCGCGCCTGTGTCGCCGGAGGTTGCGCCGAGAATGGTGGTGCGCGCACCGCGCCGTCTCAGCGCCCGCTCCATGAGGCGCGACAGCACCTGCATCGCGAAATCCTTGAACGCGAGCGTGGGGCCGTGAAAAAGCTCAAGGAGGTAAAGGTCCGGCCCGATCTCGTGCATCGGAGCCGTCTCGGGATGGCTGAAACCCGCGTAGGCGTCCGAAACGATGGTGAAAAGATCCGCGTGCCTCGGATTGCCGCCGGTGTACGGACCCATGACATAGGCCGCCGCAGCTGCGTAATGTCCGGCCGAAGAGGCTGGGAGCGATTGAAGCTGCGCCCAGGACGCAGGCAGATAGAGACCGCCATCGGGCGCAAGCCCCGCGAGCAGGACTTCTTCGAAGTCTGCGGGAGCTGCGGCTCCTCGGGTCGAGAGGTACATCATGGAATCATTTTGGTTGAGGCCAGAATAGACATTCAATTGCACAATATGATGGAATTAAGGCGGTGTCATCTGCGGCGCGCCCGCTTCAGGCTGCTTTCAGCGGTGTAAAAGGTGTGAAAGTTCAGCCATCCTTCGACAAGCTCAGGATGAGGTTGAGTGTTTTCAACGCGTTGGCCCTCATGCTGAGTTTGTCGAACCATGGGCAGCATCCTTTCAGCGTCTGCTAATGCGAACGCTTGGGCGTTTCACTTTCGGGCGATGAAGAAGCCATAAACGCCCGCGAGCGCCGCCGCAAGGCCGAACCAGGTCAAGGCATATTCGAGATGGCGATTCGGGATCGCCGCGAGAAGGTCATGCGGATCGCGGGCCTTGGGCCATTCGCTGGCATGCGGCGAGGGCTCGGCTTCGATATATTCGCCGGTCACGGTACCTTGGCCGCTTACCCCCGCCGCGTTTGCCATCTCCGGGATGTCAGCCGAGAAGAAAAGCCGTTTCGCGAGATTCCGGCGCGGGGATGAACCATGCCGGCTTTTCGGAAAGACGCAGAATGCCCGTAACCGCTGCTTCGCCGCCTTTGATGTCGCCGCGATCGGCCACACTTCTGGGCACGAAGCCGCGATTCACGAACACCACGCCATTGTTGAGCTTAAGCGGCGTAAAAAGTAGATAGCCGAACCGTCTTGCGTCTGCGCCCGAACGGCCTCCGGCGTGGGAACCAGCTGCTCGACCGTCTTCGCCTCCTCCAAGGTGCCGGTGGCCGTGACACGCGCGAATTCCCGCGTTCGATCATCGACGTTGCGAGGCGGTTGGTAAGGGATGGGAGGCTTGGAAGGCGCCTGCTCGAAGCGGGCGATGAGATCGTTCTTCCAGTCGCGGCGTTGAAGCTGCCACACGCCGAGCGCGATCAAGATGCCGAACGCGGCAAGCGTGAAGAGCGTCAGAACAACCCGGCTTTTTCGGGTACTTGTCCGTGGGCTCAGATTGGATGTCGGGCGCGGCATGACTTATCGGAGACGGCCTTCAGCGGCCTTGTTCCGCGTATTGCAGGGCGATCATCGTCGCCTTGAAAGGCCGAAGGATGAGAAGCGGCAAACCGATCGCTAGTGGAATCCACAAGGCCGCGTGAACCCAATAGGGCGGCGAATAAAGCACCTCCACGATCAGCGCGGCCCCGGTGACGATGAAACCGACGATCAGCATGATGAAAACGGCGGGACCATCGCCCGCGTCGGCAAAGCTGTAGTCGAGCGCGCAGACGAAACAGCGCTTGGCGAGCGCGAAAGAAAGCCATCGAACAGCGCGCCCTTGCCGCAGCGCGGGCACCGGCAGAGAAGCCCAGCAACCCAGGGCGAGACGTGGTCTTGAGCAGCCATCACGACCTCCAGAGATGCGGCCCATGGTTCGACA
>CAVRSS010000132.1:0-42663 GCA_963723755.1 uncultured Alphaproteobacteria bacterium | reverse complement strand
ATCTTAGCAAATCGGATATCGAGCAGATCATCCTGAACGCCCGGATCAAGGCCGGGTGGATCGAGCCGCCGGCGGCCGAGGAGCCATCGGCCGAAGTGCTTGATCCCGCTGAAGGGGGCCAAGATGCAGATAGCGAAGAAAAAGCGCTCTGAGTCTGAGCCGATACTGGATTTTTTGGACGAGACCCCACATCTAGAGGAGGGCGATCAAGGCAACAATCCTATCAGAACCTGCATCGTGGACCGCGAGAGAAAGGAAAAGCCTTTCCTGCTCCGGTTTGTGCTGTCGCCGCAGGGAGAAGTGGTTCCCGACGTCAAAGCCAATCTTCCAGGGCGTGGTGTTTGGATAACCGCCAAAAGACAGATTGTCGCCGATGCGGTGAAGCGCCGCGCCTTCGAAAGGGCATTTCGAAAACAGGTTACCGTTAACGATAGCCTTTCTTTAGAAGTGGAACGGCTTTTTAAGCGATCTGCACTAGAACGGTTATCGATTTGTAATAAAGCAGGGCTGTTGGTCGTAGGGTTTGCGAAAGTTGAGGAAGCGCTGAAGCGGCATGAAGTCGTGGCTCTTCTTCATGCGGATACCGCCGCAACTGATGGCAAAGTCAAGCTCGATAGGAAGCTCGAAGCCTTATTTGCAGGAAAAGATTATATCGCGCCGAAAAATTGCTTCACATCCGCCGAAATTAGCTTGGCGGCGGGAAGCACAGGTGTAATACATGCGGGACTTAGAGAAGGCGGGGCAACCCGCGCATTCTTGCAAGCTCTCGATCGTTTAAGCGCCTATTGCGCAGGAGAAGCGGTGATTGCTTCGCTGCGCCAGGATAGAGAATGAGCGAAACGAAAGAAACGGACCATAAAACTGCGGGCGGTCGCAAGACTATGTCGCTGAATGTGAAGCGGACAGTGGAACAAGGCCACATCCGGCAAAACTTCAGCCATGGGCGCTCGAAATCCGTTCTTGTCGAGACCAAGCGCAAGCGCTCGGTTTCCCCGGGCACGGGCCACGAGGAGCCGCAAGAGCAGAAGCCCGCGCCTCAAAAGCCGGAGCCTCGCGCCTTCCAGAAACCTACTCCTGATCAGACGGGAGATAAGCGTCCTCAGAAGGTCCTTCGGCAGCTTTCGGCGGGCGAGGTAGACGCTCGCACCCGCGCTCTCCTAGAGGCGCGCAAGCGCGAAGACGTCGAAAAGCGTGAGCGGGTAGTCGAAGAAGCCCGGCTCCGCGAGGAAGCGCAAAAGCAGGCCATAGAGGATCAAAAGCGCCAGGTTGAGGAAGAGGCCGCTCGCAAGGTTGAGGAAGAGGCTGAAAGGCTGCGCGCAGCCGAGGCTGCCAAGTCGAACGAGGCTGAAGCTATTAATGCGCCGAAACAGGTGGAGGTAGCTGCGCGCGTCATAGAGCGTCCAGCCGAACCACCGCGGCGAGCTGGCCCGGATAGCGTTCGCGTTATCCCGCGCCCACAAGGCGATGATCGCCGGCCGCAAGTCGGCGCACTCCGCTCAGGAGAAAACGGGCAGCGTGGTCCCGCACGAGATGGAGCCCGCGAGGGAACCCGTCCGCCGGGCCGCGAAGGATTTCGAAGCGATGGCCCTCGTCCGGGCGGCGGTGCGGCGGGAACAGCGCGGCCGGGATTCGGAGCGAGACCTGGACCTGGCGCGAGTTCGCGGCCTGGTTCTGCACCGACTTCGGACGTTACACGGCCCGAACGGGTTCGTGAGGGTGATGTTGTGCTCCGCGCTCGCCCCGTCGACGCTGAGGAGGAGGATCGCCGCGTGAAGCGTGGCGGCCTGCCAGGAAAGGCGCCAGAACGCGCTGCGCCTGCCAAGAAAACGGTTGTAGACCAGCGCCTTGGCCGTCAGCGGTTGACACTTTCCAACGCGCTTGACGAGCAACAGCGTGAGCGCAGCCTTGCTTCATTAAAACGCCAGCGGGAACGCCAGAAGCTTCAGGCATCGGGTGTTCGGCAGGAACGGGTCAAGATTTCAGCGCATGGTGCAATTGCCAGAAGCCATCACAATCCAAGAACTTGCAAACCGCATGGCCGAGCGCGCGGTCGACATCATCAAATTCCTGATGAAACAGGGGCAGATGTTGAAGATCAATGACGTGATCGATGCCGACACGGCGGAACTCGTCGCGGCCGAATTCGGGCATACGGTGAAGCGTGTTTCCGAGGAGGACGTCGAAGAAGGCTTCATCGGTGAGGTCGATGCCGATGAGACGCTGAAACCGCGCGCACCGGTCGTCACGATCATGGGCCACGTCGATCACGGAAAGACATCGCTGCTCGACGCAATCCGGAGCGCCAACGTGGTCGCCGGCGAAGCTGGCGGCATCACGCAACATATTGGCGCTTATCAGGTCACCACGCCAAACGGCGATCCGGTAACTTTTATCGATACTCCTGGCCATGCCGCCTTTACGGCCATGCGTGCCCGGGGAGCGAAAGTGACGGATATCGTCGTGCTCGTGGTTGCCGCCGATGACGGCGTCATGCCGCAGACGGTGGAAGCGATCAATCACGCCAAAGCAGCCGGTGTCCCGATCATCGTTGCGATCAATAAGATCGATAAGCCGGATGCCGACCCCTTGCGGGTCCGGACCGATTTGCTCTCCCACGATATCGTTGTGGAAAGCATGGGCGGCGACACGCTAGAGGTCGAGGTCTCCGCGAAGCAGCGGCTCGGTCTCGACAAGCTGCTGTCGGCGATCAACTTGCAGGCTGAAGTGCTTGAGCTAATGGCGAATCCTGACCGCCCAGCGGAAGGTATCGTCATCGAGGCGAAACTCGAGCGCGGGCGCGGTCCGGTCGGCACCGTTCTCGTTCAGCGTGGAACGCTAAAGGTGGGACAGCTCATCGTGGCTGGCCGCGCCTGGGGCCGAGTTCGCGCCTTGATCGACGACAAAGGCGAAAACGTGGTCACTGCGGGTCCATCCACGCCTGTGGAGGTTCTCGGACTTGATAGCGCGCCTGAGGCTGGCGATCAGCTCGCCGTAGTCGATAACGAAGCCCGCGCCCGCGAACTGACCGAGCACCGTGTCCGCAAGCTTCGCGATGTAAGGGCCGTCGGGGCCGGAGCACGCACGCTTGAGCAAATGATGAAGCAGGCGGCGAAGGGCGGGAAGAAGGAATTCCTGCTCATCATCAAGGGCGACGTTCAGGGCTCAGTCGAAGCGATCAACGCAGCGCTCGATAAGCTTGGTACGGACGAGGTCGAGGCGCGGATTATTCACTGGGGCGTCGGCGGAATTACGTCCTCCGACGTGGCTCTGGCCGAGGCTTCCGGTGCCGTCATCATCGCCTTCAACGTTCGCGCCGATGCGCAGGCCAAGCAGCAGGCTGAGCGCGATGGCGTCGAAATTCGCTACTACGCCATCATCTACGACCTCGTCGACGACGTAAAAAAAGCGATGTCCGGGCTTCTCTCGCCGGTCACGCGCGAAGAGTTCCTCGGAAATGCCGCGATCCTCGAAGTGTTCAACATCTCGAAGGTCGGCAAGGTCGCGGGTTGCCGCGTTACCGATGGCAAGGTCGAGCGCGGGGCGAACGTGCGTCTCATCCGCGACAATGTGGTGATCCACGAGGGCAAGCTTTCCACCCTCAAGCGCTTCAAGGACGAGGTCCGCGAGGTGGTTGCTGGTCAGGAATGCGGCATGGGCTTCGAGAACTATCACGATATGAAGCAGGGCGACGTCATCGAGTGCTTCCGCACCCATATCGAGACCCGCAGCCTTTAAGGGGAGGCCCGCGCTTAGGCGCGGGTTCAACCCGGCTGATCCAACCTTCCTTGAGCAGTCTTCGCCCGCTATCGTTGACATTGACGCGCCGAGCGCTATTTCTTGCGAGGGGCTAGCGAGCCGCTTTTTTTGAAAGTTAGCGAGGGGCCAGATCTTGCACGACAAAAGCGCCGCCTGGAGCGTGAGCGTTCTGAAGAGCGTGCGTGATGTTTGCGAGGATGACTGGGACCGCTGCGCGAACCCGCCGAGTTGGCCTTACAACCCGTTTCTGGCCCATGCCTTTTGGCTTGCCCTTGAGGAAAGTGGATCCGCGTCGCCGCGAAAAGGCTGGGCTCCGTGCCATCTCGCCCTGAAGGACAGCGCCGGCGCTGTCGCGGCGATTATGCCGTGCTATCTGAAGTCTCATTCTTACGGCGAATATGTTTTCGACCGCTCCTGGGCTGTGGCCTATGAGCGAGCCGGCGGCCGCTATTACCCCAAGCTGCAGACCTCGGTTCCATTCACGCCGGTTTCGGGACGGCGCATTCTCATCAGACCTGGCGTTCCTGAAGGCAAGGCGCGCGCGCTGCTCACGGCCGCGGCGTTGGATGTCGCGAAGCAAAACCGCGCTTCATCCTGGCATATGACCTTCGCGACGAAAGAGGAATGGGAAGCGCTCGGCGCACTGAACCTTTTGCAGCGAACCGACACGCAATATCACTGGCATAATCGCGGTTATGGAAGCTTCGACGATTTTCTTTCCGTGCTCGCGTCACGGAAGCGCAAGACGGTTCGGAAGGAACGCGAGCAGGCCCGCGCCTCGGGCGTTACCCTTGAATGGCTGACCGGCTCCGACATCAAGGAAGCGCATTGGGACGTCTTTTTCCGCTTCTACATGGACACCGGCAACCGGAAGTGGGGCACCCCCTACCTGACGCGCGCTTTTTTCAGCCTTGTTGGCCAGCGGATGGCCGATCGCATTTTGCTGGTCATGGGAAGACGCAACGGCGCTTACGTTGCGGGCGCGCTCAATTTCATCGGTGGCGATACGCTTTATGGCCGTTACTGGGGCTGCCTCGAAAATCACAGCTTCCTGCATTTCGAAGCGTGCTACTATCAGGCCATCGATTACGCCATCGCCAACAAGCTTGCTCATGTGGAAGCCGGCGCCCAGGGCGAACACAAGCTCGCACGCGGCTACGCGCCTGAGACAACTTATAGCCTCCACTATTTCGCCGATCGAGGGCTTGCGGCGGCGGTTGCGAACTATCTGCGGCAAGAGCGGCAGGTGGTCGAAAGAGAAAAGGAAATCTTAAGCGGTGCCTTGCCATACAAGAAGTGCGGCTGAGCAAAGCATGGAAGGTGGCGTGAAGCGCGATTGTTCCTTCTCTCTTGACGGCAGCCGCACCTTCTCCCTTATAGTTGCCCAACCGTGGTGATTTGGCCGGCCGGCTTGCAGCCACGTTAAAAAACTTGCTAAAAGGCCGCGGCTCGGCAGCCCCGGCCTTCGATCGGCCGGTTCGGACGTTGTCCTGGAGGGAGGCTGGCCGCAGCTTTATGAATAAAATGCTTGTCTCCGCAGGTGATCTGCGGACCTTATCTGACGATAGTCTAATCTTTCGAAGCGACGAGGGATTGCCGCTTGATTGCGGGCGCGTGCTTGCGCCCTTCGAGATTGCCTACCAAACCTATGGCACTCTCAACGCCGACAAATCCAACGCGGTGCTCGTCTGCCACGCCCTGACAGGCGATCAGCATGTCGCGAACCTGCATCCGATGACGGGCAAGCCCGGTTGGTGGGAGACGATTGTCGGGCCAGGCAAGCCCGTCGATACGGACCAGTACTTTGTCATATGCTCGAATGTCATAGGGGGATGCATGGGGTCCACCGGGCCGGCATCGCTCGATCCGGCGACCGGCAAGCCCTATGGCCTCGAATTTCCCGTCATCACCATCGACGACATGGTCAGAGCGCAAGCCTGCCTTATCGATCATCTCGGCATTCCTGACCTTTTCTGCGTGATTGGCGGTTCGATGGGCGGCATGCAGGTGCTGGAATGGTGCGCAAGCTTCGGCGACCGCGTTTTCTCGGCTGTCCCGGTTGCAACCGCGCCGCGGCATTCTTCGCAAAATATCGCTTTCCATGAGGTCGGGCGGCAGGCGGTTATGGCGGACCCGGAATGGCGGGGAGGGCGCTATCTCGAGGAAGGCACGAACCCCGCCAAAGGCCTGGCAGTGGCGCGCATGGCCGCGCATATCACCTATCTCTCCGACGATGCGCTGCATCGGAAATTCGGGCGCAATCTGCAGAACCGGGAAAAGATAACCTTCGGCTTCGACGCCGATTTCCAGGTCGAAAGCTATCTCAGGTACCAGGGGATCAGCTTTGTCGACCGCTTCGACGCCAACAGCTATCTCTACATCACGCGCGCGATGGATTATTTCGACCTTGCGGCCGATTACGACGGCGTGCTCGCGAACGCTTTCAAAGGCACCAAGACACGCTTTTGCCTCGTGTCGTTTACGAGCGATTGGCTCTATCCGACGCGCGAGAGCCGCGCCATCGTCCAGGCGCTGAACGCGGTGGCGGCAAATGTCAGTTTCGTGGAAATCGAAAGCGACAAGGGTCACGACGCATTCCTTTTGCATGAGCCGGAGTTGTTCGACACCGTGCGCGGCTTCCTTGAGGCGGCGAAGCAAAAGCGCGGGTTGCCTTCCGCGCCGATTTGGCGGCCGTTGGAATGACGGTGGCGACTTTCGAGGAGCGCGCGGCGCAACCGGCTGTTCAACCCCCGCAGCCTCGTATCGACCTGCTTCTTATCGCTGGCATGGTCGAGCGCGGCGCGCGGGTGCTCGATGTCGGCTGTGGGACGGGGGAATTCCTAAGCTCTTGGAAGAGAAAAATGAGGTCGATGGCCGAGGCGTTGAGTTGAGCCAATCCGGCGTAAACTTTTGCGTCGCCAAGGGCCTTTCGGTGATCCAGGGCGACGCCGACCACGATCTCGTGAACTATCCCGATCAGGCCTTCGATTATGCGATCCTGAGCCAGACGCTGCAGGCAACGCGGCATCCCAAGGAAGTGCTGGCGGAACTCTTGCGCATCGCGCGCCACGTGATCGTCTCCTTCCCGAATTTCGGACATTGGCGCATCCGCTGGCAGATCCTTCTCCACCGCCCATGCCTGTGACGTGGAATCTGCCGAGGCATGGTACGATACGCCGAATATCCATTTCTGCACGATCCGGGACTTTCGGGAGCTTGCCAGGTTGTCGGCGCGAAGATCGAGCGCTCGTTCGCGCTTTCGCCTACGGCATCCGCTCGGCACGAAAGCGCCTTGGTTTATGCACAACCTCATCGGGCAGCAGGCCGTGTTTCTCTTGACGGCGAGCAAGGCGCGCGAAGCCAAACGGCGGCTGAGCAAGTGCCCTAGGCCAACCGGCTTTTTGTATGCAATCCGCGAATTTGGCATCGGCATGTCAATTTCTTCCTGTCACTTGCGTCCGCATCTTCGTCTCCTGAAAGAATCTTCACCTAAAACGTCTTTGCAACAGGTTAACGAGAGCAAGAACGCTCCAACCCTTGATAACAGGGGCGAAAAATACTGAACGGGACGCCATCGCCGCCGCCTGCGCCGCAGCTGTTCCGGCCCTTCGCGAGCGTTAATGCGTGAAAACCGAAACATAATTAACGGACTTTTGCTCGCCCAGTTAACGAGAAAATTCCGGCATTTAGTTCTATTTAATGGGAGGTCATATGGGAAATAAGATGCGCTTTCAATTGCCTATCGGAATTACTTCGCGCCGTTCTGCAAGCCTCGGCAGGAAGTAATCTAGGCCGGAATAAATTGATTGTTAAGCACGAAGGTGACCGGCAATAATTCCGGCGCGCTTTTGTTAACCGGACTTGGTTAAAGGGTCGGTCGGCGCTGACAACGGCAACGGTCGGTTAACGATTGCTGCCGGATTTTGCGCCGGGAGGGGGTGGAGGGGCGGGGAATAGTGCGCTGAGGGGGGGGGAGAGAGAGGGGGGTGCGCAGGCCTTTCCCGCGCATGTCCAATGTTCGCGGGGAGAAGGGGAGGGGGGGTGGAGTTCTGCAGCTTGCGAGGTAGGGTGCGGGAAGGGGGGAGGGGAGATGAAGGTTTAAGGGGGGGGAAAGGGAGGAGTGGTCAGAGCAAGGGAGAAGTGGAGGGATGGTGGTGGAGTTCTAGGAGCACAGTCGGAGGCGGACTGGCATGGTTAGGGGGAGAGAACAGTGAAGACGCAGCAGGCTAGAGGGGGGGGGGAGGAGGAGGGGATGAGGAGAGGGAGGAGGGGGGGGGGGGGAGAGGGGGGGGGGGTTGTGGGGGAGGAGTGGAGGGGGGAGGGGGGGGTCCTCCTGGAAACGCGATAGGCGTTACCCGGAATTGAAACAGGGTGAAGCGCCCCCTTTGAAGGCAGCTTCGATTGGCAGGGTGACGACGGGGGGAGGCGCAGTCTATGCGATCAGCTGCAGCCCGGCGACCTTGCCGTAATAGTCGTTGCCACGGATGAGGTCGTGATGCGTGCCGAACGCCTCGACGCGGCCGTCCTGGACGAGCGCGATCTTGGTCGCCTGCCGAATGGTGGAAAGCCGATGCGCGATCACCATGATGGTCTTCCGCCCTGCCTGCGCATGCATGTAATCGCGAACGAGTTCTTCGTTCTCGGCGTCGAGCGCGGAGGTGACTTCGTCGAAAAGCAGGATCGGCGCGTCCTTGATGATCGCCCGGGCAATGTTGACCCGCTGAGCCTGGCCGCCGGAAATGAGCGAGCCGAGTTCGCCCACAAAGGTGTCGTAGCCTCGAGGCAGCTTCACAATGTGATCATGCAAGCCGACGGTCTTACAGGCCGCAACGACGACGTCGTCTGAAACGCCTTTGCGGCGAAGGGTAAGATTATCGCGGATCGAACCGCTGAAGATGAAATTGGCTTGTCCGACATAAGCGATGAGATCGCGTATCTCGGTGACAGGCGTTTGCTCGATGTCGCGCCCGCCAACAAGAATGCGTCCGGCCTGATGCCGGTGGAAGCGCAACAGGAGCGAAAACACGGTCGACTTTCCTGCGCCGGACGGCCCGATCAGCGCCACCATGTCCCCCGCTTTCACGTCGAGCGTGAAAGCTTCAAGCACGTTCGCCGCCCCAGGTGAATAGGCGAAAGAGACATCCTCCATGACGATCCCCAGCCTCCCTCCGGGCGAGGCAGTGCGGGAACGGCGTCTCCGGGGCCACGTCTGGTGGGGGCCTCGATCTCGGGGGTATTGTCTTGGAGCATGTCGTGCACCATGCCCACGCCGACTAATGAGGTCCTGAGCGTAACTCTGAGCTGGCTCACGCGCCGGGCCGATTCCATCGCAAGCAGCATCGCCGTAATGAATGACATGAACGTGCCAGGGTCGTAGGTGCCGTATATGGTCCGGTATCCGGCGTAAAGAATGGTCAGCCCGACGGCGACGCCGCCCAAAGTGTCGATGATGGGAACCGGCGCATTCTCGAGCGCCGACACTTTGTTGGACCGGTCCTTGATACTTTCGATGACGCAGTCGACCTCGCTCTTGATCACCGGCTCGAGGTTGTAAGCCTTGATGACCTTGAATTCCTGAACGGCTTCGCGAACGTGCTTGTTCAGCTCGGCAATGGATTGCATCTCCTGTTGCATCAAGCCTTTAATGCGTTTCAAAGAAGCGAGATGCATAAAAAGATAGGGGGGACCGCGATCAGGCATATGAGTGTGAGTATGAGGTCTTGCCGCACCATCACGAATGCGAGCGAGAACACCGTCGCCAGATCCCTTGCACCTGCGAGAACAACGCGGTTGAGGATTGCGCCGAAAGCGCCCGCTCCTATGCTGATGCGCATGATCAGGTCGTCCGACGAGAAACGATCGAAAAACTCGGCGCGCTGCATAAGAATATGGCTGATCATCCGTTCTTGCGTCTTGGCGACCATGTCGTTTGCGATGCGTGCAGAGAGCAAGGATTGCCAATATGTCGAGAGGCCCTTCAGCAGGAACGCGAGGAGCACAAGCAGGAAGATGGGAATCAGCATCGACCCTTCCTTCGTCAGGAAAAGGCCGTTGACTACATCGCTGACAAGCCAAGCCGCTGCGGCTGTAGCCACCGATGCGACGCCTATCAAGAGAAAGATCAGCCCGTATCGGTATTTGTAAGCCGGGAAATACTCGCGGAAGATCGAGACGAAGACGCGGAAGTCGCCATCGCTGAAAAAGCGCGCGAACAGTTTTTTCCCGAGTTGCCGGAAAATCATGGATTACCCGCCCTCTGCTAAGCTTGGCGCCAGCGATACACCGCGCCCGGCGGCGGGGCAAGGCCGGGCGAAGAGCACCTGTTGCAGAAAAGGCTCAATCGCCATCGGCAAGCATGGCGGATACAGAAAGCAATTTGCATGACGGCCGCATCCAATGATCTGGAACCATATTAAGATCAATGAGATGTTATTGCGGCGCCTGAGTGGTGACCTTCAACCCGGCTCGACAAGGGGCCAGGTAACGGGCGCTGAGGGGACACCGCAGTCTCTTCTCTTTTGGGGATAATGTTCCGAATCATTATGGGAGCAAACTTGCGGCGCTCATCCAGGACGGCAAAAAGGCCGCGGAATTCCCGCGGCCCGTGAGATTGGCTGTTCGCCACAGCCGGCTTTGCCCTGCCGAACGGCAAGGGGCTTTAGCCTTGAGTGCTAGGCTGACGCCAGAGGTTGCTCCAACGTTGCCGTGACACGCGGTAACCGCAGCTTAAGCGCAGATATCCCACTAGACATCGGATCACCTCCTTTCGTTTGTTGCTCCTGTTCAGGAGATGGTATCGCGTTTGCAAATGTGAAGAGGAATCAGGCATCTCGACATCGCTCAGTAAGAAAGCAACTGGAACTTGGCCTTTGCATATGCACGGCCACGAGCATTTGCCTGCTTCGTGGTCAACGTATACCAACCGCCATATGCCCTGACCCAAGGCCCCCTCATCCTGTCGTTCTTCCGGCGAACTCGCATTGTCGAGTTCGCAACTCAACATGACCGCATCCGCAAGCGGAGAGAAGGAACGATGGTGCAACGGCTGCCACTTTTCTCCCTCTCCCCTCGCGGCAGAGGGCGGGGTGAGGGGGACTGCCGCTCAACATTCCCAGCCATCGGTATATTACGCGTTGATAGCGCTGCACCGGCCTCGTGCAGACCCTTATGGTATTGAGAAGTGTCCTCAACCGAGCCCCTCAGTCTTGCGCGGGCCGCGGGAGAAGCATAATCTTATGCCGTATTCCCGAACGGAGACTTGACCATGGCTTTCCTGTCCGACGCGCTTGCCCGCGTGAAGCCCTCACCGACAATCGCCGTGTCGTCCAAGGCGCGCGAGCTGAAAGCGGCGGGCAAGGACGTGATCAGCCTCGGCGCAGGCGAGCCGGATTTCGACACGCCGGACAACATCAAGGAAGCGGCCATCAAGGCAATCCGGGACGGCAAGACCAAGTACACGAACGTGGATGGCATCCCGGAGCTGAAGGAAGCGATTTGCCGCAAATTCAAGCGCGAGAACGGGCTCGATTATAAGCCGGGCCAGGTCATGGTCTCGCCGGGCGGCAAGAAGGTGATCTTCAATGCCATGATGGCGACGCTCAACCGCGGCGATGAGGTTATTATTCCGGTGCCCTATTGGGTGTCTTATCCCGACATTGTTTTGCTGGCGGGCGGGACATGCGTGTTGGCAGAGGCGGGGATCGAGACGAAGTTCAAGCTCAGCCCCGAGACGCTCGAAGCGTGCATCACGCCAAAGACCAAATGGCTGATCTTCAACCACCCGTCGAACCCGACAGGCGCGGCCTACACGCGCGCGGAGCTGAAGGCGCTGACGGATGTGCTGATGCGGCATCCGCATGTGTGGGTGCTCACCGACGACATGTACGAGCACCTCGTCTATGACGGCTTCCGGTTCACGTCGCCGGCGCAAGTGGAACCCGGCCTTTACGAGCGCACGTTGACGATGAACGGCGTTTCGAAAGCCTACGCCATGACCGGCTGGCGCATTGGCTATTGCGCCGGGCCGGAGTCTCTCATCAAGGCGATGACGAAGCTGCAATCGCAGACAACCTCGAACCCGACGAGCATCAGCCAATGGGCGAGCGTCGAGGCGCTGAACGGTCCGCAGGATTTCCTGCCGGAGCGGGCCCAGAGCTTCAAGGAGCGCCGCGATCTCGTCGTGTCGATGCTGAACCAGGCGAAAGGCATCGAGTGTCCGACGCCCGAGGGCGCGTTCTACGTCTATCCGTCCTGTGCCGGTCTGATCGGCAAGACGACGCCGAAGGGCAAGACGCTCGAGAATGACGAGGACGTGGTGACGGCGCTGCTGGAAGACGAGGGCGTTGCGGTTGTTCACGGCGCGGCTTTTGGGCTGTCGCCCTATTTCCGCATCTCCTACGCAACGTCGGTGCAAGAGCTCGAAGAGGCCTGCCGCCGCATCCAGCGCTTCTGCGCGAGCCTGGATTAGCTGCTCTAGTACTTTAGAAATCGATCAACTTTTCCGCCTTTAAAGGCGGGTTGATCTGATCAAGTCGCGCCCCTGTCACGGTTGTTTTGCAGGCGCGGTTTAGACATGTCCAAAACGAGGAGGCCGGACGATGGCGGCTGTGCGGGGCGCAGGGTTTTCGAGCGCTGTTCTGGAAGACATCTATTTCGACCGGTTGAGGGAAAATCTCGACCAGGCGGAGGAACTTGGCGTCGAATTTGTGGAGCTGCCCATCTTCGCGATGGACCTGATCGCCGGCGGGCGGGTGCTGCAAACGCAGATGCACCGGCTGCACGGCGCTCTTAAGGCGCGGTCTGTCGGATACACCGCGCATGGCCCTATCGGCCTCAATTTCATGCAAGCGCCGGAGATCGCCGCACGCCATCTGACGGTTGCGAAAGCGGCAATCGAGGTGGCGGCGGACATTGGCGCTCCGCATCTCGTTCTTCACACCGGCCGGACCATGGCTCAAACCGAAGCGGAGATCGAGGACCTCTACGCTCGCCAGCGCGAGGCCTTCGCATCTTTGGGAGATATCGCGGCCAAGCATTCGATCATCATTGCCGTCGAGAATATTTTCCCAACCAAAGCCAGTGAGCACACAGCGCTGCCGTCGCGTCTTGCGCGCGAGATCGAGACGATCAACCACCCGAATGTGCGCGGCTGCCTCGATTTTTCGCATGCGACGCTGACTTGCGCGGCGGCGGGCGTTGATTTCCTTACCGATGCGAAGGAACTGGCGCGCGTCGCAAGCCACCTCCACATTCACGATTTGTTCGGCGATCCGGCTCAGTTCTGGACCTTTTCGCGGTCCGAGCGGCTCGCTTATGGCCTGGGCGACCTGCATTTGCCCATCGGCTGGGGCAGCATTCCCTGGGCCGCCATCATGGAGGATTTCACGTTCCAGCCGGACGTGATCTTCAACCTGGAACTTCCCGTTCCGTACTGGTTCGCGCTCGAAGACAGTGTTCGGGCGGTGCGGGACATGATCGACGCCTACCGGCAGCGTCACACCGAACTCTAGAACATCATGCGTTTCATCGGACGCGGAAGTCCCGATGAACGGCGCTGGGGCATATCCAGGGCGGTTACAAATCGCAACGCCTTTTGCGATCCCGGATACCACGTAGGCGCGTTCCGGGATGATGAGGCTCTCCCTCAGGATTGCGTTGCAACCAATGCCTGTTTCGCGCACTGCGCTGTAGGTCTGGCCGCGGGACGCTTTTATGAAATTTCCCGCGCCGAGCGCATGATGATGCCAGCATGCTTTGCCTTGTGCTCAGGCTCGACATGAATGGTGACGCTAGCGCCCGGGACGGACTCCCGAAGAGCGTTCTCGATGTGGTCGCAAATGTCATGCGCCTTCGTCACGGTCATGTTCTCCGGCACCACCAGATGGAACTGGATGAATGTGACAGGACCCGCGTGGCGCGTCTGCAGATCGTGAGCCTCGATGGCTCCGACCGCTGCTTTTTCGATGCTGGCCTGGATGCTGGCAAGCGTCTTCGGGTCTGCCGCCTGGTCCATCAGGCCGCCGACGCTATCCTTTACGAGCCCCCAGCCTTGGGTGATGATGTAAACGCCAACGCAAGCAGCGATGATCGCGTCGAGCTGCAGCCAGCCTGTCAAAACAACCCCGACCACGCCAAGAACGACGCCGGTCGATGAAACGACGTCGGACAGGACGTGCTTGGCATCGGCATCCAGCGCAGGGGATTTTTCCCTGCGGCTGATGCGAAGGAGGTGCCAGCCCCATACGGCGTTGATCGCGGAAGCCAAGATGTTGATCGCGATGCCAAGCGCTGGCGCGTCGAGTTCCCTGGGCTGGAAGAAATGGAGGGCGGCCTCGCGGAAAATCGCAATCGCGGCCACGGTGATAAGCGCGCCTTCGAGGACGGCCGAGAAATACTCGGCCTTGTGGTGGCCAAAGGGATGCTTGGCGTCCGGGGGCGTTTCACTGACGCGAAGGGCAACATAAGCCGCGCCCGCGGCAGCGACGTTGATGATGCTTTCGAGCGCGTCGGAAAAGAGCGCGATAGAGCCTGTGATCCACCACGCCAAGGTTTTCAGCGCGAGGACAACAAGCGCCACGCCAAGGCTTTGGATCGCATAGGTGCTGACCGCTTGCACGTAACCCTCGCTCACTTCCAGCGATTCATTCGCCCGCTTCAAAAAGCAGGCTTGGACCTCAAATAACAAGTAAAAAAGACGCGGCCGAGACCAGCGGAGCGCTTGCAGAGGGCGTGCGATTAATGGGTGTCGCCCTTTTTGGATCTCGGTTTTCGCAGACCATCCCTTGCCTTTTCCACCGCCTCGGCATCGTCCTTCAATTCCCGGAGGCGATTCTGAACGCCGCCCAGCTTCTCAAGCACGGACTCGACCTCGGCAATAACACGATCAAGTTTGCTCACAGCACCACCTCATCTTATTGTTCTGTTTGGAATATATCCCTTTCCTCGCTGCAGCGGAAATCTGAATTAAGCGTAGGCTTAACTAATAAAACTCTATCGAAATAGGGTGCAAAGCTTGTCTCATTGTTAACGGAAGACGACGGTGCGGTTTCCGTTCAGGAGAATGCGGTGCTCGACGTGCCACTTTACGGCCCGGGACAGCACGAGGCATTCCACATCGCGGCCCATATTGACGAGGTCCTGGGTCGACATGGCATGGTCGACGCGCGCCACCTCCTGCTCGATGATCGGCCCCTCGTCCAGCACAGGCGTCACGTAATGCGCCGTAGCCCCGATGAGCTTCACGCCGCGCGCGTGGGCCTGATGGTAGGGTTTCGCGCCTTTGAAGCTCGGCAGGAACGAATGGTGGATGTTGATGGCGCGGCCGGCAAGGCTCTGGCACAGATCTTCGGACAGCACTTGCATATAGCGGGCGAGCACAACGAGATCGATGCCCTCGTCTTCGATGTATTCGACAAGCCGGTGCTCTTGCTTTTCCTTGGTTTCGGCCGTCATCGCCAAGTGGTGAAACGGGATGTCATGGCTTGCGGCGAGCTGATAGAAATCGCGGTGGTTCGAGACAATGGCCGGGATCTCGATGGGCAGCGCGCCGACGCGGTGGCGATAGAGCAAGTCGTTCAGGCAATGCCCGAATTTCGAAACCATAATCAGAACGCGCATACGCTCGGCGATCGGATGCAGGGCGGCCGTCATGCGGTACTGCTCGATCACCGGCGCCAGCATGCGCTGCGCCTCTTCGCGGCTCATGCCGTTTTGCGCTGAGAACGAGATGCGCATGAAGAAGCGGCCGGCCTTCAAATCTCCGAACTGCGCGCTGTCGGTGATGTTGCAGCCGTGCTCCGCGAGGAGGCTCGCAATGGCGGCGACGATGCCGGGCTTGTCGGCGCAAGACAGTGTGACGACGAAGGCGGGCTTCCGATGCGGCATGCTTAGGTACTCTACGCGGCAGGCGGTTGTGATGACGGCCTTTCATACCCTTTTCAGCCGCAAAGAGGAAGGACGCGCGATATTTTTTTTTATTTTTTTTTTTTTTTTTTTTTTTTTGATAGTAACAGTATACGTCATCGCATATTTTTGAAACGCGCTTGCTATTTTTTTTTTTTTTTTTTTTTTTTTTTTTTTTTTTTCCTTAACGGAAGACAACGGTGCGGTTTCCGTTCAGTAGAATCCGATGCTCGACGTGCCATTTGACGGCCCGCGACAGCACGAGGCATTCCACATCGCGCCCCATATTCACGAGGTCCGTGGTTGACATCGCGTGGTCGACGCGCGCCACCTCCTGCTCGATAATCGGCCCCTCGTCCAGCACGGGCGTCACATAATGCGCCGTAGCCCCGATGAGCTTCACGCCGCGCGCGTGCGCCTGGTGGTAGGGTTTCGCGCCCTTGAAGCTCGGCAGGAACGAATGGTGGATGTTGATGGCGCGGCCGGCAAGGCTCTGGCACAGATCTTCGGACAGCACTTGCATATAGCGGGCGAGCACAACGAGATCGATGCCCTCGTCTTCGATGTATTCGACTAGCCGGTGCTCCTGCTTTTCCTTGGTTTCGGCCGTCATCGCCAAGTGGTGAAACGGGATGTCATGGCTTGCGGCGAGCTGGTAGAAATCGCGGTGGTTCGAGACGATGGCCGGGATCTCGATGGGCAGCGCGCCGACGCGGTGCCGATAGAGCAGGTCGTTCAGGCAATGCCCGAATTTCGAGACCATAATCAGAACGCGCATGCGCTCGGCGATCGGATGCAGGGCGGCCGTCATGTGGTATTGCTCGATCACGGGCGCCAGCATGCGCTGCGCCTCTTCGCGGCTCATGCCGTTCTGCGCCGAGAACGAGACGCGCATGAAGAAGCGGCCGGCCTTCAAATCCCCGAATTGGGCGCTGTCGGTGATGTTGCAGCCATGCTCCGCGAGGAGGCTCGCGATGGCGGCGACGATGCCGGGCTTGTCGGCGCAAGACAGGGTGACGACGAAGGCGGGCTTCCGATGCGGCATGCTTATGGACTCTACGCGTGGCGGGCGATAGTGCTGACGGCCTTTCATACCCTTTCCAGCCGCAAAGAGGAAGGGCGCGCGCTTCATGCCATCCGCCAGGGCGTTGGGCTCCCAGCCTGAGACTGGCATCCGGAATGCTTCATCCGCAAATCCTAGGAAAGAGCGCCTTGCCGGGAGGTTAACCGGCTTCGCGTTTTGTCATCCAGGCGTCGAGAAGCGCGGGGCGCGAGCTTTCCAAACTCCCGCCAGTGTGTTTTGCGACCCCGTTTGCGGGGCGCCGCGCTGCGACGGCCCATGACTGGAATCGTGTACAAATCGTGAAGATTGGGTTCGTTTGGTAAAACGGCCTATAAGCATCTAAGTAACGAGTTGGACCCGGACGGCGAGTTCGAGAAGCGGCCCGCGAACAGGCGCGCATGATTAATTTCCGCCGCAAAAACATAATTAACGGACATTTGCTCGTCCCGTTTTGCGCGGGAAAGGGCGGTTTTGAGCCGAAAATTGGGTTTGTTCTGGCCGGAAATTGGCTTTGGCGCGCTCCTGTTAACCATCACGCGTTAACGGAGGCGCGGAGGCGGGGACGCGCCGTGCGATAACCGGCTGCTGACCTTGCTTCCGGTCGCCTTCGGAAACCTCAAGCGGCGCTTCAAGGGCGAAAGCCTTCAGCGTCGGCGCGCCGAAACGCCGCCATGTTTCTTCACAGGCTCGCACCGCCTTGAGATCGAGGCTTGGCGGCCGTCCTGTTTTCTGCTCCAGCTCATCCAGAAGCCGGTCGAGTCTGTGATCGCGGGGCGCGCCACCCCAATCGGTCAGGTCGAGATAGTCAAGCCGCCGAAAGCCGACCGGAATAAGAAATAAAAATCTCGGCCATGCCGCCTCAAAAAGACTCAATTCGGCTCAATAGTGATTGATAGCCGCAGCTCACGCATCGGCAAAGCTGATTTGCCATGCCGAACGGGCAAACGGTGAACCACCGGGCGAATGTTCACTTGGCCGGGCCAGCGCCGTGTTGCTCTGGTCCATGAAAACGGCTAAATCCGCGTATGACTATGAGTTGGAGGGGGCGTATGAAAGAGCGGTCGGCGGCCGATTCGGCGGCAGCTTTGTCTTTTCCCGTCCTGGAGGAGACCGAGACCGGCCTCGATATCGTCGCGCAGCCCATCGCATCGACCAACCCGGAGAAATTCATCCCTGTGGACCGGACCGACATCGTCCAGCGGGTCCTCGATAAATGTTTCGAGCCAGACCAAAAGGAGCTTGCCGAGGAAGTGCTGCGCTATATGTGCGCGCTGCGGCAGGTGGAATCGGCGAGGTTGCTGGACTCGCTCGTCGAGGCCTACGACGCGTTCAATCCGGACGATGAGACCGTCAACGATAGGGTGATCGCGGGCCACGAACGCCGCCTGCAGCTCGAAAAGCTCAAGGCGATGGTCATCGACCTCGTTGAGAGCGCGAATTATCTGGAGATCGATAATCCCACCCTCGAAAAGTTTATCGAGGAAGAAAATTACGCGGGGTTCTCGGCGGAAGTCGATCTTCACGAATATGACTTTCACCTTCTGTATTACCGGGGAGAGATCAAGGACAAGATCTATGTGCGGCCGTGGAGGACCCTTTGGTTGCGCAAGCGCGAGGTGAACGTCGACGCCTATCGCAGGCTTTTCATCGGGTTGAAGCTGAAGCCGTTTGCGCAGCGTGTGGCTGAAATAATGAAGTCTGAGGGCATCAGCCGGAAGAAGGCCGAAAAGCTGGTAAAACGCGCCAGAAGCCAGCAAATGCTTGAGGGCGTGTCCGAAAACACGCTGCATCTCAAGATCTTCCGGCGCATCGCGCGAAACGACCTGGAAATCCTGTTTCCCAATGCGAAGATCCGGTTCACGCCTTTCGACAAGATCTGGCTCTGGGTCGGCTCCGGGGGCAGCACCATCTTCGCCATTGTCATGGCGGTGCTGAAATTCGTGGCGGCTGTGGCCATCAGCCTTTTCTTCGTCGTCTTCACCATAGCGGGCGCGATCGGCGCTATCATTCGCGCCGTCACGAATTTCTTCAACACGCGGACCCGCTATATGGCGAAGCTCGCGAAAAGCCTCTACTTCCACAACATCGCGAGCAACCAGAGCGTGCTGACGCTCCTCACCGACGATTCCGAGGAGGAAGACATCAAGGAAGCCGTCATCACCTATGCGCTCCTGCTGCGCCACGGCCATCGGGGCTTGGAGGAGGTGAAATACGAGGCCGAGAAGTTTTTGCGCGACGAATTCGGCGTGGGCTGCGACTTCGATATCGAAGATGGCTGCGTGCATCTCAGGGGGCTTGGTCTGCTCGTTGTCGATGAAGCAGGCTCACCACGCATCCGCGATCTCGAAGACGCCCGCGAGCACTTGCTCCAGGCCTGGCAATTAGCGCCCTGCGCGGCTTAGCGGATGACCTCTTCCATGAAGACAGTGTTCGGATTTGCCTCCGAAAAAGATGCCGCCCTGGCGAACGCGCTTATTGGCGAAATGCCGGGCTTTGAAGACTGTACGCTCGTTCTTCGGGACGATGGCGGCCAATGGTTCCTTGAGTGTTATGACGGCGGCGCTCTCTCGGACGAGAACGCCGGGAGCATGCTTGAGAGCGCGGGCGTGAGAGCCACGTCAACCGCGGTGGAGACGATACCTGACGCCGATTGGGTGAGCGAGACGCAAAAGGCGCTGCCGCCGGTGAGGGCAGGGCGTTTCACCGTTCACGGCAGCCATGACCGGGCGCGGATCGTCTCGCAATGGGCGATCGAGATCGACGCGGGCCGCGCCTTCGGCACCGCTCATCACGGCACGACGCGAGGATGCCTGCTTGAGTTGGACCGGCTTTCTTCGGAGGTCGAACCTTGCGCGGTGCTCGATCTTGGCACCGGCTCCGGCGTGCTTGCCATCGCGGCGGCTAAGGCTTTTTCACATCGCCCCCCGATCGCCGCTGTGGATCTCGATCCGATCGCCATCGAAGTCGCCCGCGAGAACTGCCGCAAAAACGGCGCGGCGAACGTCCGGCTTTTCGTTGGCGATGGGGCGAAGCCGCGCCTCGCCTATGAAATCCGCTCCCTTCGACGTCGTCTTGGCGAACATTCTGGCGAAGCCGCTCCTCAAGCTCGCTCCGCGCTTGCGTGACCTGACGCAGGTTGGCGGCATCCTGATCCTTTCCGGGCTGCTCTCCGGACAAGCCAGAGAAATCCTCGCCCGCTACCGTTCAACCGGTTTCCGCCTGGTTCGACGGCGCGATCTGGAGGGCTGGGCAACCTTGACGCTGACGCGCGTGACTTAGCGCGCGCTCGGAAAAATGCGACGCTAGTACCCACTATCGCTAAAGCCTAACTCATGCGCCACCCGGCATTCCCCCTCACCCTGTCCCTCTCCCGCAAGGGGAGAGGGGACGGTGTTGCAAGCGCGAGCGGACTCCCTCTCCCCTTGCGGGAGAGGGCTGGGGTGAGGGGTGCGACGTTTCGCGGATCGTTGATTCCCGGTATTAGCACACGCTTCAGGAGAGGATCATGAACGCTTCGAAACGGACACCTATCCTTGGAATTGTGCTCGGCGCGCTCTGCTCCGTGGCCGCTGTCGCATGCGTCATCACCGCCACGGCAGGCGCCGCCGAGGTGAAGGGCGCGACATTCGACAAAAGCGACAACGCCTTGTGGATGCGGCGGCACTGGATGCACGAAAATCCGGCGCCCGCCGAGATCGCCGCCCTGGTCGAAAGCCTGAGGGCGCATGGAATCAAGCGCATCTACCCTTTTCTTGGCCCGATGGATCGCGAGGGCTGGCCCGGCTGGCGGTCCAAGGCGGGCTTTGTCCGCTACGATCCTGAACGGGCAGCGAGGTTTCTCGCCGAGTTCCATCGGATCGCGCCCGAAATCCGGGTCATCCCATGGACCGGCGGACTGCTGGACAGCGACGTAAACCTGAAGGACCTCGCTCAGCGCAAGGCGTTCGCCGACCATGCGCGCCGTCTCGTTGAGGCTGGCGCCGATGGGGTCCATTTGAACATCGAACCCCTGGCGAGCGGAGCATCGGACTACCTTCAGCTGCTTCGGGAGGTGAAAGCGGCAATCGGCAACCGCACCCTCTCGGTTGCGGCCTATCCCCCGCCAATACCGGGGCAGCCGTCCGAGGATACGCATTGGGAGCTGCGCTTTTTGCGCGAGGTTTGCCGGACCGCGAACGAGATCGCGGTCATGGCCTATAACACCGGTTTGACGTCCGCGCCCGCCTTCGAGAAGCAGATCGCGAACTGGACGCAGGATATTGCCGCCACTCTGTCTCCACCCCGAGCCGGTGGCTGCGAATGGCTCATGGGCGTTCCCGCTTATGATGACGACAAGGATTATCACCGGCCCGACGTAGAGACGATCGAACACAGTCTCAGCGGCATCGCGGCGGGGCTTCGCGCGGCCAAAAATCTTGAGCACTTTCGAGGTGTCGCGATCTATGCGTCTTTCACAACCGATGAACGCAAATGGGCCGTCTTCGACCGGCTTTGGCGCGGCGTGGAACCCGTTTCGTCTCCGCCGCCTGATCCGCGAAATACGACAGAATAGCGGGTTGGCTCATCAGGGCAGCGGAAGCGAACCACCCCTCCGCGACGGACATTCGGACTGCGACACGGCAGTCCAGCCTCCGTCCGTTCGCCCCTGGACGCTATAGCGCTTGTTGCAAACGCTGATCCGCGGCGGAACATGGCTCTTTTCGAACAACTCGTAAGCCGGCTTCATATCGCGCCAGAAATCCGCCCAAGGGTGCCAGGCAAAAGCGGCCATACGCTCATCCGTCATTCTGAAGGGAAACACATGCACAGGCATGCGCTCCTGCCCATTGTCCAATGCCGCGGTGACGAGCAGCCAAAGTTCATCGATTTCGGCGTCGGTCATGGCGAAGCAGCCGACCGATCCGCATCCGCCATGGATCATCAGGTTCGCCCCCGTCCGGTTATGGAGCCGGTCCAAATCATTGGGGTATCCGAGATTGAACGCGCGATGGTAGTGGCTGTTCGGATTGAGCTGGCTCTTGCCGATCGTGTAAAAACCTTCGGGAGCTTGGAGATCGCCCTCACGCACTTTTGGCCCGAGTTGGCCCGACCACGCGCAGATGGGGTAGGTCGCGAACAGCTCGTAACGCTCGCCCCGCTTCATCCAGAGTTCCACCTCAAGGTCGGCCTTGAAGATGCGCAGAAACACAGGCGCGCCGCGCTTCAGGCCCTTTTCTTTGAGCCGCTCCTCGACCTGGGCCGGGTCGGCTCGTTTGGTGGCCGAAACTCCGGAGAAGAAGTTGCGATAGCCGCTGGGCCAAAAATTTGTCGATTGTAGATCGATCGCATTTTGAAGCTGTCCCGTCGTAAGGTCCCAAAGCTTCAGCGTTTTGTCCCGGCCTCCCGAAAGAGCGTTCTGTCCGTCGGGCGAGACTACAACGGAGGTGACGCTGTCTGAATGGCCTTCGAAAGTCTTGATCAACTCTCCCGTCTTTGCATCCCAGAGCTTCAGCGTCTTGTCTTTGCCCGCGGATAACACGCGGCCGTCGCTCGACAGGGCAACAGACAGGACCTCATCCGAATGTCCCGCAAAGGTTTTGAGCGGCTCGCCGCTCGCCAAATCCCAAAGCTTGATTGTCTTGTCCTTGCTGCCGGAGACCGCCTGTGCGCCGTCCCCGGAGAGCGCTGCCGACGTCACCGCATCGGCGTGGCCCTCAAGCGTCTTGAGAAGCTGGCCCGTTTCCACATCCCACGCTTTAAGGGTTTTATCCTTGCTTGCAGAGAGTGCCTTCCGCCCGTCGGACGAGAAGGCAACGGACAGAACCTCATCGGAATGCCCCTCGAAGGTCCGAAGGAGATCGCCCGTCTCCAGGTCCCACAGTTTGACCGTTTTGTCGGCGCTTCCCGAGAGTGCTCTCTTTCCGTCGGGCGAGACGGCGAGCGATAGAACCTCGCCCGCGTGCCCTTCGAAAGTTTTGACGGCCTGCCCCGTCGCTACGGCCCAGATGCGGATAAGCTTGTCGCTGCCGCCTGACAGGATTTGATCTCCATCCGGAGAAAATGCGACCGTATTGATCCTGTTCGCCTGTGCGTCAAAGGTTCTGAGCAGGAGCCCTGTCGGTACGTCCCACAGTCTCAGAATGTTGTCCTGACCGCCGGAGAGCGCCTGCCGGCCGTTCGCAGAGAGCGCTACCGCATTGACTGCTCTTGAGTAGCCCAAAAAGAGCCCGATAACCGGGTTCGTGTCAGCCATGAGCTGTCCGGCCATCACGCCAGACAGGATTGCAATCGCCAGACCCAGCCGCACCAAGAATCGCACACCGCGCACCATGTTTCGTGCCTCCCGCAACGACGCGGTATCATTCTGAAGGCCAACTTTGCAAGAACTGAGGTCCGGATTCGCTCTACCCCCAGAAAGGTATCGGCCACCATAGTTGCTGCGCCATCAAGTTCGGCCGCAACGGCCGAGGCCAAAGTCACGGCTTAGTGCGCTCAAATGCACCCTTCACGCCAAGAGCGCTTGTTTTCGTGGTTTGGACAGGCGACCAGAGCGCAGTGACCGGATGAACATGCGTCAGACGGAGATCGCTGAACCAGACTTCTCCGGACAGAAGTTCCTCCGACGCGGATCGGGAGTCGTGAATAAGCCGCACACTTTCGCCGGCGCATTCAGAGAGTTGCGGCACCTCGGCATCAAAGGCGAAAACCCGCCATTGCGGAGACTGTCCGAGCAGCATTTCCGTCTCACCAAGAACCTTTTGCGCTCCGGAAGCGCAACGGATTTGCCAGCGCAATCCGCGTTTGCCGCTGATCGATCCGCGAAGATTGCCCTCAAGCCTGTAACGGCCCGGCGGAAGAAACAGAACCTGGCTGATCTGTGGAAATTGGACGCGGCCATCGCTGAACTTGATATGAAACGCATTCCCTAGGCTGTTCTTCGCGAGCGGTACGAAATCCGCAATCGCATTTACGCCGCGGTCGATCTTCCAATCGAAAGGAAGTCCGCTCGGCTTGCTTTCGAAGCGTCCGTTCGTCAGGAGTTCGATTTTTTCGAGTTGGCCCACCGTTAAGAATTGCAGCCACGCATTATAGGCTGCGTCTATTCGATTGATGCTGATTAGAAAGTTGAGGTAAGGAGCAAGCTCTTTATCCAATAAGGGTTTTCCTGCATCTCTCAGTGTCGTCATGACCAAGAGAGGCGCGTCAGCATTTTTGGACGCGCGCGGAAAGACCTGAAAGAACTGCTTGCGCCAGGCGGGTTCCGAAGCGAGCCGATCAACAAGAAGGCTGCGGCCCTCCGGCTCCGCTGCGAGAAGTGAGAGATAGCTGTAAATATATGTCCCCAAATCTGGCCGTGTTCGAAGCAAGATATCGGAGTAATGAAGGATCGCCTTGAAATCATTGCGATAATAGCTGTCATTGAGCAGCCAGAACACGGCGACCGATTCGCGTCGAGAATGCTCAAACGCCTTCTGCATGAGCAGGCGGACGTGATCTGCGCCGCTGACCACCTCTGCCAGCGCCCGGTATGCCCCTGCATTTAGCGGATCGCTTGCGAGAGCACGCAGCGCAAGATCGCGAATTTCCTCGCGCAAGTCTTCGCGTTCGCGGAGTTCATTCTCGCTTCCCTTTGCTTCGGGCAGGGTGGAGAGTGTATTGGACCGTTCCTCACGCTTGGCATCCTCTGTTCCGTTCGGCTTTTCCGCCCCGATGCCGGTGATCGCCACAAGCTTCGTCCTGCGCTCATCGGCTTCGCGAAGGAGCGCGAGGGGATTGTTTGGGTTCAAAGCCAACGCAGCATCGGGTTGTGTGGGAGCCAGCGCGTACGGCAGGCTGGCGGTGAGGACAAGCCAGAGACAAATAAGACTTATGGCCCCTACAAAAGTGGACCTTGCGGGGTTCTCAATCAGCGCAGCCCCAGAGACTTGCAAGTTGGGCCGTCATAAGTCGCTTATGAGAGTGCCGGTTACGCCGACTACTCATTGGTCTCCCCCTAGCAGTAGACGGAGCCGGCTCCAAAAGCCATCGGATTTGACTCGCTGCAAGACCAGCCGCTTCGTGTAACCATTTGTTCTGTCATGAGTGACGCGGGTCACTTTGGTATTCCTCATCAACGCTTTTGCGTCCGCCCCCCGCTTTAGCGGGTTTTGTTTGGCCGCTAATGACGTATTGTATGCCGTACGCCGCTCGTCTGTTTTGATGGTCTCCCACGCCTGCGTAATCCGGCTGGCAAAGCGACTTCTGTCCAGAAGGTTGGACGAGGAGGCATCCGGCACAACATCCGGGTGCAACCATCGCATGATGAGAGCCATATTGCGGCGAAGCTCGCTCAAGGGCATCCCCCTGTCAGAACCGAGAATGCGATAGCTGTCCCCGCCGGGGTGCAAAAGAACCTGCTCGATGAA
This sequence comes from uncultured Alphaproteobacteria bacterium, assembly GCA_963723755.1. Classification (GTDB taxonomy): domain Bacteria; phylum Pseudomonadota; class Alphaproteobacteria; order Rhizobiales; family Rhodomicrobiaceae; genus Rhodomicrobium. Next base: position 17,559 of record CAVRSS010000132.1, on the reverse strand, counting down.
GAAGCCCGCAGCTTTTTGCAAAGTCGCTTCTGTGCGGCCGGTCAATTGGTTAGCGTGACTAAGAGCATGAGCTTCACCGGCCGCGATTTCTAACAAAAACGTTACGCCTTCGGGCAATCGGGAAGCGCGCGCGAATTTCGCGGTGTGTGGGCACCCCAGCATCGAAATGGCAACCACCAATGCATCGGCTCGAGACATGCTCAGCTCACAGCCGTATTTGAGAGTTTGCGCTGCCCCTGACCAGCGGAGCTAGGCTTGGAGTGGGAGTATGTATCTTGCTCATAGCTGGAGCCATAGCTGTACTTATAGCTATAGGCATAAGCATAGCCCACAGTCTTGGCCTGGAACTTGGTCATAACGGAGCCAAGAACATTGATGCGGGCGAGTTGAAGGCGACGCAGCGCCGATCGGATCATCCCCTTTCGCTGATCTCCAGCGCCAACCACGAATACAGTTGCCGCCGTTGCGCTCGCGATCAACTGGGCATCTGCAAGCCCTAGCAGGGGCGGAGCATCGAAGATGATCAAATCGAAGACCTCCGCACCAAGCGAGATCAACGAATAGATACGGGCTCCGCTCAGAAGATCCGCGGCGTTAGGCGGCAGAGGCCCGGACGCCATGAACGCGAGATTCGGGTAGTCTGTTTTTTGTATAACGTCTGGCGGCATTGAAGCCCCAGTGAGGAAGTTGCTGAAACCAATTGTATTATCGAGCCCCTGCTTGGCATGCAGCGAAGGCTTTCGAAGGTCAGCATCAACCAGAAGAACCTTTAGACCCATTTGCGCGAAGTGCCGGGCAATGGTAAGCACCGTTGTCGATTTCCCCTCTCCAGGGCCGGCGCTCGTGACAGAAAGCGACCGGGGCAATCCAGATTCGGTAGAAAACTGCAAGGCGGTGGCAAACGAGCGGTAGGCCTCGGAAATCGCCGAGCGCGGGTCGGTCAGCGCATCACCTGCCTGTCCCTCCGGGCACGGAATGATGCCAAGTGTAGCGAGGCCGGAAATCTGCTCCATTTCCTCGGGGGCGCGTACGCGGTCATCGAGCATTTCGAGCATTATGGCGCAGGCGACGCCCAAGCCAAAACCCATCGCCAAGGCTATGATGAGATGGCGGGGTATATTTGGCTCGGATGGCGTAGAGGCGAGCGCGCCGTGCTCGACGATGAAGACGTTACTGGTGCCTATTCCACCGGCTATATCGACTTCTTTGTAGCGTTGAAGGAGGCTGTTGTATAAGCCCCGATTGGTGTCGACCTCGCGTTTCAAGACATTATACTGAATGCCTTTCCTCTGTAGGTTGAGGACCTCCTCCCTCAAGGTCTCAATGCGCGCCTTCATCTCGGTTTCCTCTGAAAGCGAGGATTCGTAGGCTGCCTTGAGCGAGTTACGGATTGTCGCGACCTCGGCCGTGATTTGCCTATCGACCTCTTTGACTTTATTAACGATTTGGGTCATCGCGGGGTAACTAGGCTTAAAGTTTTCGAGGTTCTCCTGGTATTCCGTTTCGAGCGCCTTGCGCTGGCCTCGCAACGTGTCGATCACGCGATTCGATAAGAGCTGGGGAAGGCCGATAGCCGAAGATTTCTCGAGTTGCTTCCAGAGTTGCTCGTTCTTGATGCGTTCGGAAATCAGCTGGCCGAGCACGTTGTTGGCGGCAGAGAGATTGTTTTCGGCGATGGACGATTTCTCCGTAACCTCCACCATTCTCTCGCGTTCCGCAAACTGCAGGAGCGCCTTTTCCGAGTCCTCGAGGCGGATCTGAAGTTGCTTGATCTGGTCTTCAAGAAAGGTCTTCGCATAAGAATTGGCTTGAAACCTCTTATCCAAAGTGGACGCCACATAAGCTTCGGCATAGGCATTGGCGACTTGCTGCGCCCGGACAGGATTCGGATCCAGAAAAGTCAGGTCAACCAGGCGGGACTGCATAACCGGAGATATCGAAATATTCGACATGACAATCTTCACGGCGCGTGTCTGCAGTTCCGATGACGAAATCTTCTGGCTCTTCCTGGAACCGCTCAGAAGACCAAGCGCGGACACATCAAGAGACTTAAGGAAATCCCGGTCTTCGTGAAGCCGAAGTGCGGAGACGACGCGCTCTGCCATGGCGCGGCTCTTAAGGATTTCGTATTGGGTGCGGAGGAACTCGGTTCCGCCCTCTTCGCTCGCGGAGGTGGAGCCGCCCTCGATAACCTTACCCGCTTCGCGGTCGATTTGGATCCTGGCAGTAGCGGAATAGAGTGGGGTCTTCATAGCAGCCCGGACGCCGCCAAGTACGAAAAATACAAGTGTAAGGCTTAGAATAAGCCATCTTCTCTTGATAATAATATGAAGGTATTGGCGAAGGGTCGTAGCGAAGTTGCCTTCATCTTCGGGCGCTTCAATTCCAAGGGGATAATATTGATCCCGCTTTGCCAATCCTAATGAAGGATTACCTGCCGGGACAAGGGACCGCCCTGCGCTTGAATGATCTTTGGCGGCATCTAGAGGAAAATTATGCATTCGATCAACTCACCTTTTTGCCAGCTATCCAATCTACGTCGGGTGATTTAAAGTATTGGTGCCAACCCGGCCAGCGGAGATAACCTATATATTACTTCCATACCTTGCTTGAAATTGGAAGTAGGAGCAATAATAACGTCACCGGCTTCCAACGGTATGTCCGGTATATTTCCATGATGAATCTCAGAAACATCGAACTTTCCTGAGAAAGACTTGCCATCTTTTTGACGAATGAGAAGTATTGTTTCCTCGGCATTACCCTCGAAGCCGCCGGCGAAGGCTATGGCCTGCAAAAGCGACATTCCCCCCGTTATTGGGTACACGCCCGCCTTCTTGACCGCGCCTTCTACAGTAACGCGCTGGCTGTTATATTCCTTGATGAGCACGCTGATCTGCGGATTCTGTAAGTACTTCGCGCCTAATAACCTAGTCAGATCCTGCTCGAGTTCTCTCGCTGTTTTTCCGCCGGCTTCGAGTTCCCCGATGAGGGGGTAGTTGATCGTGCCGGCCTCCGATACCTGCACGGTCTTGGAGAGATCGGGGACCTTGAAAACGGTGACCTCAAGCAGGTCATGTGGCCCTATCTTGTAAGCCTTGCTGTTGGGGTTGGATGCGGATGTCAAGGTCAGAGCGACGTTGCTCAACGCGGTCTGCTGATCGTGTTGCACGGCGTCACTGGTTCTTCCCTCACCAGCACCTTTCGTTGCCAGCTCGGTCAATTCATTCGAAAATCTCGTGAGTTGCGGCTGTTCAGCGCCAAGACCGCCGATCGAAGATCCGCTGCATGCGCTTAGCAAGGAGACCGCGCCCGCGGACAACAGGAATCTAAGCAGAGCCATTGTTTCCTCGCAATCCTTCTGATCCAAGACTCGTTGCGCTGGCAAATCGCATTGCAACCCCTCGTTAGTACAGCTTGCCCTCAAATTACAACTTATTGTTGTGTTTTTCCTCATCCTCCTACTCTTTGCACTGCGTCAAAGGCGGGACTTGACGCCTTGGACGGGGGGTGCGCGGTTGGCGGATGTGAGAGATTGGTCAAGGGGCCGGATGGGCGGCTTGCCTGCCCTGGGCCTCTTCATTGTTGGTTGGACGGAAGGCGAAACCGGTTCAATGCCCCGAATGCGAGACGGATTCTTTATCCAGGGGCATCGGGGAGGGATTTGTTCACCCCATTGGCCTAACGCCCAAAGCTTTATTCGGCTCTTCGCGGAGGATGTGGGGATCTATGCTCTTGATGGCGATGATTGCCTCGGTCGCATTTGCGGGGTTCATCAACGTGACTGGATAGACCGAGTTCCTGCCTAAATCACGCCTTAGTTGTATCGCAGGTGGTGTGACTTATCTGAGGTTGATAAACGGAGCCCATGGTAGGGGGGAGTTTATGTTGCGCAAATTGTTCGTGCCTCGCTGAGAGGCGGACCGCTGGCTACCATAAGCGCAGGTATCAGTGTTCGCGGCTAGCGTGCAGTTGTTCGCTAGCGAGCGGCGCCTGAGCGAGTTTTATCGGATCTGTCTGGGGACGCAAAATTGATCAGACCGCCGCTATTCACTTTTTTGACTGGCCAACTTGCGGGCGAGAGCGCCTGAGGTGATCATGAAAACACGGTTAGCCGCGAGTTCGGAACGTCCGAGTGCCCTATCTCTTCACAAGACTGAAACGATGGCGGCGTGGCTATGCGGTATCGTCCTGGCTTTTTCTGTACTCTTAGGTGGCGGAACGCACGCGGGATTTATAGGAGATGTTATCGTTCAGCTCCTTTCGATACCGCTGATTGCTTTGTCTTTGTGGTCTTTTTCCAGCTTTAGCGGGCTGAATGAGCGTCAACGCGGCGGCATCCTTCTTTTTAATTATGCGATTATTATTATCTTAATTATCCAACTGCTTCCTCTGCCGTTTGAGGTTCCTGCTATTGGCGGAGCCTTGAGCACACGAGCGGCAGACTTAGGGATGCTCGGCCAAAAGAACCTCTGGACCACGGTTTCGTTGACGCCGCAGGCGACCTGGGCGGCGGCCGCCTCGCTCGTCGTTCCGGCAGCCGTATTTTTCGGGACGCTTCAACTGAACCTTCGCCATCGGCTTGCTCTCGCATGGCTGCTTCTTGCCCTGGGCGGAGTCTCTCTGCTTCTCGGGTTCCTGCAAATGGCACAGGGGCCGGGCAGCAACCTGCGCTTCTATGATGTGACAAATCCGCAAGAAGCGGTTGGATTGTTCGCCAATCGCAATCATTTTGCCGCTCACCTTTATGTGACGCTGGTGCTTGCCGCGACTTGGTACGCGACCACCGTAGGTCAAACGCTAAAGACCAAAGCTTTGGGATCGCGATCCATGTTGTGGTCGACAGCTGCAGCAGTCTTCCTTGTCTCTGTGATGGCGGGACTGGCGATGGCTCGTTCCAGGGCAGGAATGTTCCTTGCAATTGTTGGCTTGGCTGGCATCATCCTCATGATGCTTCGCCAACAAAATGACCGTGACGTTGGGTCTGTTCGCAGCCGCCTGACAGCTGGCCGCATGTTCATGCTAGCAGCGATTTTTGGTTTATTTTTTGCAGTACAGTTTGGCCTCGGCAGCGTACTCTCCCGTCTCGAAGTGGACCCGCTCGAGGATCTCCGCGTCACTCTTGCTGGGACAACATTTGAGGCAGCGCTACGATCTCTGCCATTCGGCACCGGCCTTGGATCGTTCGTTTCCGTTTATGCGGCTGTTGAGAAGGACGGCGACGTTTTTGCTGGCTTCGCGAACCGCGCTCACAATGATTTCGTGGAGATCCTTCTTGAAACGGGCTTATTCGGGCTCATTCTCCTTGTGGCTTTCCTTTTTTGGTTTTTTCCGAAGGCATACAGTGTGTGGCGCAAGCGCAAGTCCAATGGACATGATTTCCCAGTTGCTTCTCCAGCGCTCAGCAACACTTGTCATTTTTCTTCTGCTGACCCATTCGCTGGTAGATTATCCTCTTCGAACGACTGCGTTGAGCTCGATGTTCATGTTCTTCTGCGCCGTTCTGGCGACGGAAGCTTCGAGTCCGAAAGATGAGTTCATTCCTCACAAAAAGCAGCACTCCGTCGAGCCGAAGCCTCCGCTGCGCGCCGACCTGGGCGGAAAATGGGGCTCCGACCTTCATTGGCCTGAGGGTTGGCAAAAGCGGTCATGATGGTTTATATGAGTTGATAGTACACTAAAAAGTAGTATGAATAAGGGTGTTCAACATGCGGTAGAGCGGCGACTCACGTATGTTGCTTTCAGAGTAGCGCTCAAAGATAAAAGGAGCGGCTCGAAATAGGGCGTTTTGTCGGCTCTGGGTGGGGACTGGAGCGAGAATGAGGCTGTTTGTTTTATTAGGGGTCGACGTCGCCCTGATTCTCCTTGCCACCCTGCTCGGGTTTGTCTTGCGGGGGAATCTCGACGTTACGCAAACCGAGTTTGTGGCATTCCTGCCTTATCTTTGCGCGACCGCATGTGTATCAGTCATTCTTATTCCAGCTGCCGGTCTGAACAGATCTATATGGCGGTTCAGCAGTATAAATGATTATTTGCGGGTCGGTATCGTCGTCACGGGCGTGAGCATTGGGGCCGTCGCCCTGTCATTTGCATATAACCGCCTCGATGGTGTGGCCCGGTCTCTGCCTCTTCTTCAAATAATTGTGGGAGTTATGGTCCTTGTCGGTGCTCGCGTCATTCATCGGGCGCGCCACTCCGCACGGCAGAGGAGAAAGACATCAGATTCCCTTCGGCGGATCCCGGAAAATGTACATCAACTGAATGTCCTCGTCGTCGGTGTTAGTCGTCTCACAGAGGCCTATATCCATGCCTTGGCCGAACTCGGTATGGGACGGGTGAGAGTCGCTGGCATTGTCGGAAGCGCTCATCGCCATGTGGGAAGGATTGTCGCCAGCCATCCAGTCCTAGGGCGAGTGGAGGACATCGAAAGTGTGCTCAATCGACTTGATGTACATGGCGTCACCATCGACCGTGTTGTCGTGGCCATGCCATTCGAGCTGTTGCCCTGCGATATAGTGGAGCGGCTTCTGCTTGTGGAGCAATCGCGGGGTATCCCACTTCAGTTCTTAACCGAGGTTCTTGACCTTGATGCCGGGAACCACGAGGTTTGTCCCTCCTTGTTGACGCATCATTCCGGGACAGGCGACGCGGATTGCGACGAACTGCACACGCTATCTCGGCACTGGTTTTGGAGAGTGAAGAGGGGGCTGGATGTCTCTGTGGGACTTTTCGTCCTGGTTCTACTGTCTCCAGTCCTTCTCTTCGTTGCACTGGTCGTGGCGGCCAGCATCCGCCCTCCCGTTGTCTTCTGGCAGCGGAGGCCGGGACGCTGGGGAAAACCTTTTCATCTATATAAGTTTCGCACGATGGGCGCCTCGCACGCGGCCGATGGCAAGCGACTGCCTGATACACACCGTGTTTCAAATATCGGTAAGTTCCTGCGCCGAACGCGAACTCGATGAACTGCCTCAGCTGATCAATATCGTACGCGGCGATATGTCCTTCGTTGGCCCCAGGCCATTGTTACCGCAGGATCAGCCAAAATCGAGCGCGGCTCGCTTGCTGGTTCGGCCTGGCCTCACCGGCTGGGCACAAGTTGTTGGAGGTCGGGACATTCCTCCTGAGGATAAAGCGGCACTCGATGCCTGGTATGTGCGTAATGCGAGCCTGCTTCTAGATCTGGGAATTGCAGCCCGGACCATACCGATCATCCTCTTCGGAGAACGAATCTCGCAATCCCTTATAGAACGTGCTCGCCGCGAGCGGATCGAGTTGGGGATAACAAAAGCGGACGCAACCTGTGGCATTGAAAATCACTTGCAAAGCACGCAATGGTTGTAGTACGCAGTAGCGAACGTTAGAAATAGACATAAAATCTATGTATTCAGAAATAATACGTCTTTCGACGTATGGTTTCTATTTGTATGCACTTCGGGTGTTTCACTGCACCCGGAGTGCGGTAGCATCGCGTATTGTAAAAGTATTTATTAGAGCGACAGCTCTCACTTTGGGATGACAAAGGATACTGCAGGTTTGGCGCTGCCATGGAAGGTGGCGCTTCATCGGTAGCGAAGCCTCTTGCTGTTGTGTTCAGGTCTAACTTCGATCTGAGCTTAAGGTCTTTAATATCCGGAGAATATCCGTGACTCAATCAAAGCAAACGACGGTTGCGGTCATTGGCCTCGGCTATGTGGGACTTCCGCTCGCGGTCGAATTCGGTAGGATTCGGCCTACCATCGGCTTTGATCTTCGCCGCGCGCGCATTGATGAGTTAAGCGCCGGCCGTGATACGACTCTGGAAGTCGAGAAAGCAGATCTGGCAGCAGCGAAACATCTCTCGTATTCGTGCATACCCAGCGACTTGAAGGGCTGTGGTATCTATATCGTCGCCGTTCCCACGCCCATCGATCGGGCTAACAGACCAGATCTCACACTGTTGATTAAGGCATCCGAGACCGTCGGCTCAGTGATCGGGAGGGGAGCAATCGTAATTTATGAATCGACAGTTTATCCTGGCTGCACGAGAGAGGTTTGCGCGCCTGTTCTGGAGCGCGTCTCGGGCTTGAAGTTCAACGAGGACTTTTTCGTCGGCTATAGCCCTGAACGTGTCAATCCGGGTGACAAGGCGCACCGGCTGGTGGATATTACAAAGGTGACCAGCGGCTCGACGCCTGCGGCTGCCGACGCTATTGATCGTCTTTATCGTGAGATCATCGATGCTGGGACCCATAAGGCGACCTCGATCGAGGTTGCAGAGGCAGCAAAGGTGATCGAAAATACCCAGCGGGATTTGAACATTGCTCTGATGAACGAGCTCGCAATCATCTTCCACAAGTTGGGCCTCGATACGAAGGAAGTGCTTGCGGCTGCCGGGACAAAGTGGAACTTTCTCAACTTCGTGCCGGGTTTGGTTGGTGGGCACTGCATCGGCATCGATCCATATTATTTGACGCATCGCGCGCAGGAAGTCGGATATCATCCGGAGGTCATTCTGTCGGGCCGGCGTATTAACGATAGTATGGGAGCCCATGTTGCGGACCGCGTTGCACGGCTTATGATGAAGCGTGGGTTTCCGGTGGTTGGGAGCCGCATACTTGTCATGGGGCTGACGTTCAAAGAAAACTGCCCGGACCTTCGAAACTCCAAGGTTGCCGACATGATCGGCGCTCTTCAACAATGCAATGCGAAGGTCGATGTTTTCGATCCTTGGGCTGATCCGGTAGAGGCTAAGCATGAGTACGGCCTCGATCTTCTTAAGACTTGGCCGCAGTCGGGCGCGTATGAGGCCATGGTTGTCGCGGTAGCGCATCGGGAATTTATCGAGTTCGGGCCTCGCGCTATTCGGGCGCTCGGTAAACCGGGAGCCGTGACATTCGACATCAAAGGAATGTTCCCCAAAGTGGAGAGCGATGGGCGGTTGTAACATGAAGGTCCTAGTAACCGGCACCGCGGGGTTTATCAGCTTTCACACCGCGAGGTATCTGCTGGCCCGCGGCGACGATGTCGTTGGGCTCGACGCCGTCAACGACTATTACGATCCAGGCCTGAAGGAGGCGCGTCTTCGTGTTCTCAGCGATCAGTCCGGAAAAGGACAGGGAGCGTGGACTTTCGTGCGCGCCGTCGCGACTACCTGCCGATGCAGCCTGGAGACGTTCCCGACGATGTCTCCGCCCTGGAGCGGGAGACGGGCTACCGCCCGAGTACGCCGGTTAAGGAAGGCGTCGCGCGGTTTGTGAACTGGTACCGCGCCTGTTACGGCGTTTAGCGCGCCTTGAGGTTGCCCCTACATTTAAGTCCGTGGGCATTGCTTCGATGCAGGCAAGGCGGAATTGCATATTCCTCCGATTGCCGAAGACGCCTTCGCGTTTTCGGTGCAAATTGGCTTTCCAGCAGAGGGTTGCGCCGTCCTCTTGGGAAGTTCCATATTCTTCGTTGCTGGGCGCCAGCACTGATGACTAATAGCTAAAACTGCTAATAAGGCTGCTTCTTGAGCGGATGCAACAGTCTGCGTTGGCGAACGTCAACCTGGATGCCCTTTTGCAATGGTCCGCGTGTCAAGCTGAGGTAGATCGGCATCTTGAGTGGCGCCTCGCCGTTCAAAACGCCTATGACGCTCCTCACAGAAAATCAAAAGACAAAAAGTAGTGTCAACATTTTCGGCGCTCCATCCTGCCTCTATCAGTTATCAAGCCCGGAAACGCCGTAATATTCTACAAATGGATTTGGCGCAGCTTTTCACAGTTATAGATCGAGGATGCGTTGAAAATGACTAAGGCCGTGACCCGATGCAGCAAAATGTACAAGATCGATTGCATCGTTGGTGCGCGTCCGAATTTCATGAAGATCGCGCCAATCCTAAGAGCTTTCGGCGACACCAAGCGCTGCACCATCCGGCTGATCCACACGGGTCAGCATTATGACGAGTCTATGAGTGCGGTGTTTTTCGAGGAACTCGGCATTCCGGCGCCAGACATTAATCTTGAGGTCGGTTCGGGAACCAATACGGAGCAGACTGCCCGCGTCATGCTTGGGCTGGAGCCTCTGCTCGTTGAGGATCGGCCGGACATGTTGCTTGTCGTGGGGGACATCAACTCTACGGTAGCGGCGGCTCTCGTGGCGGCCAAGCTGTTGGTTCCACTGGCCCACGTGGAGGCCGGCCTGCGCTCCAAGGACCGCACAATGCCCGAGGAGATCAATCGGATTATAACTGACCAACTCTCGGATCTTCTCCTTACAACTGAGCGTGAATCCCTTGGCCGGCTTGTAAGAGAGGGTATCGCTGCGGAGAGGGTTCACTTCGTCGGCAATGTTATGATTGACACTTTGTATCACAATCTGTCCAGGGCGCGGTCGGCAAACGATACCATCGCGCAGCTTGCAAACGGCACAACATTCGCTTCCCAAGCATCCCGCGACGGCTTTGGTCTCGTCACGTTGCATCGGCCATCCAACGTAGACGACCCGGCCAAGCTGGCCGGTATTGTTAACGCACTGGCGGAGATTTCTGAAAATTTGCCGTTGCTGTTCGCGTTGCATCCGCGCACGCGCGCACGCTTATTGGGCGCCGGCCTCGACGCTAAGCTTGCCCAGCCCCGGATACTCCTGACATCGCCGCTCGGATATCTCGACATGATTGGCCTGATGAAGGGGGCCCGCGTTGTCATAACCGATAGTGGCGGCATCCAGGAAGAGACTACGGCGCTCGGTGTGCCCTGCCTTACCGTGCGCGACAACACTGAGCGTCCGATCACAGTCAGCGAAGGTACCAACACGCTCGTCGGCAGTTCACCAGACGCCCTTCTGACCGCAGTTGGCGAGCTAAACGGTTCCGGCGGGAAACGCGGCTGCGTCCCAGAGCTTTGGGACGGCAAGGCTGCCTGGCGCATCGTTCGGCACGTGCTCGACTTTCTTGATCACCAGTTGGCGGCATAAGCTCAGTCACGCGCTGCTGCGATTGACAGAGGGTATTGACAAAAATGCATATCCTGTTTTTCAGCCACTATTATCCGCCCGAGGTCAATGCCCCGGCGTCTCGTACCTCGGAGCATTGCCGCGCCTGGGTCGCGGCTGGCCACGATGTTACCGTCGTGACCTGTGCGCCCAATCATCCGACGGGCAAGCTCTTTCCCGGCTATCGCAACCGTGCGTTCCAGCGCCAGACGGCTGATGGCGTCGAGGTTGTGCGCGTCTGGACCTATCTGGCTGCGAATGAAGGCTTTCTTGGCCGGACGCTCAACTACATCTCCTACATGGCGGGAGCCATGTTAGCCCTACCGCGGTTGAAGCGGCCGGACGTCATTGTCTCCACGTCGCCTCAATTCTTCTGCGGCTTGACTGGGTTTGTCGCCAAAATCGTGCTGCGGGCACCCTGGGTGCTTGAGATACGCGACCTATGGCCAGAGAGTATCCTAGCAGTCGGGGCCATGCGCAAAGGGCTGGTTGTTCGGTTCCTCGAATGGCTCGAGTGCCAAGCCTATCGCCGCGCCGACCGCATTGTCTCAGTAACCGCTTCGTTCGTTCCTCACATCGCCAAACGATGCGCCAACTCGGCCAAGATTGAGGTCGTAAAAAATGGCGTGGACCTGACTCTGTTTCAGCGCACTGTCGAGCCGCACGAGGCCAAGCGTGAGTTCGGCCTCGATGGGAAGTTCGTCGCCGCCTATGTCGGCACGCACGGCATGGCGCACGGGCTCGACACAGTAATCGAGGCAGCCCAGCTAACGGCAGGTGATCCTCGTATCCTCTATCTTCTCGTTGGCGATGGCGCCGAGCGTGCGCGTCTCGTCCGGCGGGTCGAGGACCTGGGCCTTGAGAACGTCCGCATTCTCGGTCAGCGCCCCAAATCGGAGATGCCAAGAATTTGGGCGGCAACTGATGTCAGCATGATCCTTCTCCGGAAAAGCGAGACCTTCAAGAAGGTGCTGCCCTCCAAGATGTTTGAGGCGATGGGCATGGCGTGTCCGATCGTGCTTGGCGTCGAGGGCGAGGCGCAGGAATTGCTGGAGGCAGCTGGGGCCGGAATAGCGATAACACCTGAGAGCGCAACGGAACTCGCTGCGGCCATTTGTGGTCTGGCGGCGGAGCCGGCACTCGCCAGGAAATTTGCGCATAGCGGCGAGGCTTATGTGCGCCAGCATTTCGACCGTTCCAAGCTCGCGGAGCGGTATGCGGAGATCCTTTCGAGCGTTGAGAAGCCTTTGGAGCAGGAGACGGTCCCTGGCTTCGCTACCCAGCTTGCATCATGACTCTGCATCGCGCCATTGCTGATGCCAGAAGGGCTATCGCCTTCGCTAGGCACATGCCGCCGCATAAGCTCGCCCGTCGCGTCGAGTTAGACGTACGGCGACGGCTGCGGGATCGGCTCAATATTGGCAATTTTGTGCTGCCGCCGTCGCCTCCGCTTGCCAAAGCTCCGCCGCTTCCGGTTTTTGCTCCGCGCGTAAACACACTTGCGAAAACCGAGTATGGTCTCGCGCTGACGTTTCTGGGCCGTGAGTTGGTCATACCTGGGACGCGCGTAGACTGGACGAAACCTGGAGACAAGGATAGCGACCAACTCTGGCGCATGAACCTTCACTATATGGAGTACCTTGAGGCAGCTTCCGATGCTGATCTCACCAATATTGTCCACGACTGGATAGGGGTGAATGTCCCCGCGCAGCCCAAGGCATGGCGTGATAGCTGGAACAGCTATGCGCTCTCAATCCGCGTCGTCGTTCTCATGCAGCAACTGGCGGCACGCGGCCAAAGCTTCGATGTCATTCACAGGTCGATTGCGCAGCAGCTCACTTTTCTCGAGCACAACCTTGAGACGGATCTCGGGGGCAATCACCTGATCAAGAATATCAAGGCGCTTATCTGGGCTTCGGCCTATTTCGATGGGCCTGACGCCGAGCGGTGGCGCCGGATCGGGTTGCGGTTTCTCACCCGCGAACTCGACCGCCAGATACTCCCCGATGGCATGCATTGCGAGCGCTCGCCATCCTATCACAGCCAAGTGTTTGCCGACCTCCTCGAATGTCGCCACGCGCTCGGAGCCGATCCGTTGGGTGGCAAGCTCGATTGCGCGCTTGATCGCATGGCGGCGGTGGCGGCTGACTTGGCTCATCCCGATGGCGGCGTCGCCCTTTTTAACGACGCAGGCCTTGCCATGTCTTATGCCACTGCCGAGTGTCTGGATGTTTACGAGCGACTTTTCGGTCGTCGACCTGCGGCGCGGGATTTTTTTGCCTACGCAGATGCCGGCTATTTTGGCATGCGCTGCGCCGCAGGCTATCTCGTCGTCGACTGCGGCCGCATCGCGCCCGACGATCTCCCCGCGCATGGCCATGGGGACGTGCTTTCGTTCGAATGGTCGGTTGGAACGCAAAGGGTTTTCGTCGACCAGGGCGTCTTCGAATATACTCGCGGTGAAAGGCGGCAGGCCGCGCGTAGTGCTGCCAGCCACAATACACTGTGCCTTGCAGGCGCCGATCAAGCCGACTTCTTCGGCGCCTTCCGTTGCGGTCGCCGGCCAAACGTCGAAGTCCGCAGCACCAAAGCATGCAGCGGCGGCTTCGTGCTCGAAGGCGCTCACGATGGCTTCTGCCATTTGCCAGGGCGACCGCGCCATGTGCGCCGCTTCGAGGCGAACCCAAAGAGGCTCCGCATTCTCGATCGAATCGAGGGGCAGGCCGACCGTCCCGCCCGCATCGGCTTTCTCTTGCATCCGGACGTAGCTGTAGACACGGAGGGGAGTGTGGCCCGTCTTTCGTGGCCCGGTGCGTCAATTATCATGCAGACGTCGCAACCGCTCACGGTCGAGGACGCCGTCTGGTGGCCGGACATGGGGCACGAGCGGAAGACGTGCCGCCTTGTGATCTGCCCCCCCACCGGCGCATTGGCTGCCGATACGATCATCGCCGTCGAAGGGCAAGAGGCTTTCGTCCAGTGAAGCAGGTCACTCAAAACTACCGCACGGGTCAACTCAAGGTCGCAGAGGTCCCGGCGCCTCGAACTGGTGAGGGTGCGGTCCTCGTTGCTAACTGTGTATCCCTTATCTCCTCCGGCACAGAGAAGCAGGCAATCGACCTCGCCAAGGCCTCGCTCGTCGGCAAGGCTGCCGCTCGACCCGACCTCGTGCGTCGTGTTGTGAATAAAGTGCGCCTTGATGGCGTGAGGCCGACGATCGAGAAAGTGTTTGCCAAACTCGATACGCCTATCCCTCTCGGCTACTCGATCGCCGGCACTGTGATTGAAATAGGCCGTCGCGTGCAGGGGTACGCGGTCGGCGACCGGGTGGCGTGCGCGGGCGCCGGTATGGCGAACCACGCCGAGATCAATGCAGTTCCGAAGAACCTATGTGTGCCGATTCCGGCCGCAGTTACTGACCAGGATGCGAGTTTCGTAACCCTGGGCGCGATCGCACTGCAGGGGGTTCGGCAAGCTCAGCTGACGCTCGGCGAGCGCGTCGTCGTTATGGGCCTCGGGCTCATTGGTCTGCTGACCGTACAGATCCTTAAAGCGAGCGGCTGCCGCGTACTCGGCTTTGACCCAAATCCGGAGCGCGCCAAACTTGCTGCCGGCCTCGGGGCCGACATAGCCGTTTCGGACGGGCTTATCGAGGCCGCGTTGGGCTTCACGGGTGGACATGGCGCCGACGCGGTCATCCTGACTGCCGCGACCAAGTCCAGTCAGCCGTTGAACCAGGCCGCCGAGATCAGCCGCCTCAAGGGCCGCATCGTCGTCGTTGGCCTTGTGGGAATGACCATCGATCGCGAACCATTCTACAAACGGGAGTTGGATCTCAGGCTATCGATGTCCTACGGGCCTGGCCGGCACGATCCCTCTTACGAGATCTCCGGAAATGATTATCCTCTTCCATACGTTCGGTGGACCGAGCAACGCAACATGGCGGCGTTCCTCGATCTCATTGCTGAAGGAAAAGTCACACCGCAGGCTCTCGTCACCCACCGGTTCGGCATTGCTGAGGCGGAGAAGGCCTATCAGATTATGGAAGCTGGGGAGCCGCATCTGGCGATGCTGCTTACTTATGCTGGCGGTGCGGCACAACGGATCGAGCGGCGCATCGAACGAGCCAGGCCGTCGCCGGGCCGAAGCGCCAGCGGCGTCGCTTTTGTGGGCCTCGGGAACTACGCCAAGGGCATGCTGCTGCCGGCTTTCCGCAAGGCCAGTGGAATTAGGTTAACCGCGGTTGTTACCTCGACCGGCATCAGCGCCGGCCATGCGAGCGAAAAGTTCGGTTTCCAAACAATCGCAACTGAACCTTCCGCGGCGTTTGAAGACCCCGCGACTGATACCGTAGTCATCGCTACGCGCCATGATACGCATGCTGCCCTGACCACGGAGGCTTTGCAGGCCGGCAAGAACGTATTCTGCGAGAAGCCGCTGGCAGTCGACGCGGCCGGGCTCGAAGCCGTGATATCGGCCGCAGAGGGCTCGTCCGGGGTTCTTACAGTCGGCTTCAACCGGCGCTTCGCCCCGCTCCTCGTGAAGGCGAAGGCCGCGCTGGAGCCCCGGTTGGGCCCTCTCGTCATGCTCTACCGCATCAATGCGGGCAGCGTTCCGCCCGATAGCTGGATCCAGCGTGAGGAGGGCGCCGGCCGCATCATAGGCGAGGTCTGCCACTTCGTCGACGCGCTGACGTTTCTAGCGGCTGCTCTGCCGGTGGAAGTGCAGGCGGTTGCGGCCAGCAATTGCGCGGACGCTGTCTCGGTCCTGATCCGCTTTGCAGATGGCTCGACAGGCACGATCATCTATTCGCCGCTCGGCGACCCGAGCGTGCCGAAGGAGTACGTCGAGGTTTTTGCAGCGGGCCGGGTCGTCCAACTCGACGACTTCCGCCGGTTGACGGTGACGAGGGGAGGCCGGTCATCGGTGACCAAGGGCATTCAGGACAAGGGACAGGCCGCGCTCGTTGCCGCGTTCCTCGCCGCCACACGCGGTGACGGTGAAGTCCCGCTCACCCTTGCAGAACTGGAGGCGGTGACAAGGGCTACGTTTGCGATTGAGGAGTGCCTCAGCGTGGGTTCGAGCGTAACGATAAACACTTTTGCCAATGTCTCAGAGGGGGAACTCGGGGCGACTGCACCACTTGAAGAAAGAACAAGCACATTCGCCGCCTGATGGAGCTTTTCGCGGAAGTCAAGAAATGAGCAAGTCGATGGCTGAATTATTTCACCGGGAATGCCGCCACGCGCGGCGTCCCGAAATCAGATCCACGCTGGCCCGGTCTTACAGCAGGCTACGCAGTAATGCCCTGGCGGTTCACTTTTAGCCTACAGCGCACTGTCTTGGAGCATCCGAATGACGATCGGACTTTCCTGGTATGGTCTTCCGCAGTATGCCGCCCGGTTGTTTCGTCGCACGATTGAATGCCTGAACGAGCCATGTGTCGTAGTCGGCTCAAGACCTTTTGTGCCGGTAGAAGGGATGGATCGCGTCCTTGGTGCGCCAATTCATTGGGTGGACGGCGAGCGAGCCGTACGATGGAGGGACATCGGTCTCGAAGTTCCTCGCATATTTGTGCAGTCGGGTTGGGCATATCCCAGTTTCACGACGCTGGGCAACGAAGTCAAGGCAGCTGGCGGCAAGGTGATCGGGCTCAGTGATGCCAATTGGCGCGGGGATCTGCGCCAACTCGTTCTTGGATCAGTCGCCTTCCGACTCAAGCATCGCGTGCATTTTGATGCCATGCTGGTCCCTGGCCGCGAGGGCATGCGATTGATGCGTTGGTTCGGTATCCCAGCCAAGCGAATCGGCGTGGGTATGTACGGTGCCGACCCGGCCCTTTTTGGCGGTGGTCCACCCCTGGCGACGCGACCCAAGACATTCTTGTTCGTGGGCCAGTTCATAGCGCGAAAAGACGTACTTGGCCTCGCAGACGCATTTCTGGAATTCGCTAAAGATCACCCTGACTGGTGTCTCCACCTCGTTGGTGGCGGCGAGCAGCAGGATTTTATACCCCAAGATCCACGCATCCGCGTTGAGGCATTTGTACAGCCGGAAGAGCTGGCCAAGCGCTTCCATGCCGCTCGCTTTTTCGTTCTTCCCTCAGTTTTCGAGGCATGGGGCCTCGTCGCTCATGAGGCTGCGCTCGGCGGCTGTGGTCTTGTGTTGAGTGACTGCGTCGGGAGTGCGGAAGACCTTTGCATGCCGACGAACGGCGTGCGCTTCAAGGCGGGCCGAAAGGACGATCTGGTCCGTGCCCTCGCCGAGGCAGCCGCGTTCGACGAAATACGGCTGACTGCTGCCGAAGCCGAATCCCGCCGGCTTGCCGCGCAATTCGGTCCTGACCGCTTCGCTCTCGAAGTCGCCAATCTTATCCAGAAACTTGGAAAATCTTAAACCGATGTCATCCTTGCTTGTTAAACTGTTTGGCTGGAGCGCGATGCTTCATCACGGCGATGCGCTGGTCTTTGATCGATGGCGCTGGATCAAACGGCACCTGCGTTACACGCGCGATAATGAGCGTCTGCTGGACGTCGGCTGTGGCGCTGGCGCCTTCACTATCGGCACTGCTCGTCTCGGCTATAGGAGCCTCGGGTTAAGTTGGTGCGAGCG
>CAVRSS010000131.1:0-23604 GCA_963723755.1 uncultured Alphaproteobacteria bacterium | reverse complement strand
CTCTCTCCACCACACGCTCTTCTGGTCTCTGTTCCTGTCTTTCGTCTCTTCTCTCTTCTTTTACCGCTTCTCTTATTTGGTCTCTTCTTACTTCCCTTTGCTCTTCCTTCCTCTCCTCCTTGGCGGCTTCTCTGTGCTCCTTAAAGCGTTCGATATGCCGACGGTCCTCGGGAGAGAGATTCTCGTCATCCAGGGAAGCCATGTGCTCAACCTGCGACCTCGCGGGCACTCCCATGTCTGACGCACAGGGGAAGGCGGAAATGGTGCAGCGCTCCGTGCCGCTAACCGCGCCCTTCACACAAAGGACGTTCTTGCAGGCCGCGAATTCCAAATCCTGGAAGCGCTCGCCGTACTTCGTGATCACTTCACGCTGCCAGGCAGCCTCGGCAATCTTGCTTGCCTTGCGAAGCACATTGAAGCTGAGTTCACCGGAAGCCTGAATCCGCTCCCTCTGGCAGCCCTTGGGCAGCTCGGGCAGAAACGCCATGATAGTCGACGTCGGACCATCGCAGACAGGCGTCGCATTTGAGGGCGCGGAATAGCTCCCCAAGGTCACGCTCGCGGCGAGAGCACATAACAATCGAAACCCTATTTTCATAATCACCCCTCCGTCCGTTTCGAAACAAAAAATGCAATTTACAAAGCATCAAAAGAACGCCTTGGCGTACGATGCTTAAATTGTGATCCTCGCATGAGGCTGGCCGGTTTAATCGCGCCTAGAACTTTATTAAGGCGCATTCAAGCGGACGAAAATTGCACAGTCAAGAAACCATTAACGATTGTTAACGGCTTGGGGATTCGATGCCACTACTGCGTTCGAACCCGCTGATTTTTTCTCGCTTGAGGCAATATCCGTTTGGGTGAGGCGTGTGCGTTCCGCTGTATTGATCTGCAATAAATCGTGAATTGCGCTATTGGAGGAAAATCGAGAGTATAAAGTCAGTATCCCCTAAGATGCTTACCCCATAAGCCAGACGCTGGACCTCGCTCTATAACCTGGAGCGAGTTCTCTCTCCCAGGAATAAAGTGTTTAAGGGTTTAAGTCAGCGAATTGCGGCGAGCGGCAAGGGTGATTCTTCCGCGAGGTTCTTTTTTTGAAGTTTCATGCAACGGCACCGCGGCCTCGGCGAGCACCTCGTTCTGCTGATACCAGGCATCGGCGCAAGCCACACAGCAAAACCTCCGCCCTGCAAGTGTAATATACTCAAACTCTATGACTTCGCCGGAACAAAAAACGTTGTCGCATAGGACCATGTCGTCTCTCCCGTTGTGGTGCGCGTACGCAAACAAGAGACTGGCACTGGCCTCGCGCTCTCTAACTCGAATCAGGCAAGTAATATTATAGCGGATATCGCGGCGTTTTTCGAAATAGAGCACCCAGCTTGGGTGCTGCTGTGGATGCGCATGAGGATTATTGGCTGTATTTGATGCGCTTTTCGTTAGTGGGGCGAATTTGACATTTAAGTCCCGTCTGCCGTTCGCGCTCAAATGTCGAGATCGGACCGCTAGCAGGCTGCTGAAAAACGATTTGCCCATGGTTCGACAAGCTCACCATGAGGGGCAACTCACTCGACCTCATCCTGAGCTTGTCGAAGGATGAAGCACGTTTTCAGGCTTTTTCAACATCCTGCTAGCGAGGCCCGGCGACGATCTTGGCGTCGTGCAGCGCCCCGATTTCGAACTCGGAGTATCCGATCTCGTGCAAAATCGCGTCTGTGTGCTCTCCTAGCATCGGCGCGCGCGTTGGCGGCTCGCGGCCGTAGGCGCTGAACGAAAGCGGACTTCCGGGCACGAGGTAGCTGCCGATCCCGGGCTGCTCCAGCACGCTGAACATCGGGTTGGCCGTGGAACAATCGGGATCTTCCGCGATCACCTCCGCAAACGACCGGAACACGCTCCAGGTGATGCCGTTCTCATTGAGCACGCGCGCAAAGTCGTCCACGCGGCGAGCGGCGAACCACGGATTCAAAATCTCGGTAATGCCGGCGCGAGCTTTGAAGCGATCGCCCTCAAGGCCAAGATTCAACCCAAGTTTCTGGCTGAGCTGTTCGAACTCGGCTTTGAGGCCAGTCGCGGCGACGAGCCCATCCCACTGGCGAGACGTGATGGCCGTAACCATGACCCGCTTCCCATCGGCGCAGAGAAAGTCCTGGGCGTAAGCGCCGTAAAGCGCGTTTCCAAATTTGGGGCGGTCATACTGATTGATGGTCACCTCGCCTATGACGCCGAGATTGCCCAACATCGCCAGCGCCACATCCTTCAGGGCAAGCTCAACCAGCTGGCCTTCGCCCGTCTTGCGGCGATGCCGCTCCGCCGCGAGGAGCGAAAGCGCCGCCATCTGCCCGGTGATGCAGTCCCAAGCCGGAAGAACGTGGCAAATGGGATCGGACCCTTCCGGGCCGGTGACCATCGGGAAGCCGATCGACGGATTGATGGTGTAGTCGACGGCAGCGCCGCCCGCCCGGTCTCCCAGCACCGTGATCATAATGAGGTCGGGCCGTTCCTTTTTCAGGTTCTCGAAGGCCATCCAGCCGCGGCCTCGAATATTCGTAAGGAACATCCCGGCATCCGGCCCCGGCGCGCAGATCAGGCGGCGCAGCACCTCCTGCCCGCGAGGGTTGCTCAGATCGCAAGCGATGGAGCGCTTTCCCTTGTTCAGGCCCGCCCAGAACAGGCTGCGATTGTCTTGCGTGACAGGCCAGCGGTAATGATCGAGGCCGCCCTGCAGCCGGTCGAAGCGGATGACGTCCGCGCCCATTTGCGCCAGCGTCATGCCGCCCAGCGGCGCCGCCACGAAGGCCGAGCCTTCGATTACTCGCATTCCTTGAAGAATCTTTACCACGGCGCCCTCCTTTGTTTTACCAGCGGCAGTTGATTCGCCGCCTCTCTTGGGTTTAGCTGGCGGCTGAAAAGCACGCCATCCTTCGACAAGCTCAGGATGAGGCCGAGATCCTTCGACAAGCTCGGGACGGCCATCCTTCACCAAACTCAGGATGAGGCTCAGAGTTCTCAACGATCCAGCCTCATGGTGAGCCTGTCGAACCATGGGCAGCATCACTTTTTCAGCATCTCGCTAGTCCTGCCAGTCCAATGTTGCCTGCATGCAGACGTAACCCTCGCCGTTCGACGTAAAGAGATCGAGCCCGCCATCGTCGCGCTGCTTGCCCGAGAGGAACAGCTTATCGAAGTCGAAAAGCGGCCGGACCCCGCGAAAACTGTAGCGGGCAACGCGCCGGCGCGGGTTTCGCATTTCTGCCGCTCTCATCATAAGCATGGCCTGCAGCGGCCCGTGAACGACAAGGCCGGGATATTTTTCGACCTCCGTCGAGTACCGCAGGTCGTAATGGATGCGGTGGCCGTTGAAGGTAATCGCGGAGAAACGAAACAAGAGGACCGGATCAATCGGATAGGGGCGCTGCCAGGTGAGGTTTTCGGGCAACGGGATCGGCTTGGGCAGAGCGAAGACCTTCGGGATCTCGATGTAGACGATGTCCTGCTCCTCGGAGATGGCAAGGCCGCGCTGCGAGTGGACTTCGTGCTTCACTGTCACGAAGGCCATCTGGGAGGCCTTGCCCTTCTTCTCGTCGACTTTCAGGATTTCAGACTTCTTTTCTATGACGTCGCCGATGCGCAGCTGATCGTGGAATGTCAGGCGGCCTCCGGCCCACATCCGCCGGTCGAGCGGCAACGGCGGAGAAAGCCTCCGCGTTTGGGGTGGCCATCCGTGTCGACATGCGACATGAGCGCAAGAGGGCGGAAATAGATCCAGTGCCAGAGGGTGGGAATCCGATCGCCGGGCTCGGCGTAAGGCGTCGTGTCGAAGGTGACGGACAGCGCGCGAATCGGCCTCGCAACCGCTTGATCGACGGAACTTTCGGTGCGTCCGACCCACTGTTGCCAATCGGATCCCGTCATCCCGTCTCCCCCTGTTTCCTGGCTTGTCTTTTCTTAATTTGAGTGGGGACCGTTCGGCGCCCCTTACTTAGAAGTAAAGTGTAAATTGCGCCGCTTTGCAATGCGACCCTCGATACCGCCCGTGCCGATGCGCTAGGGGAATATCGCCTCTGCAGGGGTGGGCCTCCACAGCAGCGCCCTTGTTCTCACGCTCACTTCAGCAAGGAACTTCCAACGCGAACACGCGCGCCGCTTTCGGCGGCCGTCGGCTCGCGTTGCATTGCGCTCGGCTCGCAAGCCATTCAAGCTAGTTGTGGATTCCTACTCATTGACGAGCGATTTCGGTCGAACTCATGAAGCACAATTTATAAGTTGAATAGTTTATCGGATGCCGAGCTGGCGGCGGCGCATAATGGCGCGCAAGAGCAGTGAGCACATGAGTTTACCAAAGGAATTTCTTCAAGACGGCGAGGGCCGAGACCCGCAGAAAAGGCGGCTTCGGAAGCGCGGAATCGCTTTGATTGCCGGGCCCGCCGCCTTAGTGCTTTGCGCGATGTTGTATTGGCTGGTGGCGCCATACGGCCTTACCGTCGTGTCAGCCCCAGGGGTCGGCGCAACGCGCGAGTCGCGGAACTTTCCAGACCAGCCGGAGCCCGCGGAGGCTCCCGCAGGCGCGGAAAAAAGCAATCCTTCGGACACGCCCGGTCAAGAGGAGCCGCAGCCTAAATTCGGCCAGTACCATTCTTCCCGCGCGCCCGACCATGCGGTCTCGGGCGAAACACCAAGCTATGCTTCGCCGCCTCCACCGTTGAGTTATGCCCGGCCTCCGGCGGCGGCCGATGCGGAAGCGGCAGGGGCGGCGGCTGACAACGCGGCCAAGCTGAAACTGGCTGAGGCGGAAGAACGAACACAACTCGCCAAGAAAGCGGCGGCCGATACGGCGAAGGCAACGGCTTCGGCGAGCAGTAGCCCTGCCGTGAAGCCTTTCGCCGAACGGGAGCTTTCCGAAGAGGACGTTACGCGGGCGCTTGGCAGTGCTCCGGGGACAGGTAATTTTCGACACCGGACTCGTGCGCTTGATGCCTCGGAGGAAACGCAAACAATCCCCGCGTGGGCGCCGCTCGTCGTTGAGAATGCCTCTTCCGGGATAAGCCGTTACGCAAATTTTGATGGTCCGGAAACAGTCGAGGTCGGGCAGCCTTTTCCTATCGTTTTTGTATTGAAGGAGCAGCTTACGGAGGAAGAGAAGCGAAACCAGGCATCAGTGAAGACTGAACCCGATGCCGGTTCTGCTTTAACGCGGGAGGGAAAGCTCGCGTTAAAACTGGATCATTCTAAGGAATTCTGGGATATCGATGTCGATCTTACCGCAACCGGATTCGTAGCCAGGGACGGCCGATGGACCGGTCGTATCCGTTTGCCGCGCCATGGCGATTCGGAAAAGGTGAGATTTGTCCTGACGCCGCGCGCCGGCACGCTTGGGCAAAAGTGGATGACATTGCGTCTTTGGCATGAGGGTCAGGCGCTCGGAAGCGTTTCGCGGCCGGTTGAGGTGGAGGAGCATGTTTCGCCAGGGGCCGCGATCCAGCCCGCGGCCCGAGCTGGGCCCCCGTCAGCTCTCAACCGATGGTGACTAAGGTGTCGTTAGGCGAAGTCAAGAAGTCGAGCGCCAAGTCTCAATAGGCGGCCCGTCGAACGGCGCCGACCTGGAAGTCTCGATCCAGTATGACGACCCGGATAAGCTCGGCCCTGCTTTGCTCATCATTCGGACGCCCCACAGAAGTGAAGAGGTTGTCGAACGAATAAACACGCCACCATCGTTCGCGACTATTTGGAAAGAGAGTATGAGAGACTTCTTTCGATAGGAGACGAGGCGGAGACCAATGAGGACGACGAATGAACAGAGCAAAAAGGATAGGCTTATAACCAGCACAGAGGCCATCGGAAATAATCTATATCGGGAGTACGTCCCACAGCAGCTGAAGGACGCTATTCTTTCACTTGAGAGCAATAATGAGCTTGCATCGATACAGATATCGACGAACAGCCCCATTTTCCCTGGGAGTTCCTCTTCCCGGACAAGCGTGGCGACGGCGCCGAACCGGAATTCTTCGGAATTGCCTTCCGGCTGGGGCGCTGGTCGGTGCGCACCTCATTCGCTCAGCTTGAGGATCCGGTTCCGCTGCTAAATTTTACGCAACTGCACGCCTTCGCGCCTCCCTATAGGGGGGCGGCCTCGTTACCCGCGCAGCAACGTGAGGTCAACTCACTGAAGCAAGCGAGGGGTTTCCAAATGCACGAATTCGAATTTCACGTCGTTGAAGCTCTTGATGAGCGCGCATATCGATGGATTCGTGCATTTTTACCGGGCATGGAGATTACGCGCCAAGCACGAAGAAACCTCCGCTCTACAGCATCATGCTCAGCGACGGCGTCCTGGACCCTCTGACGTGGCGTCAAATGGCTCAAGGCGCCGCCTTCGGCAACCCATTCGTCTTTTTCAATGCCTGTGACACCGGCAGATCACGATCATATGGTGGTTTCGTACAAGGATGGGGGCCGGTCATTCTATCAACAGGCGCGGGAGGTTTTCTCGGCGCCATGTGGCCGTTGCTTGACGATGCCGCAGCGGACTTCGCTGAGGGATTTTATGATGAACTAAGCAGATCACAAGACGAAGGTGGAGTTTTCGCGGCTGACGTCTTGCGAGACGTTCGAAGACGATTTTATGCAACCGGTGATCCGACCTATCTCGCTTATGTGTTCTATGGAAATGCAAACCTGCGCGTGTCAACTCCCACACAATGAGAGTGGGCTTGGTTTGTCTCGCAGGCTGCTGAAAAACGATGTTGCCCATGGTTCGACAAGCTCACCATGAGGAACACTCGCTAACCATGAGGATCAACTCATTGAAAGCACAAGACCTCATCCTGAGCCCGTCGAAGACCTCATCCGGAGCCTGTCGAAGGATGACGCCAACACTTCGACCTCATCCTGGGCCTGTCGAAGACCTCACCCTGAGCTTGTCGAAGCATCTACCTGCGCCTGTCAAAGCCTCATCCTGAGCTTGTCGAAGGATGAAGCCCCGTTTTCAGGCTTTTTCAGCATCCTGCTAGACGCGCCACAGGAGCCAATTCTCACAGGATGACGCGCCTGGAAAAGCGTCGATTGGTTCTATGAGTCGAATGCTCTGGCGCTGGGCTTGGCCGGATGCGCTAAGCGGCGCTTTCCTCCGGTCCGCGGTTCAGCCACTTCACATAGAGAGGGCCGAAATGCTGGGTCTGCCGCAGTTCGATGAAGCCTTCGCGGGCCAGTTCCAGCGTCGCGCCGAAGCTTGACGCCGTCACCGTGTTCCCGAGAACCGGCGATGGCTTGTACTCTTCCAGAAACTTGTCGAGCACCGTCCAGTCCGGCTCCACGCCCAGGAGCGAGGTCAGCCGGTCGCGCGCCTGCTTGATGGACCAGACGATGCGCCCACCCCACTTCACTTCGGTGACGGCATTGCGTTGGCGCTGCTCGGCATACGCTTTCAGAAGGTCGAAGATGCTCGCCTGATAGATGGTGGATCGCACAACGCGAATGCCTTCCGGCAGACCGCGCGCGAAAAGATCGACGCCGAGGCGTTTGCGCCCCATCAGGCTCGCGAGCGCTTCCCGCATCGCCTCGAGGCGCTTCAGGCGGAAGGCGAGCTGAGCGGCAAGCTCCTGTCCGGTCGGTCCGTCCTCCGGCTGAGCTTGCTCGGGGAGCAGCAGCTTGGATTTGAGGTACGCCAGCCAGGAGGCCATGACGAGGTAATCGGCGGCGATTTCGAGGCGCAGCTCGCGCGCGGCGTCGATATAGGCGAGATATTGCTCGGCGAGATGGAGGATGGAAATCTTGGCCAGATCGACCTTCTGGTTTCGCGCCAGCACGAGAAGCAGGTCGAGCGGGCCTTCGAAGCCGTCGAGCTCAAGAAGCAGAACGTCGGACTCGTCCGCCGGCTCGAGCCGCTCCGGCGCTTCGCCCCAAGTGGCTTCCGGCAAGGGAAAGTCCGAGGCGTGCTGCTGACTGCTTTCGTCGCCGTTGCTCACGGGCCATTCTCCGCTTGACAATCTCAGCGGCACTTTGAGTGATTCACGCCATTGCCGCTAGTGGTGCGATTCCGACATTTGCATTTGCGCGCCGCACGCCCGTTGAAAAAGGATGAAATCTTGGCTTCATCCTTCGACAAGCTCAGGATGAGGTTGAGTATCTGAAGCACGTCGCCCCTCATGGTGAGCTTGTGTTCATCCTCATGGTGAGCCTGTCGAACCATGGGCAACACCACTTTTCAGCATCCTGCTAGCAAGTCCAAACGCGCCTCCTCCGCCGCCTCGCGGTCGAAGCCTTGCGGGTCTTGCAGGTGCGCGAGCGCAGCCTCGAAACGTTTCAGCGCCTTGCCCTCAAGATAGGGCGCGGCCGCGGCAATCGCCACCATCTCTTTCATAGTGCCGTTGCAATGGAGCGCCAGATCGCACCCCGCCACGAAAGAGGCGCGGGCGCGTTCCGCAAGCGTGCCGGACAGCGCGCGCATGCTGAGATCGTCGGACATGAGAAGCCCGTCGAAACCGATATGCCCCCGGATCACCTCCCGGATCGCCTTTTCGGAAACCGTCACAGGCGCGGAAGGATCGACGGAGGTGAAGACGACATGCGCCGTCATCGCTACGGGCAAGCGGCGCAGCGCCCGGAAGGGCACGAAATCATGCGCTTCCAGCTCGGGCAGCGGCGTATCCACCACCGGCAGCGCAAGGTGGCTGTCCGCCATCGCGCGCCCATGGCCGGGAATGTGCTTCATCACGGGCAGGATGCCGCCGGCGAGCAGCCCATCGGCAACCGCGCCGCCAAGCTCGATGACGGCTTCGGTTTCTTCGGCGTAGGCCCTGTCGCCAATGATGTTGTCTGCGCCAGGAACCGGAACGTCGAGCACCGGCGCGCAGGTCGTGTTGAAGCCGAGTTCGCGAAGATCGTGCGCCATCTTGCGCGCGCAGAGAGAGGCGGCCTCTTTTGCCTTCTCGCGATCGTCGCGCCGCAATTTCAAGAAGGCGCGCGCGGCCGGGTAGCGCGGCCAATGCGGCTCCCTCAGGCGCTGAACGCGCCCGCCCTCCTGGTCGACCATCACGAGCATCCGGCCGTCGCCGCCCGCCGCAGCTTTGGCATCCGCGATGAGGCGGCGAACCTGGTCCGGGCTTTCGACATTGCGCGCGAAGAGAATGAGCCCGGCGGGGCGCGTTTGGCCGAGAAAATCCCGCTCGGCGGGCGTGAGAGCCAGCCCGGACAAACCGCAAATAAAGGCGCGCCTCTGCACACGTCCTCCTGATCCGCAAGAGCCTTGTACTGCAGGAGGCGCGTTCGCCCCCATCGTTGAAGCGAATTTGCCTCCGAAACGCAAAAGCTGACTCTTGTTTGGCGTGCGTCTTTATCGGAAAACCGCTTCGCAACTTTTCCGGAGCGCAGTCTAAGCGGGCCACCGCGGCTCCGTCAACGGTTTGGCGATATCGCAAGGCGTTGCTCAGCTGGCAGGCTGAAAAAGCCTGAATCGCTTGGCTCCATCCTTCGACGGGCTCAGGATGAGGTGGAGTGCTCTTTAAACCTCATGGTGAGCTTGTCGAACCATGGGCAACATCGATGAATTCTTGGCTCCATCCTTCGACGGGCTCAGGATGAGGTGGAGTGCTTTTTAAACCTCATGGTGAGCTTGTCGAACCATGGGCCACATCGTCTTTCAGCATCCCTCCTAATTGTCACGCTGCAGGATTTCCGCAGCCGGGCACTCGAGACGCCAGCGAAGGCCGGCGCGAGAAAAGCTGAGATCAACCTTGGCTGCCAGCTTCATTTCAGCCAGCTTGCCGACGACCGTCGAGCCGAAACCTTGCCGCTTCGGCGCCTCAACAGCCGGGCCGCCGCTCTCGGTCCAGGCAATGCTAAAGGTGTCTTCGGCCTGCTCGGATCGATCGAGCCTCCACTCGATCGTGACGCGGCCTTCGCCATTGGAAAGGGCGCCATATTTGCCCGCGTTCGTCGCCAGTTCGTGCAGCGCCATGCCAATGGTCTGGGATGCAGCCGCCGTGAGGAAGAGGGCGGGACCATCAAGCGTGATCCTCTTGCCGGCCCAATCGCTGAAATGCGAAAGCTGCGAGCGAACAAGCTCGCCGACCTCGGCCCCCTTCCACTCATTCTTGATCAGCAGGTCTTGGGCCGCCGCAAGCGAGTGAATCCGTTCGCTGAAGCGCGGCAGGAAATCCTCGGATGACGATGCCACGGTTTGGCGCGCGATCGCCTGCACGACCGCCAGCATATTTTTCGAGCGGTGGTTGACCTCGCGCAGAAGCAGCCGGATGTGTTCCTCGCTCTCGCGCAACGCCTCCTCGATCCGTTTAAGCTCATCCACGTTGGTGTTGGTCCCGAACCACCGCACCACCCGCCCTTCCGCGTTTTTGAGCGGCTGCACACGGGTCAAAAAGCGCCGGAAGACGCCGTCGGCCCCGCGCAACGGGAAAACCATGTCGAACGGCTCGCCCGTGGCGAGGGAATATTTCCACCGCTCCAGCACCGCGGGCAGCGTCTCGGGGTAATGGACGGTCTGCCAGCCCCAGCCTTCCATCTGTTCGGGCGTCGCGCCGGTTTGTTCGTACCAGCGCCGGTTGTACCAGGTGACCCATCCGTCGGCGTTGGCCATCCAGGCCAGTTGTGGAATGGCGTCGGCAAGGGTGCGGAACTGCTCCTCGCTCTCCTGGAGGGCGGCCTGCGCCCGCTGGCGGGCAATTGTCACGCCCAGGAACTCTTGCATCAACCGCAATGTTTCGTCGGCGCTTGAGGTGAACGCGCCGGCATTAGCCGACAGGAGTTTCAGCACGCCGAACGAGCGTTCGTCGTACCGCAACGGCATGACGATCATCGACCGCATGCCGACGCGCCTGCAGGCTTCGCGGTCCACGCGGGGATCGCTTTCGGTGTCGTGCGCGCGCAATATTGTGTTGCTGGTCATGCTCAGGCCGGACAAACTCGCCCCTATCTTCACGCGCAGTCCGACGAAACCGGCCGCAAGCCCGGTCGCCGCTTCGTAGACCAGTTCCTCATTATCGCAAAGTTCGAGGCACGCTCCATCGCAGGCCACCAGATGCGTCATGCGGTCGAGGATGAACGGCAGAAGCGCGCTGTATTCGAGATTTGAGCTGGCAATGTCACGTTGCAGATCGAGTATATCAGCCAGTCGTTTGGCGTTTGCCCGTTGCCGTTCCTCGCTGTCCCGAAGTTCGCGCGACACAAGCATCAGCGGATCGCGTAGGCTTGCGATGACGAATGCCTTACACAACAAGTAGAAAGAGAATATCTTGATCAGATGTCCGAGCTCATTGCATAAATCGCTCATCGTATCTGATTTATAGAAGGTGAAGCACACCTCCATCAAAGCCATCAAGACAATAGACAGGCGCAAGAGCTCGTAAACATGCTTTGCGAAGGCGCTTCTTTTTTGATGCAGTATCCAAAGCGAAGCGGCATAAAGGCCGACGATGGCGTATTCACTGTAAACCTTGAATGCAGTGAGGCCAGTGCCCGGTACGAAGCAGATCGGAAATATCCGGAAGGTTAGGATCGACAGGATCAGCGCTGCCGTGATGGCGAAAAGCAGGCCAAAGATCGCAAGGGCGTTGAAGCGCCGCCGCGCGTCGATCGACAAAATGGCGGCGAGCAGGCCGGTAGCCTCAAGGTAGCGCGCGGCGATCCAGAATTGTGGCCCGTAATACCCGTAATCATTAAAAAACGGCATTCCCTTGTAAGAAAAGGCGTGTAGAACGTCGAGTATGGCGACGAACAGATACGTGATGCCCGTGATGACAACGAAGTTATTGCTAGCTATAGCGTGCGCGCTTACCCCAACGATAAAAATAGAGAAGGCAATACAAGCGCTAAAAAGCTCTACGGATAAATGAAAAAGTAAGTAGTTGTACCTTGCAAGCGCGTGCGAACCGACGATTATCGCCGCAAGTGCGATGAGCTCCCATGATGTTATAACGCCGAAGCTCTTGGCCGGCTCGTACTCGGCCCATCCGCGGCGTTCGTTGCTAAACATGCTTATTCCGGTTGTTTTGATCTGGTCCCGCTTGCGCTTTAAAAGCACAGGAACGACAAAAAATCGAGCATTTGTGGAATTCGGCGGCAACGGCACGCGCGTGCGGCCCAAACCGCGGTGGGCGAAAATGACGGCTGAACATCTCTCAGCTGACAGGCTGCTGAAAAACGATGTTGCCCATGGTTCGACAAGCTCACCATGAGGAGCAACCCGACAGGCTCACCATGAGGTTTAAGCCATTGAAAACACTCCACCTCATCCTGAGCCCGTCGAAGCCTCATCCTGAGCCTGTCGAAGATGAAGCCGACACTCCACCTCATCCTGAGCTTGTCGAAGGATGAAAGCGACACTCGACCTCATCCTGAGCTTGTCGAAGGATGAAGCCAGGTTTCAACAGCCTGCTGAAAAACGGTGTTGCCCATGGTTCGACAGGCTCACCATGAGGATTAACGTGCTGGGAACACGCGACCTCATCCTGAGCCTATCGAAGCCTCATCCTGAGCCTCTCGAAGCCTCATCCTGAGCCTGTCGAAGGATGAAGCCGACACTCCACCTCATCCTGAGCTTGTCGAAGCCTCATCCTGAGCTTGTCGAAGGATGAAGCCAAGATTTCATGCTTTTCAGCATCCTGCTGAAGGACGCCTCTTCGACCGTATGTCCGAGTTCGGCCTAACCGGAGATGGGGGGCATCTTTGAGGGTAGGTTGTGGCCTGGCGAGGCGTGCGCAAATCGGAACGCCATTGTCATCTTTAGACGGCGCATTCCGCTGGCCAAAATGTAAACGGATCGCTGCCAAACGGGGATGCGCCATGGCATTAATCGCTTTTTGGTTAAAATGAGCGCGCCGGAATTACTTCCGCTCACCATGTTGCTTAACAAGCATTTTATTCCCGCCTCAATTCCTTCCCCCCGAAGCTTCGTCCCGGGCGGAAATAATTCTGCTATCTCATTGCGATCAAACAGCTTTCATTCGTTCATGACCTCCCATTAAATAGAACTAAATGCCGGAATTTTTCCATTAACTGGGATGCCTAAAGTCCGTTAAATATGTTTTTGGACCAACAGGTTAACGCAGCGCGCAGCCGGAACAGCTGCGGCGCAGGCGGCGGCGATGGCGTCCCGTTCGTGTTTTCCCTCGCATTATCAGTGGCTTAGGCAGATGTAGCCCTCGTTAACCTGCCGTAAAAGCGAATTCGGTGACAATCTTTCAGAAGAAGGAATGCGGGTGCAAGCGTAAGGGATTGGACCAACAGATGCCGCCATTCGCAGGTTGCTCACAAAAAATGCACCCGGACGCCCGCGTCCGCTAACACAGCTCGGACGTCGCCCGCCATGCCGAAGCGACATAATTCACGATCAGCGATTTCCGCACCGCGCCGTGGAGCGGCCGCTTGCCGACGGCGTGCCATGTATTTTTGCCGGGAACGAAGATGAAGCCGAGGTTTCGGGCATAGGGCGCGGAGGCCACATGCGTGAAGCCGGGCGGGCCTTCGTGGATGTCGGTTCCGGCGTTTATCAAGCGGGGATCGTCCGACAGATAGATGAGCATCGAGAATTTTTTGACCGAGATATCGGTATGCGGGGCGAGCCAGAAGCCTTCGGTGTCCTGGCAGTATTCGATGCGAAGGCGCGAGCCGGACAAGTCGGCGCCGGTTGTTTCTTCGATGGCGCGGAGCGCGCGCGGGTCCCGGAAACCGGCGGCGATACGGCCGCAGACCGCGAACCGCGCCTGGTTTTCGGGTGTGAAATAGATGCGAACGGAGTTGTTCGCCTCCCGGCTTCCGTCGAAGATCGCTCCTTGCGGCGGCAGGAACGGCAGCGCTTCAATGGCGGACACGTCTTCTTCCGGCAGCGTCCTGTTCAGGAGCCAGTGGTCATAGGGGGATGTCACATGCTTTGCGCGGGCGAGGCTGTCAAGGAATGCATCCGCCACGGGGTTGGCCTCGGGCATGAGTGCCGTCATCTCATTTGCCCCTGTAGAAGAAGGGAATGAGCCGTTTCACCTTTGCCGACAGCTTGTGCCGCCCGAGTTGACGGGCATGCGCCCCGTCCGAGCGCAGCCAGTTCACCATCACGGAGCGGCGCTCACCGACAAAGGGCTTATGCCCGTGCCAGGAATTGTGCGAGACCTTGAAAGCAACAAAAGCGCCGCCATTCGGGGGGATTTCGGTGATGTAATCCTCCAGATCGCTGCCATTGCGGAGCAGCCGGAGCCGGCCGCCACTCTCGTCCCATGCGCCGTTGAGATAGAGAAGGCACGTCGCGACTTTATCCTTGGTGTCGGTATGGATGCGGCCATCCTTGGACTGCGCATGGCCGCGCACGGTGATCATCATGGGGAGGCCTTCCAGATCGACGCCAAGCTTCCGGCCGACTGCGGCGGCAAGTTCGGGCGACTGCATGGCGCTCAAAAGCGAAGCGAAGCCCGGTCCATATTGCAGAGCGTCGACCGGGAAAACGCCCGGCTTCTCGATGGCCGGAAAATCGGCGCGGATGTGATTGAGAGTGTCTTCCGCAAGCACCTGCGTCTGGAAAAAGGAGAAGGGCTGGTGCGCCGCCTTCGCCTCCTTGATCGCCTGAATGTCCAACATCGCCGCGTCTCCCCGCTGGCCCCAGAGGCCCCCGTTTGCTCCTGCCGTTTGATTTTGGTCAAAACGGGGCGGGGTTAATCCGAGTGCACAGCTCAGTTAAGCGAACCGATGTCAACCCTGGAGGTTATTATCGAGAAACTGCCGAATGGCTGGGACGACATGGCGCCGGCACGCATTCCCATGAAAAAGGGAGAAATGGCCCGAGTCGGGGACGACGACGCGATCATGGAAGCGATCGGGAAGCGAGCGGCATAAGCTATGCGCGGCGCTTGTCTGGCCCGGGGGCGGCGATATCGTCCAAATCGCCCTCGATGGTGAGAAGCGCTGTTTGCTTGATGGCAGCCGGATCGACGGACGTGCCCTGGAAGCGGAACGCGCCTTCGCGAAACCAGCATTCTTGAAACACGGCCCTGGTGTTTTCGAGCAGAAACCGGCCATCCAGATCCATGATCGAGGTGAAAAGATCGAGGAAAGGAAACCGGCCCGGATCGGCGCCGTCGTCAAAAAAGACCTTTGCCCGAAGGTCTCCGCCTTCGCTGACGCGTCTCATAAGGTAGATCCAAAGGGGGATCAGGTGGAACTGGGCGGGATAGACGCTGCGGCCAGCGCCCTCGTATGTCTCGGGGACCGGTTTGATAAAACTCTGTCCGAACCAGGACAATGGACGCGAGCGCTGCAGCGTTGCAATGCCCGTCGGGTTTGCGAGAGGATCGATTGGAGAACCGATCAGGACGAGGGACGCTGGCGCTTGCGGATCATTGTCTCCGGCGAGGAGCGCGGTGGCGGCAAGGGCTGGGACGCCGCTTTGGCAGAGCGCAATCACGTTCAACGCTGGCGGCAGTGCTTTTATCGTGTCCAGGAGACACGAAATGTTCGTGTCGAGGCCGAATGAGCCGTGATCGGCTGGAACATGCCGGATATTGATCCAGTCCGTCAGGTAGACGCGGCAAGAGGGAAGCAATCCGATGATCAGGTCGCGCAGAAGAACGGGGAAGTGGCCGGATAAGGGCGCGACGAGGAGCACATTCGATTGCGGCTCGGCGTCCGCTCTTGTGAGTTCCACAACGGTGAAGAACGGTGTTTTGATCAGGTCGACGGTCCGGACGGGAACAATGCTGTCCTCAACGGCGACGCTGGATATGCCGAGGTCTCGGCGAGCGGGCTGGTTTCCGCCAGCGAAGAGCACGCTTACAGGCTTCACTCGCACAAAATCATGCATCGCCCACACCGCCTTCCGCCCATAGGCCAGCATTTTTGATTAATATCAAAGGATATTGGCTGACTCTCCTAAGAGGAATACTAGCACAGGCCCATGACAATGAAGAAACGAGATGGGAGTTCTCTTTGAAAAGTAGTGCCTCTTATAACGGTAAGCGCCATTCGGTGGGAATATACCTGCAATGACATTAATGATGGGCGCTGCTTGAGCTGCGGGGCCTATGCCAACAGGACCAGTCTTCTTCCTATCGATTACGATTGCGGCGTGTGGTAGTCCCGATAAAACGGCACGTCGAAGACAAGTTGCCCGATTGCGGCATTTGCATCCACTTGAAGCACACTCGAGAGCAAATGCCGGAACCGAGCAGGCCCGCTTGCCCGGATGATGAAAAAGCCTGAACACGTGGCTTCATCCTTCGACAAGCTCAGGATGAGGTCGAGTGTTTTCAACGAGTTGATCCTCATGGTGAGCTTGTCGAACCATGGGCAACATCGTTATACAGCAGTCTTGGCGGAGCGTTCGATTCATATCAATCGCTGGAGCTTTTCCAGGCACGTCATCGGATTCACAAACGGGTAAACACGTTGGGTTCGGCAAAAAGCCCATAGGTGAATATATAAGTATTCTTTTTCCTGCCGCAGCAACGGCGATGGGCAAAGGCGTCGTGACTTATTGTACGAAGGGCGCACCGCCGGTTCGTGCAAGGCCGCGTTTCAGCCGAGCCGAACCGGAAAAATGCCTCTCAAGCTGTTGAGGAACCAGAGCGCCTTTGCCCGGCGAAGATCGTCGAGTTTGAGAACCCGCTCGTTCAGTTGTCCCTGCGCCAGCAGTTCCGCCCGCAAGGTTCCGGGCAGGAGACCGCTGCTTTCGGGCGGCGTGAGCAAACGCCCGTCCAATTCCACCGCGACATTGCCGCGCGTGAACTCCGTAATCTCGCCGCGCTCGTTGAAAAGAAGGGTGTCGAAAACGCCTGCGCTTTTGGGGGCGTGGGCCTCGTAGACCGCTCGGTGAGTTGTTTTGTTATGCAGAAATTCGTCGTCGCTGGAGATGGCGGTTTCCGCGAGAGCGATCGAGGGATGAGCCGGCGTAACGGGAAGCGGCCTCGTTTCCATGGTAATGTTTCCACGCCGGGACAGCAAGAGCCGCACCGCATGCGCGCCTTCCGGATGCTGCCCTGCGGTCGATCTGAGAGCTTGGTTGACCGCCTCGATATCAAACGGGAAGCCAAAATGCTCGGCCGAGCGCTGAAGCCTTTCGCAATGGCGCTCAAGCAGCCAATAGGCGCCGGTCTCCAGCTTGATGGACTCCAACAGGTCGAATGCGGCGCTAGCCCGGAGCAGGAAGCGCCGCTTGATCTGGCACTCCCGATGCTCCCCCGCGGGGTCGGAATCCCAGGTGATGCCGCTGCCAATGCCGCATTCGGCTTCCCCGTTGGCGATTGTCACGGTGCGGATGCCGACGCTGAACAGCGCCGCGCCGCCCGGTTGCACCACGCCGAGCGCCCCGCAATAGGCTCCGCGCGGCGATGTTTCCAGCGCGGCAATCGCCTGCATCGCCGCGATTTTCGGCGCGCCGGTGATGGAGCCGCATGGGAAAAGCGCGGCGAAAATCTTCGCCAGGTCCGCATCTGGCAAAGTTTCGCCGACGATGGTGGATGTCATCTGGCGCACGGTGGCGAAGTTTTCGATGGTGAAAAGCTTCGGCACGCGAACACTGCCCTGGCGCGCAACGCGAGCGATGTCATTGCGTAAGAGA
This sequence comes from uncultured Alphaproteobacteria bacterium, assembly GCA_963723755.1. GTDB lineage: Bacteria > Pseudomonadota > Alphaproteobacteria > Rhizobiales > Rhodomicrobiaceae > Rhodomicrobium. Next base: position 6,053 of record CAVRSS010000131.1, on the reverse strand, counting down.
TCCACGATCATCAGATTTTCGGCGCGGTCCTTCGCCGAAGCGCCCAAATCGGCGGCGGACTTGCTCAGCGGAGCCGTGCCCTTCATGGGCCGGGCCATGATCTCAGCTTTGGCCGGGCTCCATGCGAAGAACAGCTCGGGCGAGACGGAGGCAATCCGCCAATCTCCGAAATCGAGAAAGAGCGCGTAAGCCCCCGGCTGCGCCTCGCGAAGTGAACGAGAAAAAGCGCCAGGGTCGCCGTTGAAGTTGGCGCGAAGGCGGGTGGTCAGATTGACCTGGTAATAAGCGCCGCGTGCGATGCCTTCGCGGATGCGCTCAACCTTTGTCTGGAAGCCACTGGGGGAGATGTCGCTGCGCCAGTGCGCGCACTCGAATCCTGCGTTCGGTGTCCCTTCCTCGGCCTCCGATGGCGCATCGAAGATCGCGAAGGCCGCGAGAGGAATGCCTTCCAGCGGCGGGAGCGTTTGAAAGGCTTGATCAAAGGCGGCCGCAGCTTCGTAGGCCACCATGCCCACGGCCCATCGGCCTTGGCGCGCATGGCCCTCGACCTCGTTCAAAAGCGGAACGACGTCGGCGCCGCGATGCGCCGTTAGAATGGCAAGCGGATTTCTGAAACGATGCTGCAGGCGCGGGGCGTTATCGCGCGGAAAGTCGATCGTGCAGCGAATGGGCAGGGCCGGTCCCGAGGGCGAAGAGGGCGGCCTAAGCCGCCTCCCGTTTCCGGATCAGCCCGCGATTGATGAGCGTCTCCGCGATCTGGACGGTATTGAGCGCAGCCCCCTTGCGCAGATTGTCCGAGACCACCCAAAGGTTCAGGCCGTTCTCGACAGTCGGATCCTCGCGGATGCGGCTCACATAAGTGGCGAAATCGCCCACGCACTCGACGGGCGTGATGTAGCCGCCATCTTCGGGCTTATCGACGACGAGCAGTCCTGGCGCCTCGCGCAGGATCTCCCGCGCTTCTTTCGCCGAAATCGGCCTTTCGAACTCGATATTCACCGCCTCCGAATGGCCGACGAACACCGGCACGCGCACGCATGTTGCCGTGAGCTTGATCTTGGGGTCGAGGATCTTCTTCGTCTCGGCCATCATCTTCCACTCTTCGCGCGTCGAGCCGTCCTCCATGAAGCTGTCGATGTGCGGAATCACGTTGAACGCAATCTGCTTCGTGAACTGCTCGGGCGTCGGCGAGTTGGTGACGAAGATGCCCTTCGTCTGGTTCCACAACTCATCCATCCCTTCCTTGCCCGCGCCCGAAACGGACTGATAGGTCGAGACCACCACGCGCTTGATTGTCGCAGCGTCGTGCAGGGGCTTGAGCGCGACAACAAGCTGCGCCGTGGAGCAATTCGGGTTCGCGATGATGTTCCTTTTCTTGAAGCCCACGACGGCGTCGGCGTTCACCTCAGGCACAATCAGCGGCACATCCAAATCCATGCGCCATGCGCTCGAATTATCGATGACGACGCAGCCCATTTTGCCGATCTTCGGCGCCCAGTCTCTCGAAACGTCGCCGCCCGCCGACATCAATGCGAAGTCGCATTTTGAAAAGTCGAACGTCGCAAGGTCCTGGCACTTCAGCGTTCTGTCGCCAAACGAGACTTCCACGCCGGTCGAGCGACGCGATGCGATGGCGAAAATCTCGTTCACCGGGAATTCGCGCTCATCGAGGATGTTCAGCATTTCGCGGCCCACATTCCCCGTGGCGCCGACGACAGCGACGTTATAGCTCATGACGTTATCCTATTTCTGAGTCGCCGGAATGTAAGCGCGGCTGAAACGCCTGTCCATGCAACACTTGTCGCCTTTACAGCGTGTTTAGGCGATACAGTTTGTATGCAATGTTGTGCGTTGATGCCTCCGTCACGCCGCTTTGCCGTTGCGCGAGCCTTGTGGCATGCTAAGAGGGGATGGGAATGGATGTCTAGCAGGATGCTGAAAAAGCCTGAAAACGGTGGCTTCATCCTTCGACAAGCTCAGGATGAGGCTCCGACAAGCTCAGGATGAGGCAGAGCGATTACAACGGCTTAGACCTCATGGTGAGCCTGTCGAACCATGAGGTGCGAGTGAGGCAGAGCGATTGCAACGGCTTAGACCTCATGGTGAGCTTGTCGAACCATGGGCAACATCGTTTTCCATCAGCCTGCTAGGCGGACCTAAGTGACCGTGGCTATGTGTGCGAATAGGAATGGGAAGATTAACGATTGAATCCTTCATCGAAGAAGCCAATAGCGCCAAATCAACTCAGGAAGTAGCTCGGCTTTTCGGTGAAATCCTCAAAGACTATGGATATGATCGGTTCTGTTACAGCCTCCTGACAGATCATCCTTCGCTTGGCTTGAATGCAGGCCACGGCATCGTAGCAAATTATCCCGAAGATTGGATGGCGCATTACAAGGCCAGCCATTATGAAAAAAAGGACCCGGTTCCTTTGCACGGTTCTGAGACGCTGCGCCCATTCACGTGGGATTCGATCCAGCAGACCCGTGAGCTGAAAGCTGACGCAAAGAAGGTCATGAACGAAGCGAAAGAGGCTGGACTTCTAGATGGGGTCGCCATTCCGATTTGCGGCCATAATGGCGAGTTGGCAGGGGTTGGCATGGCGAGCAGCACCGGCGGAATTCGGCCCGATGTTGGCGTTTTAAGGAAGCTGCGTGTCCTCGCGACGGAGTTTCATCTCGCGTTTACGGATTTGGAGAAAAAGGACCGGACCGTGGGAAACGTGCATCTCACCAATCGGGAAAAGGAAATTCTTTTATGGGTTGCTGAAGGAAAAAGCGATTCCATCATCGGTGACATCATTGGCGTTTCGCACGCAGCTATCCGGTTTCATATGAGTAACATCTTCAAGAAGCTTGGTGCAAACGAGCGCACTTTGGCTACCGTAAAGGCCATCCAGCAAGGTCTTATTCTCCCATCCTACGTCCGGTAGACGTCGCCGGAATGCCAACATTTCGGCCCGCCGCCGACCGTGCGCCAATAAGGTCTGATTTGTATTGTGCCCTGCCTCTTCAGTATCACTTGGCGAACAACGCCTTGCGATCCTCGCGAAAGCTGGCTATGACCTAAGCCTTCCTCATCATGAAGACCTGCGTTGCCATCACCCTGGCCAACAAGGCAGCCGAGGCGTTGATGCTGGAAACTCTTTCGCCGCTCTTTTAACAGCAGGTTATCATGGCTCGAGATTTCGCCGCTTCTGCAGCTGATTCCGTAATCCACGCCGTGGTGCGTGAATCCGCTGTCGTCCGCTTCGCGGGCGACTCAGGCGACGGCATGCAAATGTCCGGAAATCAATTTACGCTCGCTACGGCTCTCGCCGGCAACGCACTCGCCACATTTCCAGATTTTCCGGCTGAAATTCGGGCGCCTCAGGGATCGACTTTCGGCGTCTCGGCCTTTCAAATCAACTTTGGCTCGACCTCCATCGAAACCTGCGGCGATGAACCCGACGTGCTGATTGCGATGAACCCGGCGGCGCTCAAAGTGAATGTCCACGATTTGCGTCCCGGCGGCCTGATCATTGTTGATTCCGGTGCTTTCGGCGAACGCAATCTGCGCAAGGCGGGCTATGACGCCAATCCACTCGATGACTCGACGCTGGCGCGGTTCGAGGTTTTCCCGCTCGACATTTCGCGTCTTACTCTCGACGCGGTGAAGCCTCACGGGCTCGGGTCAACAGAGGCGATCCGGTGCAAGAATATGTGGGCGCTCGGTTTGGCGCTCTGGATGTTCGATCGCGACCGTGAGCCGGTGGTCGATTGGATCAAGAACAAATTCGGCGCCAAGAACGAGTCGCTCGCCGCCGCCAACATTGCTGCTCTCAACGCTGGCCACGCCTATGGCGAGAATGCCGAACTCGGTCTGCCGTTGGGCCAGATCCGGATCGCGCCGGCAGAAATGGCGCCGGGTCTTTACCGGACGATCACCGGCAGCGAAGCCACCGCGCTCGGTCTCGTCGCCGGGAGCGAGCTGTGTTCGCTGGCCATGTTCCTCGGGTCCTATCCCATCACGCCGGCGAGCGGCATTCTACACTACCTGTCGCATCTCAAGGAACACGACGTCACAACCTTCCAGGCTGAGGACGAAATCGCCGCAATCTGTGCCGCGATTGGCGCCTCTTACGCCGGTAAGCTCGGCGTCACGTCCACGTCTGGCCCTGGAATGGCGCTTAAAGGCGAGGCGCTCGGGCTTGCCATCATGTCGGAGTTGCCCCTCGTCGTCGTGAATTGTCAGCGCGGCGGTCCGTCCACCGGATTGCCGACCAAAACCGAGCAATCCGACCTCTATCAGGCGGTTTATGGGCGCAACGGCGATGCTCCGCTGGTGGTTATTGCGGCGCGAAGCCCGGCCGACTGTTTTGAAACGGCCATCGAGGCGGTGCGTTTGGCCGTGCAATTCATGACGCCGGTCATCTTGCTGACGGATGGCTACATGGCCAATGCCGCGGAGCCATGGCGGCTTCCGGATCTGGCGGCGCTGGAAAGCTTCGCCGCCGAGTTCTATGACCAGGTGCCGTCTGAAGGGCGGATCAATCCCTATTCGCGGGATGCCGAGACGTTGAAACGCATCTGGATCAAGCCTGGGACGCCTGGTCTGACCCATCGGATCGGCGGTATCGAGCGCAGCTTCTCGACGGGCGAGATTTCATACGACCCCGCTAACCATCAGAAGATGACCGATACGCGCAAAGCCAAGATCGACGGCATCGCCAACTTCATTCCCGAGCAGGACGTTCTGCTGGGAGAGCCGGGCGGCAAGCTCGCCGTCGTTGGCTGGGGCTCCACGTTCGGCGCGATCCAGCAGGGCGTGCAACGCGCGCGCGACAAGGGCGCCGATGTCAGCCACATTCACATCCGCCATCTCTGGCCACTGCCCCGCAACCTGGGTACGCTTCTCAAGAGCTACGAGAAAATTCTCGTTCCCGAAATGAATACTGGCCAGCTCAAGACGGTCCTGCGCGACCAGTATCTCGTCGACGCCAAGTCCTTGAGCAAGGTTTCCGGCCAGCCATTCCGTATCGCGGAAATAGAGGCGGCAATTCATCAGGCGCTGGCGTAAGAGGAAGATTTCGATGCATACAACCGCTCCCACCCGCCCATTGACAGCCGCCGACTTCGCTTCCAGCCAGGAAGTGCGCTGGTGTCCCGGCTGCGGCGATTATTCGATCATAAAGTCTGTTTAGCGCGTGCTGGCAGAGATCAGTGCGAAGCCGGAGAACACGGTCTTTGTATCGGGGATCGGCTGTTCCAGCCGCTTCCCCTATTATGTCGAAACCTATGGGTACCACACGATCCACGGCCGAGCGCCGGCGGTAGCCACCGGCATCAAACTCGCCAATCCCGATCTCGACGTGTGGATCGTCACCGGCGATGGCGACGGCCTGTCTATAGGCGGCAATCATACGGCTCACTTGCTGCGCCGGAATCTCGACTGCCAGGTGCTCTTGTTCAATAACGAAATTTACGGTCTGACAAAGGGGCAATACTCCCCGACCAGCCGGCAAGGCACGCGTTCGCCGTCGACGCCCTTCGGCTCGGTCGAGCAACCGGCAAGCCCGTCCGGTTTCGCACTCGGCGCCGGCGCCCGATTTGTCGCGCGGACCGTCGATATGGCGCAGAAGGAGTTGCTCATCCTCCTGAAGCGCGCGCATGAGAATAAAGGGACAAGCTTCGTCGAAATCTATCAGAATTGCGCGGTCTTCAACGACGGCGCATTCAACGACTATGCGGACAAGAAAACCCAACCCAATACCGTGGTCTGGGTCAAGAATGGCGAACCGATGCTCTTTTCCAAGGGCACGAAAGGATTGAAGCTCAATCGCGACGAACTGCGGCTTGAGGTCGTTGACGTCACCGATGGCGACTGGAAGGGTGCGGGCGTCCTCGTCCACGATGAAACGAGCAGGACCGTCGCTCAGCTTCTCATCGACATGCCGGCCGACAGCTTCCCCCTCGCCCTTGGCGTTCTCTATTGCGACCCGATGCCGACCTTCGATGGGGCCATGGTCGCCTTGAACCAGAAGGTTGCAGCAAGCAAAACACGCGACCTCCAGA
>CAVRSS010000130.1:0-14767 GCA_963723755.1 uncultured Alphaproteobacteria bacterium | reverse complement strand
AACGCGCGCGAAGTTAACGCGAATTGGCGGTTCGGCGCACCAGGTCAGGCGGTACCGGATGTATAAGTATTGCCCCCTTGGAGTGGCCCCCTTGGATGCCAGAACGCAACAATATCATCAAAATACTCAGTTTTCGGCGGCAGCTCAACGAGATCCACGGACCCTTCACCCCAGCCCTCTCTCGGTTCCACCCAGACGCTTGGCCGCTCCTCATACTTCGCGTCAAAGTCCTGGTAGCGATTGGCCCGGCGTTCGCGTTGGAGAATACCGAACCCCTTGAGGCCATTATCGGCGAAGAAGAAAATTGGTTTTGACTCGGATTTATCAGTGGCCGCCAGATATGCTCGCCCTTACCGTTCCAGATGGAAAGACCATCGCGATGACGCACGCGTTGCCGTACGTCGTCCGCGCGGTAGTCGTCTCCTGGGGAGAAATAGAACATGCTCGTCAAAGGGGCGATCCCGGCATAGTTCATCGCTTTTCGCGGAAAGAGCGTGCAGTCCACGTCCATGACAGTATTTTGTCCTCGGAGATGACAAATTTATAAGCGCCCGCGACGCTTACACTGTCCAGCAATGCAAAACCGTGACAGCGGAAGCGCCCGGCGCTGGCTTGACGAGCCACAGGTCCGAAAGATTGGCAACTTATCCGCTGGCGGTTGCGCCGTGTTGATCGCGAGCCCTCGCGCAGACAGGCCATAGTCCTGACCGGGCGCTTTCGACTGGAAGTAGCTTGCACCCTGGAAAACCGCAAACTCGTCCATGATGTCAGGCCTGTTTATGAGCGTGTGCAAGCGGAAACCTGAAAAGCCTGGGTTTGTGTTTTCGGGCGGCCGGCTCACCTCGGGACCGTATGTGAAGAGGTCGGGCTCGTATTTCAGTTCCGCAGCCTTGCCTCCATCTACGACAAAAATTTGAACAGGAGCTAAGTAGATATATCCCGCGCTGAAGAATTCGGCGGTGAAGCTTAAATGTCATGCTTCCACAGCGCCAAATCCTTCTTGAAGGGATTGCCCGATACTGATCATAGTTGAGGTCTTTATATGCCGCTGGAATAGTGTCTTGCGGGGGAGCGTAGGGCGCTTGAGAAAGCTGGCGTGCCCTTTCGATCACGATGTCCTCGGAGAACGGCGCTGCCTCGCCCATGGGCAGACTGCTGAGGGATTGGCGGCGCTGGCGGACACGGCTTCCCGGGCCAGAAACAGAGCCGCGGTGAAGCCCGCGCTGAGTTTGAGGACGTCCCGCCGGTTCATGGTGAATGAGAGCCCTTAAGAGGTTTTCAGATAACGCGATGTGGATGAGCTTTAGGTTGGGCTAGAGAACGGCTCGACGAGCTTTCTCAGCAAACTGCGCGAATTACCGCGCCCAGCGAAAAATCCATGTTTCCGAAACCGGCTTTCCATCGGCAACAAGTTGCGCGCGCAAATCAACCGGATCGCTACCCGACGGCGGTATTCGAATTGGAGCCGCTGGTTTGCTGCGTTTGGCCCGGCGGCCAGCCTGGGATTGCGCACTTCACCCGCCGAGGCTGTCACGCTCGCCATAAGCGCGGCAGCGTTGCAGCCCTCGCAGAGTTCGGTGTTTGAAAAATCAACCACGAAGGCAACCTCTCCGGCTTTCGTCTCACCGACGCGCGTTTGCTGCACAGTCGCCTTCTTGCTCTCGATGGGAGGGTTCCAGCACCAATGCATGCGGTAGCGGTAGCGGTGGCCGATGCCGGGGCCGAGCCCGTCCTTGGGACGCAGAAGCAGACGATATTCTCGTTAATCTCTTCCGGCGCGGGCAACTCGATGAGGTCGATGGAGCCTTCGCCCCAATCCCCGAGCGGCTCGATCCAGAGAGACGGCCGCTTTTCGAATTGCGCATCGAGGTCCTGCTAGTTGGCGAATGCCCGCTCTTTCTGGATGAGGCCGCGAAATCCTTTTGGCCCTTGTTCCACGAAGACTGAAAATTGCAGCCGTTCGGGATTGAGGAGCGGCCGCCAAATTTGTTCGCCTGCGCCATTGACGATGCAAAGCGCCTCGGATTTATGGACGCGTGGCCGGTAATCCTTCCGCTTGGCCGGCACGCCCGGCCCAAAGAAGAAGCGGCTCGCGATAGCGCAATCCCAGCGTAAGGGATGCGGCGGCGCGGGTAGATCACAGCCTCGGTTTCGACGATGGCGTCGAACCCGGGCGTCACAGTGAATTTGTAACGCCCGACTGCGCTCAAGCTGTCGAGGAGCGCGTGAATGACAAGGGATTGGTCGATCGGTTTTGGCCTCTCGATCCAGAAGCTGCGGAAGATCGGGAAATCCTCGCCGCCTGTCTGGCCCGTGTTGATGGCGAGCGCTCTGGCACTCACGCCGAAAACCTGACCCGTCGCGATAGAGCGAAAGTTTGTGGCTCCGAGGAATTAAGTAGTCCCTGAAAACGCCGGCCTTGTCGATCTGGCCGAGAGCGCGAAACCCCGCGAAATCAGATTGGGCGGGCGTGGCCGGCTGCTTGGCGGGCGCGTTGAATTCGAAAGCCTCCGCGGAGTACGGAATTCTATCGCTCTGCCCGCATCGACCGCGAAAAGCTCGACCGGAAATGCAAAGAGTGCGCCCGCCGTGTGATAGGGCTCCAGCCAGAACGGTCCATCGTCCTTGCGCCAGATAGCGTGATCTTCCTTGAAACTGATGGCGCGGTGGTATTGCTCATAGGCGACGGCAGCCAGCGCTTCATCGACGCGCTTTTCAGGCGCCTTGTAAGGCTCATCGGCACGGCGCCGCGCAAAGGCATCAAGAAGCTCTTCCGAAAAGGCTGCGAATTGGCGCTTGCCTCGGACAGGTCGATTCGCGCATCGACCCGTAGCGGAAAAACCGCCAAGGCGGCTGTCGATGCCGCGAGTTTCAGCCATGTGCGCCGTTCCATCCCCCACTCCCGAATACTGTGCCGTTGCACCGCGATCGCAAAAGGCAAAATGTCTCCAGCTGGCGGATGCACAAGGCCGGCCACGTCTGGATACAAAAAATATTTTGCCCCGCTTTAGATGTTGACGCTTTGGAGTTTTTTGGGGCGGTTTTGAGGCGCTTTTCGCATTTGCAAAAAAACGCCGCAAGGGGGGCCTCTACGTTTAGAAAAATGCGCGTTGCTGAAGATGAGAATGCCTGAAATCTGCTGTTTTGGAGCCTTTGTGTGCGGGCTGCATCATTTCTGGCCCTTGATCTTCCTTGGCAGAAAGGCCGATTTCAGCAACGTGAGTGGCATTGGAGAGCAGGTTCGAATGGGACATTGGTCCGTCTTGGCGTTTGTTCTGGCCGCCTTGGGGTGGGGAAGTGCTATGGCCGCTGAGTTCGGGCCGCGTCACCACGTGGAGGTCGCGCTGCTCGCGGAGAAGTCCGCTGCCGAGCCCGGCAAGACGATAACTGTCGCGGTGCAGGAAAGGATCGACCCGGGCTGGCACACTTACTGGATCAATCCAGGCGATTTGGGCGAGCCGACTTCGATCGAGTGGAGCTTGCCGCGAGGCTTTTCGGCGGGACCGATCCTTTGGCCGATTCCCCACGTCGTCCCCGTCGGACCGCTCGCCGAGTATGGCTATGACGATCAGGTGGTGCTCCTGACGGAAATCCAGGTTCCCGAGAAAACGGAAGGCGATAGCGTAACGCTTGGCGCGAAAGTCTCTTATCTCGTGTGCCGCGAGATTTGCATTCCGGAAGAGAAGCATGTCGAGTTTACGCTCCCCATGAAAAGAGACGGCGCGGCATCCCCATCCGCTTCTGCCGGGCAGATCGAAAAAGCGCGCTCGGCTCTGCCTGTGCCGTTGCCCGGCACCGCGGCGTATTCGGCGAACCGGGCCAAAGAATTGCTGCGGCTAACGGTTTCAACGGACGAAAAGCTCCTCAAGGGCGTCAAGGCCGCTCGCTTCTTTCCTTCGACGTGGGGCTCCATTTCCAACCCGGCGCCTCAGCCGATGCAAATCTCCGGCGGCCAACTCACGCTCGACCTGAAGCAGGGTGATACGAAAGAGACGCCGGAAAAGCTGGAAGGCTTGCTCGTTCTCACGAAAGGCACCGGCGAAGGTGGGCGGACCGGCACGTGGTTTCCGCTTCGCGCGGCCCGGACTCGGCCGCCGCTGGCAGCGTCCTCGATCCCGGCGGCGGATCCGGCGTGGCGGGCAGTGCTGTCCAATCGCCGGCGGCGGCGAGTGGTGTTTCGGGCCCCGGCATTGCGGTGCTGCTTGCTTTTCTCGGCGGCGCTATTCTCAACCTGATGCCATGCGTCTTCCCGGTTCTCGCATTGAAGGCGCTCGCCTTTGCAAAGAAGGCGGAGCACGGTCATTGGCAGCAGGGCATCGCTTATCTCGGCGGCGCGCTTGTGAGCTTCGGAGCTATTGCCGCGTTCATCGTTGCCTTCCGCAACAGTGCGGAGGCTTTGGGCTGGGGCTTTCAATTCCAGTCGCCCGCTTTTGTCTTGGTGCTGGCAATCCTCTTCTTCGTGATGGGCCTCAGCCTGTCCGGCGTCGTGTCATTCGGGGCAGGGATGATGTCGATTGGCGATAGCCTTTCCCGCAGGCCCGGAAACGCCGGTTACTTCTTTACCGGAATGCTTGCCGCCATCGCAGCGACCCCCTGCACCGCTCCGTTCATGGAGCGGCCATCGGCTATGCCATGGTCCAGCCGTCCTACATTCTAGCGGCGGTAATGCTGAGCCTCGGCCTCGGTTTGCGGCCCCGTCGTTCTTTTGAGCATGAGCCCGGCCCTACAGCATGTCCTGCCGAAGCCGGGCGTTTGGATGGTCACGCTGAAGCAGGTGCTCGCCTTTCCGCTTTACGCGACGTCCGCCTGGCTGGTGTGGGTCCTCAGCATCCAGGCCGGAAGCGATGGCGTGATGGCAGCCGCCTTGGCTGTTGTCGGGAGTCGGGTTTGCGGCATGGCTCGCGCACAAGACCGCTTTCTCTTCCCTTCCTGTCAAATTGATCGCGCCAACGCTTGCGGTGGCTGCCTTAGCCGTGACGTTGCCGATGGCTGAAATGGCTAGACGGTCGACACGGTCTCAGGCGCGGAAAGCGCAGGTTTTCGGAGGAACCATTCACCAAGGCGAGACTTGATCAGCTGAGGGCGGAGGGGCGGCCTGTGTTCGTCAATCTCACGGCGGCATGGTGCATAACCTGCAAAGTCAATGAGCGCGTGGCCCTCAAGACGAACGCCGTGACACAAGCGTTCCGATCCGGCGGCATCACCTACCTGAAAGGCGATTGGACGCGCGCCAACCCGGAGATAACCGATCTGCTGAAAAGCTTCGACCGGGCAGGCGTGCCTCTTTATCTCTTCTATCCTGGACACGGCCAGGAACCGCGCGTGCTCCCTCAGATTTTGACCGCCGGGTTCGTCCTCGATGAAATCAAGGCGCAGCCCGTGATCGCGAGCCCCGCACGAAGCAAAGGAGCATGATGTCCTTGTTGAAGTCAGCAGCAACAGTCATCGCAGGATTTCTCATGACAGCAGCGGCTTACGCCGCCCCGGAAATTGGGAAACCCGCCCCCGATTTTTCGGCCGTGGATTCGAACGGAAAGTCCGTCAAGTTAAGCGACTACCGCGGCAAAACCGTTGTGCTCGAATGGACGAACGACGGCTGCCCCTACGTCAAGAAGCATTATTCGTCCAATAACATGCAGAGCCTGCAGAAAGAAGCGGCCCAAAAGGGCGTTGTCTGGCTTACAATCATATCCTCCGCCCCGGCGCTCAGGGTTATCTGACGGGCGACGAAGCCAACAAGCTGACCAGAGACGCGCGGCGCAGCCCCGGCCGCCGTGATCCTCGATCCTGAGGGAACGCTCGGCCATCTCTACGATGCGCGCACAACTCCGCATATGTTCATCGTGAACGGAGAAGGCGCGCTGGTGTACATGGGCGGCATCGACGACAAGGCCACGACCGAGGTCGAGGACGTCAAGACGGCGCAGGAACTATGTGCGGGCGGCGCTCGATGAATTGACGGCTGGCGCGCCGATCGAGAACGCCGTTACCCGGCCTTATGGCTGCTCCGTGAAGTATAAGCCCGCCTCGTGACAACTCAGAATTGTAACAAATGTTGCCAAAGCGCTTCAGTCGATCCGCGATTTGATCTGAGGCGGTTGTTAAGTGTACGCCGTTGAGTATATGGAAGGACGATGAGCCCTCCAAACAAGATACCTTTGAGAGTCTGTACTCGGTCTCGCTGCGGCCGTGTTGATCGATACTGCCCTGCAGATATTTTGGAAAACTGCGGTGCTCAAACTGCCGGACGAGGGTGAGTCTCGCTTTTCGCGGTTTTTGGTATATTCCGCGAGCCTCTTTTTATTGTCGTTATCTGCATCATGAGTTTACAGTTTTTTAATTGGATGGCAGTCCTCAACCACGCCGACTTAAGTTTTGCACAACCATTCACAGCTTTGAGCTACGTCAGCGTCGGCTTCATTTCAGCGCTTTTCCTGGGTGAGACAGTCGATAAACAGCAGATTTTAGGGATTGCCTGCGTCATTGCCGGAGTCTGGTTCATTAGCCGCACGGACCACATGACGCAGCGCGACGGCGAAGGGGTTGCTGTGCCATTGGAGCCTGCGCCGTCGCACGCCAAGGCGCCGCGTAAACTCATTCAGCACGAGGGCGTATGCAGCGATTGTTGACCATTGCGGCGCTGGTGCTGTCCGCTCATGCGACGGTGGCGTTCGCGGAAGATTTGACATGCTTGAGTACGACTTTCCGGCTGATCGGGAAGAACGATCAAGTGTGCATCACTGCATTCGACGATCCGAAAGTCCCCGGCGTCGCATGTCATATCAGCCAGGCAAAGGCGGGAGGCCTTGGCGGCACCATTGGCCTCGCCGAAGACCCAAGCCGCTTCTCAATCGCCTGCCGGCAGGTCGGCCCGATCAATGTGGATACGGACAAGCTGCCCGAGAACGAGAAGGTCTATTCCGACCACACCTCGATCTTCTTCAAGCACACAAACATTTTCCGCTCCTTCGACAAGAAGCGCAACACGCTCATCTACCTTGCGATAAGTGACAAGCTGATCGAAGGATCGCCGCAGAACTCGATCTCGACGGTTCCGATCATGCCTTGGGGCGCACGCTAAGCGAGAGGGTCCGGGTTACGCTTTTCTGGCTTTTGGCCTTGCTCACCCCCGCCTTCACCCTCAACGTCACGGTTTCGCTTGTGGTGGCGCTGCCGCAAATCAAGAGCACGTTCCAGTGGCGTTCCCAGAACTAGAATGATGATGGCAAGAGTTGCGGATGTCCCGACAAGCGGCCAAGCGCCGAGACCGCAGGCCACGCCAATGCATGCAGTCAGCCAGATGGCAGCAGCCGTGGTAAGGCCGTGAACCTTTTTTCCAGCAGGATTGCGAAGAATCACCCCGGCTCCTAGAAAGCCAATGCCGGTAATGACGCCCTGGATAACGCGGCTGCCGGCGGCGGCATCGCCACCCGACGGATGCTGGCTGACGAGCACCACGAGAGCGGACCCAAGAGCAACGATGCCCATGGTGCGAACGCCGGTCGGTTTGCCGCGCAGTTCGCGATCCGCACCAATGGCGCCGCCTATTACGGCGGCGGCGGTTAAACGAATCACAGCATCGGGCCAATCGATCATCTCTTTGAGATACCACCGCCCGCATCAAGATCAATGAATATGCTGCTCAGCAGGACGGCCCCGTCGCTATCGCCGCGCTGAGAGTTTCGGCCGCCCCTGCGCGTTCAGGGCTGCTTTTTGCTGATCGGAAAGGGACGCGTAGAACGAAGCCATTGCCGGCCGGATGGTCTCTATGGCTTGAATGAGCGATGCAATACGCCTGTGGGCATCCTGCAATCTCGCGTCAATCTTCTGCGGAACCTCGGCCGGGCACGACGCCGAAGCTCCTCCGCGGCTTTGGCAGAGGCTTGCTTCACTTTCTCGAAGTCTAAACGCTGCCCGTCGGTTAGTGCAAGCACCCGCGCAATCTCATCGGCCGGTACAGTTGTGAGTTCCGATTCGCCCGAACAGAGCTCTGTCAGATTCATGGAGGGTGAACTCTCCTTTTGATCAGGCTTGGCAGCGGCATGGTCCAGGCGTTCAATCTGCGCCTCGCTCAAGAGGCTGTACAACCTTTCCAGCGGGCTGCGGATGACCGTCAAGGCTTGCTGCATGGCTTCGAGCCGCTGCTCCATCGCATCAAGACGCCCAACCGGGGTAAGCGGAGTTTGTTTGGGGCATGCGGCCTGCAAGACTTGGGCGGCCTTGGCAAACGCCGCTTTCAGCTCGTCTAACGCATCCCGCTGGCCTGGGGTTGGCTGAATGATCTTTTCAAGTTGCGCCACGGGAAAATCCACGATGCCCGGAGCGATTCCGCTGCAAACGGCAGCGACCTGCTCCGATCCGCCGGGCCCCGTCGTAGGTTGGCTGCCGATGGTGGGAATGGACTGGTTCCCGCCTTGGTAGGCTCCGCCTGCCTCAGTGGAAGCTTCCTCTCCATAACGCCCATAAGGCCAAAGCGCGCCCCAGAGGATCGAGTTGGAGCCATATGCCCAGAACGGCTCGGAATAAGCCTCAGGCCAGAAAGCGTAGGAGACATAGTCGCCAAACAGGTATGGCCAGAAAACGCTGCCGGCCGAGAACTGCCGAAACCGCCCTTCGCGTCCGCGCCAATGGCGCCCTCCGAATATTTGGCCTTCGAAACCATTTCCGCGCCTCAAGCCAGCGCTGCTCAAGGGGCCATGGGCAGGGAGAGCTTGAGAGGAGGGAAGGCCATGGGCGAAAGCTTGACTTGGCGAGCCGTGCTGAGCCCTGCGGACGTTCTCGAATCTTCGAAATCGGGAAAGTTCATTGTGCGCCACATTGCCGGCGCGTCCGGGACCACGGCCAGCAAAGCGCCCAGAGGGTTCTCTGCGTGCGTTCTGCCCGGTTAAGCCTCTGGAGGCTGTCAAGCCTCTTCTGCCTTTCGCGCCGTGCAAGCCCCGAATGTTACCGAGGCCAGCGCTTGGAGACTTACGGGAGAAGCTGCGAAAGCCGGGCTCAACGCCCCTTGGGCCAACGAACCGTCCTGTGTTCGGGCCGCCAAAACGATGCGCTGACATCGACGGCCGGAAGGTATTGCCGCCGAATCCTCGAAATTGGGGAGTTTGAAGCCTGGGGGCCGCTAACGGGCCAACGCCAAACCCGTGATTGCCACCCACGGGACCGCCGCCAGGGATCCCCCTAATTTGCCCCCACCGAAGCCACCGCCGCCGAAATTTCCGCCGCCAAAGCCGCCGCCATTTAAACCGCGAGCATTGCCTTGTCCGGAAGAGCCCAGATGAGCGAGCTGATTGCGACACAACCGGCCGCGATTACGGCGAACGTCCTGACCACTCTCTGCCTCCACAAAACGCGATGGATGCAGAGAGAAGGCGGCTCCGGAGCACTCGTTCCTTAAGGACGGGGATGATCCTTCGGCTCTCTCATGCTCCGGAGCCACCTCGCGCGCACTACTCCGCCCGTAGTCTCAAAAAAACTGGCAAAACCAACTTGGCAGGACAACCGGCCTTAATCTTTTCCTCTAAGCGCCACCTGACACTCTCGTTGCACCCGCCGCTCCCCCCGCATGGCGGAGCTGCAATCGCCTCATGGCTGGTATGCATCAAGATACTGGCTCGCTTCCTCATTATTATTGAAGGCTGGCCAATCTTCGCTCCGGCGCCACTCCTCGTAGAGCCGGACCATTCTGACGCAGCCACCCAAATCGCAGCAGAACTTCAGCGGGCTTTTCGGAGCCGCTGTGATTGGGATCAAGCAGGACGGCCAGTTCGAGGCAGGCGGCGCGATGAGGCGCAGGACATGCTTTTCAACACATAGCTCATTGCAGAGATCTCGCGCCGCCGCTTCTCACTGAAGGGGACGCGGCCCAGCGGTGTGTATCGCACCTCAGGCTTCAAATAATTGATCGACCTCACATTAGATAAAGAGTTGATGCACGTGGTCAGCCTTTTGAGCGCCTCTGCCTCCTGGTCGGTCAGCATGCGATCCAAAATCGTCAAGCGGCGGCGCCAGAGAGCGAACGCGCACCGGTTCCGGCTTCAACGCAACGTCTTCAAGAATTGCCCGGCGCACTTCAAGTGGCGTCAGAATGGTTCTCGTCCTGTGCCGCGCGATGATCGGCGCTCCGACCGGCCTCAGCACATCCCGCGTAAAAGGAGTGTGCTGTAGCCGATGCTGTGAAGGCCCCTCACAAAGTTCCGCCATGCCCGTCTTTTTCATTTGCTTGCCCCGCGCTGGAATGATTGCCCAAGATGAGTGGTGCAGTAGGGAGCGCGGCCAGCCACCGGCGCTCCACAAAATGCGAAATTCGGATCAGCCGGGTCTCAGAGAGACCAGCGGCAGGCGTGATCCGGTAAATTTTCGAGCGCCGCCGCCCCATAGGTCGCGGAAGGACCAATCGTAGACCGCCGCACAACGAGGCAGCCTTCCGAAGGCTCTTTCCTTTTTGCATGCTCGCGAATCGCGCGAAGACTGATGCCGTTGCGCCTCAACACGGAGCGCAAGGCCTTTGGGTTGACGCCGATGATGCGCGCGAGGTCGTTCGTTCTGAGCGTCGCGAGCGCGTCGAGGATTTCCGTGAGTTCACCGGTGGTCCACCGCCTCCGCCTCCGCCCTTCGGGATCAGCGATCGCCGAAGGAGACAGATGCGAGAGAGCGATCGTGGAGGCCGAACATGGAACGCGTGACGGCGCTTCAGGTTGGCGTGTATGTTGTAGCGTGAGATTACACATGGATTTAACTTAATGTGCCTTTGCTCTTGAAATTCGAGCAGAGGATTACACGCAACGTGTAAAAATTTCCTAATCTTTGTCTCAAACCGCATTTTTTCCGGCGAGACCGCGCCGCAGTGTTGTTCCGGCGACACAGAAAAGCGGAATCCCCTACGCGATAGCCCGGAGAAATCCACAGGCTGCCCAATTTGAGGGCTCAACAGCCACGCATCAGGCGAATCAGTTTCAATGCATTGCTCTTAAGGGACAATACAGCGCGGTAGATACACAGTTTGTGAATTGCCTTACACACAGCTCAATCTCGAGGGTGAAGAATGATCAAAACGTGTAATGCCGTTCACGTTACGTGTACCCCTTATTTGCATTCCCTGGAGGGGGCGGAGGGTAACGAGATTGGCGGGCCGTCTTACACGGTGACTGGCGGCTTGTGTGTATTTGTGCAGCCACCTAAATCCCATGCCGCGCCGCCAAGAATGCCGGGGGCTTGCCCGCGCGAAGCCACAGCCAGTCGCAAGTCTTTGATATCACACTATAGACAACAACCATTCACCTCTCAAGGCAGCTCCGAGAGTAACTTTGCGCCGGTTCGCATGCCTCAACACGAGGCAGATGCTTTGCGCAATATACGTGCGTTTCGCTTGCCCTAATCGCGTCAGGCCCCTCAATGATTTCGGTTATTTAACTTTGTGCCCTATGCCGGATGGCCTATAGATACACGCAGGCGGTTTTGAAACACACGAATTCGGCCTTGTTTTTGGAAAGCTGAAGCTGATTACACGTTTTGTGTAATGTTTGCCGTGCGTAATCCGATCTTTGTCCGTCTGGCCACGTCAATTGCTATGACGTTGGCTCTGCGCGGGAATAAAGAAGTTACTTGCGCGTTAGGAAAATGCTCAGAGTTGCGGCCCACGTCGTGCGCCCCTTTCGATGCATTTGTGATATTGTTCATCACAGTTTCAGAAGTTATGTTCGGCGTACTACACGGAATGTGGGGACGGGAGAAGGAGACATGAGAGACTGGACGGCTGACGAGCTGAAATCGATAGCTGAACGGCTTCGGCGCGCTCGCATCAATGCCGGGGTTCAAGCGCGCGAGCGAAGCGGCGCGCCGTTTCGGCTGGAGTTACAGCCGCTACATGAATTACGAAAACGGCGAGCGGTCGGTTCCGCCCAAGCAGGCGATCCTGTTCGCATCAGCCTATGGCGTTACCGTAGATTATATTTATTTCGGAAAAAGAGAGCTTCTCAACCAATTAGAAGGGACACAGACGTTAATTTCGCGCATGGTCCGGCGTATACCTCTTGTGGCGCTTGAGAACATGACAGAATTAAAACGTATTGCATCGGGCCTAGAACCCACCGCTGTCACCGTCCCGGTTGGTAGCTTCGAAATCGATCCCGGAGAGGGGAATATTCATCGAGATCAAGGACACATCAATGTCCAACGCCCGGGAGCCCATCTCCTTCGAGCCCGGCGATAAGGTGATGATCGACCTTGACGCGAACCCCACGCCATCCGATTACGTGCTGGCATTGGTACCGGAAGAGCAGTCGGCCTTGTTCCGCCTCTACCGGGAAGTTGGGCGCGCCGACGATGGCTCGATCATCGTCGATCTCGTTCCGCTCAACCCGAATTTTCGGACCGTTCGTATATCAAATACGAGCCCGGGCCAGATCATGGGCGTCTGTCGCAGCATCCACCGCATCTTCGACCTGACGCCAGCAGGGCAACGCGCGCGGCTTGGCTAGCCGCGTTTCCACGCGCATTTCATTGTTCGCCGTCAGCACTACTGCCACGGAGCAGTCGCGCAAGCTTGTCGCAGGCTGATCTCGCCATTTAGACATGCACGGCCGGGAACATCCTGGATGGCGCCCGGTATAAGGCCGTATCTGTCAAAGGAGCGCGCGATGGAAAAGCGAAAGTTGGGCAACCAGGGGCTGGGGGTCTCGGCGCTTGGGCTTGGCTGCATGGGGATGAGCTTCGCCTATAGCGGGCGAGACGAAAACGAGTCGACCGCCACCATTCATCGCGCCATCGAACTCGGCGTGACCTTCTTCGACACCGCCGAAATTTACGGCCCGTTCGAAAACGAGATCCTCGTCGGCAAAGCCCTTGCCGGAAAACGCGATCAGGTGGTCATCGCAACGAAATTCGGCTTCAAATTCGAGGACGGAAAGCAGGCGCATGGCGTCGATAGCAGGCCCGAGCATGTGAAGGAGGTCTGCGACGCGTCGCTGAAGCGGTTGAATACCGATCGCATCGACCTCTTCTATCAGCATCGCGTCGACCCTGATGTCCCGATCGAGGACACGGTCGGCGCCATGGCCGATCTGGTGACAGCCGGGAAGGTGCGCTTCCTGGGCCTGTCGGAAGCGTCGGCGAAGACGTTGCGGCGCGCACACGCGGTGCATCCGATCAGCGCCCTGCAAAGCGAATATTCGCTGTGGGAGCGCAATGTCGAGACTGAGATTTTGCCCACCTGCCGCGAACTCGCCATCGGCTTCGTTCCCTACAGCCCTCTGGGCCGTGGCTTTCTCACCGGCACGGCAAAACGAGCCGAGGATTATCCGCCCGATGATTTCCGCCGCCGCCAGCCGCGCTTTGAGGGTGAGAACTTCGAGCGCAACATGAAGATCGTCGAGGCGGTGCGTTTGATCGCGGCGGAGAAAGACGCGAAGCCCGGTCAGGTCGCGCTCGCCTGGCTGCTGGCGCAAGGACATGACATCGTGCCGATCCCGGGGACCAAGCGGCGCACCTATCTCGAAGAGAACGTAGCCGCAGCCGATCTGCACCTTTCTCCATCGGATCTGGAAAGATTGGAGGCCGCAGCCCCGCGAGGCGCCGCGTCAGGTGGCCGGTATCAGGAGGCCATGCTGTCCCTTCTCGACCGGTAAACCACGATCTAGACCGGAGCTATAGACGTATTCCACAGCGTCTTCCGCGCCTGAAAAGCTCTGGCCAAAAGAAAGGCCGTGAGCGATAGTGCGCAAAGCACGTCCGCTTGCTGACTTTTTCTGCATCTTCATCGTTTTTTGAGCAGGCGGGGGCAGTGTAAGGGACACGCCCGAAGCGCCGGGAATCCGGTTCAAGTTATGCTCGTCGGGCGCGCGGGTGTGACCATGCTTGACCGTTCCATCGCGTGGCATCTGTCTCATAAGCCGCAGAGCCGGCAGGCGGCGCTGACGCTTGGCGCGATCGGCGTTGTTTTAGGTAACATTGGGACGTCGCCGCTTTATGCCGTCGATCAGATCTTCTACGGTCCGGCACATATAGCTCCAACGCCGGATAACGTACTTGGCTGCATCTCGCTCGTTATCTGGGCGCTCACCCTCATTGTCAGTATCAAATACGCGATCTTCATCCTGCGCGCGGACGCCGACGGCGAAGGGGGTGTGTTCGCCCTTTACAGCCTCCTGCACAAATATAAAGAAGAGACGGCGTACCTGCCTGTTTTGCTGGCCGGTCTCATGCTCGGCGCCGGCTTCCTGTTCGGGGATGGCATCATCTCGCCCGCTATCAGCGTCCTGGCGGCCGTCGAGGGCCTTGAGGTCGCGACGCCGATGTTCAAAAGCGCGGTCGCCCCTATTACGGTTGTCATTCTCTTTCTTTTGTTTGCTGTACAGCACAAGGGAACGGCTGGCGTAGGTCGGATCTTCGGTCCTGTGATGATCGTTTGGTTCCTTGTCCTCGCGGTGCTGGGTCTTCGGCAGATCCAGCTGCACTCCGAGATCTTGCAGGCCTTCAATCCGGTTTACGCTTTCGCCTTCCTGCAACAAACGAAAGCCCATAGCGTCCTCATCACGGTCGGCGCGCTCATGCTCGTGGTTACGGGCGGCGAGGCCATGTATGCCGATCTCGGTCATTTCGGCGCCCGGCCCATCCGGGTGGGCTGGTTTGCCATCGCCTTTCCGGCGCTTGTTCTTAATTACCTTGGTCAGGGCGCGCTTATGCTTGAGCATCCCCCTGCCCACGATGGCGAGCTTTTCTACAATATGGTTCCGCATGAATTTATCTATCCGATGGTGTTGCTCGCCACGCT
>CAVRSS010000129.1:0-15900 GCA_963723755.1 uncultured Alphaproteobacteria bacterium | reverse complement strand
CTTCGTAAAGCCGCCTTGCGGCAACGGCTCGCATCCAACTCTTGTCAGCATAAGGAGTAAAGATGGACGTTTCACCGAAAGTTATCGAGATCATCGCGCGAGAGCAACATCTGGACGTGACCAAGATCACGCTGGACTCGACCTTTGCGGAACTCGGCATCGATTCGCTGGACGGCGTGAATATCCTTTTCGCCTTGGAAGAAGAATTCAAGCTCGACATCCCCGACACCGTCGCCCAGAACATGAAGAGTGTCCGCCAAGTGGTGGACAGTCTCACCCGCGTGCTGGAAGGCAAAGACGTGTCTGACTTGGTGGCTATGGCCAAAGGCGAACCTTCCGCCACCGTCAGCTAATCCACGGCATTCAAGGGGCCCATCGTGAGGAGAGTTGTCATCACCGGGATTGGAGTCTTTGCCTCCACCGGCAAAAATGCGGAAGTTTTTTTGAAACCTTGGCGCAGGGGCGGTCGGCCATCCGCCGCATCCAGCAATTCGACCCTTCGGCGCTGAGTGTGCAGATCGCCGCGGAAATTCCCGACTATGACCCGCTCGAGCTATTTCCCGGCCAAGCGCCTCGACTTGCTCGATCGCTTCAGTCAGTTTGCCTTGCTGGCCGCCAAGGAAGCCATGGATTCCAGCGGCATCCAACTGCGCGATGAGGAGCGGCCGCGTTTTGGTGTGGTGACGGGCACCGGCATGGGCGGCGCCACCACCTTCGAATCCGGCTATTTCAAACTTTTCGCGGAGCAAGCGACGCGCCTGCATCCTTTCACCATCCCCAAGATCATGCACAATGCCGCCACCTCGCAAATCTGCATGGAGTTCGGCGCGCAGGGGCCATCGCTTACCACCGCCACCGCTTGCTCTTCCTCCGGACACGCCATCGGGGAAGCCTTCCACCTGATCAAATACGGAATGGCCGACGTGATGTTGACCGGCGGGACGGAAGCGCCGCTTACCTTTGGGATGATCCGCTCGTGGGAATCGGTGCGCGTCCTGGCCATGGGCAATGGCGATCCCAGCAAGGCCTGCCGGCCCTTTTCCGTCGACCGCGAGGGATTGGTGATGGGGGAAGGGGCGGCGATGCTTCTGCTCGAGGAACTCGAGCACGCCAAGCAGCGCGGCGCCAGGATTTATGGGGAGATTGCGGGCTTCGGCATGAGTTCCGACGCCAGCCACATTACCCAGCCCTCGATTGACGGCCCGGCGCGCGCGGTGCGCATGGCGCTGGCGGAAGCCGAGGTCAATCCGGAAGAAGTGGATTATATCAATGCCCACGGCACCGGCACCCGCGTGAACGATGTCACGGAAACGCAGGTCATCAAAGAAGTGTTCAGGGATCACGCTCGCAAGGTGGCCATCAGCTCCACTAAATCGATGCACGGGCACGTGATGGGCGCGACGGGAGCCGTCGAGTTGGCGGCGACGGTTCAGGCCATCGACCGGGGAGTCATTCCCCCCACGGCGAATTACACGCAGCCGGATCCGGAATGCGATTTGGACTATGTGCCCAATCAAGCGCGGGAAAAGCCCGTGCGCGTCGCGGTTTCCAATTCCTTTGCCTTCGGCGGGCTGAATGCGGTTTTGCTGGTCCGCCGGTTTGAAGTAGAAGTCGGAATCGGGAGACGGATCCGAAGGCGCTGATCGCGGACGGCTGAAATGGCAGCATTCTGCTTAGCTTCCTGATTCTTGGGAGTTTTTAATGATTCAGAAGCGCGTTTGCATTTTGACCCTCGGGGTGGGCTCGGGACACCTGCGCGCCTCCGAGGCCGTGCAACGCGCTCTGTACGACGGGAATGATCCCATTGAAGTGAAGGTGGTGGATGCTCTTGATTCCGCCCGCCGGTGGTTCCACTGGCTCTACGTGGACCCGTATTGGTGGATGCTGCGGAACGCTCCGTGGCTGTGGCGAAAGCTGTTTGAGCGGCGCCAGCGCAAACTGCATCGCTCCACGGCTCCCGATTGGGTTTTTCGCCGCGGGTGCCGGGAGGCCTTGCGCCAGATCAAGAGCTACGCTCCCCAACTGGTGATTGTCACGGAAATTGGAGCGGCGGAAATCGCCGCGCTGGGGCGCCGCGAAGGGTGGTTCAACGCCCCCATTCTGGCGGTGCAAACCGATTTTCAGACCGAGCCTCCCTGGGTGCAAGCGGAGATTGATGTCTATTGCGTGGCCAGCGAGGAAGCGCGCGGGCAACTGATCGGATGGGGAGTCTTGCCCAATCGGGTTTTGCTTTGCGGCATTCCTGTGGACCCGGCGTTTGCATTGCCCTTTGACAAGAATGAACTGATGCAGGCGCTGGGCCTGGACGCGCGCCGCCCGGTGGTTCTGGTGATGGGGGGCGGCATGGGGCCGGTGCCCCTGGACAGCGTGGTATCAAGCCTCGAACTTTGCAACGCGCCCATGCAGGTGCTGGCGGTGGCCGGCCACGACCGCGATCTTCGCCACCGGCTGGAATCGCTGCGGGGGCGGGTGGCCATGGACCTGCATCTGTTCGGCTGGACGGAAAATGTTCCGGAACTGATGGCGGTTTCCGATCTCCTGATCACCAAACCCGGAGGTCTGACTACGGCGGAAGCATTGGCGGCGGGATTGCCGATGATCCTGACCCATCCCATCCCCGGGCCGGAGGAGCGGCACGTTCGCTACCTGGCGCAAAACGGGGTGGCGCTGCACGCGGAGACGTTGAACGACATCCCGCGCCTGGCGTCACGGCTGCTTTCCTCCCCCGACGAACTCAGCGAAATCCGGCGTCGCGCCCGCGAATGGTCGCGCCCTGACGCCGCGCACGCCATCGCCCAGGTGGCAATGGCGTTGCTGGAAAAAGCCACGTATATCGATTTGCTCGCTACACCTCCCCCGCGCTCGGGTGAATCGGCCTATTTGATGTAGAAGGATGTCCTGGAGTCTCGCGTGATCGGCAAGCTGCGACGAAGCATCCGGACGACGATCGGCGAGTTTCGACTTTCGAGGACTCAAGGACGACGTGACATTATGTTCAGTCAAGCCCGCAAATTTTTTGAACGCGCCCTGGTGGGCGATTCCGTGCCGGCGCTGGTGCGTTGGGGCAAACACGTTCCCCCCTCCGTGGTTCGGAAGATTCAGGCGGATTCGTTTATCCAGGTCGTGCGTTACGCCGCCGAGCACCAGAAGTTCTTCGCGCGCAAATTGCGCGAGCGCGGCATTGACCCGAAACGCGTCCGCCGCCCCGAGGATTTGGGCGACATCTTCACCACCCCCGAGGACTTGCGGACGCTGCCCGCGGAGGAATTTCTGTGCCGCGAGCCCGAACTGGTTTTTGAAACCACCGGAACCTCCGGCGGGCCCAAGCGGGTTTACTTTTCCTACGAGGAACTGGATTTCGCCGCTCGTTACGAAGCCGCGGCACTGTATGAGAACGGAGTTCGGCCCGGCGCCCGCGTGGTTTGCACGTTTGATGCGGGATACTGGATCAGCAGTTGGGTTACTTTCCTGGCCTGCAAATATCTGGGAGTATTTTGCTCCGCCGTCGGCAAGCCCCATCCGCGCGAGGTCTACTCGCGCATGGGCGATTACCGGTACGACGTCATTGCGGCGGACCCCACGTGGCTGGTCAGCTTGAGCGAAATCGCGGAGAAGGAAGGCACTTTTCCCCTGCGCCTGATCATGGCCGCCGGCGACCGCATGACCGACGTGTATCGCAACTACGTGGAGAGCGTCTGGAAGTGCCCGGTCCTGCTCGCCTATGGTTCCACCGAAGTAGGTGGGGCGGGCATGGAATGCGTGCGCAAAGACGGTTATCACCTGGACGATTTCAATATCTACTTTGAGATTCTCGACCGGGATGAAAACGGCTACGGCGAGTTGGTGGCCACCACGCTTTCGCGCCGCACCATGCCCTTCATTCGTTACCGGGTTCACGATGTGACCCGTTTCATTGACGCGCCCTGCCCTTGCGGCGCTCCGCTGCGGCGCATCGAGCGGATCCGCGGCCGCCGCGACGAGATGGTGGTGATGGGCGCGGGGAATATGTACCCGGAAATATTTGAGCGCGTCCTGCACGACGTGGCGGGCATTGCGGAGAACTGGCAGGTGGTCGTCCGCCAGGAAGGCCTGCACGATGTTTTGGAGTTTCGCATGGAACTGACCAATGGCATCAGCGCTTCCGCCGTGGAGACCGCGATTCAAGCGAACCTGAAGACCCTTTATCCCGATGTTTGGGCGAATCAGGCCTGCGGCATGTACCAACTCAGCTTCCGTTTTCTTCCTCCCGGCAGCATCGAGCAGGGAAGGAAGCGCAGACGGCTGATCGATGAGCGAGCGGCATGAATGGATGAAGTTAAAGGATGAAGTGTGAAGTTGTGAATTATGAAGTTTGAATGTGAATTATGAATGAGAAACTTGAATTGCGAATTACATCTTGAGTTTGCCTTTTGCATATCTTCGACTTTTGAATCTTTACCCATCTTGAACTTGAAGAGGATTGATCTTAAAATTATGAGCAACCCAATCGCAGCCTAGGAAGCGGCCGAGCGTGATTTTAGCCCCGTCGTCTTTTGCGATTTTGACGGGACCATCACGCAGCTTGACGTGACCGACCAGATTCTGTCGCAGCTTGCGCATCCCTCCTGGCGCGAAATCGAGCAGGAGTGGATGCTGGGGCTGATCGGCTCGCGCGAGTGCCTGGAGCGGCAGATCGCCTTGGTGGACGCCCCGGTGGAGGAACTACATGCGGTTATCGATGCTGTCGCCATCGACGCCGAGTTCACGGCCTTTTGCAAGTTCGCGCGCAAGACAGCGGCTGCCGATTTACATCCTCAGCGACGGTTTTGATTACGTGATTCGCCGCGTTCTGAAGCGCGCCGGCGTCGAGCGGCATTTTCGCAGTGGTTCAAACCTGTTTGCCAGCGCGTTGCGCGTGGAGGGCCGTCGCCTGGCGCCTTCCTTTCCGCACTCGCCCGAACCCTGTGAGCACGGCTGCGCCACCTGCAAAGCAGCACTCATCCGCCGGCTGCGGGAAGGCCGGCACCCCGTCATCTTTGTGGGGGACGGCATGTCAGACCGTTTCGCCGTGGAGCTGGCAGACGTGGTGTTTGCCAAACGGCACTTGCTGGCGTACTGCCGGGAGAACGGCATTGCCTGCCACCCTTTCGACACTTTTAAGGACGTCCAGGCGAGGCTGGAAAAGTTGCTGGCCCCGGCGCCTGCCCGCGCGATACCGCCAGGCCGTTGCGGCGGTGTCGTAACCTTAGTTGTGTTGTAGGGAAAGAGCAACTTACATTTGAAGGAATGAGCAAGCAGTTGACGGCTCACCACAAGGGCAATGGTGCTAGAATTACAAAGGAAGGGCAGTCATGAGCGAAACTTCGAATCTAGAGTTGCCAACTGAACTGAAGTTAAGGATCGAACGCGTGGCGAAAGATCGGAATGAAGAAGCCTGCCAGCCTGCTTTCTTGCGCTATCGATTCGTTGCTGAGTGTTGAAGGAGCGCAGATCGCTGAGGTGCGGCGGAGAGACCTGACGGACGCAGGCGAAATCTATAGCAATGACGATGCCTTCGCGAAGCTGGACTCCTTTCGCCCCAGCCGCAGGAATAGTCGCTGAATGACCGCCCTTTGGACCCGGAAGGCCTACGACGACCTCGACGGAATGGCCGATTATCTCGCGGGCTTGAGTGACCAAGCAGCCGAGCGTACCATCGACCGCATCCAGAAGGCTGTCCTGCAGCTCGGGGGAATTCCCAACATGGGAGTAAAAGTCGATGAGACGGGACTCCGCAAACTCGTCGTTTCCGACTGCCCTTACGTCGTATTCTATAGAGTCCTCGTCGGCTGTGTGAGTATCCGCGGTGTTCCGGGCTGGAATACCGGCGGAGAGGACAGCGGGCCACGCGCCGGCGCCGCCTCTCGCGGTATGACCTTGGACGAGGCTTATCTCGTTTTGGGCCTAGGGCGCGGGGCGACGCGAGAGGATATCCAAGCCGCGCATCGCAACCTGATGAAGCGCTTTCACCCCGATCAAGGCGGTACCACCTATCTCGCCTCGCAGGTCAACGAAGCGAAGGATGTCCTCTTGAAGCACATCAAGGCTTAGATCGGGGGAAACGCGGACAAGCTCTAAAACCCGAAGAAGCCCCCGTAATTGTAGACGAACTCTGCTTCTGCGCCGGGTGCTGACGTAGGACCGCCGGCCTCGTCTGCGCGCGTCGATGTGGCTGGACCGGGCTGAGATGCGCACGGTCAGAGCGCCATTATTGTGCGGAGGCAAACTTTGCGCGATCTGAGTATATCTCTCGCGCAGCGCATCCCACGGCGGCAGGTATCCGTCGCTCGGCAGGCCTTCCTCCGCTGCGGTGACGGGGGGTGCGGGGACTCTGCCGTTGATCACGTCCTGCGCGGCCTGCAAATTGACCGTCGCTCCTCGCCGGGCAACGGCGCCTTTCTTCATTTCCGGCTTCGTTGATCGCAATGCCATGAGGAATTGTTGCGAAGGCTTCGTCTGGCCGGAACCGGAGAACTTTCGCACGGCGCCGCGGACGCCATCGGTCCATGCTCCTGTGATCGGGCCGTCGTAATAACCGAGCCTGGCCAATTCCTGCTGAATTGCCGGGATTAAATCCTCTTTATTTACCGGGAGCGCATTCATTGTGGAGCTTGTGTGCGCCACCGGCGCCTTTGCTGCGGAGAAGGCAGAAACGCCAGCGTCTCTAGCTGCCGCGATGCGGTTACCGGGCGAACCAGACAACGGATCTAGATTTCCGAAATACTGAGGCTCCCGGAAAAATACCGCCAATCGAGGAAGTCCCAACAGTACAGCAAAGGCACAGATGATAAGAATTGCCGTGCGAACAGCATCGCGTGTTATTAATAAACTGTTAACAAAAAAACGGCGACGCAACGGACTATAATCCCTAGTTGAATTCTCACCTTATCCACGCATCCCAGGTTTCTCATCAAGATCAAGCTTCCACATAATATCCCAGCTACTACATTTTGTGGAGGGAAATTAGTGCTCGCTTAAATTGTCACGAATCAATAACTTTAGCGCGGGGGCGTGTGTAAGCGCTTGAATCGCGTGCGAAAAGGACTGCGAGCCGGCGGCGGATCGCGGTCTAGCGAGGATTCCTCGTCGCGCAAGACAAGCATATGTGATTAGCGTTTTGACCGGGTGTAGTCGGCATGCCTTTCAAAAGGCGTGAACCCGCGTTGCAAAAATGATTTGGCTCGCCCCCGCGGACTGGCGCCGCCAGCGAAGCGGCGCCCTAATATTTGGGGGCAATGAATGAGACACGTACTAGGTATCGCAGGCGTTACCGCGGCGGCGGTTCTACTTCTCGTATCTGCTGCGATGAACTGGCGGTTCGGATACACGCTCGGCAAGTCCGAGTTCGAATCCCAGCTTTATGGCGGCGCAAGCGCGGCGGCGGATTGCTTCAAGGCTCTCCTGCCGTTCTTTATTTTCGCCGCGCTCAGGAACAGAAGCTACAGCCAGGCGCTCGGGGGGGCGCTCTTGTTTGCTGTGTGCTTCTCTTACTCGCTCACGTCCTCGCTCGGCTTTGCAGCGCTCAACCGCGCCGACATTACCGGCTTGCGGGTGCTGAAGGTGGAGACGCATGCGGATCTGCGCGCAGATCTGGAGCGTTCGCGCGAGGCGCTGAAAGTCTTGCCGGCCCATCGGCCTGCGGGAACGGTGAACGGGGAAATCGAGGCTTTCAAACAGAACGGACGCTGGCTCTCAAGCGCAGGATGCGCCGACGCCACGGCGGCGAAAAGCATGAGCTATTGCGAAGGCTTCTTCAAGCTCAAGGCCGAGCTTGCCATCGCGGAGCAGGCTGACAAGCTTGAAGAGAAGGTCTCTGAACTCAGCACGCACGTTAGCGCTCTCGACTTTGAAGCCGCTGCGAAGGCGACCGATCCTCAAAGCCAAATGCTAGCCAGCCTGACCGGGCGCTCGACCGAAGAAATCCAGTTGGGCCTCACGTTGCTGATCGCGCTTCTCGTGGAACTCGGCGCAAGCCTCGGCTTCTACACCGCGTTCTCTTACTGGCGCATCTTTGACGTCAAGGGGCTTCCCCCCGCCCGAGCCGGTCCGTGTGCTGCTCCCGTACCTGCGTTCGCTCCCAGGCTCCAGGCGGTTCCCAGCTCTTCCGATCCGGAGTTGAGTGCCGCACAGCCGAAAACCGATGTGGAACTCTATTTCGAAGAGCGCGTCGGCCGGGAGAACGGCTCAAGCGTCACGGCGCTCGCCCTTTATGACGATTATTGCCAATGGTGCGAAGCAAAGGGAAACAGCCGCTTGGCTTGCCGATCTTCACGCGGCGTTTCAGCGAGCTTGGCGTTCAAAAGGCAAAGGTCGCAGGCCGTATCCGCTACATGGACGTGCGGCTCCTGTTCGGCTCGATTGACGATGGATTGCCGGAGCTTTCCGCCGTGTCCTAACCGCCCACACTCCTTATCAAGACCCCGCCAGCGTTAGGCGGGGTTTTTTATGGTTCACTCCGCATCGTCGTCCGTCGATAGCTGGCGTTTTCGCTTCGCTTTGAGAGCTCGAGCGCCATGAGCATGCCTTGTTCTCGCGAAAGGTTCGGAAACGCTTTGCAAGTGTTTTCAAGCATCTTTGTGAATGCGTCCTGTTCCTCAGCAATGACTTCGCGCTTCAGTGCAATCTCATGCATTATCGTTTTCAGTTTTTCAACGAGCGCATTTTGCACATCTGTGACAGCAATCTTGTAGGGCACTCCACTTATCTTATAGTCTGTCCGTTCAATATCAACCATTTCACGAAACGTGATGTTGCCTTTTTCGTAGATAATCGCGCGAACAGAAGTACTTTCATTTTTGGCAAAAATAGTTTTTACCTCGCCAAAAAGGTCCACAATTTGTTTATGCGTTAGATTTATCTCTGAGACATTCTTTGAGGCATTGCGAGATGAAATGTTGATATTTTCGTTGTCGGAGGCCATGAACTACACAAAAGCGGTGAACTTTACTTTGCATTTTTGCCTGCCACGGTAATGCTGATGGGTGACAAAGCAACGATGGTGGACAGGGCAGGCCGCACTAGATTGACGTAAGTCCTTTTCCCAAGTTCGAACCAAACACGGCCTTCTTATGAGTTTGAAGGCACCTTGCGTGTTATATACACACAATGACACGCGCCAGCGATAGCTATGGCATAAGTTCTTTCACTCATTATCAATGCGCGACACCATCTTCTTCACAAATACAAAATGTTTTGTTCGCATCGCGGTGTGCGAGAACAGGGTTTGCCGCGCTTTGGGCAAATCTTCCCTCAAGTCTAGCTGGATGCTGAAAAAGCCTGAACGTGGCTTCATCCTTCGACAAGCTCAGGATGAGGCTTCAACAAGCTCAGGATGAGGCTTCGACAGGCTCAGGATGAGGTCGGGTGTTTTTAATGAGTTGATCTCTCATGGCGAGTTTGTCGAACACCTCATGGTGAGCTTGTCGAACCATGGGCAACATCGTTTTTCAGCAGCCTGCAAGCCTAGTGGCGTGAGTTCTGGCAGCCGGACTGACCGAATTTGACGCGCCCGCTGTTGGAGACGTCCCTGTCAGCGCGCGCCCTGGCTCATATTGAAAGAAGCGGGCCACCGGTGCTTTTTGACCGAAGTAGAGCGAATTTGACATGAGAGCGCAAACTCACGGCCGGCGGGACTCGAATGTCAAACTCGCTTCACTTGAGCTGCAAATGTTGCAGGCTCCGCGCAAACCTGCTTAGCGTTAGCGCATGACCGGACGTCTCATGGATCGCGAAAAGCAGGACGAGGACGCAGGCGAGCTTTCGCTGCGGCCCCAACGCCTCACCGAGTTCATCGGGCAAGCCCAGGCGCGCGCAAATCTTAAGGTTTTCATTGACGCGGCGCGAGCTCGGGGCGACGCGCTGGATCACGTTCTGTTCGCGGGCCTCCCGGTTTGGGGAAAACGACCCTCGCACAGATCGTTGCGCGCGAGCTTGGCGTAAATTTCAAGTTGACGTCGGGGCCTGTGATCGCGAAGGCGGGCGACCTCGCGGCGCTTCTCACTAACCTTGAGGAGCGCGACGTCCTTTTCATTGATGAAATCCATCGGCTGAATCCGGCCGTGGAAGAAATCCTTTATCCGGCGATGGAGGATTTTCAGCTTGACCTTATCATCGGGGAGGGGCCGGCGGCGCGGTCGGTCCGAATTCGATCTGGCGAAATTTACCCTTGTGGGCGCCACGACAAGAACAGGGCTTCTGACGACGCCTTTGCGGGACCGCTTCGGCATTCCGATCCGGCTCAACTTTTATACGGATGATGAGCTGGAAGAAATCGTGAAGCGGGGGGCGCGCGTGCTTCATATGCGGATGACACCGGACGGCGCGCGCGAGGTTGCGCGGCGCAGCCGCGGGACGCCGCGTGTCGCGGGACGTCTGCTCCGGCGCGTGCGAGATTTCGCCGCGGTTGGCGGCGAAAAGAGGTCGATCGGAGGGTGGCCGACACTGCCCTGGGACAGCTCGAGGTCGATTCCCTCGGCCTTGACTCCATGGATCATCGCTATCTGCGCTGCATCGGGGAAAATTACGGCGGCGGCCCGGTTGGGATTGAAACCATCGCGGCTGCGCTGAGCGAAGGAAAGGATGCGATCGAAGAGGTGATCGAACCCTATCTTTTACAACAAGGGTTTATCGGCCGTACGCCACGCGGAAGGGTGCTCACACTGAAGGCCTTTCGTCATCTCGGCCTCGCCGCTCCGCAGGCGGTGCGGGACAGCCAGCTTCCTCTATTTGAGGGCTCCCGGAACGAGTGATTTGCCGTTCACGCGAGCATGAGAGTCACAGTCAAGATTCTCCCACAGGTTTCACACAGTTGATTGGTGAGCTGTGTTCTTTTCAGATGACATTTCGCCTGGAATGCACTTTTATAAAAACCGAGCAGAGTAGCTGCAAAGGTTCCAGTCCACGTGGACTCAATTGCCACGTTGGATGGAACGGAACGCCTGACGAGTAGGTTTTGCGTACGTCAGGCGATTTCGTTAGGTTTTTGTAAACACTTCTTCACATGTTTGTTATATGGATACGTACCCTTTGCGGGTACCATCATCAAATTGCCTTGATCCGAGACGACTTCTAGGTGCGTAGACGCAGGAAGCTTTTTTCGCTTATTATCAGGCCATGAGCAACGCTACGAACATTACCTTGCAAAAGAGCCGTGCCGCTTTAGGTGCAATAAGCCGCGCCATGTGGTGCGGAGCGCTTATGGCCCTGCCTCTTGGCGGACTGGTTCTCTTTTTTGAAACGACGCAACCTGCCAAGGTTATGAACGCCGGGTTCGCTGCAGTGCAGATGGCGAGCGGCTCTTCGGAGGTCATCAGCGAGGGCAGCGCCAAGCCATGGCTGCCTCGAGGGGCATGCGTCAGTAGCCCGGTTCGAAGGGGTGAGTGCGCAGCGCCGGTCCGAAAAGGCAGAGGCTGTGGAGCCAATCCTGACCACAAGCGACGCTAGGCGAGTCTCGCAAGTGCTCCCCTCGGGAGCCTCAAGCCTGGTTTCCATGCCGAATTTCTTTCGAGGGATCGGCACCGCATAGCTCTTCGTATTGTAAGCCGCGAGCCAATTTTCGATCGGACAGTTCCTGATAACGCGCGCCTCATTAACCTTACCGAGGCTTCCACAGCCAACCGGATGACCTTCTCCTGGGGCAACTGGATCTACAAAGCTGATATCGAGGACAAGGGCGTTGAGCCTGATGTCGTCGTTCAAAAGGTCCTTTAAGGGACCTTCTCTTTAAGAGCCATCTTCCATGAGCATCCGATAGAACTCGAGTTCGCGGTCGAGGCACGTGCAGATCGATTCTGCGTTTCGGAAACCATGCCCTTCGCCTGCGAATTCATGATATTCGACCGTGACGCCCTTCGAGCGCACGGCATTTGCAATCATAATCGATTGGTCTTTCGGCACAACCTGATCATCTGCCCCCTGGAATAGGATCAGAGGCGTCTTCATCGCGTCAATGTGATGAATGGCCGAACGCTCCCGGTAAAGCGCTTCATGTTCGTCAAGCGATCCACCAAGCAGGGTGGACAGATATCCCTGCTCGAATTTGTGGGTGGTTCGCTGAAGCGCGGCGAGATCGCAAATACCGTAGTAACTGGCAGCACCTCGAAAAACACTCGCCGACGCGATCGCCGCCAGCACAGTATAGCCACCCGCACTTCCTCCGGTCACGAATATCGCGTGGTCGTCAGCAAGACCTTCCGAGGCCGCGAAGCGGGCCGCGCTGATCGCATCTTCGACATCGGCGACACCCCAGTTGCCGTTCAGCCGGTCGCGATAGGCCCGCCCATAGCCGATGCTCCCAGTATAATCCAGATCAAGCCAGGAAAAACCGCGCGAGGTAAAGAACAACGTTCGAGGCTTCAGTCCGCGCGCCGCCGCACTCGTCGGACCGCCGTGCAGGCTGATGATGAGGGGAGGCTTCTTCCCCGCCGGTCCCTGTGCTTTCGGATTGGCGGGCGGATAGAGAAGGCCGTAGACTTCGCCATTCCTGCTTGGAATTGCGATGCGTGCCGGGTGGGAAACTAAGGCGCGATCGATATCCAGAGTACCGCCGCGGCGAACGATCTGCGGCGCGCTGGTCGCGGAACCCTCATCGCGAAAGACGCAAAGCGCCTCCTCATCAGTCATTCCGGCGAGCGCCACAGCGGCCGCACCGGCCGATAAAGTGGTCGTGGTTGTAAGCCTATTCTTGCGAGGCTCCAAAATCCCAGTCCCAAAATCGAGGATCGCCGATTTGGTCTCGCCCCTATTCACGAAGCTCAAATAGACCTTCCCGCCTGGGAGCACGGCGTAGCTTGCCGCGTGGAAGTTCCAAAGCGGCATGGACAGATCACCATCGAGACGCGTGACCCGCTCCGGTCGCCCGGGCTCCTTAGAGCGATAGAGATTGCCGTGACCGTCCACATCCCAAACAAAGTAAAGCGCTCCGTCGTCGCCCCACTCGGGCTGAAAGCAAGCGCTGCCGTTGCCGCCCGCGACCAGGATGGGCTCCGCAAGCGAGCCGTCTTCTGCGATGCCTGCGACGAAAAGTTGAGCGGCGTCCCAGGGCATCGCGGGCAAATCCCAGGCCAGAAAGGCGAGCCGGTCGCCGCCGGGGCTGAGGCGTGGACTTGCGTAGAAATCGCGACCTCGAAGAGCAACGCGAGCCCCCTCCGCCGCTTCGCCGACAGGGATATGCCAAAGCGCATTTTGCGGTAAGGGCGCAGCGCCGTGCGTCTCGCCAACGGCGATAAGCCGGTTGCGCCGTGCGTCATGGGTGAAGTCGGCGAAGCGAGTCTCTGCGATACTCGTGACACGACGAATGCTTGGCTTGGCCCCGTCGGCTAAATCCGCAGCATAAACGTCCTGGTCGGCGTCATTCACGAAATAGAGCGCGCCGCCCGCAACGAGAAACTCCCCGCCGCCATACTCATGAACGCGCGAACGCGCGGAGTAGGGAGGGGGAAGGAGTTCGGTCACGCCGTCTTCGGCAGTCCAGCGCATGACCGGAGCGCGCCCCTTCTCCGAGGGCCGTCCCTCACTCCAATAAACCGCGCGGCCAACGGCTTGAACGCGCCCGAAGCGAAGAGCGCTCCCCGCCACCAAAGCGGCTGAGATCGGTGAGGGCCAGCGCCCGAAGGCGTAGACATCCTGTTCCATGCTCGGGCAGCCTCTCTTACGTTGTGATTAACATTTCCAAGTGTTGCCGCTGCCGCTATTTGTTTTGGTCGGCGTCGGACAGTGGGATCACATATGGTGACTTTGCAAGAATTTGTGCCGCTGAAACCGGCGGAACAGAAACTATTGGCGATCGCATCGACGGGGAAGCAATGCTCATTCGGCCGCACGCGCCCCGAGGCGCCCGCGGAAGATAATCAATTAAGAGCCGATTTCGTGCGCTTTCTGGCCCTTGGCCGTGACGCCGCGGCAGCTGTTCACGAAAGCGGTTTGAAAATCCAGGGGGCCCATATCGAGGGCTCTGTCAACCTCGATGGAACAACGAATGTCAGGCCGCTCTGGATTGTTGACTGCACCATAAGCGGGGAATTCAGCTTCGCGGATGCTGAAACCAAGGTCGTAAGCCTCGACAGGACCGCTGTTTCCTCGATCCGCGGCGACGGCGTCAAGATCGACGGCAGCTTACTGCTGCGCCGTACGATTATCGACGGCAGTCTGCAACTTTTCGGCGCTGAGATCATGGGATCGCTCTCCTGCACAGGGGCCAGGATCGAAGGCAGGCGGTGGCGCTCTCAGCGGCTTGCCGCGGACCTGATTACGGTGACCATCGGCGGCAACGTGGAGTTCCGAAACGGTTTTAATGCCAACGGCCTGATCCAGCTCGACGACTCCAAAATCGGCGGGACTTTCGATTGCTCGGAAGGGATATTCCTTTCAGGCTTCGATGCGCAGGCGAAGTACACCTCTCGCTGGGATGCGGCGATCCGGGCTCTGAAATGCCACCGGCTGAACCTCAAGGGCAGCCTGTACCTCAGGGATTGCGAGAGCGAAGGCGAAGTGTCCTTCTCCGGCGCGCAGATCGGTGGCGATATCGATTGCAGAAACGGGCATTTCCGATGCGCCGACGATAGCGACACCAGGGCGCTAGCCTTTACGCGCATCGTGGCCAAAGGCAACGTGTATCTCTCCGATGGTTTCGACGCCAGGGGAAAGGTCCAGTTTAACGGTGCCCGTATTCGCGGCAACATCGATTGCCAGGGAGGCACCTTTTCGGTCCCGGAAGGCCTTGAGTTCTACTGACTTTGCAGCGCCCGGTGAAGCCTTTTCTGAAGATGCCGTATCGCTCGTGAATGCGGAGGTCATGGGCGCATTGATGCTGGCACCAATCGAGCGAACGAAGCGGCCGGCCGCCATCTTGAACGGTCGCTTGATCTGAAAAGCGCATACATCCGCGTTCTCGTCGACAGCGAGGAGACTTGGCCCCTGCCGGTAAACGGCTCTAAAGACGCGATCAGGCATGTCATCCATCTGGACGGCTTTACCTATGAGAGGTTCGGCGGCATCGCGCCGATCGACGCTGAGGCACGCAAAAAGTGGCTCAAATGTCAGCCTGCCGCGCATACAAGCCATGACTTCAAACCTCAACCCTTCGAACAGGTCATCAAGGTGTTCAAGAATATGGGGCACCCGGAGGAAGCGCGGCGTCTCGCCATCGAGAGGCAGGGGTTTCTTGTTCGCCGGCGCTTATCCAGTTCGCAGAATTGAAAGCGCGGGCGTGTTCGGGCGCTGCCAAGGTATTTGTGGGAGTCTAACCCTTGGGCTGTTGATCGGCCACGGGTACAAGCCGCTGCGCATTCTTGTCATCATGGCGGCTGTCGGGGTGATCTTCGGGTTTTACTACAAACTCGCGGCCGAAAGAGGCATCTTTGCGCCGCGCGATGCGCAAGTCTTCACGCAACCCGCCTTCGACAAATGCCGGGGACGCCCCGGCGGCTGGACGACGTGCGCGCAAGTTGAGCCGACCTTCGCGGAATATTCCCAGTTCAACCCCTGGGTCTATTCGTTCAATGTGCTGCTTCCGGTCGTCGATCTTTACCAGGAAAAGAACTGGACACCTATGCGGAAGGAAGTCCGTTTCGAGGCTGCCGGCTACGCTTTTGTGGT
Source organism: uncultured Alphaproteobacteria bacterium (assembly GCA_963723755.1). Taxonomy (GTDB): domain Bacteria; phylum Pseudomonadota; class Alphaproteobacteria; order Rhizobiales; family Rhodomicrobiaceae; genus Rhodomicrobium. The sequence goes on along the minus strand of CAVRSS010000129.1, from coordinate 288 downwards.
TCCAAGCTGGGGCACCAACGCGCTCGTGCTGACCGAGGTTGCCTTCGGCTGGGTCGCAAGCCTTCTGGCCGTTGCCGCCTTCTCCGGCCTGGTCAAGACGGAGTAGTACAGCCTCCGATAAGCTGTACTACAATCGAATAGTCGCTCGTACGCCTTATCCGCGGGAAATCCCGTGCGAGCTTGCGGTAACCGGGGCGGGATTTCCCGCAGCGGACTGAGGATTTTATTGTCTCGTTAGGCCGCTTCGCTTCGAGGGCCGTCCGTTTGCCGGTCGTAGTTGAGGATGGG
>CAVRSS010000128.1:0-18299 GCA_963723755.1 uncultured Alphaproteobacteria bacterium | reverse complement strand
GCATGGCTTGGCGAAGGCGCCTCTCGTGCTCTACCTTGGGCGCGGCTCAACCTATCCCATCGCGCTGGAAGGCGCTCTCAAGCTGAAGGAGATTTCCTATCTGCACGCGGAAGGCTTCGCGGCGGGGAATTGAAGCACGGCCCGACTGCGCTGATCGACGAAACCGTTCCCGTCATCGCCATGGCGCCGAAGGATCGGCTTTACGAGAAAATGGTCTCCAATATGCAGGAGGTCGCTGCTCGCGGCGGCCAGTTGATCGTGTTCAGCGACGCGGAGGATGCGGCATCGGGTGTGAAGGCGCACGCGAACTTCCAGCTGCCCCCGGCTCATCCGCTGATCACGCCGATCCTGTACGCTGTCCCCATTCAGCTCATCGCCTATCATACGGCGGTCGAGATGGGCACGGATGTGGATCAGCCGCGCAACCTCGCCAAGTCGGTGACGGTGGAGTGAACGCCGCCGCGCAAATGAGGTGATGTCTGCTTTGAGAGGGCGAGTGCGGGTGCGAACGCCCGCGCCGTTTTGCACAACCGTTGCAAGAAGCGCCTTTGATTGTGGATAGAAATACACACCAGCAGGCGTCCGGTACAAAATCGGCCTACAGCAGGCGAGACATGGCCACGCCCCAATTTTGTGATGCATCTTGGGGTGTGCGTGCGGTCACGCCATAATTTTTGGTCAATTCGGAACAGGCTTTCCTCTTCCATGAGGCTCACTGGCATAAAATGGCTTCTTGTTGTGTTGGGCTTGGCCGTTGGAATCATGGCCGGTCCTACGCTGCAAATTCGCGGGGCGAGCGCGGAGAGCAACCCGGGCAAGGGGGTGGAGCTCCTGAGCCGCGCCAACAAATCCTTTGAAGCTGGCGCGTATGCCGACGCTTCGGAACTCATCGAACTCGGCCTTCAAGGCAGGCTTGACAGGAGAGCTTGCGGCCCGGGCCATTCTTCTCAGAGCCGAAATCAACGAAAGAAACGGCGCGCCGGCCAAGGCCCTCCAGGATTATTCGAATGCGCTCTGGATGGACACGCTTCGCCCAGCGGAACGGAAGCTGGCTACGGAGGGCAAGGAGCGGGTCATGGCCTCGATGGGCCTGAGCCCTGCCGGATCGTCCGGCGCCACCTCCGCGCAAGCGAGCGCCGCCCCATCGGGGAATGCGTCCAGCGGCGTTTCGGGGTTGTTCAAAGGCGTCTTCACCGGAGCGGAGAGCACGCCAGCGCGGCCTCGTCCCGCCGAAGAACCCAAACAAAATATCAAGCACGCAAGCATGGCGGCCGAGCCCGCCGCATCGGGGAGTTCATCCAGCGGCGTTTTAGGTTTGTTCAACGGCATCTTCGGAGGATCGGACAGCAAGCCAACGCCGCCGCATCCCGCGGAAGTCGCGCAGCAGAGTAGCCAACCGGCGCCCGTCCAGCCCGCGCCTGCAACGACGCAACCGAAAAAAACGCCACCGAAGGCCCAGGCCAAGTCCACGAAGATGGCGCGCGCCAAGCCTGCCCCCGCAGCAGCGCAAGCACCGGAAGAGCCAGCGTCGGCTTTATCGGTGGCTTCCGCTCCCGGAGGCATTCTGATCCTGTTCGGCTCCGCCAGCAGCGAGGCGTCCGGCCGCGCCACCGCCAAAACGATCAAGGCCCAGCTTTCGGATATCCTCATCAATCGTCAGCTTGACGTGACGCCGAGAGCGAACGGCGGCTTCCAAATCCAGGCTGGCCCGTACAACGCAAAGAGTTCGGCGGCCGCCCTTTGCTCCGCGATCCAGCGGCGCGGCGTCCCCTGCCAGGTTACGCCCTAGAGTGCGTCCGGAAAAGTGCGAAGCGGTTTTCCGATAAGACGCACGGCAAAACAAAACTTAGAGCCCGCTTTTGATTCCATCAAAAGCGGGCTCTAAGGCAGGCGTTCGCGGCTGGACCGGCGGATGCGGTTAAGCCCTTCTTCCGTCGAAGGGCGAAAGCTGCCCTGCTGTTCGCTGGCGGGAATGGATTGAAAGCATGAGCTGCTCGATAAAACGAGGTCTCGACAAGCTCACCATGAGGTGCTCGACAAGCTCACCATGAGGTGCTCGACAAGCTCACCATGAGGTGCTCGACAAGCTCACCATGAGGTGCTCGACAAGCTCACCATGAGGTGCTCGACAAGCTCACCATGAGGTGCTCGACAAGCTCACCATGAGGTGCTCGACAGCTTCACAATGAGGTGCTCGACAAGCTCACCATGAGGTGTTCGACAAGCTCACCATGAGGATCAACTCATTGAAAACACTCGACCTCACCCTGAGCTTGTCGGAGCCTCATCCAGCGCCTCTTAAAGCCTCATCCTGAGCCTGTCGAAGGATGAAGCCACGTTTTCAGGCTTTTTCAGCATCCTGCTTAGGCACAGCTCGACGCCCTGCGGCTGCCGCGACTTCTCTACAGCCATGCTCCCTTCCCGTTCTCGACAAGCTTAAATACCAATCTTTACGCCTTGCATGCTGTTCATAAGACTATCCGAGAAGCCAATGGTTGATGAACCGCTGCTCAGGAGAGCATTGGGCACTGAGCTATTCTGCGAGGAGGTCGCGCTTGCGTTATTCTCATCGTAAAGGGCGCAAAACTTCTCGATGAATTTCTGAAGTTTGGCTGGGTCCTGAAAATCGCTGAAATTGATGTTGCCGGAAAGCAGCTTAGCCTGGGTGTCGATATCCTCCTGCGAGGTGTAGGGCGAGATGCCGAGTGCAGTCTGGACAACCGTCAAAAAATTCTTGTCAGCCAATATGCTGTAAGCAAAGCGGGTCCCATCAAAACAGATGTGATGGCGGCAACTCCCCGCCGCTCGATTGCGCCCATGCGGCCTTTCCCGGAAATGCGCACTTGGGGCAAAGGCCGCTTTCTCTGCCAGCATCTTGCGGACAGGTTAGCTGACGGTCCTTACGCCGGGTTCGTTCAGCATCCGTGTCAGGAGCGTCATTTGCGTCAGGATGTTACGCATTTCAGCAAACGGGAGTGGGACGAACAACCTCCCCGCGGGCGGTCTTCCAGCTTGTTCCATGAACGAGTTTCTTTAGTCTGGGGCCACTTCCGGAAGCGGCCCGATGCCGTTGAGTTGAAAAATAAAGGCTAGAAAATTTTTTGGTAAGGTTTGATTATTGTCATGGGCGTTCTTGAGCAAAAAAAGAGAAAATGTTTTCAGGATTGCAGAGTTATAGCTTCCGCAATACAAAAATTGGTCAAGGGAGGACTATATCATGTATCGCTTTATTCGTAGCGCAAGAATTGTAAGCTCCACCCGCATGCCCGCTGCACTCCAGTTTGCGGTTGAGGTTACTGATTATCTTAATAAGCAGTATTCGCTTGACATGAAGATTGGTGTTGGAACACTCGGCCATCCAATTATTCAGTGGCATTTCGATTTAGATAGCGCTGATGAATTAGCAACGCTTAATAACAAATTATCAGAAGATCTGGAATATTTGGCATTGGTCGAAAAGTATAAATATTCCTGGTTCGCAAAAAGCATGGAAGACACGCTCGTCAACGTTGCTCGTTAATCCGCTTCGAGCGTTCCATCTTTCGAAATACAGACGTAGGCAAAGCGTGGTGATTCTCGTAGACTTATGTAGTACATGACTTGTGCAGGGAGACCGCAATGCCCGTCAGTTTCCGGTCGATGCTAGCAGATGATAAGGAAATTTTTGCAAGTTTGCTTAGATTACTTCCAAGAAAGGACAATTATTACTTGCTGGTGGATGTGCATAATGACCAAACCATTCAGCGTTGGATGGACAAAGTTAAGTCCGGCGAGACGATCGGCGTGGTCGCGCTGCAGGACGGCCAGATGGTCGGCTATTGCAATCTTAGAACCAACGATCTGCCGTGGATCCGCCATGTCGGCGAAATTCGCATGAGCGTCTCAGTCGCTCATCGAGGTCAGGGCATTGGTCGAATTCTTGCTGGCAAGATTTTCTCAATCGCGCGGGCGCGCGGGCTGCAAAAACTCTGGGTTCGGATGGCGATCAGCCAGGAGGCGGCTCAAGTCGTGTTCCAAAACTTGGGCTTCCGCACCGAGGCCCTCCTCTCCGGCTTTGTTAAGAATGAGAATGGCCTGACCGATGACCTCGTGATCATGTCGCGTGATTTCGGACAGCCTTGGTCATTCTAAGCGCAGAACAGTCGTTATGACGCAAAAGAGAATCCAGGGCCGTGAAACGGAAGTAAAATTATAGAGGAGGACATCATGCCTATTTTCGGAGACGCCACCGCATTGACTCATGCCATCCCTCCAGAGCCCTCCATGCAGGCTTCCTGTGAGCCAACGGCAGAGGAAGCCGCGAGGGCCAAAGCCCTGATCAACTTCCTGATGGAGGATCGGTTTTTCCTTGCCCTTTATCGCAATAATGATCCGAAAATACGTGCCGCTGCAATGGATAAGCTAAACAAAGCTCACCATCAGGCTTACGGCGACGCCCCAACTTCATCAACGTAGTCCGAGAGGAGGAGCCAATGGCCGAGAACCCGTTCGAAATTCCGCAGGCCATGCGCGATGTTGTCGAACAGAACGTGAAGCAGGCGCATGCCGCCTATGAGCAACTCAACGATTTCATGACCAAAGCCATGGGCGCGTGGACGGGCGCAATGCCTGCGAATGCCTTGGCCAGTGGCTTCAAGGATGTCCAAGACCGCATCATGGCATTCGCGAAAGAAAATGGCGAGTCAGCGTTCACGTTCGCTGAGAAGATCAGCAATGCCCAGACCTTCCAAGAGCTTTCAACGCATCAGACGCAGTTCGCTCAAGACCGGATGCAAGCCTTCGTGGCGCAGACGCAGGAGCTTTACAAGCTGATCGGAGAAGCTATCCAGAAGTCAGGACGCAGCTGATCTTTCCGGCAATGCGACATGCGTATCTTAGGCGGCGAAAAAGAAGCCGCCTCCGTTGGCGCGGCTGACACGGGCAGGATTTTGGAGGCATAGCGGACGCCGATTTTTTTGCTTGCCTCTGCCAGCCGGGATTCGGCTCATTGGAGAAGTGGGCCATGAGCCGTCATTCCAACCCGTCAAATGCAGCAGGTGTGGGCAAAGGTCGGGGAGGCGCGACCGGTCTTCGCCATGGAAGAGGGAGGCCTTGAAGCATCGCGGCGACCTTCGGGGGCGGCACACATTTTCCGAAGTCTTGGTGCTCCCAACTTTATTCACATTCACGAATCAGCAAAGCATGGTGCAACAAAAACCGGCGGGGACGGCGTAGCTCTTCGTGGTCTCGCTCAAGAGAGGGAACCGTAAGGCAGATGCGGTCTGATCGCCTGGCGGTGCTTGTGATTCTGGCTGCTGCAACAAGTGCCCTTTACGGTCATCCGGTGGCTCATGCGCAGCAAGCGGATCGCGAGACCAAGGATGAAAGCTCCCAGGGATCGAACGAGGCTCAGGACCCCAAAGAGGCGGGCAACAACGATATAACCCGGCCCCAAAACAGCTTGGACCTTCGTTTCCGGAATAGGGAGTCTTCGGGAGAGACGAGCGAAACGAGCCGCAACTACTGGATTGCCCGCATCACCCGCAAAATTCAGCTCGATCCCGATTGGAAGCTTTCCCTGCTTGCCCAAACAAATCTTGAGGACAAGAGGATATGGACTGAAGGAGAGCCCAGCTCTCAGGAGGACTTCGGTCTTGGCAATTCTGTGTTGCAGGCTGCTCTCATCCAAACGCTGAGCAAGCGTGTGGCCTACGGTTTCGGCGCCAGGCTGGTGGCACCCACCGCCTCGGACGATATCGGCAACGGGAAGTGGCAGATCATGCCGGTCGTTGGCGTCCGCTATACCTTCACGGAACTGAGTTCCGATACCTACTTCGTCCCGAAGATACGTTACGCGGTCAGCTTTGCCGGCGATCCAACAAAGCGCAACATCAGCGAACCGCAAATCGCGCCGACCTTCAACGTCGATCTGCCAGGCCCGTGGTATCTCACCTTCTATCCGAGCTATGATATCCGCATCAATTACGGGGATCCGGTTTCGGGGCAAACAGGGCGGCTGTTCTTGCCGGCAGACGTCGCCTTTGGCTACGCGCTCAACGACAAGATTGCTCTCTCGCTGGAAGTCAGCGTGCCGATCATCAAGGATTATCCGGTCTACGACTTCAAAACCGAGTTCCGTGTCGTGATCAAGGATTGATGTGCAAATGGCGTTGATGAACCTCTCTTGTTGCCAAGCCAACCAGGCGCATGGAGACATCGCTTCAATTTTGATCACTTACTCATTTGAGTCGAATTGTAAAGGGTCTATGCCCTAAGCATATGAGTCCTTGGCCTGGGCAGGGTATGTAAAGGAGGACAGAGTTGCGATCTTTGATTGTTACCGCGTTGGCGTTGGCGTTTCCCCTCTGTGCCGCAGCACAGACGGCAGCACCGGCTAAGAAGCCAAACATCGTGATCATCTGGGGCGATGATATCGGCCAAACAGACCTCAGCGCCTATTCGCACGGAGTGATGGGCTTCAGGACCCCGAACATCGACCGCATCGCCAAGGAAGGCGTGATGTTCACCGACTACTATGGCGAGCAGAGCTGCACGGCCGGGCGGGCATCCTTCATCACCGGCCAGTCCGGCCTGCGCACCGGCTTGACCAAGGTCGGCCTCCCCGGCGCCAAGATCGGCCTGCAAAAGGAGGATCCGACCATCGCCGAGCTTCTAAAGCCGCTCGGCTATGCGACCGGGCAATTCGGCAAGAACCATCTCGGCGACCGCAACGAGTTCCTGCCCACGGTACACGGCTTCGACGAGTTCTACGGCAACCTGTATCACCTCAACGCCGAGGAGGAGCCGCAGCTGCCGGACTATCCCAAGGACCCGAAATTCCGCGCCAGGTATGGGCCGCGCGGTGTGCTCGACTGCAAGGCGTCGGACAAGGACGATCCGACAGTCGATCCACGTTTTGGCCGGGTCGGCAAGCAGGTCTGCACAGACACCGGCCCGCTCACCAAGGAGCGCATGGTGACGGTCGACGACGACATCGCCAAACGCGCGGTCGATTTCATCAAGCGCGAGCATGCCGCCAACCAGCCGTTCTTCGTCTGGGTGAATTTCACCCATATGCATTTCCGCACCCACACCAAGCCGGAAAGCATCGGCCAGGCGGGACGCTGGCAGAGCCCCTATCACGACACTATGATCGACCATGACAAGAATGTCGGCGAAGTGCTCAAGGCGCTCGACGATCTCGGCATCGCCGGCGACAGCTTCGTCATGTATTCGACCGACAACGGCCCGCACATGAACTCGTGGCCGGACGCCGCCATGACGCCGTTCCGCAACGAGAAGAACTCGAACTGGGAAGGCGCCTATCGCGTGCCGGCCATGTTCCGCTGGCCCGGCCACATCAAGCCCAACGAAGTGTCCAACGGGATCGTCTCGCATCTCGACATGCTGCCGACAATCCTCGCGATGGCGGGCGACCCCGACGTCGCGAACGAGCTGTTGAAGGGCAAGAAGGTCAGCGACATGACCTACAAGGTCCATCTCGACGGCTCCAATCTTGTTCCCACTTTGACCGGGAAAACGGACAAGGACCCGCGCGAATCCTTCTTCTATGTCAATGACGATCAGCAGCTCGTCGCCCTGCGCTATGATAACTGGAAGCTCGTGTTCCTGAAACAGGAGACGCCCGGTACGCTCGCGGTCTGGGCCAATCCATTCACGACCCTGCGGGTGCCGGAAATCTATAACCTGCGCACCGACCCTTACGAGCGGGCGTCGATCACCTCGAACACCTATTACGACTGGGTGCTCGATCACGCCTTCCTGCTGGTGCCGGCGCAGGACTACGTCGGCAACTTCCTGATGACGCTCAAGGAGTTCCCGCCGCGGCAGAAGGCGGCCTCGTTCAACATGGACGAGGTGATGTCGAAACTGAAGCAGCCGAGCGGCGGTTCGCCGGACTGACCGCGACCTTCGGGCACGAGGCCGGGAGCTTCCCGGCCTCGATTTGTTTCCGCCGGTATTGACGCGACTGCGCGCGCCGCTGGTCCCCTCCCTTGCAGAAATTGCCAGATGGTCGTGGTTCCGCTCCCGAAGGCAGAGCGGCTGTGGCCCCAAAATCGGGTCCGAGTCCCTTAAGGCCCCGGGCGACAGAGCGAAGCGGCATTGGTAACCGCAGTATTTTCGCCTTACTCAGCAGGCGCTCCGTGCGCTCGGGATCGGCTTCGCCCATCCCGGCGTCTTGCGCCCAACGCGAACCGTGGCTTGACGCCGCCGCCTTCTGCGGGTGCGGCTCCCATGCAAACAATTGGCGAGCCTTGCGCTTTCCGCCGCTCCTGCATGCGCCGCAGTTCCATCATCGACGCCGAGAGTGCCCGTTGCAGCGCGTTTTCATAGCGGCTGAGCCTGCCGCCCACACCCCCCTTCAGGAAACCATCGAGCGAGCGCCCGAAGGCAAGGATGTCGTGGACGGCGGCGGGACGTTGCCGGTCGGGCTCGGCGCCAGGTGTTGAGCCGTGGCTCGTCCGGCGAAAAGGCTCGCCTTCTCTTTGTAGGCATGCGTCCAGGCGAGGAGGGCTTGACGTGACGCCGAGAGCGAACGGCGGCTTCCAAATCCAGGCCGGCCCGTACAACACAAGAGTTCGGCGGTCGCCCTTTGCTCTGCGATGAAGCAGCGCGGCGTGCAGTGTTAGGTTACGCCCTGAGGCAGGCGTTCGCGGCTGGGCCCTTCTTCCGTCGGAGGCCGAGAGTTCCCCTCTGGCTTGTTTGTTGGCACTTCAGTTCCTGAGGGTGGAGCTTTGCACAATTACTCTTCGTGGCCCTCACTTGCACAAACATGGATTTTATTCAAAAAAATCTTCTTTCAATAAGTTTGTAAGCAATTCATCAACATCAGTAGAAGGGTATAACGTTACGGCTCCTTAACCAGCGCGCGTTGCGAACGGCAGTACGAAATTTCAAACGATTTCTCTTAATTTCCGTCCTGCTAGATTTTGTGTAAAGTGGAGAGTGTTTCCTTATAGGCCCAAGTACCTCCTTGCAGTTACTGAATGGCCTATCCGTTTTTTCAAAATGTAGCAGTATCCAAAGCTCGAAACATGGGTTTGAAACCGCGCACAACAGTCGCTTTCCTGACGGCAAATCGACAGAGGCCATCTCCATCGCGCGCATGAAGTTGCTTTCACATCTTTTTACTTTTTGTCAAAAACACACCAAACTTCATCAATTCGAGGAAATTCCTGTTGAAGAAACTCCATGCCTTTGTTGACTATTTGTGTTGCACTTGTTTCTTTATTGCAATCAATAACTTTGACCTCGGTCGCCGTTAGGTCTTCCATTTTCTTCATGTTATTAAAGTAAATTTTTTCAGTTTTCTCCCCTTCTACTAGCAACCAGATTGTTTTTCTGACATCTCTCGTGTTTACGAGCCTGCCGCCACGTCCTATTGATGAGGTTCTTGGCTTAGAATAACTCTTTTTGATCATGCAATATGTCCGCAAATTCGTCTATATCATCTATTATTGGTATGCCACCAAATCGTCCTTCCAGGTACTGCCTATCAAAGGCGCTGTCCTCACGAACCTGAGTCCTGTACTCAAGAAGAGAAAACACCTCAGTCGAACCATCTAGGCGTTTGTCTGTAAACCAAACTTCATCTCTCTTAAGATATTTTAAAGAGTCACGTCGTGTGACGTTACGACAAGCTGTGCATTCCTCGTGTTGATTTTGGGGCTCTTAAATAGCTCAAGAAGCGCAAGAAGAGCCTTTGGATGCAACCCATTTTGTAGTTCGTCAACAAAGAGGATTGAGCCTCGGCGCAATGCTTGTATCCATGATGAGGCTAACTCAAATAGCTTGCGCGTGCCGTCAGAACTGATTGGCGAGGGAAAGCGCCACCTCATGCCCGCTTCTGTCAGGTGAAACGAGCTGCACCTCTAAAAATCCCTCAGCCTCCTCCCTTAGTTCTATGCGAGAAACTCGAACGTCTAATCGCGAGAGGAAAGTCGAAACCAGTTCAGGCGTTATTACCCCGCGCCTAATCATTATCTCAGTAGGCAACCCCCTTGTCAGTCTAGAAGGATGTGCGCGGCTAGAGCGAATGCGACGATAGTATCTACTATCGTTAGTGATTAAGCTTAGTTTGTTCCACCATAAGTATGCCGCGGTAAACTCTCGTGCTCTTGATTTAGCCGCAACGGTAAGAAAAGGGAGCGTCTCGTTCGTTTCAGAAATCCACTTATCTTTGGCACTTTCAATCGACGGACTAAAGTCATAATCATAGTTTCTCTTTTCTTCATTCCATATGCGCGCGAGCAAAGTCCTATCGCGTGACCTAGGCTTATTATTTCGAGCGAAAAGGTGCTCTTCAATTATTCTTTCTCCATTGAAACTCAAGCGATAATTGAACAATATTTCATCGCTGCCGCTGTCGGAGGCCAAGTAAACGATATCAAAAGTTGTGGGGCTTTGCCGCAGAACCTCATCAAACTGAAAGGGAGAATAATAGCCTAGCAACCCCTCATCGGGGTCAGGCCGCGAAACAATTTCACCCCAAACTAAAGTTTGCACTGTTGTGAAAGCGGCAAGCAGGTTACTCTTTCCGGAACCGTTGGCACCGTAAATTGCGGCAACGCGGAGTAGGTGAGGGGCGGCGCTCGCCCCCGTTGCAATCGCGTTATCTGTCTCTTTGTCAGCCTCCATCGAGAAGGTGACAGGTTCGGCTATGGATCGAAAATTTTCGACAGTGAATTTTACTAGCATCTTCAGTGTCCCTTAACGAGCCCCTTAAAGCCGAAAAACGGTAACTTTTTTACACATGAGGTCCTTAAAGGTAGCAGAAAAGGCTTTCTTCAGTCTTGCATGCCGTTCCACTCTTTAGCTATGGAGAATTTTGCCGCTGCCTTAAAGTTCCTAAAGGACAAGGTTCAACCTATAGGTGAGCCGTCTCGATTGCGCGCGTGATTGGCTCAATTCGTCTGAGGCTCTTTCGACGCCACCACGAACCGAAAATGCGGGCTTACGCGCACCGCAATTCATGCTCGACATCGGACGATCCGGCGCATGGCGAACAGGAACTTTGTGTTGTTGCTGGCGCTGTTGAGCGTACAGCGGCCGCGCCCCAAAATGGCGGCCGAGTTCGGAATTGACCCTTTCCGGCCGCGGACCACTGAGCGAACGGGCATTGCTAACCAAAGAATTTCTCTTTAGTCCAGGAGGCGTATCGCGCCCTCGGGATCGGCTTCGCCGATCCCGGCGTCTCGCGCCGTGAACGCGAGCCGCGGTGTGACGCCGCCGCCTTCTGCCGGGTGCGGCTCCCACGCAAACATCGCGCGAGCCTTGCACTTTCCGCCGCTGCTGCATGCGCCGCAGTTCGAGCATCGACGCCGAGAGTGAACGTTGCAGCGCGTTTTCATAGCGGCTGAGCCTGCCGCCCACACCCCCCTTCAGGAAACCATCGAGCGAGCGCCCAAAGGCAAGGATGTCGTGGACGGCGGCGGGACGGGGCCGGTCGCGGTCGCGCCAGTTGATGAGACGTGGCTCGTTCGGCGTCATAATGCTCGCCTCCTCTTTGCAGGCATGCGTCCAGGCGAGGAGGGCTGCCTCGAAGGCGGGCACGCGCCGCAGCCGCCACAGGAGACTCGCGATCCGCTCGGCGAGTTCCATCTCAATCGCTCTGTCCGGCGCAAGCTCCGCGAGAACGCGGTCGCGCAAATCGGAGAAGTCTTCGAGCTTCTCGCCGGGGAGGAGGCCGCTAGCGCTTGTCAGCCCGTGAGTGACCCGGTTGCGGCTTGCCACGGCTTTGCCTTCCAGGGTCTTTGGGCCGGTACAGCGCTGGCCGTTGAGGCGGTTCGCCTCGATTTGCCGTTCTGTCGCCATTGACTCTCCTTTCGCCGTTTACTCTGGCGCGCAAGGTGCGCACAAAACGGCCTACAAGGGGCTTCTATGCGTTTGCTCCTTTATTCTTTATTACCTCAAATAAATACATATATATAAAGATAGGGCCGTTCTACGAAACGAAACCAATCTTCAATGTTCCTTTACCAACGCCCGCCCTTCGCCAACCGGCAATCCGTCGGCAAGGCAGCTGCCCTCAACCCGCCTGCAAAAGCCGCATGGCGTCGTCGCGCTCGAAGAGGATGAGGCAGCGGCGCGCGGCGAGGCCCTGCTCGGATTTCAGGTGCGGATCGCGCAGAAGCAGGTAGCGGGCGAGGTCGGAGGCGCGGTCCACGAGCGACGCGGCTTGCGGCCATTGCGCCAGCCGGAAGCCCGGGTCGCCGCTCTGGCGTGGTCCGAGAACTTCGCCCCCGCCGCGCAGGCGGAGATCCTCCTCGGCGATGACGAACCCGTCCTCGACCTGCCGCAAGATATCGAGGCGCGACTTCGCCGTCTCCGACAGCGGGGCCTTGTAGAGCAGAACGCAGGAGGATTGCGCCGCCCCCCGGCCCACGCGGCCACGCAACTGATGGAGCTGCGCGAGGCCGAACATCTCCGCGTTCTCGATGATCATCACGGTCGCCGCGGGGACGTTGACGCCGACCTCGATCACGGTCGTCGCGACGAGGATCGAGGTTTCGCGCGCGGTGAAGGCGGCGATGGCGGCGTCCTTCTCCGCGCCGGAAAGCCGCCCGTGAACGAGACCGACGCGCTCTCCAAAAGTCTGCCGCAGATGGGCTGCGCGCTCTTCGGCGGCGGCCATGTCGCGCGCCGTTTCGCTGTCGACGGCGGGGCAGACCCAGTAAACCTGCGCGCCTTCCCGAAAAGCGCGGTGCAAGCCTTCGACGATGTCCTCCAGCCGATCCTGCGGCACGGCCCGCGTCGCGATCGGCTTGCGCCCGGCGGGCTTTTCGGTGAGCTGCGACACATCGAGGTCGCCGTGCACCGACAAAAGCAGCGTGCGCGGGATCGGCGTCGCCGTCATGACGAGGATGTCCGCATCCCCGGCCTTGGCCTTCTCCTGCAAGGCAAGGCGCTGCGCCACTCCGAAGCGGTGCTGCTCGTCGACAATGGCAAGGGCGAGATCATGGAACACGACATCGGGTTGAAACAGGGCGTGCGTGCCAACGATGAGCTGGATTTTGCCCGAAGCCAGCTGCTCCAAAAGCAGGGTCCGCGTCTTCCCCTGTTCGCGGCCGGAGAGGTAGCCGAGCCGGATGCCCGCCGCTTCGCAAAGCGGCTTCATCGTTTCCAGGTGCTGCCGCGCCAGCACGTCAGTCGGCGCCATCATGGCCGCCTGCGCGCCTGCTTCGACTGCCGCCGTCATGGCAAGGGCCGCAACCACCGTCTTCCCGCTGCCGACGTCGCCTTGCAAGAAGCCTCAGCATGCGGCGCGACGAGAGCATGTCGGCCTTGATCTCGGCGAGCGCCTGCTCCTGTGACCGGGTGAGAGAATAGGGCAGGGTGCCGCGCATCCTCTTGGCCAGTTCCCCGTCGCCAGCCAGCGACCGCCCGGACAGCTGCCGATAGCTCCGCCGGACGAGCGCGATGGCGAGCTGCGCGGAGAATACCTCATCGAAGGCGAGCCGGTCGCGCGCCTTCGGCCAAAGCGCAAGGTCAGCCGCCGATTGCGGGCGATGCAGGATGTGCAGCGCGTTCGAGAAAGACGGCCAGCTTTCCGATTCCACAAGCGAAGCCTCCAGCCACTCCGGAAAATCCGGCAGCTTCGCCAGGGCTTCGCCGATGACGCGATACAGGAATTTCTGTGTGAGCCCCAGCGTCAGGGGATAGACCGGCTCGATCGCGGGCAGCTTCGCACGCTCGGTGGAGGCCAGGATGTAATCGGGATGGGTCATCTGAAGGCGCGACCCGTAGCGCTCCACGCGGCCCGACACGATGCGGATTTCGTTCAGCGGCAACAGACGCCGGATTGCGTTCCGGTCGCCGTGGAAGAACACGATGTCGAGGGACGCGCTCTCGTCCTCGCAAGCGACGCGCAGCGGTGCGCGAGCCGCGCCTTTCGGGGGAGAATTGTAGCGGATTGGCGTGACCACCAACGTTGTTACGGCCCCGGCGGTGGCCTCGCTGATGGACGGCGTCAGCCGCCGGTCGAGATAGCCGTTCGGGAGATGCCAGAGAAGATCGATGACCCTGGGCGCGCTGAGAGGCTTTGCGAAAACCTTGGTCAGCAGCTCTTCGCCCCGGGGGCCAAGACCCTTCAGGCTGCTCAACGGCGCGCAAAGAGCGCTGTCGCTGCCTCCCTCGGGCGCAGCGCGCGGCGCGATGTCTGTCTTTGGTAAAGTCATTCGGACCGAAGATGAGACCTTCGGCTCGCTATTCCAAGGCAGAGCTGCTTCGTGGAACTGGAAGAGATCGCTCACTCGACACCATGATTGCGGCATCGCGGCTGCCACCCCCGGATGCGTTCGATTTGCGTAGAGCCTAGCGTCCCGCCCAGTGTTTGTCAGCGTGCTGGCGCGAATCGTCCCCAGCGTATCGTCCGTGCAAAGAAAAGGGCTGATCCCGTTTCCGGGACCAGCCCAAGAGAGCCCCGCTTCCTGCTTAATTCGCGTCCTGCGGCAGATTACGGATTCTGATCGGTGTCCAACGTCGACTGGATCCGGTCTCCTTTGACCTGGATTGCGCTAGCCGGAACCGATACGCGCCTCGACCCAATGCCTAGGAAGCCGCCGACATCGATTTCCACAGCCTGGATTTTGCCGTCCGGCCCCATCTTTACGTCCTGAATGCTGGCGACGGCATTGCCATCTTTGTCGTAAAGCTGTTTGCCCACCACATCGCTGCGTTGCATGCTGGCGAGGGTATTCTGCGCCGCCTGGGCCGGCTGCTGTGCCGGTTGACCAGGCTGCTGAGCTTGCGCCATTTGCTGGGGCGGCTGTTCGGGCGTCGCCTGCTGGGTCGGTCCGTTCTGCCCTCGTTCATCCGCTATGCGATTTGCGACGTTCGAGTTGGGAGCCTGTTCGCCCCGAGGCACCACCCCGGTATTGCGCTCGGCCTCCGCCACCCTGGCTTGCGGTTGTACGGGCGCCTTCGCAGTGGAGGTTTGATCCGGAGCCTGGGTGCCACCACCGTGATTGATTGGGCGTTCCGCCGAGGCGCTCTGCGGCGGGTTTTGGCCGCCAAGCTTTGCCTGAACCGCCTGAACTTCCTGGCCAACAGTTTGGAGCGACCACGCGATGGTTTGTGCGCTGTCGGTCTTTAACGCCGTCTGAGCCTCGTCGATTGCGATCAGGGTACTGTGCAGCAAATCCTGTGGAACCTTGTCCGAGTTCCGAACCTGAACCACGCCCGACTTGATCTCCTCCAGCGCCTGCGCTGCCTTCGAACGGGTCGCGAGGCCGTATTGGTGCATCTCCGAGACCATGCCCGATACACCGGCGTAGGTCTTCTGCGCGTCATTCAGACTATTCAAGGGCGCCGTCCAGTTTGGATCGTTTTGCTGAGCGAATGAAACGGCGGGGGCGGCAACGCCAGTGGCAAGCAAGCATAAGCTTGCGCTTGACCATAACAAAAGTCGGCCCTTTGTTTGACCTTTAAGCACTTTATTCTCCCATTTTTGATTCCGTGTCAGGACTAAGTTCATCGGAATAACGAATGTTCCGCGCCTGTATTATTCATTAGGGTTTTGATAGGGTCTCTGTTCCCGCGGAAATTTGCTTAATCAGCGATTTAAATCTCACTCTATACCCCATTCACGCCAAAACCCGAAAATCCTTTGGGTTTATGACGCGGAAGTTGTCTGTGATCGAATCACACAACTGCGCCCAGTTTTGCGGGACTTTCTCGCGTAAGAAGGTGAGGACTTCGCCGGCGAAGTCCCGTGAGGTGGCGTAGCATCTATTGTGCGTCACGTGCTTGTGCATAACGCCCCACAACCGTTCGATGGGGTTCAAATGCGGACAATAGGCCGGGATGAAGTGCAACTTGATCCTGCGGCCGGGCTGAGCCAGCCAATCTTTTACAAGCTTGGCATGATGATAACGGGCATTATCCAGATATACATGGATCATTGCCAAGAGCGGATACAGTGCTTCGAGCGCTTCCAGCAGTCTTATCGTGGAGGCGGCATCGATGGTTTCGGCCTCGATCATGCGGGTTTGTCCGGTCTCAAGGTCAATCGCGCCGTGAATATTGAGGCGCTGCCGCCCGCTTGTCTGTTGGATTGCCAGCTTTTCTTCTTTCGGCGCCCAGCAACCCATCGGCCGTGCGGCATGCGTTGGATGCACCGCGTCCACGAACAGCACAGCCTCGTTAAGGCCAAGCGCGTTCCGCAGCTTTTCGTAACCTTCGATGAACGCCCGCTGTTTTTCTGCATCCAGTTTGCGGCCGATGACTTCCGGCTTGTGGTATTCCAAGCCCAGCCGGTGCAGCAAGGCGACCAATCCCGCCCGGCTCTCGTAAACGATGCCGAATTCCCGCTCGATAAAGGCGCCGATCTGCCGCGTTGAACGCGGTAAAGCCTGGGCAACGTAAGCCTTCAGCGCTTCCTCTTGCACCGTGGAAAGACGGCTCGAACTGCCTCCGGCATCGAACTGTTCGAGCCCAGAGATCCCGCGCTCGTCATAGAGTTTGCGCCAGTTCCTGACCGTATCGTCATCGAGATAGAGAACCTTGGCCACCCGCTCGCAGCTCAAGCCGTCATCCAAGAGAAGGATTGCATTCGCCCGGCGTGCAATCCGATGCTCCGCCGAGCCATCGCGCGCCAGCGACAGCAGTTCCTTCCGTTCGGCAGTGTCCAGAAATCCCCGGCGAATCATACCGCCCACTGAGATCCCACTCGCCTAACTTTGCAAGCACTTTCTCTCGGGTTCTCAATGAGTTAGGGTATATTTTTAAATCTCAATATATTTTTTTTGTTAGCTCGACAGTTCAAGGCCACGCCGCTGACAGGTCTCCGTCGAGTACCTGTGAATTTTCGTCGAGTTCTTGTGAAGAAGAGATCGGGCACAAAAAGTAGGGCCAGTCGTTTTCGATGATGTCAGCCATCATGTACTTCTGTGATCCATGAGTTTTCGAAGGCACGTTCTTGAGCTTCTGGCACGCCGGCTTACCAGGCCGCTTCCGCTGCGCTTGTCCTTCTGGGACGGAGAGGACTACGAGTTTTCAGATGCTCCAGCAGTTACCGTGACGCTCAGAACGCCGCGCTGCGCCCGAATGGTGCTCACCGGCAACCTGGACAGATTATGCGATGCCTATGTCTCGGGCGAAATGGCGGTCGAAGGAGCGATGCGCGACATTCTCCATATCGGCTTCGAAGTGGCCGGTCTGATCGACCGTATCCCACTGGCGTCGAGCCTTATGCAAATCCTGGCCCGTTCTTCCCCGAAGCAGACTTCTGGTGCTCGCGATGCCGGGCAGGTGCAGGCAAACGACGATGTCCCGAACGATTTCTACGAACTCTGGCTCGATCAATACCTGCTCAAGTCCTGCGCTTACTTCCGGGATGGAACTGAGGACATCGACAAGGCTCAGCGGCAGAAACTCGACCATATCTGCCGCAAGCTTATGCTTGCGCCCGGAGATCGCGTCCTCGATATCGGCTGCGGCTGGGGCGCGCTTTTGTGTTGGGCTGCGCTCAGGCATCAGGTCTATGGCGTAGGGGTCACCGTAAGCCGCTGCCAATTCGACCGCGCCCGAGGCATGGTGTCCCGCAACGGGCTCAATGCCAAGGTCGACATCCGCCTCCAGGATTATCGCGCCTTCGACGATGCCGGCGCTTTCGACAAGATCGCGTCGGTCGGCATGTATGAGCATGTCGGCCGCGATGATCTGCAAGCCTATTTCGATCGCATCGCAAGGCTCTTGCGGCCGGGGGGCCTGATCCTCAATCAAGGCATCTATCTCCCAAATCCCGAGGGCCGGGCAAAAGGAGCCAATGCCGATTTCATAAACCGGCATGTCTTTCCAGGAGGCGCGACGCCGACATTGCCCGCGATCATGCAGCATCTCGGCAAGGCTGGGCTGGAAATAGTAGACTTCGAGGATCAGCGCCCTCATTACGTGCGTACCGTTTCCCTATGGCTCGAAAGGCTTGAGGCGCGCGAGCGCGAGGCCATCGCCTGCGTGGGAGTTGAGCGCTACCGGAATTGGAGGACGATCCTGGGCGGCATGGCCTATGCCTTTGATGCAGGCTGGCTGTCGGCGGGGCAGATCATCGCCTGCAAGCCTGCAAATGATGGCATTCCATGGCGGGCCTGGACGCGTGAGCATCAATATTCGGACGTCGCCCCTGTTCTGACAGGCCGCCTCGACTGGACGAATCCCCAAGCCGCTTGTGCGGAATGACAAGATAGGCCCGACGCCCAGGCGTGTGCGACAGCCGAGCTTCACCTGTGGAATGAAGTGCCTCCAGCCTTGTCAGAGCCTGAAAGCCTGATAGCTTGACCCGCACTATGCCGCATTCGCTG
>CAVRSS010000127.1:0-45077 GCA_963723755.1 uncultured Alphaproteobacteria bacterium | reverse complement strand
AAAATCGTCATCTCCAATTTACAATTTGAGAACGATTACACTTGGGGGGCAATGGGCGGATTGGCCTTGCAGGTCTCGCTCCCCACGATTCACAACGGATCTACCAATATTACGCTCGATACGTTCAACCCGGTGCTCGATTACAATACCACGCCCGGTATGTCGAACACTTACGGATACAACGGCACAAGGAACTGGTCATACGGGTCATGGAACATTAATAAAGTCTCAAACCCGAAGAGCGCCATGGCGAAGGTCGGACAGGGTAGTGGTTCTACTGCTATCCAATATTGGGCCGTCCCGGTTGACTGGAATGGCTCTTTGGTTGACTCCCCCACTTTGACGGTCGGAAAAGGGGTGCCGATTTCTTTGGGCACGGTCAATAATCAAACTCTTGGTCAATACACCCTTGCTCTGAGCGCGGCGGCGCCCTCGGGGTCAAACACCAACTATACGGGGACGATTGGCAACTGCACCTCGGCAACCGCGCTAGATGGTAACCAATTTACGATCACGGGTTTCGTCAATGCGGGCAATAATGGTACGTTCACGGTCCCGGCTTCGGGAGCAACTGCACGTCCACTTCCCTTACGCTGCAAAATTCCAACGGCGTCAGCGAATCGACCTCGGCTTCGGCAGCAAGCGATGCCTACGACACGCTCTCGATCAATGGTCAGTTCGGGGTGTACTGTTACGACATCCTGAAGGGCGACACCGCGCACTATCTGGCCCTGTGCATGAACCCCTCCCCATTGAATAACTTCAACGATGACGGAACATTGGAACGGTAAGCGGATATTCGGCGCCCTCTCGTAACACCACCGGCGATGCCACCTTGGCGGGCGCGCTCTCCACGGCGGGAGAACGTGCTTGATGACGGTAGCGGCAATATTACCGCCGCCGGCACAATAACTGCCCCGCAGTTCTGCGTGGGTTCGAATTGTGTGACCTCACTGTGGTCAAATCCCCTGACCAAGCTGGGCGACCTTCTATACGGGGGCACAAGCGGAGCGGCGACACGTTTGCCGGGAAACACCACCACCACGCCGATGTATTTAAAGTCCCTGGGCGCTTCCGGGCGCGGCAACCGCACCCACCCTGGCGCAAGTTCAGTTCACCGACATCGCCGGAACACTGGGGATCGCCGCTGGGGGAACGGGCCAGACCAGCGCGGCGGCCGCCTTCAATACGCTCTCTCCCCTGACCACGGAGGGGGATCTGCCCGATTACCATGCCTCTTCCAATGCGCGCCTAGCGGTCGGCACGAGCGGCCAGTGCTTGACTTCCAACGGCACGGACCCGGCGTGGGGTTCGTGCGGGGTAACCGGCGTTCAAGTCAACGGAACGAACACTTCCAATCAGGCAACCGTCAACTTCATCAATGGCACCTATCTCACGGCATCAAACCCCAGCGCCGGGCAGGTGAAGTTTGACATCACCGGCCTGCCCCTGGTGGAATTGCCGGCGGCGGCACCGGGCAGACCACTTCCAGCGCAGCATTTAACGCCCTCTCGCCCATGACCACGTTGGGAGACCTGGAATATGAGGGTTCGAGCGGGGCAACGCGGCTGGCGGGAAACACCACCGCCACCAAGAACTTCCTGATCTCTACGGGCACAGGCAGCGCCGCCGCCGCCCCCCTCTGGGGAACCATCGCCACCAGCGATCTGCCGGGCAGCGGAGTGACTACAGTCGGTGGTGTGGCCTGCACCCTTGGAAGCTCCTGCACGATGACCAGCCTGAACGTAAGTTTTCCGGCTTCTCCCTCCACCAACACCGTCCCCGTAGTGACCTCCAGCAATACCATCACCTATGAGACGGTTCCCGCAACGGCATTGCCTTCGACATTGGTCTACACCGGCCAGGCGAACACCTATTCAAGCGGCGACAAGCAGACCTTTGGAGCTTCCACCAGCAGCGCCGCAAGCTTCAACACTCCGGCCGGCACGGCGCCCACCACTCCCGCTGCCGGCGACCATTGGTACGACGGCGACCGGATCTACGTCAAGGACGCGGAGACCAATTCGGGCGTGGTTTCCAGTGTCCCGCGGCGCTTTGCCGTAACCTCCGCCGTGACGGCGACCAGCACCACGCCGGTCACGGTCGGCACGTTTGCGGTGGCGGCCAGCAAGACGTACTGCCTGATGTGCACGCTTTTCATGCAGAGTAACAGCACAAGCAATAAACCCACCATGCTGGTGACGTGTCCATCCAGTCCCACGGCCTCACAGTTTGGGTTCACCTACGCTCCGTCAAATACGACCACAGCTCAGGCGAATGCGGGGTGCGGTACAGCCATGGCGCCGTCGTCCGCTACGGTCACCACCAGCGCGACGTTTTTAAACGGTCTTAGCGGACTCCAAAACGGTACGACCGCGGGCTCCTTGAGCGTTCAAGTCGAGAGCAGCGGGTCTTACAACACGGTTATCGAGCCCGGCAGCTATTGCATTCTTTATTAGTGCTACCACATCTGATCAACGGCATGCAGCCACGGTTGACGCCACCGCCGTGGCTGCTTTTTTTGACATATCCCGCTTTGAGCCCCGCGTTCCGGCCGCGTACGCTCGCTCACCATCATCCTGAAATCGTCCACCTGGCTGCTCTCAACGCACTTGGGGATCGATCGAACTTGGAACAAATTCCCCATGGCCACCGAACCCCGGGGCATCATCCTCGGCACAGGGTTTTGAAGTAAAGTGAAGGTTGACGTGGTGCGTGCTTTGAGCGGAAAATAATCACGGCTGAAAAACATTATCTTCCACAGTTCGCAAGGGAGGGAAATTCATGGTGGAAATTCGGACGGACTGGGTCACTATGCCGGTGGCCGATGGAACTGTGATGCGCGCGTACGCGGCACGCCCCCAAATCGACCGCCCACGTGCCGGCCTTTTGGTGTTTCAGGAAGCATTTGGCGTGAATGCGCACATTCGCGACGTGACCGAACGCTTTGGGCGCGAGGGATACCTTGCCCTTGCTCCGGAAATCTTTCATCGCACCGCGCCGGGATTCGAGGGGAGTTACACTGATTTCGAGTCGATCATGCCCCACATCCGGGCCCTTAAGGAGCAGGACATGGAGGCCGACGCCCTTGCTGCCTACGGCTTGTTGACCGAGGAACTGAGCTTCCCGGGGACGCCCATTGCCTGCATCGGCTTCTGCCTCGGAGGACGCCTTTCCTTCCTCACCAATTCCATCTTGCCGGTCAAGGCGGCCGTTTCCCTTTACGGTGGCGGCATTGCGCCCAACCCCATGACGGGCGGCTTGCTCGACCGCGCAGGCGATCTGCACGCGCCGCAACTTCTTTTTTGGGGTGGCTTGGACAAGCACATTGGCCCGGAGCAGACGCAAGCGGTGGCAGGAGCTCTACGTAAAGCCGGGAAGCCTTTTGTGCATGTCGAGTTTTCGGACGCTGACCACGGATTCTTTTGCGATGCGCGCGCCAGTTACAACCCCGCCGCCGCCCGGCAAGCCTGGGCGCTGACCCTTGCCTTCCTGAATTGTCATTTAGGGAGTTAATACGCCAGATCACGATCGTGACACAAATGGTGAACTTTACGCGTTGTGGCCGTCGAGCCGGGTGCTGTACATTCGGAAACTTTCAATTCAAGAAAGGCCGGAACTACACGTTCAATTATCATTTGCGTTTCTCAGCGGTTAATGGATAATAAAATTTGCTATCTACTTCCAATCTGACGGGCACCGCACTGGGCGGAAACGGGCGGAAAGGTTTGAATCCGGAAAGGGTCTACCGCAAGATCCGTTGGTTTCTAGGCTGCCTTGGGTGATCCTCCTCCTGATTTTCGGAATATTCACAGCCCGTTGGATTTGGGTGGCAGGCGGCGAGGATTACGGGTGGACCTATGAGCGGCTGGCGGATCCTGCACGGGCAGCTTCCCTATCGCGATTTTGCGTTCTCAGCGCCCCCCTTGGCCCCCTTGATTCTGGCCGGATTGATGAAACTTTTCGGCGAGTCCGTGTTTGTATTTGCCGTAAACCTGTATCTGTCCTGGCTGGGAGCCTCTGATTGTCGGGGTTGCAATTCTGAATCTCCTCAATGCAGATCGTCATGTCAAGGTTCTTTCGGTAGTCGTGGCAGGAACGCTCTCACCTCCTTTCACGCAAGTGGGACATGCCCATAGTTACCAGGCCCCCATGTTTGCAGGACTCATCCATCTATTTCTTCCTGAAATATCAAAAGAGCCATCGGGCTGGAAATCTCTTTTGGGCAGGCATCTTCGCGGGTATTGCCATTGTCGCCAAGCAGAACATTGGCCTGCTCTTTGGTTTTGCCGCGGCGCTGGCACTCTTCATTCCCAGCCCTTGGGGCTTGGGGATTGAGGGCAAGCGGTTCCCGAACATTGCTCGCTTCATGGCCGGTGGGGGTTGGGGTTGTTTTCCCTCCTTGGCTCCCCTTCTTTTACAATTGCGGCGCCGTGGAAGTCGTCAAAGAAATGTTCGCGGACGCGGGAGCGGGAAAGGGTGGACCGGCGGTCATTCTGTTGCGGGGTGTCCCCCGGCTCACGGCTATTCGGGGATTTACGATGGGCCGTGGCCTTCCCCCCCACGCCTGGGCTGAGTTGCTGATCACGGCGGCGGGGATTTACCAGCAATAGCTGGCCTGATCAACCGCGCATGTGGCGATGCGAAGCTAAATTCCGTCGCGGTAGAGGACGGCCATGCAAACCGGGAAGATACCGGCAAATCCACGGCAGATTATGTTTGCTTCTTCGCCATCGCTTTCGCCGCTTCGGTGGCCACGCTCTTCTACATTCCAAGAATCTACATCCCTCTGGAAGTCCTCCGCCTGCAACTCGGCGATTACAATTTATTCCCGATTCGGGCAGCGTACCTGATCGCGTTCAGCAGTGGCATCGCCTGTCTGATAGCAGTTTTCCGAAGGCGCGCACCCCGCGAACTGGGCATGCTTTGCTTGTTGCTGCTGGCTCTCATGTATGCCAATGCCGCATCGGGCAGCAGCTACTTCGGGTTTGTAGCTCCCATTGCCGTCCCGATGCTGTTGTATGTATTGGCGGCTGGGGGCTTGCCGAATTTGTTTCGGCCTTCCCTGGTCTTGGCCACGCTGTTCTTGCTGACTGCCTTTTTCTTCCCCGCCTATGGGGAGGCCTTTGGTCCCCTTTTACCCCTTCCCAGGAATTCCCCCTTCGCCGGCCTTTATGGCTACCCACAGTACTATCGTTGGGTCACCGGTGTTTGGCGGGATGTCACTCCACGGATTAAAGGGCAGCCGACCCTTTGGCTTTATCCCGGCGGTCCACTCTCGGCCTTTGGCGGGCTTCCTGTGCCCAATGTTGTTTACTTGCACCTCGAGTCCTACAACAGTCGATCAGAAAAACGACTCTGGGATGATTGGCACCGCGATCCACCTGCCTATGTGATTCTGGGACAGTTCGCCCGCGCACGCAACGCCGTTTTGTTCCAGGAAGCCTCTCTCCAGTCGTGGCTTTCCTCGGATTACGAACTTATTTGGCGGCGTCAAGACCTGGAGTTGACCCTTTGGAAGAAAAGGGTCCAAAATCGGCGTTGACACCGAGCGAGTCACTCTGTCTCGGCGGTGGTCAGCTTGGGTTCGAGGGCCTTGCCTGCCAATTTACCGCGCCGGGCTGCCAGCCAGAATCCCACCCTAAGGCCCAAAAGTAGCGTGACCAACGCCCCGTAGAACAGCGGCTTGCGAACGTCTGACTTCACCAGCCAGTAGTAATGCAC
Source organism: uncultured Alphaproteobacteria bacterium (assembly GCA_963723755.1). GTDB lineage: Bacteria > Pseudomonadota > Alphaproteobacteria > Rhizobiales > Rhodomicrobiaceae > Rhodomicrobium. The sequence continues at coordinate 39,353 of CAVRSS010000127.1, read as the reverse complement.
CACCCCGGCAATGGCGGTAACGTAGATCAGCCGGTGCAGCGCCAGCCAGCGCTTGCCCCCCAGGCGGCGGATCCATCCCGCTGTGGAAGTCAGAGCGAGAGGAACCATCAAGGCAAAACCCGTGAATCCCGCCGTGATGAAAGGCCGCTTGCGCACGTCGTGAAGCATTTCCGCCCAATCAAAGAACTTGTCCAGCCCAATCCAGGTGCTGAAGTGGAGGAACCCGTAGAAAAAGGCAAACAATCCGACCATGCGGCGGAAGCGAATCAGTTCCGGGATGCGCAAGAGTTTGCGCGCCGGGGTTATCGCCAGCGTGATGACAACAAAAATCAGCGTCCAGTCGCCCGTCTGGTGGGTAATGTACTCGATGGGATTGGCCGTCAGGTGATTGTGCAGAGCGCGCCAGGCCAACTGGCCCAGCGGCGCCAGGCACAAGATGAACACCGGCAATTTGATCCATTTGCTGCTGAGGACTTTTCGCAATCGCGCACCCTCTCTGATTGGGTTGTGAAAGATGGGTCGGAAGCGGCCGGCAACTGCCCGATGACCGGGAGGCCTTCAGGTGCTGAGTCAAGGCCGAGCGCAAATCCGCCCGTCCGTTAGAAGTTTTTCCTCAGGTCCATGCCCGTGTAAAGCGACGCCACCTGGTCGTAACCGTTAAACATCAGCGTGGCGCGCCGGAAGAATTCGCCGAGGCGGCGCTCCTTGGCCTGGCTCCAACGGGGGTGATCCACCTGCGGGTTTACATTGGAATAGAATCCGTATTCGTTGGGAGCAGACATGTTCCAGGTGGTATCCGGCTTTTTCTCCACCAGCTTGATTTTCACCAGCGACTTGATGCTTTTGAAGCCATACTTCCAGGGCAGCACCATGCGCACCGGCGCGCCATCCTGGTTGGGCAGCGTTTCCCCGTACATGCCAAAGCAGAGCAGCGCCAGCGGATGCATGGCTTCGTCCAGGCGCAACCCTTCAACGTAAGGCAATTCGTATTCCCGCGTGACTCCCCAGGGGCATTTGGCCAGAATTGTAATAACTCTCAAACGCCACGAACTTCGCCTTGGGCTGGGGAGACACTTCCTTCAGCAGGGCGTTGAAGGAGTAGCCAATCCACGGGACAACAATCGACCACGCCTCGACGCAGCGGTGGCGGTAAATGCGCTCTTCCAGCGGCGCCAATTGCTGCAACTCCTCCACGGTAAAACTGTTTTAAGCCTCGCCCTCACCTCTTGCGGCAAAAGCAGCTCCGCCCAGATAGACCCGCAGGCCGAATACAACACGGCCATCCAGGATGCGAGGACCCTGACAGTCGCAAAGATTTCGAAACATCTGACTGCCATTGTCCCTGAAAATTCAGACCTCATATGGGAGAATAATGCGCCCGGCACGCGGGTGCTTGTTGCTACCTGGATCGGCAGTCAGGCGGCCTGTCAAGTTACACCGACCCGAATTTGCCGGGCTGTAAAGCAGGGCAGGAGTGTCAAAACTACGGGTATAATTCCTGGATTTCTGTAGCCCCGGAGTTGAAGAATCTTCTGGGTAATGTTCCAACCCTTCTTCGGGTTTCCCAGTCTCTCGGTTTGCCGCCTCCCGCTGCAACACAGACACTCGAAAACACGTGCATACTCGAACTGTATGTATCCCCTGCCGACCTTTTCCGGCCTTCGGCTGACCCGGAAGTAACCGATCATGAGGCGGAGTTAACCTTTCCCGCTGACGGTTTCCGAAAATTTGACGACACGCTGCTGGTTTATTCGGAGATGCCCTGTGACCCAAACAACTGTAACAATTGCACAGCCTCCGGAAAGTGCGGGTTTTCACGTCAGTACGCGGCTTGCCGAACTTACCACGTTAAGATTTTTTACCCCATTGAGCGTATCCGTCAAATGCTTAAGGTCGAGGACCTCAACGTCGATCACCATCTGCGTATAATCGCGCCCACGGTTAATCATCTGCAACTTGTCGATATTCGCGCCGGCCGCCCCGATCACGCTCGCGATCCTCCCAAGGCTTCCGGGTTCATTGACGGCCATAACCTGGATACGTGCGGGGAAAAGCTCTGTCGCCCCTTCTCTGATGTCCCAGGTCACATCGATCCAGCTATCGAGTTGATCTTCATAGGCGCGTAAATGCGGCAAGTAAATCGGGTAGATCGTTATGCCCTTGCCGGGGTCGAGAATGCCGACGATACGTTCTCCTGGAACCGCGCCGCCTTCACCGAAATGAACGATGGAGTCGCCGTTCACGCCTTGAATTGGAATGCCCTTTCCGGCTTGTTCGTCTTCGGAGCCGGCCAGAATCCCGGCCACCGGAATTGAAGCTCGTGACACGGCGCAGGTTGAACCAGCCTTCGTCGTCGCGGGTGATCGTGGCACTCTGGGGCGCCTTCCTGGACGAGACTTGGATCCACGGCCTTAAAAACCTCGTCCGCGGTTGTTTCGCCGCGCCCAACCGCGGTCAAGAGGTCTTCCACGCTCCGCTGGCCAAGCCGTGGCAGAACGGGCGACAAATCGGTGTCGCCGGATTTCCCTGTCGCGTCCCAGAGCCGCTTTCATGATGTCGCGGCCGAGTGAGAGATATTGCTTGCGAACGACGTCCTTTGTCGCGCGGCGGATGGCGGAACGCGCCTTTCCGGTAATAACGGCGCCTTCCCAGGCCGCAGGCGGCGTCTGAGCATCGGACAGGATGATTTCCACCTCGTCGCCGTTCTTCAGCTCGTTCAACAAAGGCATGTGGCGCCGAGTTGATTTTCGTGCCGACGCACCGGTTGCCGACATCGGTATGGACCGCATAGGCAAAATCGATGGCGTTCGCGCCACGGGGCATTGCGATCAGGCGGCCCTTCGGCGTAAAGCAGAACACCTGGTCGAGGAACAGCTCAAGCTTCGTGTGCTCCAGAAATTCCTCTGGGTTATCGCCCTCAAGGAGATTGTCGACGAGCTTGCGAGCCATTGATAGGCGGTGCTTTCGCCGGGCGCCGGGCCTTTCACGCCGCGCGCATCTCCGTTCAACCTGGCGAGCGCCGCGAGCTTGTAGCCGGAATGCGCGGCAACGCCATCTTCGGCGATCTGATGCATCTCCGCGGTCCGCACCTGCAGTTCGACGCGCTGGTGGCGCGGGCCAACGATGGTGGTGTGGATCGACTGATACTCGTTATGCTTGGGCGTTGAGATGTAGTCCTTGAAACGGCCGGGCACCACGCGCCAAGTCGTGTGCACCACGCCAAGTGCGGCGTAGCAATCCTCCAATGTCGGGACAATGACGCGAAAACCGTAGACGTCCGAAAGCTGCTCCAGACCGATCTGCTTATTCTGCATTTTGAGCCAGATCGAGTAGGGCTTTTTTTCGCGGCTGAAGACCTCCGCCTTGATGGACTGTGCTTCGAGCTTGGCTTTGAGTTCAGTCGCGATTTCCGCCGTCAGGCCACGGTTCTGGTCGCGCAAGACATTGAGCCGCGACATGAGCGTCTCATAGGCTGCCGGGTGCAGCCATCGGAAGGACAATTCATCAAGCTCGTCGCGGATTTCCTGGATGCCCATGCGGCCGGCAAGCGGCGCGTAGATGTCCCATGGTTTCCTGCGCGATGAGCCGGCGCTTGTCGGGGCGCATGTGCTCAAGCGTGCGCATGTTATGAAGCCGGTCCGCGAGCTTGACGAGAAGCACGCGGACATCGCTCGAAATCGCGATCAGGAGCTTCCGGAAATTCTCGGCCTGCTGTGTCTTCTTGGAGACGAGATTGAGCTTCTCGATCTTCGTCAAACCATCGACAAGGGACGCGATGTTCGAGCCGAACAACCGTTCGATCTCGTCCTTGGTGGTTTGCGTGTCCTCGATTGTGTCGTGAAGAAGCGCCGTCGCGATCGTATCGTCGTCGAGCTTCAGCCCTGTCAGGATCGAAGCGACTTCGAGAGGATGCGAGAAGTAGGGATCGCCCGAGGCTCGCTTCTGTTGTCCGTGAGCCCTCATCGCGTAGACATAGGCGCAATTCAGCAGAGCCTCGTTGGCTTTAGGATTGTAGCTCAGAACCTTTTCTACGGAATCGTATTGCCGCATAATTGGCTGCGATCTCGTCTAAGTCTCAAGCTGCACGGCCTCGCCAAACTTTAAAATTTCAACTCTAGATATCTAAAACAATCTCCAACACTGACAAAGTCAAGAAACAACTTCCCAACAGTTTCTTAGCCTTTTGAACGTCCACCGCTTGCCGATTCGGCTGGAATGCTCCGAGCCAGTCCCTGCAGCAACTCTTCTTCCGTAATGCGGTCGATGACGGCGTCGGAAAACTGATCGTCGGGACCGAACATTGACAGGACGAGAGCTTGGCAGCGCAGGCGCGGCCTCAGGCTCGGGCTCGTCAACTTCGACGTGCGCCTGTAGCGAGTGTATCAGATCTTCCTTGAGATCTTCTGGCGATACCATCGTATCCGCAATTTCGCGCAGCGCCACGACGGGATTCTTATCGTTGTCCCGGTCGACGGTGATCGGCGCGCCCGCGGAAACCGCCCGCGCCCTGTGCGCGGCGAGAAGAACGAGTTCGAAACGGTTCGTAACTTTATCGACGCAATCTTCGACAGTGACGCGAGCCATGAATACCTCAAATGCTGGGATGACGTCAAAATAGGCGTTAGCTTCCGCGTTTGCAAGCTGATGTTGAAGCGTGGCCGCTTCATGGCGGCGCCGAAGCTTCTTTTCATTCGGGTAGCGTTTACGCATGGCGGATTTGCCGCTGGGCCGGAGTGGACATCCGGGCGTTATCGTTCGACGAGGGAGGGCAATTCTTCCTATTGTGCCAAACCCATTGCTCTCTTAAGCCTTATGCATGCAAAGCGCAGACACCGCTTTTAATAGGAATGGACCGAGGAGCATCGAGGCTCTGGCGGCGAATGTCGGCGCGGGCAGCCGCGTCTCGATTGCGCGCGCCATCACGCTCATCGAAAGCCGCAAGCCCGCGCATCGCGTAGAGGCGCGGCAGCTTCTGACGTTGCTGAATGATGCGGCGGGGCGATCGCGTCGCATCGGCATCACAGGCGTTCCCGGCGTGGGCAAATCCACGCTCATCGACGCGTTCGGAAGCGTGCTGACGAGCCTTGGCCATCGGGTCGCCGTTCTCGCGGTCGACCCATCGTCCAGCCGGTCGGGCGGCGCGATCCTTGGCGACAAGACCCGCATGGCGCAGCTTGCCGCCGATCCCAACGCCTTCATCCGCCCGTCCCCCTCATCCGGCACGCTCGGCGGGGTGGCGCGGACCACCCGCGAAACCATCCTTGTGTGCGAGGCGTCAGGCTTCGACGTCGTGCTCGTCGAGACGGTTGGCGTCGGGCAATCAGAGATCGCGGTCGCCGGGATGGTGGATTTCTTCCTTCTCCTCATGCTGGCGGGCGGCGGCGACGAGCTGCAAGGCATCAAGAAAGGCGTGATGGAGCTGGCCGACATGATCGCCATCACGAAGGCCGACAGCGGAAACGAGATCGCTGCGCGTGCCGCGGCTTCGGATTATTCATCCGCGCTCAAGATCCTGACGCCGCCGAGCGCCTCCTGGAAGCCGCCGGTGATCACTCTTTCATCGCGGGACGGGCGCGGGCTTACGACCTTTGGGGTAAGATCAAAGCGCACCGGGCGGCGTTGAAGCCACCGGTGAGTTCGAGGCCAAGCGCCGTGAGCAGGATGTGCGATGGATGCATGCCATGATCGAGGATCACATTCGCACGACCTTTCTGTCGAACGACATCGCGGCGGCGAAAATCGCGGAGTTGGAGGGGCAGGTGCGAAGCGGCGGCAAGCCTCATCGGTAGCCGCCGATGAAGCCGCGGCTCTCATTCTAGGCCGTCCATGAGCGGCGGGGCAGACCAGGCTGTTCGCGTGCTTGTTACCGGGTTCGGCCCATTTCCCAGTATGCCCTACAACGCCTCGACCTCTGTCGCCCTCGCGCTGGAGGGTTCGGCTGTCACGCCGGGCGTGGACGTAGCGACAGCGATCATTCCGGTGGTGTGGGCGACCGCGAGGGTTGCCGCCCGAAAGGCCATTGCGCGTTTCCAGCCGCACGCGGTCGTGCATTTCGGGGTTTCGAAGCGGTCATCCGGCTTCGAGATCGAAAGGCGCGCCTTCAACCTCAAGCGGGCGGAAGGAGGATCAAGCCGGTATGGTGCGGCGAGCGAATGCGCTCGTGCGGGCCGGAAAGCCGGTCCTTAACTCCACGCTGCCGCCGCTGGACCTCGTCCGCGCGTTGAGAAAGGGCGGGTTTCCGGCCGCCCTCTCCGAGGATGCTGGCCGCTATCTCTGCAACGCGCTCTTCTACTGGAGCCTCTACGATGGCGAGCCGGATGGCCCGCTGGTGAGCTTCGTCCATATGCCGGCCATTGGCGCCGAGACGGACGTTCAACCGCGCCTCACAATGGAGGAAGCGGTGGCTGGCGCGCGGATTCTCGTTCGTGCGAGCGCCGAAGCTGTGCTACGTGCGAAGCAAGACGGGCTCAGCCAGCGCAGGGAAATCATCGGCGATGGATCGCAGACACTTCATGGGAATGGGCGGAGCGGCGGCTGCGTTGCTAGGGGCGGCGACGGCTGAGGCTGCGCCGCTGCCGCCGTTGGCTTCTGGCAGGAGCGTTGCCGATTTCGGCGTGGAGCCCAACGCGGAGCGCGATCAGTCGGCCGCCTTGCAGCGCGCCATCGATGAGCTTGCGCCCGCTGGACAGCCCATTGTTATTCCGGCTGGAATGTACCGCGTCGGGAAGCTGCAGCTTCCCTCCAGTGCGGCCGTGATCGGTGTGCCGGGTCTGTCAATCCTCCTTGCGCCGAAGGGCACGCCCGTCTTCGAATGCCGCGACGCAGCCGATGTCAGCCTGCGCGGCGTCGCCTTCATCGGGACGGGGCTCGCCGCGCGGGAATGCCGAAAACTGACGGTCGCGGATTGCCAGGTGATATCGAGTGCCGGCGACGGCCTCGTCTGCTCCGGCTCGGGCCTGCTTGTGACCGGAAACAGGGCGTCGGCCTGCGCCAAGAGCGCCATCTGGATCGACGGCGACGGGCTCGTCTCGAACAACCTCATCAGCGGCGCGGGCCAGTTCGGCTTGCGGCTCGGCAGCGCGTGGCGGCTCGGCACGATGAGCGTCATCAACAATTACATCGACGGCCCCGAAGTCGGCATCGGCGTCTCGGCCTCGGACGTCGGCTATGCGTTCATCGCCATGAACATGATCACGGGCGCGAAGAACGGCGGCATCCGCGCGCTGAGCGGCAACGAGCTGATCGGCAAGGACCTGACGCCCGGCGGCTCGGAGGCGTTCCGGGCGTTGGGCATCGTCGCGAATGTCTCGCTTTGATTGCGGAAGCGATAGCGTTTACAAACAGTTGAAATTGGCTTTGTTTGGTAAAAGGGCCTATAAGTGACTATGTAAGCATTTTATCGGCGTCGACGGTGATGGGCGGACGCGCAATTCCGAGGATACGGGCGGGCGAAGCTCAGTCATAACCGGAACTCAGCGTCCGTTCTTGCTCTTGCGGTCCTTGCGCGCGGTCGCCTTCTCGATCGCGGCGTTCACCGCCTTCTGCGCCGCATTCTTCACTGTTTTGCCGCCAAGCGTTTCACGCGCGACGTGGCGAGCCGCGTGATGAGCGGCATGATGGCCCACATGCGCGATCGCCTTCTTCGCCACGAATTTCCCCGCCACCTTCGCCAGCAATAAAGGTATTAAAGGCAGTGCCATGGCGCTCTCCCGTCATTATGCCAGGATTAGGACGCGGCGACTGTGTTTTAAGTTTGCTCCAAACCCGGCAACGCCTCTTTATAGATCAGGCCCGGTGATATATTAAATCGCAGCGCTACTTCTCCCAGCGGGAGAGGTCGGATTGCTTGCAATCCGGGTGAGGGGTACGTGTTCGATAATGCAAGTCAACACCCCTCATCCTGTCCTTCTCCCAATCGCGCTTGCTTGCAAGCGCGATCTCTTCGAGTGCCAGCACGCCGAGGCGTGCTGGCTGGGAGAAGGGACGCCCACAACTTGCGCAAGCGCTCCAAACATAATCGGGCCTGATCTATAACAACGACACGGAACATCAGGGGATTTGGGGCCTAATCACCCTAATCGCGACGACGTTCCCGAAGGATCGCAGCAAATGCCGCCACGGCAGCGGCAGCAGCCAAACTGCCGTCAGAGCTTACTTCCGAGCCCGGCGGACATAACTCCAAACTCCCAAAGCGCCCAGAAGCAACGCAGAAAGCGGGCCGCTTCCGGGTATCGGACCGGGAACAGGCGCAATTGGGGGCGTCCATGATGGAGTTCTCCCGATATGACTGTCGTTGGTCGTTAAAGCAACAACCAAGCCTATTGCGCCTCCCAACGCCAAAGCGCCCGCGCCAGCACTAGCATACGGAGTTTCCTGCGGCGCCCAAGACGCACCCGCCGCATCATCCTTCAAACCGCCTCCGCTGCACGTTGGAGCTTCCAACTCTACAACGACCAGCCGTTGAGGACGCAATTTGACGGCACAGGCATTGTCATAAACGATATCGGCAGAGCCGGCATCGACGCGCACAAGGTCCCCCGCTGATAATGGGGTGCCGATTGATCCAGGCTCGAACCCATTGCCACGGTTGACGGCCACGGCTCCCACAACATTCGTCAAGACTGCAGCTTGTGCATTCACGGCATAAACGAAATTAAATAGGATCGCGGCAGCGATTAAAATCCTGTGATTGCTACACAGCATTGCAATAAATCTTTCCAAAGAGGAGGTATGGATAGTCTTTTCCAATAAGGTAAGACTTTGCCCCCGGCCACCTCTTAGCGCTTGCCTCAGGATTGAGGCCCTCGAATCATTACCAGATAGGTGTCTGCTGGCCACCAACCGAAAGTTTAGTTCACCGTTGATGCTTTGGTCTGTGGATATTTATGGGATCGATGTCAGTATTGTTTTTGCCTGATTCGCAACGTAATAAAGAAGCACCTAATCTATTTAGGCAATGCTGGAATTAATTGCTTCTGACAAAATTGTCACCGGCTTGTTATCGTGGACTTGCAGTGAGCCCCTCGGATCCGGCGATTGATCCAACCTCGGCTTCGCATTGTCGCCGCGCCGCTCGGCGAAGACGGTGATTCGCAATCCGTTGGAGGGAAGGCTCCAGGCGCGCCATCCTCTCGCGAGGTTTCCCGGCTTCCCCAACGCCGCGTCGCTGCGATTTGAACCCGCCTCGCGGCCCATCTTCGCTTCAGCTTAAATTTTATGGGTCATCGCAACGAGAACCCAACCTCGATAAGGCAAACCTTTAGATCGATGTTTCTGCGATGGAGCGCGGTCAACAATGCTGCAGTCAGTCTTTCATCCGGCGATAATAATCATGAGCCGGCTTCGTTTTGCGGCGAAACTCGGATTGATCGGCGTGCTGTTCCTCGCGCCTCTCGCCGGGATGACCTATTTCCTGGACCAGCAAATTAGGAAGGACATCAAGTTTGCCCTGGTCGAGCGGCTCGGGGTTCGACAACTCATCCCCGCCCGTCAACTCCTGCAAATTATGGAGAACCATCGCAGAATAAGCCAGCTTATGGCGGCAGGCGACCAAGAGACGCGTAAGAGACTGCCCGCCATCACCGCGAAAGCAGATGCGGCCTTCAATCGGCTTGGAGACATAAGCGGTAGCGGCGATGCCCCTATCAAGCTTGTTGAAGAGTTTGTTCGTCTAAGTAATTCATGGAAAGAAATCAAGGATAACGTTTACTCCTATACTGCGGAAGAGAGTTTTGAAAAACATAATCGCCTGATTAATGACATCACCATGTTTCTGCAAACGACCGCGGACATGTCCAATCTTTCTTTCGATCCAGAAATAAACTCTTACTACATGGTGAACGCTGTTGCGGTCCATATCCCCAACGTTCTCAATTATCTCGAACAGTTTCGGGGGGTTGGATTTTTTGTGCTGACCGGTCATGCGATGACGGTGGCTGAAAGGGTCGAGCTCAACGTCTTGCAAAAACGGTTCGCGAGAGAGTTCGAGATCCTGAAGAGCGCCTTGGACACCGCCATGGGCGCCAACGACGCGTTGAGCATCGCGCTGCATGCGAAGAGGATGGAAGCGGAAAAGGCGGCAGGCTACTTTCTCGGCGCGCAGACAGTTGGATTGCTGAACGGCGATCTGACGCTTGATCCGGCCGAACTCTTTGTGCGGGGCAGTGCCTCCATTTTAACCTTGTATGATTTGTTCGACCTGTCGGCGCGACAGCTCGATGGCCTGCTCGCGGCGCGCGTCGAACGCTCGGAGGCCAGTCTTGACACCATCCTCGCCGGCACGGGTTTGGTGCTTCTCCTGGTGATTTATCTCTTCGCAGGCCTGCTCTTTTCGGTGCTGCGCTCGCTCGGGGCCATCGGAGCCGGCGCCGAGCGGTTGGCGCAAGGCGACCCCTCAAAGCGTGTCGACAGCCATTCAGCGGACGAGTTGCATGACGTGGGCGGCGCGGTCAACCACGTGGCGGAAACCCTCCAGAAGTTCACCAAGGCACAGCTCGACATGGCCCGCGCTCATCATCAGGATGGCTCAATCAGCGCGACGATCGATGAAACTCAGTTCTCTGGGGTCTACCGCGACATTGCGCACAATCTCAACGAGATGGTGCAAGCTCACATCGATGTGCAAACGCAGTTCGCCGATCTGATGGTTGAGTACGCCGATAGCAAATTCGACAGCCGCATGGCGACGCTTCCTGGCGAGCAGCAAATGATTTCCGACGCCGCCGAAAAGGTTCGCGCCGGGCTGGCAGCTGCGGCTGAAGCCTGCGTCAATTGCACGCGAAAGGCAGCGCTCGTATGTCAGCCCCCCGTTGAGCATCGTCAATGACGAGGGGCAAATCCCTATCGAGCCGCGCCACGAGGTGGCGGCTGTGGTGGAGGGCGCCAGCGCCGGTTTGACCTTGGGCCGCGCGTCGCCAGGAGAAGCCCGCGAACAGAGTGTCAGCTTGGGCCACGGAGGCAACATTGCGGCGAGGCGTGCCGGCGCAGGCAAGCCTGCCTCGCCAGCGATCAGCCTTGATGCGCTTATTGTCCCTTCGATCCTGGAAAATTTAAAGGGGACTGAGAGGGGATAGCTTGCCGCTCGTGTCACGCTCGACAGGCGCGCCTTTGCGAGTTGTTCTTTGGCCTGACGAAGTCGTCCGCACGGCGAGAACGTTCTGTGGAGTGTCGGCTTGCTGCATCGCCATGGCCACGGTGTTGAAGACGCTGGTGAGTTTATCCCCCGCAAATGTCGCGCCAATCGAAGTCAGGCTGATGATAAACATCGACAGGAGGCCATATTCGACCACATTGGCCACATTGGTGGATCGGCGGGCCGGGGGCCTGCGCCAAGCGGAGGCATGACTTGCGCTTTGTGTGAGGCGATGCATGACGTACTCACTCGGCTCGGTTGTAATGTCATTCTTACCACCCCTGAATTTCTTAAATGCCAAGCGGTCGTCTAGTTTTCGCGCCTTCATTGAAATGATGATTTAACCGCCTTCACGAATACGCTTGTTACGGCCCCGCGCATCGGCCTTGGGGAGCGCCGATGGTTCGAAGCGCGGGAAACGGCTGGCAGGCCCTTGGGCTTTCGGGTCTCCCTCGTCGCGGTTGTCAGCATTTCCGCATGGGACCGCGAGAAAGCCGGATCGCTGGCTAGCGGGCTGCTGAAAAACGATGTTGCCCATGGTTCGACAAGCTCACCATGAGGAACACTCGCTCACCATGAGGGTCAACTCAGTGAAAACACCACCCTCATCCTGAGCCTGTCGAAGGATGAAGCCAAGCACCCATGGATGTTGCCCTTCAAAGCTCACCATGAGGAACCTGCTACGAAGGATGAAGCTCATGAAAACACTCGACCTCATCCTGAGCTTGTCGAAGGATGCGGCCAAGAACTCATCGGATGTTGCCCATGGTTCGACAAGCTCACCATGAGGAACACTCGCTAACCATGAGCGTCAACTCATTGAAAACACTCACCCTCATCCTGAGCTTGTCGAAGGATGAAGCCAAGACTTCATGCTTTTTCAGCAGCCTGCTGGGCGATGCCTTGCGATGTCGCCCATTCGTTGACGCAAGCTGCGGCGAAAAATATTATTTCACCTTCTCGCGGGGATATACGCCCCACAAATTCTTCTGCGGCACCCAGCCTTTCTGGTTGCCGGCGTACACCTCGCAGTCCTCGCCGTCGCAATGCATGACATCGACGACCGCGCCGGGTTCGATCCGCGCCACGGCATGCGAGCCGCCCCGCGACGAGGTCAGCTCGAAAAGCGTGCGATCCTTGGTCCACGGCGCAACCACGGCCGTGCGGCGCGCGCTGGTGAGCCCCGCGTTGACCCAGCCCGTGCTGCCGCTCGCGTCGCGAACCTGCCGCCAGTTTTCGAATTCGCCCATCACCTCCACCGGCAGGCCGGCGCGCCGGAACACCCAGGCGATCTGATAGTCGCCGCCCGGCCCGACGCGCGCGTTCACCTCGTCCGACTTGAGGCTGACAAATCTCGGCAGCGGCAGGCCCGTCGCCGTGCCGACGCCGCGCGTTCCGCCGTCCTCAGCGCGGGCCGCGCCGGCGAATGTCAGCGCAAATAGGATTAAGAGGCCGCATTTGATCCGAGTTTTTGTCATCGTGTGCCGTATCTGGTAGATAACGGAAGTGAAGTCGTGTTGCAAAAATCGATAAAGGCCGAGCGGGCCATTCCGGGCCCCCTATGAACTCACAAAACGTAAAAGTTGTCGTTACCCGCAAACTGCCCGAACTCGTCGAAGCGCGCATGCGCGAACTGTTCGACGTGACGCTGAACGCGTCCGACGCTCCGATGACGCGGGATCAGCTTGCGGCAGCCATGCGGATGGCGGCTGTGCTCGTTCCTACCGTAACCGACCGGATTGACAAGGCGCTTCTTTCGCTCGCGGGGCCGCAATTGAAGCTCGTCGCCAATTATGGCACGGGCGTCGACAATATCGACCTCGAAACCGCGCGCAACCGTGGCATTCTTGTGACCAATACGCCGGGCATCCTCACGGAGGACACGGCGGATATGACGATGGCGCTGATTCTGGCCGTGCCCCGCCGCCTGGTCGAGGGCGCGCATTATCTGCAGGAAGGGCGCGAGTGGGTCGGGTGGTCGCCGACCTGGATGCTCGGCCACCGCATCTGGGGCAAGAAGCTCGGCATTATCGGCATGGGGCGGATCGGGCGAGCAGTGGCGCGCCGGGCGAAGGCCTTCGGCCTGTCGATCAACTACCACAACCGCCGCCGCGTGCCCGCCGCCGTCGAGGAGGAGTTGGGCGCAACCTACTGGGACAGCCTCGATCAGATGCTCGCGCACATGGACATCATTTCGGTGAACTGCCCGCACACGCCTGCCACCTATCATCTCCTGTCGTCGCGGCGGCTGAAGCTTCTGAAGCCGACGGCCTATGTCGTCAATACGGCGCGCGGCGAGGTCATCGACGAGAATGCCCTTGCCCGGATGGTCGAGGCGGGTGAAATCGGCGGCGCGGGTCTCGATGTCTTTGAGAACGAGCCGGCAATCAATTCGAAGCTTCTGAAGAACAACAAGGTTGTGGTTCTCCCGCACCTTGGCTCGGCAACGCTCGAAGGACGCCTGGACATGGGCGAGAAGGTGATCATCAACATCCGCACCTTCCTCGATGGCCACAATCCGCCCGATCGCGTTCACGCGGCGATGTTCTGATCCGGCAGGCGCGCTATTGTTGAGCCAAAGCGTCGCTGGAGTTTATCTCCAGCGCCTCTTAACATTGACATCTGTCAAACATTAGGCTTAGCTATTGAGAGACTATGTTTCCGCTTGTGCAAAGACCATGAGTGTGCGGGAACCTCCGGCAAAAAATCTCGATGATCTCCAAAGATCGAATTGCAGCGGCCTTTGATGGAATCGCGCCTCACATCGCGATCTTAGACGCGGCCGGCACGATTATTCATGTGAACGACGCATGGCGGCAATTCGCTGTCGAAAACGAATGTTCCGATCCTGAAGCCTATGTCGGCCGGAATTATCTCGAAATCGTCCGGCGGGCGGCCGCGGTCGGTGATGCGTTCGCCCGCGAAGCCGTGGAGGGCATCGCCGCCGTCTTATCGGGCGATCGGCAGCGCTTCAGCCAGCAATATCCTTGCCACGCGCCTGGGGTCGAGCGCTGGTTCATCATGACGGCGACGCGGGTCGGCCAAGGCAGCGATGTCGTCATCGCCCATGATGCCGTAACGCCGCTCGTCCAGGCCGAGCGAGCCCACGCGGCTGTCGAGGAAAGACTGAAACACAGTCTTGATGCCGCGCAGATGGGAACCTTCGAGGTCGATCTGGACAAGGAGGAGATTGTCTTCGACCGCCAGGAGGCGAGGCTTCTCGGCCTTCCAGGCGACATGAAGCGCCTGAACCTTGCCGACTTCAACCGGATGCTCATCGCCCCCGATACGACGCCCATCGAGGCGAGGATCGCCAAGGCAGGGCCGCGCTTCTCCGACGAACTGCATCTCAAGCTGCCTACTCGAGCGAGCATTGGCTTAGCTTCGCCGCCGCTGCGCATACGAACGGCGCGCGAGGTTCCGCCCGCTATATCGGTCTCAGTTTCGACGTGACCGAACGCAAGACCACCGAGGACAGGAACCGCCTCTTCGCGCGCGAGGTCCGGCATCGCGCGAAAAACCTGCTCGCGGTTGTTCTCGCCATCGCACGCCAGACCGCCGGAAAAAAAGACCCGGCCCTATTTGCCGAAGAGTTTTCCAGCCGCATCGCGGCACTCAGCTCGACACTCGATCTGCTTGGCAGGGGCAACTGGCAGGGCGTGGAAATTCACGAGCTCTTCGAGACGCATTTTGAGCCGTTTGCAGAAGCGAGAGACCAGGTGACGTTCGCCGGACCTTTGGTCAAGGTCAAGCCCGAAGCGGCGCAAATGCTCGGAATGGCTCTGCATGAACTGGCCACACGCATAGAGGGTTCGGCTATTCCGTACTCATGGAGCAGGCCGCGTGGGCGGTGAGCGGTAAGGTCGAGGCCCAGTATGCAAGCTCGGGGCTGATATGGAAGTTGTGGGCTCCTTTGCAGGATATCGCCGCCGGTCTTCCGTTGCATTGAACCGAGTGGAGCTTTTTTGAGCGCGGACTGGTGGCATGCGGGACTAAACCCGCCTAGCCGCTTTTGATGGAATACCAACCGCCATATCTCCTGCCCCCGAGGCCCCCTCATCCTGTCCTTCTCCCGCGAGGGGAGAAGGAACGATGGTGCGACGGCTGCCGCTTTCTCCCTCTCTCCTGGCGGGAGAGGGCGGGCGGTTGGTATAAGTCTTTGTTTTGTCGTGCGCCTCATCGGAAAACCGCTTCGCACTTTTCCGGGCGCTCTCTGGCATAAAAAAAGGGCCTGGACACCGTCCAGACCCTCGATTTGGACTGCGCGAGTTGCGTTTACCGCAGCTGAAGCTGGCCCAGGCCTGCACCAACGGCGAGGCCGGTTTCGGTTTTCACGCTGATGGGCTGAAGCGAAACGGTGGCGTTGTTGCCGCCAACCAGCACATTTGCGCCGCCGCCAATGCCAATCGTAGCGTCAGCCGATGCGCCAACATAATTGCCGACGAGAGCACGAGCATGGCGCCTCAGAGAGGTCGGTGCGTAAACGCTCCATACGAGTTCCGACCTGTTCGTGACGCCGATGTCCGCACCAATGCGTCCGAATTGGCCAACATAACGCTCGTGACGACCGTTAATGCCCGTAAAAATGCAGCGCGTTTGTTGGACGGACGCGATGATGGCGCCGACCTTCGGCGCGCCGATGCAGCGCAAGGTACCAACGCGGACAGCCGCGTCAGCAGAAGAAGCACAGCCAAGCGCAAGCAAAGCGCCGGCAACGGCAGTAAGCAGAATTCTCATAGTCAATTTCCCTTCGATCCCCACATTCGAGTCAAACCACAGCTTTACGTTAAAACGTTGGAAAAACGTAAATTTGCAGATGATTAGAGGCAACGTAGCAACAGCTGGTCTTGTGCTAGTCGAGTCGCGACTCACGTGTCCACCCAAAACATGTCGCAGGTTGTAAGCGAGAAAGTAAATAACTGCGGGTGTGTTATTTTGCGCGCAATAAGTAAAAGGTCTGGCTTCGCCAGCAAAGAGCGGCGCCTTTTGTAGCGCCTTCCGCTACGCCCGCAAGAAGGACCCCGAGTTGGAACGGGCGGCGTGACCGCTGGACCGAAGTTCAATGAAGCGCTTCAGCAAGCCCTGGCTACAAGCCTCGAAGGTGTACGACCCGACTCGGCGCTCTTACGCAGCCAGGTCGACCCCGGTCATGGGTTCGATTGTGACGTGCAGCGGCTTGGTGCCCGGCTGCGGAAAGCAAGAACGCGATGAGGACAATAGTTATAAGTAAAGTTCCGACGAGGACGGTGACAAATTTGCCGCTAGGCTGGCTTTATAATTGATAAATTTTATTTTACTTAGTTCTGCAGCGGCGGCTTTGCGGTCGTAATTAGCCTATTCACCCTCGGTCTTGTCCTGAAAGGCGGCATCATTGTCGATTTTATTGCTTGCGAGATTTATAAAACGTTGTTGTCTGATCAATGATATAGTTATTATGCTGAAACAAAGAATAAATGTATAACTATTTATGCTGATATTAGAATTTGTAGTAGTGTTGTTGTAAAAATCGTAGATAACTCCGCCATAAACAGCATAGCAAGTAGCGAAATATATATGGTCTAGGCTTGCCATTTCATCTTTTTTGTACTCAATGATTAAGCATTGGTGCCATATATAGACGCTAATATGCCACATTAAAAAAGCAATTGCTATTACAAATAAGTGCCACCATGTTATCTTTAGCGTTGTCATATAGACAATTATCGCCTTTATAAACAATTGAAATAAATCGATATATGTCCTGATTATTCCATTTCTGTAAATTTTATACGGGTATCTGTGTATTAGAAAGCTATAAGCAATCCAGTCATATGTAAGAAATATATATACAGAAGAGAACAATATAATATCTATGATAATAAACGTTTTGTTCTCGTAAAGACCCAGCGCAAACTCACTGTGCTGGTTGTCAATAAACATAATTATTCCAACGCCCAGTATGATAACATCTATCTCACGGATGTATTGAACAAGCGATTTAGATAAATGATGAAGCAAGGTCTTATTCTCCGGGCGGACGGATTGGCCTAGCCAGGGACTTGCGCCCCCAAACTCTTCCAATAGGTTCGAGAATAACTTGCAATTGTAGCACGGATAAAGGGCGGGACCCCAAATCCCAGATAATTGAACGAAATTCCGCCGACGTTTCGTCGGCGAAGCTCCTCTGCTCAGCCCACCCGCGATAAGTAGGCCAGCTGGATCAGGCTCGCGATGCGCTCCATCTCACGCAAAGGCTGGTAAGCCCAGTTCTCGATCTCTCCCTTGAAAAAGCGGATGCGCCCGCTTTCCTCGAGGCCGCGCTGGAAGCGGGAGAACTTGTCCCGCTCGCTGACCCGCCGCCGTTGCGCGGGGAGCGGCACAACGTGAACGGGTTTGCCGGTGCTGCAGGCTTCGGTGATCATATTCACGGAATCGCAGGTGACAATGAATGCGTCGGCATGGGCCAGCATGCCGAAATAGGGATTATCGCCGCCGCCATCGGAAATAAATGCGGCGCATCCGGCCAGCACTTCGCGGAAAACGGTGAGGTTGTCTTCGCCCGTGCGGCGCGATCCGGTGATCAAAAGCCCGTAGCCCCGCCCGGCGAGCGCCTTGAGCTGGCTCGCGAGACCTCGAGCTTCAGCTTCGCCGAACCTGTAGCGTGAGTTGTCGCCGCCAAGCAGCACCGCGATCCTTGGTTGCGGTATCGAAGCGAAGGCTTCGGCCCAGCGCGGAGCCTCGTCCGCGAGCTTTTGCGGCGTGATGCGGTGCAGCGCGCCGTTCATGACAATCACGTTGTCGCCGGTAAGGCCGTCGTGAGCCGGGACGACGATGCGGTCGAATTGCCAGCGCAGCGAAATCGGGTCCTGAAGCTGCACGGTGAAGGTTCGTCCGCCGCTTTGCCCCTTCACGTGAAGCGATGGCAAGATGCTCGGCCTGCCCGTGGCGATCAGGATATCCGGCCACGGGGGGGCGACGGGATCGCCTTTTTTGCTGAACGCGTATCTCTTGAACGCCGTGATGTGCGGGCTTGCGATCCGCCAGGGCGTCTTGAGGATCACCCTTTTGACAACAGGCGTGAGCCCCATGGCTTCCGCAAGGCCGACAGCCTGATTTTCCATGCCGGGACGGCCGTCGGTCAAACACCAGCAGGTCGGCAGGGGATGCGGCCAGGTCAGACCGGTTTCGGTGGTGTGGGGCATCAAATCAGTCATCGAGTCGCTCTAGGTTGCCGGGTGCGTTCGCCTAACACGGCGCTTCTTGGAACGAAAAGTCCATCCTGACAGAAGAGAAAGCCGCGCTTTTGCCACGAAGCGGTTTTCTGTCTGTGCGGCATTGAGGGGGGACTCACAAGTGGCCTTGGTCGAGGACGGTTCGGCATCGCAAATTGGCAGGGTTGGCTCGGCCGCTTCCGAAAGCGGGACCGTGCTGCATGCCGGCGTTGCCGCAGTCGCTGTGCTCATTCTCTTGCGATTCGTGCTCGCGGCGACAGCGAATCTGGCCGAGGATGAAGCCTATTACTGGCTCTGGTCGACGCACCTCGCTTCCGGATATTACGATCATCCGCCGATGATTGCCTATTGGATCAGGGCGGGAACGGCGATTTTCGGGCAGACGGAATTTGGCGTTCGCTTCATCGGATTGTTGAGTGCAATTGCCGGGTCGTACCTTCTCTACAAAACGAGCCTCAGCCTTTTCCGCGACCGCACCGCCGCCTGGCTTGCGTCTTCTGGATGAACGCAACGCTGCTCTGCAATGCGGCGGCGATTGTGGCCACGCCGGACACGCCGCTGGCACTCTTTACAACGGCAGCCCTGTTTGCGTTGGCGAAGCTCATCGAAACGAAACGGGGCTCATGGTGGTATGCGATCGGCGCAAGCCTGGGCCTCGCCTTCATGAGCAAATATACGGCTGCGCTGCTCCTGCCCGGCCTATTCCTATGGTTGATCGCCTCGGCAGAGGGGCGGCGCTGGCTTCTCCGGCCCGAGCCCTATATCGGGGCGGTCATCGCCGTTCTCATCATCGCGCCCGTCGTTCATTGGAACTATGTCCATGACTGGGCCTCCTTCGCCAAACAGGCCGAGCACAGCATCAAGGACAAACCCGCGAATGCGTTCTTAAGCGTCACGGAGTTTTTCGGGGGGCAGGCGGGTCTCGCAACGCCTCTGATCTTCCTCTTTTGCCTGTTCGGCAGCGGTTACGCCCTTGTTCGAGGATTACAGAGAGGCGAGGCGCGCTGGCTTCTTCTGGGCGCGACGAGTGCGCCCATGCTTGCCTTCTTCTTCGTTCACGCGGCAAACCA
Source organism: uncultured Alphaproteobacteria bacterium (assembly GCA_963723755.1). Classification (GTDB taxonomy): domain Bacteria; phylum Pseudomonadota; class Alphaproteobacteria; order Rhizobiales; family Rhodomicrobiaceae; genus Rhodomicrobium. The sequence goes on along the minus strand of CAVRSS010000127.1, from coordinate 19,941 downwards.
GAAGATTTAGCCGAACTGGCCGGGCCTGGTTTATCCAGCCGCTATTCTGGCCGCCGTTCATGCCTTTCGCGCTTTATCTGCCGAGAAAGGGGCCGCGCGCCCGGTGAGCGCAGCCTTCCGGCTGGCGCCATGGATCGGCATGGCGTTCACCGTGGTGGCCTTCTTCCAACTGGGGTTTGGGCTTCTTCCCATTAACGCGAAAAAGGACCCCACGTCTCGCATGAAGGGCTGGTCGCAGCTTGGCGGCGATGTTGAGCGTCTTCGAGGCGACCACGGCGCGGGCATGATTTTGACCGACCGCTACGCCATCACGGGCGAACTCGCCTTCTATGGCGGCGGACCGGCGGCCGTGGCGCAGATCAATGAGCGCATCCGCTATGTGAGCCTTCCGCCGCCGGATGAAACCAAGCTCAAGAGCGCGCCCGCCCTGCTCGTTTTGCGAAAGGACAGCAATGCTGCACCCGCCGCTTCGTTCTTTGGAGATTCCCACAGGATCGCCACGCTGACGAGGGAAGCTGGATTTCATCCGCGCGACTCTTATGATGTATATCTCGTTAACGGCTATCGGGGCGGCCTTTTTGGCTGTCGAGCGGCGTCAAACCAGGGCAGCGAATGCAACTAGCAACAATCGACCTCAAGCGACCCGAGCCGGCGCCGGCGCCGAATAAAGGCCCAGACCTCACTGTTATCGCACCGACTTTTAACGAGCGAGATAACGTCGAGCCCCTGGTGGCGAAGCTTGACGCTACCCTTCAAGGTGTGCGGTGGGAGGTCATTTTCGTCGACGACGACTTGCCCGATGGAACCGCCGACCGCGTGCGCGACGTTGCCCGGCGCGATTCGCGTGTTCGCTGCCTGCAACGGCTTGGCCGCCGTGGGCTGACGTCGGCCTGTGCGGAAGCGGTGCTGGCTTCGTCCTCGCCCTACGTCGCGATTATCGACGCCGATTTGCAGCACGACGAGACGCTCTTGCCGCGCATGCTCGATGCCTTGCAAAAGGGCGACACCGATGTTGTCATCGGCAGCCGTTATACCGAACACAAGCTCTCCGAAGGCTTCACGCGCGGCCGCCAAGCCATGAGCTTCGTTGCGACGAGGCTCGCGCAGCTTATCCTTCGGGCGAATCTCAGCGATCCGGTCAGCGGTTTTTTCATGGCGAAGCGGGAGGTTTTCGAAGGCTCCATCCCCAACCTGTCCGGGATCGGCAATAAAATCCTCGTCGACGTTTTCGCGTCCTCGAAACGGCCCCCGCGTTTCCAGGAGCTTGCCTATCAGTTCAAGGCGCGCCTCCACGGCGAAAGCAAGCTCGACACTCTGACGGTTTGGGAATATCTCGTGCTTTTAGCTGATAAAATGTTCGGCCGGTTTGTTCCCATTCGTTTTCTGCTGTTCAGCCTTGTGGGTGGCAGCGGGGTCGCCGTTCACCTTGCCACATTGAAGCTTGTCCTGACGGTGACGTCGTTCGGTTTCCCCTTCGCGCAAGGGTTTGCGACATTGATTGCCGCCATCTCGAACTTCTTCCTGAACAACTGGCTGACGTATCGAGACCGGCGCCTGCACGGCTGGAACATGCTCACGGGGCTTGTCTCATTTCTCCTCGTTTGCAGCGTCGGTGCGGTGGTGAACGTCGCCTTTGCGGAACAGGTCTTCCAGGTGACAAAGATCTGGTGGCTTGCCGGCATTGCCGGTGCGGCTGTGAGTTCTGTTCTGAACTACTCAGCGACAGCTCTCTTCACCTGGCGCAAGAAGTAGCGCCGACAGCAATCTTTCCTTACTCGTGGGATGGGGACTGCATCGTCTTCCCGATGTCAGTAGCCCCGTCGGTCTTCATCATCCTTTGAGCATCGCGCGCCATTTTCAGGCATTCCCGCAAGGACACATAGCTCGCCAGCGCGGGAGGCGTCACAAGGTGCATGCATTGACTGTGCATGTCAGCCGGGTATGACGCCCACTCTTTATGCAGTTGCTCCCGTGCCTTGCGCTCTGCCGAAAGGCAACCCGGATAATCTGTCGTCTTGTTGAGGTCGTTCTTTGCCACGTCCTGGCATCCGGCCTCGATATTGAGGTTCGGAAGGCTCGAACTGGCTTCCTTGCTAGTAGCTGCAGCCCGAGCGTTCATTCCACGAACGGTATTGGCTATGCCATAGAATGAAAGCGCCATGAGCACGATGAAGAACATATGTCTCGGCATGGTTAGGTCCCCGTATCAAGAAATCTCAGCGCGTGTGCGCTTCTCAATAGTGAACCCCAGCGCATCAAACTGGTTTCGCGGGTCAGCGGAGTTCGTTTACGCGAAAATGGCCATGCGGAGGCCCTTCGCATCGACGGGGACTTGGGCCGGAAAGCTGATCGCCTGCCCCAGAAAAATGCGGGCGGCGGTCCAGGAGCAGGCGCAGGCATCCAAAACGTCGTCGGTACCGGCCTGCGACCGGGGAAATCTCGCTTCGCGCAGAAAAGATTCGGAAAACCCGTGCGTCATGAGAAGCGCCTGGCGCTTTTCGATCCCCGCTGAGTTGAGACGGTTGCGCAGCTTTTTCGGCTCGGCGACCGGCGTGCGCTCGTTCATGGCCCAGAACGCAGCTTCGGGATGGCACTCGAAAACGCGGCTTCGCGAATCGGGCGTTATGGCGCAATCCACCTCGCGGATCTTCGCGAAAAGGTGAAACATCTGCTTCGAAATTTGACGAGGCGGGTCCGATGTCGCGAGTGCTGCGGCGCAGGCTCGGCGATAGTCCGTTTCTGAAAGGACGGCGCGGGCAGGCGGCGCAAAGACGGAGGGGCCGCGCTTTCCAAGGACTTTGCGCGCTGCGCAATCGCATTCACGCCCGGCGCCCGTGATGCGCTCCGGAAAGCCGATGGGAATGTCGACCGCGATGACGGAGGGCGCGACGGAATGGTTCAGAACGTCATCAAAGCAACGCGCGAGAAAAGCGCGTTCCTCAAAGGGCGGCTCCGCCCGTCTCAGGACGCACACCCATCCCGCGCGACACCCATCGACACCCGCAACAGTCGCTGTCACGGCGCTGCCGCTTCGACTGGCAAAGTGAAGAGCGGTGCGAGCGTGGGGTAGGCTGCCGCCCATTGTTCCTGCGTTTCTACAAGGGCAAGCTCGCTTCGGCCTTCGCTGCGGTCGAGTACAAGATCGATAGCGGCCACGGACGCGCGCAAAGCGGCGGCAGCCGTGTATCCCTTGAGCTTGTGCGCGAGGAAAACGCTGGCAAAGAAATCCCCTGTTCCGTGCGCCTTTACTGTTCGGCGCGGTGACGCCGTCGCGGCTGTTTTGCGGCCCTCAACAAGGATGTTGGCGATCATCTCAATTCCCCCCGGGGCGGAGGTCACAACGACCGCGGGCCGGGCCAGGGCCTGCGCAGCCTCGACAGCGCTCGCCGCATCTGGGATTGGGCGGCCCGAGAGCCATCCAAGCTCGAATGCATTGGGCGTCACGATATCGGCGAGCGGCAAGAGTTGATCACGAACCGCGTTCGCGGCGGCTTTGTCGATGTAAAGGCCGCCCGGTTCGTCGCCGAGGATCGGATCGCAAAGGGTGATCGCATTCGGATTGAGCGCCTTGATCCTGGCAATCCAGGACCGGCAGAACTCAGCGTGCCCAACCGTCGGGACATAACCCGTGAGAACCGCATCCACGTCCGCGAGCCAGCCGTTCTCAAGCACGGCTTCGAGCATGGCGTCGAGGTTTTGCGGATCGGTACGCTCGCCCGCAATGGCCTTGTAGCCCGGGCGATTCGACAGGATGATCGTCGGCACGGCCAGCACCTCGTGGCCCATTCGCTGCAACACGAATGCGGCTGCCGAATTCCCGATATGGCCGTAAACCACTTGGGACGAAATCGATAACACCTTTGCCATAGGCACCGCACTTCCCTATACGCGGATTGCGCGAGCCAACTTGCGGCGTTAATGGCAAAGGCGCGCGAACCCATTTCGGTATAATGTGCATCCAAATCTTGCGCTAGAGAAAGCCACAGGAGATCGATGATGAGGCCTCGCCGCAGCGTGCTTTATATGCCGGGCTCGAACGCGCGCGCGCTCGAAAAAGCGAAAACCCTTGCGGCTGACGCACTGATTCTGGACCTCGAGGACGCCGTCGCCCCCGATGCGAAGGAACTGGCGCGCAAACAGGTTTGCGAGGCCGTGAAGGCGGGCGGCTTCGGCCCACGCGAGGTCTCGATCAGGGTCAACGGCTTCGCGACGCCTTATGGCGCTGCTGACTTCCAGGCCGCGCTCGAGGCTTCACCGGACGCCATCCTTCTGCCGAAAATCGAGACGCCGGCCGACCTGGAGCAGGCGCGCAAACAAGCTCCCGCCGGGTGCAAAATCCCGCTCTGGGCCATGATCGAGACGCCGCTCGCCATTCTCAATCTGAAGGAGATCGGCCATGCGGCGGCAGCCTCGGATCTGCCGCTGACCTGCTTCGTGCTCGGCACGAACGACCTCATCAAGGCGACGCGCATCCAGGCGCAGGCCGACCGGCTCCCGCTTCTCGCCTGGCTTTCGCTGACCGTCGCCGCGGGGCGCGCTTTCGGCATCACGGTCGTTGATGGCGTCTTCAACGCGCTCTCCGACGAAGCGGGCTTCCTGGCGGAATGCGTCCAGGGCCGCGCACTCGGCATGGACGGCAAAACGCTGATCCATCCCAACCAGCTCGCAGCCTGCAACAAGGTCTTCTCGCCCTCCGCCGAAGAGATCGCGGCTGCGCGCAAGATTGTCGAGGCGTTCGAGCTGCCGGAAAACCAGGGCAAGGGCGCGATCAGTCTGGACGGCCGCATGGTCGAGCGGCTGCATGCGGACATTGCGCGCGAAACGCTCGCCATGGCTGACGCGATTGCGGCGAAGCCTTAAGGCAGCCTCGGAGCCCTTTGCCCGGAGCTTGATCGGAACGGAGTGAAGCGGCCATGTGTTGAGCCTGGACTTTGTTGCGCGGCTGCGCTTTCGATCCATGCGGTTCTCACATGACGCTTCTCTCGGGCTTTAAAAATCTGCTCGCAACTTCGAAACCTTACGAAGAGGAGGAGCTGACGCAAATCGCGCCCGTCGCCGCTCCAACGGCCGAAGCCGCGATCGAGAAGGAAAGTACACCCGCCGAGCCTGAGCCGCTCCTGGTAACCACCCGGCATTTGCTGCAGGTGGCGACCGCCATCCTCGTTCTCCTCGCGCTTTACACGTTCTACATATCGTCGCCCGTCCTGATCCCGCTGACGCTCGCGGTGCTCATCACGATGCTGCTCGCGCCGGTGATGAGCGTATTCGATAGCTTCCGTTTTCCGCGTCCGCTCAGCGCGGCGATTGTTCTGGCGATCTTCGTGGGAGCGCTTGGGGTTGGCGCTTACGGTCTGTCCGGCCCCGTGCGAGACTGGCTGCAAAAGCTACCCGAGAACGGGGCCAAAATGAATTCCATGCTGCGATCCATCAAGCAGCCCTTCGCGCAAATTCAAAAGGCAACGGACGAAATTGCTTCAACGACAGTGGGCGCCAGAGCGCGCACGCCACAGCGTGTCCAGATGGCCGCCCCTGGCTTGACCGAGCGCCTTCTCGGCGGGGGCGCCCAGGTCGCGGCGACAACCTCTGTCATTTTTGTGCTGACCTATTTCCTGCTGTCCGCCGGCGATACCTTCTTGCGGAAACTTGTGACGGTCATCCCGACGCTTAAAGACAAGCGAAGGACCGTCGAGATTATCAGGAGCATCGAAAGCGACATTTCCTTCTATCTTGTCATGATGCTGCTTATCAATATTGGGCTGGGCCTGGGCGTTGCCGGCATCACGGCCTTTCTCGGCATACCGGACCCGCTCTTATGGGGCACGCTCACGGCCGTGTTGAGTTTTGCGCCCTATGTCGGGGAGATGGCAATCGCAGTGATGCTTCTTGTCGTGTCCATGGTGACGTTCGACACGCTGGGAACGTCGCTGATTGCACCGATCTCCTACCTGCTTCTGATGAGAGCAGCGTTCACCTCGTCGTGCCGTTTATCGTTCGCCGGAGGCTTCTACTGAATCCCGTAGCCATTTTTGTCGGGATCATCTTCCTGGGCTGGATCTGGGGCATTCCCGGTGCGCTGCTCGCGGTGCCGCTTCTCGCAAGCTTCAAAACCATTTGCGAGCGCATCGGACCTCTCCACCCGATCGCGGCATTCCTTACGCCGTGAGCTGTCGGAACAACCGGCCACTCAGTGAGCCTCACGGTTCGTCCAAACCTGAAGCCTCGAAACCAGCCGGACGCCGAACTGATGCCTCTGCCGCCGATCACGCTCAGTGACCTTTTCGGCCGCTAGTTTCCGACGCCTCCGGCGTTCAAAATTCGAGACCTTGGGGGCGTCCAAAATCCCGTGACCTCGTCCCTCCCCAGAATGCGTGACGCTACGGCCCCTCGACACAACCAGTCAGGTTCGTCATCTTCTTAATATCTCGGGACACTATCTTGGGACACGGCTACACTGATTTTTTTTCAACAGCCCTTGGAGGGGTCGCCATGGCCGATAACCCATTCGAAATCCCGCAGACTTTGCGCGATATGGCCGAACAGAACCTGAAGCAGGCCCATGCGGCCTATGAGCAGCTCAACGGCTTCGTGACCAAAGCCTTGGACGCCTGGATGGGCGCGATACCCGCAAATCCCATGACCCATGGCTTCAAGGATGTGCAAGACCGCGCCATGGAAATCGCGATGGAAAATGCCGAGTCAGCTTTTACGTTCGCCGCCAAGGTCTGCAACGCGCCGACCCTCCAAGATATAGGGACGCTTCAGACGCAGTTTGCTCAGGACCGGATGGAATCCTTCATGACGCAGACGCAGCGACTTTTCAGCTTAATGGGAGAAGCTGTCCAGAAGTCAGAACCCGGCGCAAAGGGCGCCTCGATGGGTGCGATGCCCTCAAATGTGAGTTCCTCAAACCTCATGAATACCGCGCTTCGAACCGTACAAGACCGCGCCGTAGAAATGGCGAAGCGCAATGCCGAGGCGTCGTTCGGGTTGGTCAAGAAGATCGCCGCGGCACAGAATTTCCAGGAGCTTTCGACGCTACAGGTCCGCTTCGCACAAGAGCAAATGCAAGCTTACACCACGCAGACGCAGGAGCTTCACAGGCTAATCGGGGCAGCTCTCCAGAATCCGGAACACAGCTGACCCGACCAAAACAAAATCCTTTTTTACGGCTGCGCCTCATGGAATACGGCAGCAAAGCTCCTGCTCTTCGTAGGCGGGTAGCTTAGCGGGCCTTCTCCAAGGCGGCCAGCAGTTTGTTCCTGTGTTTCATGACCGCAAACAGGATCGAAGCGATCAGGATTGGCCATCCGAGGAACGGCACAAACCGGGCGCTTACGGCGGTGAGTATTTCTTTGAGCGCCTCTTCGCCCAGCGCCTTCTGGATCGCCGGGATTGCCGCTGCCGCCGCCCCCAACTGGGACAGCAAAGCCCTCAGAAACTCGGCGGCCAGCGCCCAGTTGTTCGCGCGGATCATCCCGCCGATCCGGCTCAGGATGTCGAGCAGCGCAAGCTCCGAGCCGACCTGCATGAGCCCCTGGACGTTGAGGTCTTTGACGCCGAAGGCGTCTTTGATGATGTCGCCCACGACGTCGATCAGTTCGCCCGAACCCTCCGAAGCGCCTCCGGGAATGACCGGGGTGACAGCCTCGGGCATGATGGCCACGCCGCGTTCCGGCATCTGCTCGGCGATCATCGTCTGTGCAGGCTCCGCATAGATGGCGGACTCTTCCGCCGGGATCCCGCCAAGCACTGCGGAGAGCGATCCAAATATGCGTTCGTTGGCGCTTTCGATGACTTTGCTGTTTTCGGACGAAAGGTTGGAGTAGAGCGCCATCGCCAGCAGGTTCTCGGCCTGGCCTTTCGCCGTCGCAATCGTTTGCATGACGTCGCGGCTGCGGGAGGCATCCTGGGCGCTTGCTGCACTGCCGAGTGCAGGAAGGAGACCTGCCGCAAGGCCTGCTTTCAGAATTGACCGTCGTACCAACATGGAATTCTCCCCCGCTTATGATCGCAGACGCTTTGGCTTTGTTCGCAGAGATCAACCCGCCTTTACCCGGTCGAAGGCGGAAAAGTGATCAATTCTAAGTGCTGGAGCAGCTTAGCGTCCAGATGGATGCAACTGCTCCTGCGCACGCACGCAAGAAACCCCGTTCTCGGTGGCGGATCAAGCGCCGCGTTCGACCCTTGGCCTGTTATGAGCCCCATTAGGTGTGGATGTCCTGGATTCTGAGTAGCGTGCCAAGCTGCGATGGATGATCTTTGCGCCAATTAATCTGTCACGAACACGCAATGACGGGGAAAACGCGATGACAGGGAACAAGCAATGATCTTTGTAGCTATTGACGTTGAAACTGCAAACGCAGATATGGCATCGATTTGTTCAATAGGTGCTGTACAGTTTGAAAGTGGGGAAGTCGCAAATGAGTGGTATTCCCTTGTCAACCCGCAGGATTATTTTGATGGCTTCAACGTCGCAATTCACGGGATTAACGAAGGCGATGTTTTAGGTGCCCCCACTTATGCCCAGGCCGCGGTTACCCTTAACGAAATGGTGCGAGGTAAAATTGCGGTTAGCCACACCCATTTCGACAGAGTGGCGACACATCAGGCTTCTCGTCGCTGGGACGTTACCGAGCCAGCATGTACTTGGCTCAATTCAGCGCGAGTAGCCCGCCGGACATGGAAGGAGTGCGCTCATAACGGCTACGGGCTCGCCCCCGTATGCAAGAGGATTGGCTACAAATTTCAGCACCACAATGCACTCGAAGATGCAAAGGCATCCGGCCAGGTCCTGCTTGCGGCAATGAAGGTGAGCGGGCTTGATCTAGACGGATGGCTGAAAAGAGTTCGGCAGCCCATTGATCCCGCCAGGGGCAGTTCTGGCGCCGCTATCCGACGTGATGGGAATCCGGAGGGGCCGATGTCCGGAGAGGTAATCGTCTTCACGGGAACACTGGCGATTACTCGGCAGGAAGCAGCCGATTTGGCGGCGTCCGTCGGTTGCAGAGTCGTTCCTAGTGTCAAGAAGGAAACCACGATCCTTGTAGTGGGCGATGCAGATGTCCGTCGCCTTGCGGGAAACGAAAAAAGCGCAAAACACCGAAAGGCTGAAGAACTAGCAACCCAAGGCTATCCTATCCGTATAATTCAAGAGACAGATTTTCGTCAGCTGGTCATGCTGGTCTGAGCTAGGCTTATGGCGCGGTCCAATTTTTCATCGACGGCATCTTGTTTTTATTGAACTCTATTCGGATTTGAAAAGTTGATGAATTGACATGAGGTTAAATCGCTATGGAAATCGGGCTCCGTCTTCAGGGCGATGGAACCCAGCTGCCATGAAACCCGGTGGGCACGCGGTGACTGAGATGAACGCGAGCGATGGGGCCTTTCTGCAAATCGGAGGTGTCGAGGATCAGCAAGTCGCTTCGGTTCTCGTCGCGGATGTACTGCACCGTGAGCAGAAAGCCATCGCCTTCAGGCGATTTCGTCGAGCGCGGTGTAAAGACGGGTTCGCTGAGCGCGTCACCATCCGGGACAGAGAAGGAGGCCGTCCGGCCCGATGCGAGGTCCAACTGGGCGACAGCGTTGAATGACGCCTGTGTAGAGGATGCATCCGGGCTAAAGGCATTGTAGAAGGCGCGGTGGTATTCGACGCCTGCGCGGCGCTCGTCCAGCCGGGGCATTTCCCCCGATACATCTGTGAGTTGGGTTTCCTTCACATCATCGGTCTTGCCGGTGAGATCGATGGACCAGCGGACGGGCACGCCCCTTATCTGGCCGGACGGAGGGGGATTACCCTCAACATCGGGAAAGAGGGGCGCTCTTTCGTATTTTATGACGTCGCAATGGATCGAGCCGCCATCCGACCAGGCGTTGACGGTGTGAAAGACATAGCAGGGCGGGATCGGATGCCACTTCAGGGAGTGGATCGGGGCGCGCCGCCCGACCACGCCAAGAAGCGCGGGTTTGCTTGGGTCCCAGGCATAGGCCGGACCGCCGCGCCTGGCGCGGCTCATGTCTCCCGCCAGCGGAAGGATCGGGAAGACGATGTGATCGCTTGTCATGAAGAAGTCGTGGACGAACGAGCAGTAGGGCGCTTCGAAAAAGTCCTGGCGGACAAGTTCGCCGGTTGCGGCGACGATGACGAGGCTCATTCTTGTGCCGAGGATGCCGCCCCCCGAATAGGAGAAACCAACGAGCTCGCCATTTTCAGGATCGATTTTTGGATGGGCGGTGAAGCGGCCTTCGACGGTCGTGGGAAGAACGCCGCCAAAGGTGTCATACCCAATGGAGTCCAGCCTGCGGGTCAGCTCGAAGGGGAGGTGGGCTTCTTCCAGCGCCAGGAGCTTGCCCGCGTGGTAGATGATGTGTGTGTTGGCCAAGCCGGAATCTTTGCCGATCACGCTCGGATCTGTCTTGGAGGGATCGCCGAACCCGCCGAACAGGGCCTCGCCTGCCTTCCTTTCCAGCTCGAATCGCGGCGTTCGAACCCAGCGATTGCGGTAGGTGGCGCGCCCATTTTCCAGCGTAAAGGCATGCACCATGCCGTCGCCCCCGAACCAATGAAAATGGCCGCGCGGGGCGAACTGCGGGTTCGGGCCGTTGCGGTAGAGCGTGCCGTTGAGCGATTTCGGAATGTCGCCGGTCACGGGAAGGTCGGACAAGTCGCCCTCGACGAAGACAGGCGCGAAGGCGCCCTGCAGCATGGGTTCGTTCTTGGGGAATGGACGGGACACGCGACCTCCTTTCCAGGCGCGGCTTCCGCGCATGGTTGGCCTATAACAGCTCACGGACTAGATTGATCCTCTGCAGCCGCCGCCGAAGGCGCGTTTTGCAGGGAGGGCGGGGCACGCTTTTTCCTGGAATGAAGCGGATTTGACGAGAGCAGTCTGCGTCGAAAGCCGGCCCAGCCGACCCGCCTTGGATGAAATTTTTTGGCGTTGCTGCGTGGCCCGCGCCTGCTCCGGCCACCCGGCTGCGTTGCGGCCGAATGGGTTTCCTCTTAGCGGGGCGAAGCGGTGGCAAATTCTCCCTCTCCCCTCGCGGGAGGGGCGGGGGTGAGGGGCCTTGGGTCAGTCCATAGGGGCGGTTGATCTAAGACATCACTTAAGGGGATAGCCGCTTCTTCGTGAAAGACTTTTGGACCATTTGGCGTCAAGCGTACCCTGACGTTGTATACAAAAATGCTGGTTGTTGTATGACGGCGGCCCTAATCAGGCCGAACATGGTGAACGTTGCGTTGCGGCAGGGGGGTGAATTAACCCGATTATGGTTAATTCCCACGCGCCCCACGCCCCGGAATTATTTCCCGCCTGAAATCGTGCCAATAGAAGCGCTTTTTGCGAAAAAGCGCGGCGCGAAGAAATCCGTTAATTATGTTTTTGGACCAGCCCGTTAACCTTGGCCGCTCCTTTTGCAGCTGCCGCCGCGTCAACCGCCTTCAGTTTTTTCCGTTTAAAATCAATGCGTTATTTTCGTTTACCTCCTGGTAAAGCGCATTTTCCTAAAATCAACGGCGGAAGCTTCCGGCAAACACGCAAGCAAAAAGCCGATCCGGAGAATGACAGATGCCGCCATTGGTCGATTGCTTACAAAAGTACTCAGCGCCGGATTAACCCCGCAATCGGCCGGCGCCCGGCAAACCGTGCTTGGAATCGATCAACTTTTCCGCCTTTAATCGATTCCGATTGAAGGCGGGTTGATCTAGTAATCGAGGCAGTCGCAACGACATCGGGGCTTATCATGGCACGCCGCCGCAACTCTTCGCTTGGCATGTTCGGCGTCTTCGGGCGATCGGAAGATTTGCGCTCGCTCGACAAGGCGCTGCGCGCCTTCGATCTTCATCCCAACCTTGTTCCCGATGCCGTCAAGCTGACCGTGCTCAACCTGCTGAAGGACGCGAAAGGCGAAGATCCCGCGCCGGTAGACTATGGCAAGATCGCGGTGCTCCTCGCTTACTGCGCGCTTGGACACGAGGCGTTCGCCGCGGCCAACGGCGAGGTTGCAGCGACTGCGGCTGAACGCCGGATCGAGGTCGCCCTTCAAGCAGGCGAGGGCCTCGACGCCAGCCTGATCCTGCTGTCGCTCCAGGCTGCGATCATTCATCCGGGCGTGAAAGCCGAGTACCAGCTTGAAAGCGAGTGAGGCGCTTCACCCGCGCTTAACAAGCCTCCATTTTGCATTTACACTCATACCTCGCGATCTGGAGGGCAGGAGATGGAAGCACCTCGGGACGCCGTGCTTCTTCGTGTTTTCATCGGCGAGGCTGACCGCGCCGCAGGACGCCCTCTTCATCGCGCCATCGTCGACGCCGCTTTCAAGGCAAGGCTCGCCGGCGCAACCGTCTTCCACGGGCCGCTGAGCTACGGCCATGGCGATCGCATCAACGATAAGTCCAATGTCGACGCGCCGGGCAACCTCCCGGCCATTGTCGAGATTATAGATGTCGAAGAGAAGATCGACGCGTTCCTGCCCAAGCTCGACACAATGATCGGCACCGGCCTCGTGACGTTGGAGAAAGTTCGGATGGCGCGCGTAGGACGCCGCACGAAAAGCGAGGGAAGGACGTGAGCATGGACGTGCCGCATGAAGCCGTGCTGCTTCGCATCTTCACCGGCGCCGACGACCGCTATGGCGTCGAGGAGCCTCTCTATCGCGCCATCGTCGCAAAGGCGCGCGAAATGCACCTCGCCGGGGCCACGGTTCTCAAGGGGCCTGTCGGCTATGGTCAATCGAGCCGCATGCACCAGCCGCATTTATTCGGCAAGGATGACCGGCCTGTTGTCATCGAAATCTGCAACTCCGAAGAGAAGATCAACGCGTTCCTGCCCATCCTCGATGACATGATGGAAAGCGGCCTCGTGACGCTCGAAAAGGCGCGCGTGCTGCAATATGGCAAGAAGCGCTCGGGGTATCTGGAGCGTCTCAAGAAGAGCATGCGCGGGCATCTGCAGCTCGACTCCGACGGCAAAGAGCCTGAGATCGACAGCTAAGGCGGCGCGCGTTAAACCAAACCGCAATCCCCGCATCGTGAGCGACTCACGACTGGCGCGATCGGCAACAGCGTCCCACCTCTTAGAATAGCGTACAGCGCAATGAATTCAGCGATCCCGAAATGGTAGCCGGAAGCGTAGGCGGGTGATTGAGATGGATGATCGAACCGTGCGGGCGGCGCTGGAGCGCCATTGGAGTGCTTCGGACGCGGGCGATTTCAAGGTCGAACATGAAATCTACCGCGAGGATGCTGTGCTTTATTATCCGCAGTCGGGCGAGCGGATCCGCGGCCGGCATAACATTCAAGAGAGCCGATTTGTCCAGCCAAACAAGAAGCGCTTTACGGTCCGGAAAATTATCGGCAGAGGCGATCTCTGGATCACTGAATTCGTACTGACCTATGACGGCATACCATCTTACGCGGTGAGCATCATGGAATTCCGCGAAGGGCTTGTGGCCAACGAAACGCAGTATTTCGCCGATAGGTTTGACCCTGCACCCTCGCGTGCGCATCTCGTTGAGCAGTAGGCGAATTCACGTCACTCCACACCGCCGAACAGAACCCGGAGCGGCGCGGCACGTTCGAAGAATTGCTTTTGCAATCAACAATGGACGGAGCATGCACAGCGCGAGGAGATACCCGCTGGGAAAGCTTGCTCTATGCAGGGCCTTTTGAACGGCTGAGGCTCTCCAAGGGCAGTCCAAATCCTCAATACCGGCGCACGCCACAGAATTGACGTCCAACGCCTGAGAGCGTATCTACCGCTTCTTCCCGCTCTAAATCCGCGGACGCCGCGCCATCGCGCGCCGCCTTTGAGGGTCTCCCAATGCCCCAATATCGCTCAAGAACCTCCACCCATGGCCGCAACATGGCAGGCGCGCGCGGGCTTTGGCGCGCCACTGGCATGAAGGATGAGGATTTCGGCAAGCCCATCATTGCCATCGCCAATTCCTTCACGCAGTTCGTGCCGGGGCATGTTCACCTGAAGGATCTCGGCCAGTTTGTGGCGCGCGAGATCGAGAGGGCGGGGGGCGTCGCCAAGGAATTCAACACCATCGCCATCGACGACGGCATCGCGATGGGCCAGGCGGCATGCTCTATTCGCTGCCGAGCCGCGAGTTGATCGCCAACTCGGTCGAATACATGGCCAACGCGCACTGCGCCGACGCTCTCGTTTGCATTTCCAATTGCGATAAGATCACCCCCGGCATGCTGATGGCGGCGCTGCGGCTCAACATTCCGGCGATCTTCGTCTCGGGCGGCCCGATGGAGGCCGGCAAGGTCACGGTGAAGGGCAAGACCATCGCCGTGGACCTGATCGACGCCATGATCAAGGGCGCGGACAAGAACGTCAGCGACGAGGAGGCGCTCGCCTATGAGCGCGAAAGCTGCCCCACATGCGGATCGTGCTCGGGCATGTTCACGGCGAATTCCATGAACTGCCTGACCGAAGCGCTGGGCCTGTCGCTGCCAGGAAACGGCACGCTCGTCGCGACCCATGCCGACCGCAAGGAGCTTTTTCTCGAAGCCGGCCGCCGCATCGTGGACCTCGCCAACGCTACTACGAGCGCGACGATGAAAGCGCACTGCCGCGCTCGATCGCAAATTTCGAGGCGTTCGAAAATGCGATGACGCTCGATATCGCGATGGGCGGCTCGACGAACACGGTCCTGCATCTGCTCGCGGCGGCGGAGGAGGGCGGCATTCCCTTCACGATGGCCGACATCGATCGGCTGTCCCGTCGCACGCCCTGTCTATGCAAGGTCGCCCCGAGCAAAAGCGACGTCCATCTGGAGGACGTGCATTGGGCGGGCGGCGTCATGGCGATCCTTGGCCAGCTTGATCGCGCCGGGCTCATCCATCGCGAGTGCCCCACCGTGCATGCGCCGGACCATGGTCGAAGCGCTCGATGAGTGGGATATCAGCCGGACCCGAAAATAGCAAAGTTCAAGAATTCTACCGCGCAGCGCCGGGTGGCGTGCGGACCACGGAGGCTTTCAGCCAGTCGAAGCGGTCCGATGCCCTCGATCTCGACCGCGCGAAGGGCGTGATCCGCTCAGCCGAAAGCGCCTTTTCGCAGGATGGCGGTCTGGCGGTGCTCTACGGCAATATCGCGACCGATGGCTGCATCGTGAAAACCGCCGGCGTTGATGAAAGCAGCCTCAAATTTTCCGGCCCCGCCGTGGTGTGCGAAAGCCAGGAGGAGGCCGTGGACAAGAATCCTCGGCGGCGGCGTGAAGGCCGGGGATGTCGTCGTCATCCGCTACGAAGGCCCTATCGGCGGTCCCGGCATGCAGGAGATGCTGTATCCGACCAGCTATCTGAAGAGCATGGGCCTCGGCAAGGCGTGTGCGTTGATTACGGATGGGCGTTTCTCGGGCGGCACATCGGGACTCTCCATCGGGCATGTCTCGCCGGAGGCAGCCGAAGGCGGTGCCATCGCCCTCATCGAGCCGGGGGATATCATCGATATCGATATCCCAGCGCGCGCCATCGACGTTCGGCTCGGCGAGGCGGAGCTTGCATCGCGGCGCAAGGCAGTGGAAGCGCGAGGCGTCGCGGCGTGGCATCCGCTCGACAGGCAGCGGGAGGTCAGTCAGGCTCTCAAGGTTTATGCCGCGATGGCGACGAGCGCCGCGCGCGGCGCTGTCCGCGACGTGAACCGGGTGCGCTGAGGCGCTCAGCAGCGGAAAGGTGTTGTCTGCTCGGTTAGCAGCGCAAGAGATTTCGGTCCCAAGGGCGACCCTTGGCCGGGCAGCCATGATATTGCAATATTTGATGTTGCAAGTAGATCTCGCCTCGCAAGGCGAGATCTACCGACAATTTATGCTTGACCACACAGGGCGGCGCCTCGTTCAAGGGGAAGCGTTCAGGCGCTTTCCGCCTGCGCTGCCCGCTCAAGCTCGGCAATGTCGAACTTGGTCATTTTCATCATCGCGCCAAACACGCGAGCCTTCGCTTCGGATGAGGAGGAGGTCATGAGTTCGACAAAGCGCCTGGGCACGATCTGCCACGAAAAGCCCCAACGGTCTTTGAGCCAACCGCATTGGCTCGTCTTGCCGCCTTCGGACATATGGCTCCAAAGGCGGTCAACTTCGGCCTGGTCGCCGCAGTAGATCGTGAAAGACACGCTCTCGTTGGGTGTAAACCGCGGGCCGCCGTTCAACGCGATAAAGTCTTGGCCGCCGAGCCGGAAACTCACCAGCATCACCGAGCCCTCCGGCATGGGACCCGCTTTGCCGTAACGCTCAATCCCCAAAATCTCCGAGCCGGGGATCGCTGTGGTGTAATGCTGCGCCGCGGCTTCGGCGTCTTTGTCGAACCACAAGGTGGTTGAAAGTTTGGGAGTACTGGTCACGGCTCCTCCAGAAGTATTTGCCCCCCGCGTCGTCGCGAGAGCCGACAACATGTGTTCTGAGGTGTGGCTCGTCCAGCCCTTGATTTTTCTTGGGTCTCAATGGTGCAGCAAAGAGAGGATCGAACTCCCGGCCTTCCCGTTAGGGCGGCGGCGCTTAACATTTTCCCCCTTATTTCAAGAGACTGACCAGAATTCCGCAAATCCGCGATCTCAAGGCCGTTGGCGGGGTGCAGGAATAGATTTCAAGAGCGAACACACGCCGCTCAAAACTTCAGGGTCCGATCCCAAGATGGAGAAGAGTGGTGCTGCAAGAGAGGATTGAACTCTCGGCCTCCCCCTTACCAAGGGGGTGCTCTACCACTGAGCTACTGCAGCGAACCGGTGCCGAACGTGCCACAGCAGCCGCTTTGGCGCAAGACCCTAAGCGCATTCGAAGAGGCATGGCTCCCTTAATCAACCGTTTTGCGTAAGGGCGCGTCTCCCTTCGCTCGCGAACCGGGCGACGATCACGGCAGCGCCCGCGTCCGTTAACGATAGGCGTGCATCGCCGATCGGCCATCGCCATCTTGGACGACTTCCGCAAGCCTTTGGGTAAACCGTTCGTTCATCGCGCTGATCATTATTGAAGCTCTCGTTAACCTCCCGGCAAGGCGATATCGCCGAAGATCTTCAGATGAAGGAATGAAGACGAAAGCGTCAGGGACAAGGTGCACAGATGCCGTCATTCGCAAATTGATACAAAACAAGCATTCAGACGCTCGCGCCAATCAAACGCACGATGCTCAAATCAACGAGTTGCCGCCTGTGGCGATGACCTGGATGTGAGCTTCAAAAGCATACCGTCGCCATCCCGAAGCCCTTAAAAAGTCTGGCGGAGTTTACCAATAAGGGGGGAAGAGATCGCGAAGAGGTTGGGTCCGATGGCGGAGCACGTCAAAAAGAGTGATGCAGAGTGGCGGGCGCAGTTAACGCCCGAGCAGTATAAGGTCACGCGCGAGCATGGTACCGAGCGTGCGGGTACGAGCCCTCTCAACAACGAGAAGCGCGAGGGGATTTTCACATGTGTGTGCTGCGGCGCGCCTCTTTTCGTGTCCGATTCCAAGTTAGTCCGGCACCGGCTGGCCAAGCTTCTATAAGCCGATGAACGATGACGCCGTCCACGAGCACGAGGACCGTTCATTCCTGATGCGCCGAACCGAAGTGCGCTGTGCGCGATGCGATGCTCACTTGGGCCACGTCTTCCCGGATGGACCGCAGCCCACAGGCCAGCGCTACTGCATGAATGGCGTGGCACTCGACTTCAAGCCAGGCGGGGAAACGTCTGCGAAGGAGACGCCCAGATAGGCCGCCTTTAATCGGAATCGATAGAGCGCGTCCGGGAAAGTGCGACGAGACCTTCCGGTAAAGGCGCACGACCGCTTAGTGGCCGCCTTTGATTCCATCAAAGGCGGATACGCTCTTTCCCATAATGAACAGCGTTTATATTCATTCGTCGCAATCCCACCCCTTCTCACGCCGGGAAGCCGTCGAACTTTGTTACATTGCAGAAGTAGACAGCCCACCCGAATTCAAGCAGCGTCCGACAACCCCACCTGAAGTGCGTAGATTAGATCACCCGGGCCGCGGTTTACCGCCGCCCGGGGTTTCTCCATGTGAATCACCAACAGCTCGCAGCCTGTCGCTACATCAGCGCAAGGCTTGGCGCCCGCACTGGCCTTTCTGTTTTTGAGAGTTTCATTGCGCTCTTGACTAGCGTCAACCCCGAGCTTGAGGTTCATGCTAGCATTTATGGTCTAATGTGAGGACTTCAGTCTGAGTAAGAAAGAAAAAGCAATGAATAACACCAACAAAGTCAGCCGCCGTCTCGTGCTGCGCGGGGCTGTTGCCGTGGCAGGGCCGTGCCGGCTTTGCTTTCGGGGATGGAAAAGCGTCCGCAAAGTGCCCAAGCAGTCTGTCTCTTACCGGGAAACTCCTAACGGTGGAAACTCCTGCTCCAGCTGCGGCAATTTCGTTGTGCCATCTGCATGCTCGCTTGTCGAAGGACCAATCAACCCGGATGGCTGGTGTGGTCTCTTCAAGGCAAAAGCATAGGCTGGTTGGCGCAACCAAGGGCTGTGTTGCGCTTCCAACCTCTTCGTATGACCGCGTAATTGTATAAATTTGTATCAAGGGTGCATTTTAGACTTATCCACAGGCAAGTTGTATTAATTACGAACGTTTCGCCGAAAACTTATGCTGCAGTTGGAGGTGTCCGCAAAAACTCCTCGTTGATCTACTGCTTGTCTTCTTTCGTATGGGTCGATACTGCACCACAAAACGTCGTATTGGGGGGTTAAATGAAACTTAATTCGGTCTTAAGCGGGAAGTGTTGTGTGAAGATTTACGGGTTGAAGGTAGGACTTCGCTCCAAGGAGATCGTTTGGATGAATAAAGATAAAAAAGTATCCCGCCGCGTTGTACTGCGGGGGGCTCTGGTCGTAGCGGGCGCCGTACCGGTTTTGCTCTCGGGCATAACGGCGGCGGAAGCTAAGGTTAAGCAGAAGGACGTTCACTACCAGCAGGAGCCCAAAGACGGGCAGCAGTGCTCAAAATGTGCCAACTTCGAGGCTCCCGCCAGCTGCAAGCTTGTCGATGGCGAAATCAATCCAAACGGTTATTGCCAGCTCTTCAAGGCTATCAAGAAAGACTAAGCTGTTTCTGATTGTTGGACAAGCGCCTCACCGCGAATGGTTCGTGTGTGGGGCCTTTTTTTGTTGCAAGACGGGAGTTTGTTTTTCCCCAGATTATGTAATCCGGCCAGCCTCTTTTTCACAGGATAGCCACAAGATGTTGGGTCCCTCCTCGCAATCGGCACAAAGATTAGGTGCTGTTGCCCCATTGTGACAGCATTGCGAAGCCGAATTGGCTAGCTTCTGTACTTGCCGCCAGCGGGGGCGTCCTTCAAGGAGGACGCGGCGGCAGTTTTTCCGCCGGCCGTCCAGGCGGCTTCTTTCACAAAAAAATCTAGCACCGTTGGCAGTTCTGTACGTCCGTTTTGGATGCGTTTTTGCCTGCCTGTGTGTCGGCGGCTCACAATAATGTGCGGAGCGTTTTCGCCGTCGTGTCCTGTTTCTTAGGTCTTGATTTTCGTGAGCGCTTTCGGGTGAAACCGCAGGTGAGTTTGAGAACGTTGCGTGAGTTTTGTTCTGTTGCGTGAGTTTGGGGCAACTAAGGCGGCTTGCTCGCCTGATACAGAGAGAACTTCATGCGGATCGAACGGCGCTTCACGAAGAGCGGTCAGTCTCCTTATGCGGACATCGCGTTCAGGCAGGCCACGAGTGAACTGAAAAATCCAGACGGCAAAGTGGTTTTCCAGCTTGATGGCTTTCTTGTGCCCGAACAATGGAGTCAGGTTGCCACCGACATCCTGGCGCAGAAATATTTCCGCAAGGCCGGAGTGCCGGCGCGGCTGAAGCGCATTGAAGAGAACTGCGTGCCGTCGTGGTTGTGGCGGTCGGTCCCCGACAAGCAGGCGCTCGCCGAATTGCCCGAGCGCGAGCGTTACGGCCCCGAGACCGATGCGCGGCATGTTTTCGATCGCATGGCGGGC